>JBCCRC010000006.1:0-71266 GCA_039208375.1 Pseudomonadota bacterium | reverse complement strand
TGCATGGCGAAGTTGAACGTCATGAATTCCACGATCGGACGCAGGCCGCCAAAAGCGGCGCCCACGCCGATACCGGCAAAACCATGTTCGGTAATCGGCGTGTCGATTACCCGGCGGGCGTGGAATTCTTCCAGAAGGCCCTGGCTGATCTTGTAGGCACCCTGGTATTCGGCCACCTCTTCGCCCATCAGGAACACTGCTTCGTCGCGGCGCATTTCTTCTGCCATCGCATCGCGCAGCGCTTCCCGGACAGTCGACTGAATCAGTTCTGTGCCCTCGGGATAGTCCGGCTCACTTGACGGTGCCTCGAGTGCGGCGGGGACGGGATGATGAATCGCGGCAGCTGGAGAATCCTCGCTCGACTGAGCCTTGTTCACAGGAACCGGCTGTTGCGATTGGCTGCTGTCGATCTCAGCACTGTCGGCATCCTCGCCGTCTTCAAGAAGCACCGCGATAGGAGTGTTCACCTTAACCGCCTCTGTCCCTTCGGCGACAAGGATCTTGCCGACGGTGCCCTCATCCACCGCCTCGAATTCCATCGTTGCCTTGTCGGTTTCAATCTCGGCCAGGATGTCGCCGGACGAAACGTTATCGCCTTCTTTCACCAGCCATTTGGCAAGCGTTCCTTCTTCCATGGTGGGCGAGAGTGCGGGCATGAGAACTTCAGTCGCCATTACACAGCCTCCCCTTGCGGCAGCGCTTCGGCATAGATGTCTGTCCACAGCTCCGAAACATCTGGCTCCGGGCTTTCTTTCGAGAACTCCGCCGCGGCATTCACGATGTCCTTGATTTCTTTGTCGATGGCCTTGAGCTCATCTTCCGTGGCATGCTTGCCTGTCAGGAGCAGGTCGCGCACATGCTCGATGGCGTCGCGTTCCTCGCGCATCTTTTGCACCTCGTCGCGCGTGCGGTATTTCGCTGGGTCTGACATCGAATGCCCGCGATAACGGTAGGTCATGACCTCAAGGATGTAGGGGCCTTTGCCCGCGCGGCAGTGCGCGACGGCCTTCTCGCCAGCGGCCTTCACCGCCAGCACATCCATCCCATCTACTTCTTCGCCCGGGATGCCGTAGGCAGCGCCGCGCTCCCAAAGGCTAGGGGATTTGGTAGAGCGCTTTACGCTTGTTCCCATCGCATACTGGTTGTTCTCGATCACGAAGATCACCGGAAGATCCCAAAGTTCGGCCATATTATAGGTCTCATAGACCTGGCCCTGGTTCGCCGCGCCATCGCCGAAATAGGTGAAAGTTACGCGATCGTTGCCAAGGTATTTGTCGGCAAAAGCCAGGCCCGCGCCAATCGGCACTTGGGCGGCAACGATGCCGTGGCCGCCATAGAAGTGCTTTTCCTTAGAGAACATGTGCATCGAGCCGCCCTTACCGCGGGAATAGCCCCCCTCGCGGCCCGTCAGCTCGGCCATAACACCCTTGGGATCCATTCCGCAGGCCAGCATATGCCCGTGATCGCGGTAGGAGGTGACGCGCTTGTCGCCTTCATCCGCCGCAGCCTCGAGCCCCACGACAACGGCTTCCTGCCCGATATAGAGGTGACAGAACCCGCCGATCAGCCCCATGCCGTAAAGCTGTCCCGCCTTTTCTTCGAACCGGCGGATCTGCAGCATCTCCCGGTAGTAATGCAGCAGTTCTTCTTTTGAGACATTGGGTTTCTTGGTCGTGCGTCTCGCGGCCATGCCAGCAGACCCTCCCTCAGAGCAAGATAGTTCAGCGTTAAACTATCCCTTACAGGAAGCGCCCAGCAGGTGCACCGGATAAACTGCCGCAGCGGCACGGGCCTTGCAAGCGCTTGGCGCCGCGTTAGCGCAGTACCATTTCGTCAGGGCGAACGAGCCCCAGTACATCCCGCGCCTGCTGGTCGAGAAGCTCAAGGTCGAGATGGTCGTCGGAAAGGCGCCGCGTCTTGTTCTCTAGCGCGGCCACCTCGGCGGCCAGCGCCGTCCGTTCGGCCTCAAGCGTGGCGCGTTCGGCTTCGATCTGCACGCGGCGGAACAGACCGTAATCGCCCTGAACACTTGCAAAGACGAAGTACATTCCTGCCAGGCACATCAGCGAAAGATAGATCACCGCGCCCAAGGCGGGCCGGCTGCGGGGCAAGGGAGGCCGGGGGCTTGTCATCTGCGTCCTCATCCGCCGCCTTTTGCCGGGCGGCCTGCGCGGCGAATCATTACACAGCAGCTACCCGATTGTGAATCCCCCGCGGCACGGATCGGCGCGGCGCCGCCCCCCGCCTCTTCCATGGTCCTTTCCCGAGTCCGGAGGAGGCGCCCCGGTCTTGCCCTCAAAATCCACAGCGTCAGCCGGCGACCGAAGCCTGATAGATCCCGTCGATCGTGCCCGCAATCGTGGCGTTAAAGGCCGCATCATCCTGACCTGCAGAAAGCCCTTCGGTCAGCGCGCGGCTGAAGCTTGCGATTACGCCGGCGTTCTGGGCAAGAAGCGCGTTGGCTTCATCACGCGCATACCCGCCCGAAAGCGCCACAACGCGCATCACCTTGGGGTGGTCAACAAGCGGTTTGTACTGATTGGGTTTCGTGGGCAGCGACAGCTTCAGCATGATTTCGGTGCCCTCAGGCAACGCGTCGAGGTTCTTGAGGATTTCGGCCAAGAGGATGTCTTCCGCCTCCGCCTTATCGGCGATCGTGATCGTCACTTCCGGTTCCAGGATCGGCATCAGCCCCTTGGCGAGGATTGCGCGGCCGATCTCGAACTGCTGCGCAACGTTCGCGGCGATCCCCGCAGCGTTGGCCGCATGGATGACTGAGCGCATCTTCGTGCCGAAGATCCCTTTGGCCACCGCGCGATCGAGCAGACCGTCAAGCCCATCGATGGGCTTCATCAGCTGAACGCCTTCGGCCTCATCCGCCAGCCCTTTGTCTACCTTCAGAAACGGCACCACGCCGCGCTCTTCCCAAAGATACGTCGCAGCTGGTTTGCCGCCGATCTCACGGTCCATCGTCATCTCAAAAAGGATTGCGCCGATCACCTTCTCGCCTGTGAACGCCTCGGCTTGGGCGATGCGGCTACGCATGGCATGAATGAGGTCAAACATTTCCGCATCGCCGGAATAGGCGCTCTCTTCAATCCCATAGAGGCGCAGCGCCTTCGGGGTAGAGCCGCCGGATTGATCGAGCGCAGCGATAAAGCCCGCGCCGTCGCGCATCTGGGTGGCTTGGTCTTGGTTCATGGGATCCCTCCAAAGGTCTTTTCACGCCGGGGTTTAGGCTGCGCCCGGCAGGCTGGCAATTGTGGTGGCGCTAACGTGGCAACGGCGGCCCCTCCGCGCTTCAGGCTGTTTCCAGGGCGGCAACGCCCGGCAGAGTTTTCCCCTCCATCCATTCAAGGAAAGCGCCACCCGCGGTGGAAATATATGTGAAATCCGCGGCAACACCGGCAGCGTTCAGGGCGGCAACGGTATCGCCGCCACCCGCCACTGTGATCAGGCGGCCCGCGCGCGTCTCGGCCGCCGCGGCCTTAGCGGCGGCGGTGGTGGCGGCATCGAAGGGAGCGATCTCAAAGGCGCCGAGGGGGCCATTCCAGATCACCGTCTTTGCGGCAGCGAAGGCTGCAGTGATGGCCGCCACCGTTTCAGGGCCGGCGTCGAGAATCATCGCATCCGGCGGGCAGGCGCCCGCGGCAACCGTCTCAGACGTTGCGCCGGCTTTGAACTCGCGCGCGATCACCACATCGGTGGGCAGCAAGATTTCGCAGGCCGCTTCGCCAGACCGCGCCAGGATGTCGCGGGCAGTCTCCGCCATTTCGTGTTCGGCAAGCGATGTGCCCACGTCATGGCCTTGCGCGGCGAGGAATGTGTTTGCCATCCCGCCACCAATCACCAGCGTGTCGACCTTGCGCACAAGGTTGGCAAGCAGGTCGAGCTTTGTCGAAACCTTCGCACCGCCCACCACCGCCACGACAGGGCGTTCGGGCGTGCCGAGGGCTGCCTCGAGCGCGCGCAGCTCTGCCTCCATCAGCCGCCCGGCGGCGGCGGGCAGAAGTCGCGCGATCCCTTCGGTTGAGGCATGTGCTCGGTGCGCGGCCGAAAAAGCATCGTTCACGTAAACATCCCCAAGCGCCGCCAGTGCCCCTGCAAACTCCGCATCATTCGCGGTCTCTTCGCTGTGAAAACGCGTGTTTTCAAGCAGAAGCGCCGAACCGTCTGCAAGATCTGCAATTGCCCCTTCAGCCGTGGGCCCAATCGTGGCCGCAGAAAAGGCCACCGGCACGCCCAGCACCTTTTCCACCGCGCCGCGGATGTGCGCGAGTGACATCTCGGGCACCACCTTGCCCTTCGGCCGCCCGAAATGTGCCAGCAGCACGGGCTTACCGCCTTTGGCGAGAATATCCGTCACCGTGGGCCTGATCCGCTCGATCCTGGTGGTATCGGTCACCCGCCCGTCTTCCATCGGTACGTTGATATCGACGCGCGTGAGCACTGTCTTGCCGCCAAGCTCAAGATCGTCGAGCGTGTTCCAGCCCATGCCAAACTCCTCGCCACTGCCGTGTCCGGGGCCAACCCAACCCAGCGTCGCGCCGCCGTCAACACCCCATTCCGGGCTTTGGGGTTTTCCTGCACAGTCCCGCAGACTAGGGTCGTCCCTGACCGACTATGTGGAGAGCAGAATGGCCGAGATCAAAGATCCGGAGAACACGATATTGATGGAGCTTAAGGGCGGCACAGTCACCATCGCACTTATGCCCGACGTGGCGCCGAAACATGCCGAGCGGATGAAGGAACTTGCCCGTTCCGGGGCCTATAACAACGTAGTCTTCCACCGGGTGATAGACGGCTTTATGGCCCAAACCGGCGATGTCGCCCATGGCAATGCCGAAGACGGCTTCGATATCCGCCGCGCCGGCACGGGTGGGTCTGACCTGCCGGATCTGCCAGCCGAGTTTTCCAAGCTGCCCCACGATCGGGGCACGTTAGGGGCGGCGCGGTCGCAGAACCCCAATTCCGCCAACAGCCAATTCTTCATAAATTTCTCCGACAACCATTTCCTGAATGGTCAATACACCGTCTATGGCCGGGTGATCGAAGGGATGGAGCATGTTGACGAAATCCTCCGCGGCGAGCCGCCGATGAACCCCGATCGTATGATTAGCGTGAAGGTGGCCGCCGATGCGTAGCGATGCGATCATCATAGGCGCGCTCACCGCGCTGGGCCTCGCGGGCATCGGCGGGCTTTACTTTGCCTCTCAGCCGGCCACTGCCGCTTCGCACGCTGCCGCCGATGGCCCGGGCCCGAACCTGGAAATCACGGTGGCCGGGGAGGCCAACGGAACCGTCGTGATCGACTTGCTGGACGATGTGGCCCCGGCGCATGTGGAACAGATCACGGCACTGGCCGAAGAGGGCGCATATGATGGCGTGGTCTTCCACCGGGTAATCGAAGGCTTCATGGCGCAAACCGGGGATGTGCAGTTTGGAACGGCCGAGGGCGGCCTCGCCCAAGCGGGCATGGGTGGGTCGGAGCGGCCTGATCTGCCGGCAGAGTTTTCCGATGTGCCGTTTGAGCGCGGCGTTGTTGGCATGGCGCGGGCGCAGGACCCCAACTCGGCCAACAGCCAGTTTTTTATCATGTTCGGGCCTGCCGAACACCTCAATGGCCTATACACGGTTGTCGGCCGGGTAGTCGAAGGTATGGATGTTGTCGATGCGATCAAGAAAAGCGACGGTGCACCGAGCGGTATAGTTTCGGAAACGCCAGATATGATGGAAAGCGTTACGGTCGTAAGGTAGCGCTGCTAGGTGCTGAATAAGACCGCTGCGCCATCGCCGGGCCCTCCCAACGCAGAGCGATCAAGTGAGCATTGAGCGCTGATTTGGCGTATTACGGGGTTGCTTGGATTAACTACGCTTGACCGTTGCCGGATCGCCGTGACTGCGCCCCGCGATGTTGTGGGTTTGCACTGAAACACTCCCCAAGCCGCAGGTCGCGGTGGGGCCGGGTTCCGCGCCAGCTACGACGCCAAGACCCGCTCCGTCACGCCTTTGTGAGCAGGGCTATCCAGCGCGCAGGCCAATCTCTACGCTGCCTCCTACGCGATTGCCGAGGAGATGCGCCGATGTTCCTGAAACCCGTTCTGGCCGCCGCCGCTTTCGCGGTTGCCGCCACCAGCGCTACTGCCGATCCAAGCTTCTGGAAGTTCGAATGGCCAAATACCGACTTCGAGCAAACCAGCGTTGAGAATTGGGTGGAAATCCTCTCAGGCGGCCCGCCAAAAGACGGCATTCCTGCAATTGACGATCCGAACTTCATCGCAGCCGCCGAAGAAACCCGCATTGGCGATCGCGAACCCGTAATAACGCTCGAAATCGAAGGCGAAGTTCCACGTGCTTACCCGATCCGCTATCTCACTTGGCATGAGATCGTGAATGATGAGGTGGGCGATATTCCGGTCGCCGTCACCTTCTGCCCCCTCTGTAACTCCGGTATCACCTTTGATCGCCGCGTTGAGGGCCAGGTGCTAAGCTTCGGCGTCTCCGGCAAGCTGCGAAATTCCGACATGGTGATGTATGATCGCGAGACTGAAAGCTGGTGGCAGCAAGCCATTGGCGAGGGGATCGTGGGCGAGATGACGGGCGTGGAACTCGTGGCGCTGCCCACCTGGATGGAAAGCTGGGCCGAGTTCAAAGCGCGCAACCCTGAAGGCGCGGTGATGGATGAGCCGGGCTGGCCGCGCCCATACGGCCAAAACCCCTACACCAACTATGACAGTTCGCGGAAACCCTTCCTCTACAACGGCGAAATGCCGCCCCACGATATTCCGGCTCTGGCCCGTGTGGTGCGGGTGGGCGATCGCGCCTGGCCTGTGGAGCGCCTGAGGGTAACCCCCGAAGTCACCGAGGCGGGCGTCACACTCACATGGGCGGCCGGGCAAGCTTCCGCGCTCGACAGCCGCAACATCGCCGATGGGCGGGATGTGGGCACGATCCGCGTACGCAACGAGGCGGGCGAGGACCTGCCCCATGACGTGATGTTTGCCTTCGCCTTCCATGCCTTCTGGCCCGAGGGCGAGTGGATGCTGGCGAACTAGCGCAAAGGCATTCGTGGGCGTGGTAACGTGGCGCATGCGCTATGCCGCGCCGGTAACAACCTTGAATGCAGTCAATGGGATCGTCGCGGCGATCCCCACGAATCCCATGCCGATCAAGGTGTAAAGACCGTCCCGCGTGAGAAACCCCGCCGAAAAAAACAACACAGCGGTTCCGAGAAGCGATGAGGAAAACGGCAAGAGTTCCAGAAACGGCATCGACAGCCCTGCCACAACGCATAGCGCACGGGGCAGCGCGGCAAGCGGCCCGTAGGTGAGCAGTGACAGCCGGCGGTGGGCGCGCCGGTCCAGCCACGCCGCGACCCGCCGCATACGCCCGAGCACGCGGCGCACACGCCTGACATCGATCTGCCGCGCCATCAGCGCTGATGGCAGCCAAAGGTGCTTGCGCTGAAGGAGGAGCTGCACCGCGATCAGGGCGATTGTCAGCCCGCAGATTGAAGACAGTACGGGAATACCGCTCAGGGGCGACACAACAATCAGCGCTGGCACCGCCATGAGTGCAACAAACGCGGTGTCGCCAAAACCCTCCACAAGATCGCGTACTGTAAGCGTTTCGGCGGAACTGAGGCGATCGAGCCTGTCTACGATACCAGTAACGCTGCCCAATGGGTCGATCGCCGTGTCACGCATCGCCAGCGCCCCTGTTGCCTTAGGGGCAGATGGGGGCGAGAGGTGGCTTTCGCTAGCCGCCGGCCCGTTCGTCGGCCTTGGCGGCCTCCCAAAGCGCGTCCATTTCCTCCAGGTCGCTCTGGGCGGGCACTTTTCCTTTTGCCGCGAGCGCGGCCTCGATCATTTCAAACCGCCGCGTGAACTTTGCGTTGGCGGCACGAAGTGCTTCTTCGGGATCGATCTTGAGGTGCCGCGCGAGGTTGGCGATCACAAAAAGCAAATCGCCAAACTCCTCGAGCTGTTTCGCGGGTGCATCCTCGGCAGCAAGTTCGCGCGCTTCCTCCACGATCTTTTCAAGCACCTCATCGGTCGACGGCCAGTCAAACCCGACCCGCGCGGCACGTTTTTGCAGCTTCACCGCCCGAGTAAGCGCGGGAAGCCCCAGCGCGACGCCATCGAGTACGCCGACATCGCCCCGTTCGCGTGCCTTCTGCGCCTCCCAATCCCGCGTCTGCTGGTCTGCCGACTTTGCGTTGCTTTCCTCGCCAAACACATGCGGGTGGCGCGCAACCATTTTGTCGGAAATCGCGTTGGCCACACTGTCGAAGCTGAACATTCCCGCCTCTTCGCCCATCTGGGTGTGGTAGACCGTTTGCAGGAGAAGATCGCCCAGTTCCCCTTCAAGCTCGCCCCAGGCCTCGCGCTCGATGGCATCGGCCACCTCATAGGCTTCCTCAATCGTGTAAGGGGCAATCGTGGAGAAATCCTGCTTGATATCCCAGGGGCAGCCGCCCTCAGGGTCTCGTAGCCGCCGCATGATTTCCAAAAGCCGTGGCATCCCGCCTTTGGGATCGTGAACAAGAGTATCAGAAGAACTGGGCATGGACCTTTTTCGCAGAGGCTGGCATGCCGGTTATCGGCGACCGTTCGAAGGGAGTCCACATGACCGTCATCAACCGCATCGGCGGCTTTGCCGATGAGATGAAAGCGTGGCGCCACTGGCTCCACCGCAACCCCGAACTGGGATACGACCTTCCGAAAACCGCGGCGTTCGTGGCCGAACGGCTGCGGGAGTTTGGGGTGGATGCGCTGCATGAGGGGATCGCAGACACCGGCATGGTGGCCATCATCGAAGGCCGTGCGCCGGGGCCCACGATCGGGCTGCGCGCCGATATGGATGCGCTGCCGATTGATGAGGCGACGGGCGTGCCCCATGCCAGCGAAACGCCAGGCCAGATGCATGCCTGCGGCCATGATGGGCACACCACCATGCTGCTCGGCGCGGCCAAATATCTTGCGGAGACGCGAAACTTCGCTGGCCGCGTTGCGCTGATCTTCCAGCCGGCGGAAGAGGGTGGTGGCGGCGCGCTCAAGATGGTTGCCGAGGGTGTAATGGAGCGGTTCGATATCGCCCAGGTGTTCGCCATCCACAATTGGCCTGGAATGGAGGTTGGTACATTTGGGTCTCGCCCCGGCCCGTTCCTTGCTGCCGCAGATCAATTCGAGATCAGCGTCAAAGGCCAAGGCGGCCACGCGGCCTATCCGCATCTTGCGCGCGATCCGATCCGGGTGGCCGTTGCCATCGTGCAGGAGATCAACACGATCGCAGCGCGCGACAAGCCACCCCTTGAGATGCTGGCGCTGTCGGTCACCCAAATTCACGCAGGCAGCGCCCATAACATCATCCCGCCCACGGCCACGCTGGGCGGTACTGTCCGCACTTACAACGATGCGCTCCGCGATACGGTCGAACGCAAGCTCGGGGCGATTGCGGCTGGTCAGGCGGCGATCCACGACGTCGATGTTACGCTGATCTATACCCGCATGTTCGGGGCTACGCGCAACGACACCGAAAAACTCGCCTTGGCCGCCAGCGCGGCGGAAGATGTGGCAGGGCCACACCGTGTGGATATCGACGCGCCGCCTCGCACGGGAAGTGAGGATTTCTCTGCCATGCTCGATGCCCGGCCGGGTGCGTATTTCTTTCTCGGCCAAGGCGAAAGCGCGCCGCTGCACGATCCGGCCTACGATTTCAATGACGACGCTGCGCCCTACGGCGCCTCATTCTTCGCACGGCTCGTGGAACGCGCGCAGCCGCTCTGACGTTACGGAGGAGCCCGCCATGGCGCTGACCGATGCCAAAACCGATATCGATGGGGCGATCACCCGGGAAGATCCTCGTGGCCTTTCCTTCGAAAACGCTTTCGGCGGGGTGACGAGCTTTTTGCGCCGCCGCTACACCAAGGATCTCACGGGGTTCGACCTTGCTATCACCGGCGTTCCCTTCGATCAGGCCACCACTAACCGGCCCGGGACCCGGCTTGGCCCGCGCGCGTTGCGGGAAGCGTCGGCTCATATGGTGAACGATCCGCCCTATGGCTGGGGCTTCGATGCGCTAAGTGAGTTTGCCATTGCCGATTATGGTGACGTGGCCTTCGATTACGCAGACGTGCCAAGCTTTCCCGCCACGCTTGCTGATCACATCGCCGGAATCCTGGATGCTGGCTGTGGCGCTATTGCGCTGGGTGGGGATCATTCGATCTCCCTGCCTATTCTGCGCGCGCATGCGGCACGGTACGGGCCCCTCGCACTGATCCAGTTCGATGCGCATACCGATACCTGGCCGGATGAAGTGCCCGCCCGGATCGACCATGGCACCATGTTTTTCAAGGCGGTGCGCGAGGGGCTGATCGATGTGGATCGCTCGGTGCAAGTGGGCATCCGCACCGAAAACCCCGATCCACTAGGCATCGCCATCATCGACGCGCCGGCGGTGCATGAGATCGGGTCAAAGGCAGTGGCCGAGCGTGTCCGCGCCATCGCGGGTGATCACCCGGCCTACGTGACCTTCGATATCGATTGCCTCGATCCCGCCTTTGCGCCAGGTACCGGGACGCCTGTTTGGGGCGGGCTCTCCTCGGCACAGGCCGCGGCGATTCTGCGCGGGCTGGCAGGGGTTAACATGGTGGGCGGTGACGTTGTCGAAGTCTCGCCCCCGTTTGATCCGGCTGGCGTGACCGCCGTTGCTGGTGCACATGCAGCTACGGAATTGATTTGCCTCTGGGCTGCAGCGCGGCGGGGTTGAGCAGGCCAGCGCCCGTTCCTATCTCACCACTATGCGTACCGGACCCGCCCTTGCTGTCATCGCCGCTGCCGGCGTAGTTGGTCTTGCGGCATTTATCCGCCTTGCCCCTCATGACCCAGCGCGCTGGCATCTGGCGCCCGATCTTCCGGGGGAGGGCGACGCGGTACGCGAGGCGCCTGGCGGCCACGCAGCCGCAGTGGTGACCGAGCTTCGGCCGCAAGACGCCCTTGAACGCATCGATGCCGCCGCTCGCGACACCCCGCGCACCACACGGCTCGCCGGTAGCGTAGAGGAAGGCCTGATCACCTATGTTACGCGGTCACGCGTGTGGGGGTTTCCCGATTACACCACAGTCGCAGCAACACCCCATCCCGACGGCGCGAGGGTTGTGGTTGATGCCCGGCTTCGCTTCGGTCAATCGGATCTGGGGGTGAATCGTGCCCGTGTAGAGGCGTGGTTGTCGATTTTTGACAGCTGATCCAGGCCGAGTTCCGCTAGGGAAATTCTAGCTGTGGCTGAAAAAAGCATCCTTCCTTCTACTTAATGGTTGCGGGCTTGATCGCCGCGAGTAATCTCCCGCGCGATGAAAAGTATCGCGATTGCCATTGTACTTACGGCGCTGGCTGCGGCCATCGTCCTCTACCAAACCAATGACAGAACCGATGAGAGAGATAGGGACGAGAGCAGGGGCTATGCGCCAGTGCCCGCCGGCGATCATGCCCTGCGCGCTGACGGGCGCGCTTCCTCTTGACGCGATGGGGCGGATCGGAAACACGAACCCATGGTTCCGCTCGACAGGCTTCAGCAAATCACCCAGCGCTTTGAGTTTCTCGAAGCGAAAATGGCTGGTGGGGCCGAGGCTGGCGAGATCGCCGATCTTGCGCGCGAATACGCTGAACTCAAACCGATTGTTGGCGAGATCGCCGAATACCGGCAACTGCTTGACGATATCACCGAAGCCGAAGCCATGCTTGCCGATGCAGAGATGCGCGCGCTTGCAGAAGATGAATTGCCCGGGCTGAAGGAGCGGCTGCCGCAGGTGGAGCAGTCGCTACGCCTCGCACTTTTGCCCAAGGATGCTGCCGATGCCCGCCCCGCGATCCTCGAAATCCGGCCCGGCACCGGGGGGGAGGAGGCGGCGCTCTTCGCCGGGGATCTTTTGCGTATGTACCAACGCTATGCCGAGGCGCGAGGCTGGAAGCTTGAAATCCTCGAACATGCCGAAACCGAACTGGGCGGGATCAAGGAACTTGTTGCCAACGTGCGCGGCGAAGGCGTCTTCGCCCGCTTGAAATACGAATCCGGCGTGCACCGTGTGCAGCGGGTTCCGGCTACTGAATCGGGCGGCCGTATTCATACCTCGGCGGCAACCGTTGCCGTGCTGCCCGAAGCCGAAGAGGTGGATATTGACATCCCTGCCAACGACATTCGGATTGATACGATGCGCGCAAGCGGGGCAGGGGGCCAGCATGTGAACACCACCGATAGCGCGGTTCGTATCACCCACATCCCCACAGGCATCGTGGTCACCTCATCGGAGAAATCCCAACACCAAAACCGCGCCATCGCGATGCAGGTGCTGCGCACACGGCTCTACGATGCCGAACGACAGCGGGCAGAGGCGGAGCGCGCGGCGGATCGCAAAAGCCAGGTGGGCTCCGGGGACCGATCTGAACGCATCCGCACCTATAATTTTCCGCAAGGGCGGATGACCGATCACCGCATTAATCTCACGCTCTACAAACTCGATCAGGTGATGCAGGGCGATCTTGATGAGGTGATCGATGCGCTGATCGCCGATGACCAGGCCGCCAAACTGGCTGAAAGCGGGATGTGAGCGCGCCAACGGTTGAAGCCGCTCTACGCGCAGGCGCGGCGCGCCTTGCCTTTGCTGGTGTACCTGACGCGGGCCGCGATGCGCGGCGGCTCATGGCGGCGGCGCTCGGCGTTGGGCCGGACGGTCTGATCAGCCATCTGCGAGATCCCATCGGGCCGAGCGTCGGCAGCAGTTTTGAGAGGTTCGTCACACGGCGCGAAGCTCGCGAACCCGTAAGTCACATACTGGGCGGCCGTTGGTTCTACGGTCGTTGGTTCGAGATTTCCGCTGATGTGCTCGATCCCCGACCAGAAACCGAGACATTGGTCGAATGCGCGCTTGCAGAACGCTTTGAAAAGCTGCTCGATCTCGGTACTGGCTCCGGCGCCATCGCGATCTCCCTTCTGGCCGAACGGCCCGGCGCGCGCGCGGTGGGCACGGATGTGTCTTCCGAAGCGCTTGCCATTGCTGGCCGCAATGCCGAAGCGCATGGTGTGACGCCCCGCCTGATCCTGCCACTATCGAACTGGTTCGAAGATGTGGGCGGGCGCTATGATCTGATCGTATCGAACCCGCCCTACATCGCGGCGGGCGAGATGCCCAGCCTCGCACCCGAGGTGCGTGATTGGGAGCCGCGAGCCGCGCTCACAGACGGCGGCGACGGGCTTTCGGCCTATCGCGCCATCGCCCGCGGCGCGCCAGATCATTTGCGCCCCGGGGGGCGGTTGATCGTGGAGATCGGGGCCACCCAAGGACAAGCGGTTTCCGCGCTTTTTCGTGCAGTCGGGCTTGAAGAGGTGGCAGTGCATCCCGACCTTGGTGGTGTGGATCGCATTGTCCTCGGGCACGCGTCTCTCGGCGAAATGTGAGCGCAACCAGAGCAAAATTCCGCAAAACGCCCTCAGATTCGCCACCTCGTAGGCAGATTGTTCTTGTCTTGTGAGGATGCGCGTGCTTAGTGGTGGCCGTGCGGGCGGTGGGAGCCTTTGCCTCCCCCTCGCCACTTGCCACTCCATCGCAGCGCTTGCCGGGGCCATTGTTTGCCCCTTGGCGGGGGACACGAAAGCGCCGCGACACTGTTAGCCACAAAAGGCCGGAAACAAGACCTTATGAGATCTTCCAAGACACGTTCGCGGTCAAAGAACAACCGTAACCGTTCGATGGGTAACATCGTCAACCGAGTGTTTGACAGCTCGGGCCCCGAGGGCAAGGTGCGCGGCACGCCGCAGCAGATCATCGACAAATACAACCAGCTTGCGCGCGACGCGCAACTTTCCGGCGATCGCGTTGCATTCGAGAATTTCCAACAGCATTCAGAGCATTACACGCGTATGCTGAGCGAAGCGCAACGCGAGCAGGAAGCGCGCCGCGAGGCACAGGAGCGCGAACAGGAAGCCCGGCGCGAGCAGCAAGAACGCGATCGCGCGGAACGTCAAGCCAACCGACAGCAGCAAAATGGTGCCGCAGAGGCACCACCTGCCGCATCAGAAGGCGGTGCGGGCGACGTGATGGATTTCGGCGGTGATACCGGCGAAAGCGGCCTTGTTGAGACACCGGAAAGCAAGCCCCGGCGTCGGCGCCGTGGTGGCGGTGGCAATGCTGGCAACACTGATGCCCAAAGTGGTGGCGGCGATGGCCCTTCTGAAGCGCCGGAGGCGCCTGAAGCGGCTGAGTAACGGAGCGGCCGCTCTCAAACGAGTTTGGCGTTGCTTTGGTGGCCATGTTGGGGGTCACGTATCTGCAGCGTACCCCCCCTGTTCAATCAATAGGCGGTTGTGTCCGAACGGCTCAGAAGGCATTCGTTGCGCTAAGTGTTGCGCCGCTTCAGCGCGCCGCCGCCGCGCGAGCGAGCGCGCAGAACTCTTCCACCGAAACGCTTTCCGCCCGGCGGGTTGGCGCAATGCCCGCTGCCGTTAGCCTGTCTTCGATATCAGGCGCTAGGCCCCGAAGACTTGCGCGCAGCATCTTCCGGCGCTGACCAAAGGCTTGAGCGACCACACGTTTCAACATGTCCGCGTCTGCCGCAAACCGTGGCGCGGGCAAGGCGTCTATATGTACTACGGCTGAGCGCACCTTGGGCCGCGGTGTGAAGGCGCCCGGCGGAAGATCCATCACGATCCGTGCGTTGCTGCGCCAGCCTGCGAGCACTGAGAGCCGCCCATAGGTCTTGCTTCCCGGTGCCGCCACGATGCGCTCGGCGACCTCGCGTTGAAACATGAGCGTGAGGCTTTCCCAGAACGGTGGCCAGGCTGGGGGATCGAGCCAGCGGGTCAAAAGCTCGGTCCCGACATTGTAGGGCAGGTTCGCGGCGATCCGGATTGGCGGGGTAAGGTAGGCGGCCGGGTCGATCGCCAGCGCATCACCTTCGATCACTTCCACCCGGCCCGGATATGCCGCCGCGATCTCGTGCAACGCAGGTAAGCAACGAGCGTCCTTCTCTACCGCCACGACGCGGCGCGCGCCTTCAGCCAGAAGCCCGCGCGTAAGGCCGCCTGGGCCTGGGCCGATTTCGAGAATATCGGATCCCGCAAGATCGCCCACCTGTCGGGCGATCTTCGCGGTGAGATTCAGATCGAGCAGGAAGTTCTGGCCGAGGCTTTTGCGGGCGGAAAGCCCGTACCGCGCAATAACCTCGCGCAACGGCGGCAAGTCGTCGATCGCACTCACTCTGCGGCCGTCCGCCGTGCAACCATTTCGCCCGCAAGCCGCAGGGCCGCGATTATCGATGTTGCATCAGCCCGGCCCTTGCCCGCGATATCGTAGGCCGTGCCGTGGTCGGGAGACGTACGTACGAAGGGCAGGCCAAGTGTTGCATTCACCCCCCCTTCGAAATCGATGGTCTTAATCGGGATCAACGCCTGGTCGTGATACATTGCAATCGCGGCGTCGTAGCGGGCGCGGGCGGCAGGGTGAAATAGCGTGTCCCCCGAATGGGGCCCGCTTACGTTCAGGCCCTCTGCCTGCAGCGCCGCGATCGTGGGAGTAATCACTTCGATTTCTTCACGCCCGATTGCGCCGCCTTCGCCCGCATGGGGGTTTAGCCCCGCAACCGCAATCCGCGGGGCCGCCACACCGAAATCGCGAATAAGCGCCGCGTGGGTGATCCGGATTGTGCGCGTCAGCCCGTCCGTCGTGAGCGTTGCTGGAACGTCCGCAAGAGGGATATGGATTGTAGCGGGCACAACCCGCAGGGCCGGGGCCGCCAGCATCATCACCACATCGTCAATGCCCGCCAATGAAGCGAGGTATTCTGTGTGGCCCGGGAAGGCGAAGCCAGCGCCATCGATCAGCACCTTCTTGTTGATCGGCGCTGTAACAAGCCCGCCCGCTGCACCAGAGGTAACAAGGTCCACGCCCCTTGCGATGGCGGCAACGGTGGCGGGCGCATTCGCTGGATCTGGCACCCCCGGTGTGGCTGGTGCGGCGAAGGGGTGAGGGAGAACGGGAAAGCCCGGCGCGCCGCGCGCCTGATCCACCTCTTCGATTTCCGTCACCGGTGTGCCGTGGGGCAGGTGACGCGGATCCCCGATCCAGGCAAAGGGAACGTCTAGCCTCAGTTCGCGCCATGCAGCGACGGCGATCTCGGGTCCAACGCCCGCCGGATCACCGGCGCTCACCACAAGGGGTGCAGTGTTCATTGCAGCTCTTGGATCACCGCATCGGCGCGGAGCTCCGCAAGAAACCCTTCCGCGTAAGACTGCAGGCGTTGGCTTAGGAGCTGGCTACGGATCTGGCCACGATCCAGTTCGGCTGTAAGTGCCGACGTACGCCCACACAGCATTACCACTGATTGCCCGCCGGGGCGGGTGAGCACGGCGGTTTCGTCGGTATCAAGGCGGGCCAGTGCCAGCGCGACGTCGCGGGGGATCTCGGCCACTGGCCGCACGTCGCGAAAAAGGCGCTCCTCAGGAAGCCCTTCGGCGACACCGAACAAATCATCGCAAGTATCGATCACGGCAAGAACCTGGCCGGCGGTCCGGCGGTCGCCGTCTGGAATGCGGAATTCGGCGTAGTCGATTGCAAGAGTCTGGGGTGCTTGCGGTGGCAGTTCCTCAAGCGCACGCAATTGAAAGACCGCGACCGCGTTGGGCAATTCCAGCGGTGTCGTCACACCGCCCGGCGCCAGCGTTAGAAACTCGGTGCGCAGTTCTGGCGGAAGCGTGGCAAGGTCCAGCCAATCCACCTGCCCGCCATCAGCCCGTGTGGGCGCGGCCGAGAAATCTCGGGCCGCCTGCGAAAAGGCTGCTGTGCTGCGCAACTCCGCAAATCCTTCTGCCCGCGCACGGTTCGCGGCGCGTTCTTCCGACGTGCGAGCGGGCAAGACGATTTCTGAGATTAGAACGCGCGCGCCGCCGGTGCGCCCAGCAAGTGCCACCGCCCGGTCGACATCCGCCTCGCTGACCTGCGCGCGGGGGCCGAACCGTGCGCGAATGACCTCACGCCAAAGCACGCCCGCTGTCACAAACGTCTCGATTGACTGGCGGGCCACACCGCCGTCTTCCAGTCGAGCCACGAATTCATCTGCGGTGAGGTTGCCGCGGGCCGCCAATTCATCAAGTGCGTCGGCAACATCCGCCTCGGTTGCCGTAATACCGAGATCGTTCGCGGCGGCCACTTGCAGCCGCTCTTCAATCAGCACATCGCGCGCCTCGCTGTCGGCATTCCGCGCCGCGCCTAGGGTGCGCAACAGACGCGCCCGCTGCTCGATCTCATAAGGTGTTATGGCGGCGTCGTTCACCCGGATAGCTGGGCTGAACTCCCCCTGCGCCATTGTTAGTGAGGGCGGCAAAGCAACTGTTAAAAGAATTGCCATAACAGAGAGATATCGCATCGAACTCATCCCCTGCAGCGGCTTGGTGGCCGCTGCCCATTGTCCCCGCCCCCGAAGCCGCTCAAAAACACGCGAAGCGTGATATCGGTTGCCGGTTCCACAGTCGTAGATGAGGTGAAGCGCCGGGAGAGGGAAAGGTCAACCCCGACACATTCGTTTTGATACGTGACGCCGACGCCGGCACGGGTGCTGCGCCCCTCATCGGCCTCATACCGCCAGTCGGCCCGTGCGCGCCAATTGGGGTCGATCTGAAGCGCGCCATCAACGGCGAGTTCCGATGTTTCGTCAAACCGGTCCGCCAGCGGGGCGGCTGCCCGATAGATGTAGCTGCCGCCAAGGCGTACACGGTCGGTGAAATAGTCAAAGCGGGTCTCGGCCACGTTCACATCAAGATCGTCATCGATCAATGATCGGCTGGTAATCGAAATGCTGCGACCCTGCTTGTATTGGGCGGCGAACAACCAATCAGAGCTGTCGCCGGAAAGCCCGGTATCGGTTCCGAACTGGCCCGAGTCCTCGAAGCGCACGACGCGGCCCACCGTGGCGCCGAGTGACCAGCCCGCTGGATCAAACCGCGTCCATGTCAGCCCCAGGTTCGCCCGCGTGCCGGTTTCCACGGCGTCCGACCCCGGGAAACGCGACAAGGCGAAGAGGTTGCCCTCGTCGAATTCAACCGAGGTGCTGTCCTCGTTCGGAACCGCCTCGCCGGACACATCAGACCAGGCCAACTGCACACGCGGCTCCAAAAGATGCCGCACACCATTCTCGCCTCTCCGGTGCAAGGGCCAGCTCAGCCCAACCGCTGCGGCCGGGGCGATGCGGCTGGTATCGTCGAAATCGGGATCTTCGCTGATGGCATAATAATC
This sequence comes from Pseudomonadota bacterium, assembly GCA_039208375.1. Lineage (GTDB taxonomy): Bacteria > Pseudomonadota > Alphaproteobacteria > Rhodobacterales > Rhodobacteraceae > JANQPC01. The sequence continues at coordinate 52,983 of JBCCRC010000006.1, read as the reverse complement.
CATATCAACCCGGGCATCGGCAGAGCCGCGAAGGCCAAACCCCAAATCGGCGTTCGCCTGCCAGCGCATCGCGGCCGAGACACGGCTGACATCCCGCCCAGTTATGGGATCGGTAGACTCCCGATTCAGGGTCAACACGCCGAACTCGGCCCAGGCCTGGCCCCAAACGGGATCGGCGAACATGCGTTCTTCGTATTCAAGCTCAACGCGCCGGTTCGGAAGCTCTTCTTCGATGGGGAGTTCCGACGCACGAAGGGTGCGAAACGCGGTGATCGCCGTCAGAATACGCTGGCCATCGCGCACCCGGCCAATCTCGAGCGCGCTGTCCAGCCTATCCTTATCGGAATAGCCGTATTCGAGAAGGTACGACGTGTCGCTCACAAGCTCCAAGTCCGCCTTTAGAGTAAAGCCGCGCGGCAAATCGAACTCGCCTTCCGCAAAAAGGTATGCCCGCGTGTCACCTTCGCGGATATCGTCTTGCGAGATTGCGCCTTCGAAGCTCAGCCGACCCTGCCGAAGTTCTTGCCTGAACTCGGCTTCAAGGGTTCGCGTTGCCGGCGAAAGGTAGGCGCGAAATGTCAGATCCGCATGATCGCCGATTTTGATGAAGTAGGGGATCTTGACCCCGGTGTTGAGTCTCGAACGCTGTTCGATTGAGGCGGGAAGAAACCCGGTGGCACGCGTCAGCGTGGGATCCGGCAGCCGCAGGCGCGGGATATAAAAGACAGGAACGCCCGCGACGCGAAGCTGCGCATCTTCAAAATAAAGCTGGCGCTCTTCTTCATCCCGAATGGCGCGACTGGCGCGGATCTCCCAGATAGGCGCGCTGCCTGGTTCGCAGATTTCGCAGCTTGAAACGACGGCGCGCGAGATTTCGGTGAAACGCCCGCCCGAGCGCGCGATTTGCGCCGCGGCGATCTGCAGTTGTTGGTCAAGCACCAGACGCGCGCTGCGTAGGATGCCGTCGGTAAGATCTGCATCAAGCTCGGCGCTATCAGCCAGGATCACCGCTTCTGTGCCTTCCGCAAGGGTGAGCGGCCCCTCGATGGTAAGCCTGTCCGCAGTACGATCGTAGATGACCCGGCGTGCCGTGAGCCGCGTGCCGTCGAAGAACACCTCGACATTTCCCTCGGCCACCAGCGTGTTGTCGGATGTGATGGCGAGACTATCGGCCACAAGCGTTGCGTCTTGCGCCGAAGCGAGGTTGGCAGCAAGACACAGCGCAACCACGGCGGCCAACAGGCGCTGCATCAGCCGTCCTCCAGATGCAACAGCAGACCCAGTGGCAGAAGCATTGCTGCCACTGGTGGGCCCCAGGCTGCAAGCTCAACCGGAATCTGCCCGTTCTCGCCTAGGATTTGTGCGAAATTGCGGATGAAATAGAGTGTGAAGCCCAAGACGAGCGCCATGGCCACCATGAGCCCTGTTCGCCCAAACCGGGCCGGTCGCAGGGTGAAGCCGGCCGCCACCAGAACCATCGCGGCCAGTAGGAGCGGGAGCGCAAGCTCCATCTGATACCACACGCGGTGTTGACGGGCGGAGAAACCCGCTTGCTCAAGTTGCGCAATGAAGGCCGGCAGTTCCCAGATAGGAATGGCCGAGGGCGTTCCGAAACTGTCTATGATCCGATTGCGTGTCAGATCCGTGGGGATGCTGAGGCTGTCATGTAACACCGCCACACGCTCGGGGTTGTCTGCGACTGCGATTGGCCAAAGCTTCACATTGCTCAACTGCCATTCCCCGGGCGTGAGTCGGGCTTCAGCGGCATCGATCCGCGAGATCGGCAACCCCCCGCGGGCGAAGGCGAGGAACGTCGTGTCGTAAAGCTCGGTTCCATCAAGGTTGGCGCGCGCGGCCCGGATCACCGTCTGCCCGCCCGCGCTGGCCTGGCGCAGCCACAGGCCGTCGTCCGTAACCGACAGCACACTGCGCGCCGTTTCCGCATAACGATTGGATAGCGTGTCGTATTGCTTGGATGTGGCGGCTACGAGCGGGTTCATCATCGCGACTGCGCCTCCCCCAATCATAAGCGCCACGACAACGGGTGCGGCAAGGCTCGTCAGCGCCGAGCGCCCCGCAGCACGCGCGATCACAAGTTCTGAGGATCGTGACAGCGCCACAAAGAGCGCAAGCGTGGCAAGGATCGTGACCAAGGGAAGGATCCTGTAGATCGCTTGTGGCACGTTAAGAAGTGTCAGGGAAACGATGGCGCCGAAACTCACGTCGCGATCGCCAAAGCGCTGTACGTGTTCGAGAAGATCCACCAGGGCAAGGACCATCCCAAGTGCGAAGAACATGCCGATGAACGCAAAAGCGAACCGGCGGGCGATGTAGAGATGCAGCGTCACCCTGGCGTCTCCGGAAGGGTAGGCCGGCGCCGGAATAGCCCGGGATGCGCGGCCAGCCACAGCATCGCCACCGACAGCACAAGGGCAACCAGCGGCGGAAGGTAAATCAAGGGCCAGAGCGCCGCAGTTTCACGGGTGATGTCGATCATTGCGCCATCGAAGGTCTGGATCGCAACAATCAGCAGCACGGCCCCGAAGATCTGGTTCCAGATCCCGAAGCGGCTGAACCCGGCAAGCATCAGTGTGGCAAAGCCGATGAGCGGACCCACGAACGCCATCATCGATTGCGTCATCCGGCGGTGCCCTTCGGTGATCATCAGATCGGTGCTCACGCCCGCCGCCGCTGCCAGGGCGCGGTCGCCAGACAAGAGTTCGGTCGTTGAAAGCTCACGGTACCCGCGCGCATCGCGGCTGCCCGGCGCGGCCATGTCGATCAGGCGCCCGATATCCAGGTTCAGCGTTTCAAATCGGGTGATCGCAAGATTGCGGCCCGCGGGCGAATAAGTCTGCGCCATACCGTCGAACATCGCCAGCCGTGGCCCGTTTTCTCCGCGTAAGAGCAGCGCCCGTGTCGACGTATAGGTGACGTGGCGGTTTTCCTCGCGCGCATCCCGCAGGAAAAGATCGCGTAACTCGCCCGTTGGCGTGATCTCTCGAATATAAATCGTGGCGCCGGGGGCAGGATGCATGAATTGGCCTTCCACAAGGAACCGTGCGGTGACGTTTTCTGTCACCTCCGCTTGCCGGTCGACCAATCGTGAATGCGCGGCTGGCACGATGAGATGCACAAGAAGCGCCACGAACACGGCGACGAACGCACCGAAAAACGCAACAGGCCGCGCAAGGCGAAACGGGCTGTAGCCTGTGGATTGAACGACCACGAGCTCACTTTCCGAAGACAGCCGGTTGGCCACGTAGAGCGTGGCGGCGAAGGCTGCAACGGGCACAACGATGCGGATTACGTTCGGCAGGCTGAGCGCGGTAAACTCCAGAAATACAACCGCTGACTGCCCACTCCCGATCAGAAAGTCGAACAGCCGCACAGCCTGGTTCACCCAGTAGACGAGCACCAGCACCACAGCCAGAAACCCAAAGATTACCAGAAGTTGCGCCAGCATGTATCGATCGAATTTCGCCAAGCGCACCGCCCCGGTCTGCCGCTTCGTCACCCGCGGGCGAACGTAACCCATCGCCGGGGGCGGGAAAACTCCCATCTGGCGCTTGCCACGGCCCCCGGCTAGGTATTGCTGACCCGATCCGAGGAGATATTGATGACAACCCCCGCCGCGCTAAAATTCACTGAGGTTGAGCTCGATACGATTGCCGAGGCCGCTGGCCGGATCACCGTATTTGTCACCCCAAGCGGCAAGCTCGATCAAACCGCGCGCCGGGTTAACCGGCTGACGCGCGGGGCGCTCGAACGCTTCGCCGAAAGCGATGTGTTTGCGAAGATGGGTGAGGGCGATGCCCGCGATCTCGCATTTCCCACCGGGCTTGCGGCCGACGCCATTCAGGTGATCAAGCTCGAACGGCGCGCGGATACAACGGCAGCGCGGAAGGCGGGCGCGCGGATTGGCGTGGGCGCGGGGGGCAAGCCAGTTCTGGTGCTTGCAGGCAATCTGCGAGGCGTCGCCGACGTCGCCCTTGGCGCGGTTCTGCGCGCTTATACCTATCGCGATCACAAAACCGGGGAGGATGACGCCGCCGATGGGGGGGCGGGCGATTTCACTTTCATGGTTGCCCGGCCCGATGAGGCTGAGCGCGACGCGGCAGACGTCGCCGCACTTGCCGATGGCGTGTTCTTCACGCGCGATCTGGTCAATGCGCCCTCGAACGTGCTGACCACCACGGAGTTTGCCGAACAGCTGGCCGCACTTTCGGATCTTGGCCTAAAGGTTTCCGTGCTCGAAGAGCCCGAACTTGAAGAGCTTGGCATGCGCACACTCCTTGCCGTGGGCCAGGGTTCCGAAAGCCCGTCCAAGGTGGTGATCATGGAATGGTCCGGCGGCGGTGACGAGGCGCCGCTGGCGCTGGTGGGTAAGGGCGTTGTCTTCGATACGGGCGGCATCAGCCTCAAGCCGGCGGGCGGCATGGAAGACATGACGATGGATATGGGCGGTGCAGGAACGGTTGCGGGCGTGATGAAGGCCATTGCGCTTCGCAAGGCAAAGGCCAATGTCGTGGGCATCGTGGGCCTAGTGGAAAACATGCCCGATGGACGCGCCCAGCGCCCCGGCGATGTGGTGGAAACCATGAAGGGCGATACCGTTGAGGTGATCAATACCGATGCCGAGGGCCGGCTCGTTCTATGCGATATTATGTGGCATGTTCAGGAGGCGTACAAACCCGCGGGCATGATTGATCTCGCCACGCTCACGGGCGCGATCATAATCTCGCTGGGCCACGAACATGCAGGTGTGTTCTCCAACAACGATGTGCTGGCTGATGCGTTTCTCAAGGCGGCAGAGGCTGAGAACGAGGGCGCCTGGCGCATGCCGCTCGGACCCGCTTACGACAAGCTGCTCAAAAGTCGGATTGCGGATTTCAAGAACGTCGGCGGCCGCGCGGCAGGCTCGATCACTGCAGCACAGTTCCTTCAGCGTTTCGTGAAAGAGGATACACCTTGGATTCACCTCGATATCGCCGGGGTGGCCAGTTTGAAATCCGATGGGCCCCTCAGCCCGAAGGGTGCATCCGGCTGGGGCGTGCTGGCGCTCAACCGGCTGATCGCGGAGAGGTTCGAGGGCTAATCGCGCCATGGGGGCCGCCTATTTCTATCATCTTACGCGCAGCCCGCTGGAAGCCACGCTACCGATGCTGATCGGCAAGGCGCTGGGCGCGGGCTGGCGTGTGGCGGTGCGGGGCGTCGATGCGGCGCGGCTTGACTGGCTCGATGAAAAGCTCTGGCTGGGCGAGGGGTTTCTGCCCCACGGCCGGGCCGGGGGCACCTATGATGCCGATCAGCCAGTACTTTTGACAACCGCGTCAGAGGCGCCGAATGGCGCGGCCTGCCTGATGGCGATCGACGGGGCAGGGGTGACGGCCGAAGAGGTCGCCGCCCTCGAACGCGTCTGTATCCTCTTCGATGGCAATGATGACACCGCTGTGGAAGCCGCGCGCGGTCAATGGCGCGCGCTCACCGGCGCGGGCGCCGCGGCCCAATACTGGAGCCAGGAAGGCGGCGCCTGGGCCAAGAAGGCCGAGGCGGGTGGTGGCAATTAGCCGCCTCGCGCAATGTCAAATCCAGGCGGCGCCAGTTCGAAACCTTCGAAGCGAAACCCCGGGCTAACAGTGCAGCCCACGAGCGTATAGGCTCCGGTCGTGCGCGCCGCCTGCCAATGGCCCTTGGGCACCACGATCTGGGGCATGCCTTCCGCGAGATCGTCAGCGAGGATGTGCTCCGCCGCGGGCCCGGCTTCGGTTTCGGCCATGGAGAGCACCAGGGGCGCGCCGGCATAGAAGTGCCAGATCTCGGCGGCATCGACCCGGTGCCAGTGGCTAGCCTCGCCCCCCTTCAAAAGAAAGTAGATCGCCGTGCCCGCGGGCCGGCCCGTAGCACTTTCCTCGACCCAGGTCTGCCGGTACCAGCCGCCTTCGGGATGTGGAGAAAGCCCGAGGGCCGCAATAATTCCATCCCCCGTCATGCCGCGCCCCGCATCTTCAGGATAGCTTCCTGCCGGCTCGCTACCCCGAGCTTGGCAAAGAGATGTGTGGCATGGTTGCGAACCGTCTTCTCGCTCACCCCAAGTTCGCGCGCGATGGCCTTGTTGCTCAACGCTGCGCAGATCAGATCGAGGATTTCCCGCTCCCGCAACGTAAGATCGGGCGCGGCGCTTTCAGCGCACCCGGTGGCGGAGAGGACTGCATCGGTGAACTGTGCCCAGGCCGGTTCGTCGACCTGAAGGATATGATTGCGCCCAGGCAGCGCGACGAACTCGGCGCCGGGGATGCCGCGGGCGATCCGTGCGCCTTCCTCGAACGGCACCGCCATATCATCCTCGCAATGCAGAACAATCGTGGGGCACGTGATCTCCGCCAAAAGAGGCTCCACGTCGATCTCCGCACGCGCGAGCAGGAGCGCCTGCGCGGCGTCGGGCCCGGTGGTGCGCAGCACCAAATCGTTGAACCACGCGATACGGTCAGGCGGCCCGTCGGGCACGAACTTCCGCGTAAACACCTCGCGGAACGCTGGAACCGGCTGATGCCAACCGGTGCGCAGCACGTCCAGGATGCCGCGATATAGTATTTCCGCCTCATCATCGCCCCGGCAGAACGTGCCCCGTGCATAGCCGCCGAATAGGATCAGTTGCGAAACCCGCTCGGGGTGGCGATGGGCGTAGGCGATCGCGGTCGTCGCACCCTGGCTGAGGCCGAGAAGCGCGAAGGGCGTTTCGATCTGCGAGGCCGCGATCACACGTTCCATGTCATCCAGCCAGACGTCCAGCGACAGTGCGCCCGGCTCGCGATCCGACATGCCGCAACCGCGCTCATCATAGCGCAGGTAATCGAAATGACGCTCCAGAAACGTGATCCAGTGTTTCCAAAGCGGGCTTTCCTGGTCGTGCTTGAGATGGGTCAGCCAGTTCGAGGTTTTCACCAGCGGGCGCCCGGACCCTGACCGGGCCCAGGCCAGCGACAGACCGTCGGCTGCGCGGGTAAACCGAACGCTTTGCATGATCGTCTCCCATGTAACGGGACATTTCCGCGCCAGGTTGGGACATCTTTTGCCGTTGGGCGGGACATCTGCCCGATCCCCCGAAGCGGCCCCGGGCGTCACACTCATGTCATCCAAATCAACGGCCGAAATCAAGCGGCCTACGAAAAAAGGAAACCGATGATGACCTTCCGCGCCCTCTGGAAAGACCGGATCGCCCGCCTCGAACGCCGTCGCGCGGCAGAGGATACAGGCTATGCTGAGACGTTGCCCCTCGGCATGCGTGCCGCGATTGACCGCGATGCCGAACGCACAAAAGCCATTGCCGGGCTCTACGCGCCGCGAATCTGGCTTTAGCGAGAGAGGTGTGCCGCGCCCGCCTTTAGAGCGGGCGCGCGTAGAACCGGATTTTGTCGCCCAGTTCCCGGTCGGGCGGATAGAACGGCGGCGTCTCGGCAAACCCCAACTTGCCGTAAAGTTCGATGGCCTCGGCCAACGTGTGGAACGTATCCAGCACCATGCGCACGTAGCCATCGGCGCGGGCCTGTGCCATCGCAGCCTCGAAAAGCGCGCGACCCGCGCCGAGCCCCCGCGCCTCGGGCGCCACATAGACGCGCTTGATCTCGCAGGTTTCTATATCAATTCGGTGAGTCATCGCGCAGCCTACCGGCGCATCGCCTTTGCAGGCCAGGAAGATAGCACCATCTGGGCGGGCGTGTTTTTGGGGCAGCTCCTTCAGAAGCGTTTCAAACGCCCCCGCGCCATAGTAACGCGCCACGAATTCGGGCGTGTCTTCCGACCGGGCGATCAGCGTTTCGCGATAGGCCCGGCACAGGTCTGCGACGGTGGACATGTCGCTCGCGCCCGCGAGGTGGATACTGAGGGTCATCTCAGGCTGCCCCCCTGTGGCGCGCAACGATCACGATCTCTTGGGAGCTTTCGGTCCACGCCCCCCCGCGCCAGTCGCCCAGCATCTCAGCCATCTCAAGCCCCGCGCCCCCTAGCGCTACCAAAAGCCGTTCCTTGGACGCCCATCGCAGTCGCGCGGTCGTCGGGCGCACGGGGCCATCGGGCTCTTGCCGGAAATACTGGGTATAAGCGATTACCTCGCCGGGTTCGCGCACGACCGAGGTCCATTTCGTCCAAACGGTACCATCCTCGGCGATAAAGCTGCGCCGCGATTTTTCCGGCGTCCAGTCTTCCCACCTTCGCCCGATTGGGTTGCGACTGTCGAAGATGGCGCGCCCCCCAGGCGCGAGGTGGCGCGCCATGGTGGCCAGAATAGCATCCTGATCTGCATCGCTGAGCAGGCATTGGAACGCGTGGCCGGTCATCACGATCAGATCGAAGGTTTCGTCCAGATCGAGGGTGCGGCCGTCGCCCTCCACCCATGCTACACGATCACCGTCAGGCCGGGCGCGGGCAACATTTAGCATGGCCGCCGCCGGATCGGCACCAACGACGCGCGGCACGAACTCCGAAAGCTCCACAGCCAACGCGCCTGTGCCGCAGCCGAGGTCAAGCACGGCGCGGCATCCGTGCGCGCGGGCCAGGCAGAAATCGAAGTCATCCCGGTCCACGTTCTGAGCATCGTAGATCGCCGCAAAAGCGGGATCCGTATAAAACTCCTCCGGCTCCGCCATCTATCGCAGGATAGATTTTCCGGCGTAAATCGCTGTTTCGCCGAGAGTTTCTTCTATCCGGATCAGCTGGTTGTATTTTGCCAGCCGGTCAGACCGCGCGAGCGAGCCCGTTTTGATCTGACCGCAATTCGTGGCCACCGCGAGATCGGCGATCGTGGCGTCTTCGGTTTCGCCAGAGCGGTGCGACATCACGCAAGTAAACCGCGCCCGGTGGGCCATATCCACCGCCTTTAGCGTTTCTGAAAGCGTGCCGATTTGGTTCACCTTAACGAGCAGCGAGTTGGCCGCGCTTTGCGCGATCCCGTCCGCCAGCCGCGCGGGGTTGGTGACGAAAAGATCATCGCCCACAAGCTGCACTTTGTCGCCCAAGGCATCCGTGAGCATCTGCCAGCCATCCCAATCATCCTCGCCCATCCCGTCTTCGATTGAGAGGATCGGATAATCGGCCACAAGCGCCTCTAGGTAGGCAACGTTTTCTTCCGAGGAAAGCGTTTTGTTTTCGCCAGCAAACACATATGAGCCGTCTTTGAAGTACTCTGTTGCTGCGCAATCGAGCGCGAGCATAACATCATCGCCCGGTGAATACCCTGCCTTTTCAACCGAACGCAGAATGAAATCGAGCGCATCTCGGGTGGATCCAAGCTCGGGCGCGAAACCGCCCTCGTCACCGAGACCTGTGGACATGCCCGCCGAGGAAAGCTCTTTCTTCAACGTGTGAAAGATCTCGCTGCCCATCCGCACCGCATCACGGATGTTGCCCGCTGCGATGGGCATAATCATGAATTCCTGAATATCGATCGGATTATCTGCATGTTCGCCGCCGTTGATGATGTTCATCATTGGCACCGGCAGGGTGCGTGCCGCTGTGCCGCCGACATAGCGGTATAGGGGCAGGGCCGAAAAGTCCGCCCCAGCCTTCGCTACAGCAAGCGAAACACCGAGGATCGCATTGGCTCCGAGGCGGCCCTTGTTGGAGGTGCCGTCAAGCTCGATCATCGCCGCATCAAGGTCTTCCTGATCCGTCGCGTCCATCCCAACGAGCGCTTCCGCAATCTCGCCATTGACCGCCGCAACCGCCTCAAGAACGCCCTTACCAAGGTAGCGGCTTTTGTCGCCATCACGCTTTTCGACAGCCTCGTGTGCACCGGTTGACGCGCCCGAAGGAACCGCCGCGCGGCCCATCGTGCCATCTTCCAGAACCACGTCCACCTCCACCGTCGGGTTGCCCCGGCTATCGAGAATTTCGCGGGCGTGGATATCGACGATGATGCTCATGGGGGCGGTCCTTCTGGCCAAGGGAGTCCCGCGTTCTGTAGCACGGGGTAGGGGCGCGGGGAACCGCTTCTGTTAGCGATAACATCGACCCGTGACTCAGGGTACGCGGACAACCCCCGCACAGGCATAACCGCGGGCAAGAGGGGTGGTCGTCGCGGTTCCGCCATAGGCTTGGGCCGCCTCATGCAATGCGCGGGGCAGCCCTTCGCGCGGCGTGACGTGAAAGCGGGCAACGGCAGCGGTAAGTGCGGTGCGGAACGTGCGCGGCCAGCCCGCCAGATCGCCGAAATCCACAACATGCAGCGTACCCCCGGGGGCGAGGTGGCGCATCGCCTCGCCGATCGCGCCGCGCCAGTCGGGGATCATCGAGAGTGCGTAGCTGATCACGACATGGTCGAACGCGTCGGTGCCAAAAAGGGCAGGGGCATCGAAGCCGGTTGCGTCGCCCTTGGCCAAAAGCGCCTGGCCTTTCATCTTCATTTGCGCCGTTGCGAGCATCTCACTTGAGATATCAAGCCCGTAGAGCGCCCGGCCAGGATAGGCTCGCGCGATGGCGCGCAGGTTCTGTCCGGTGCCGCAGGCCAGTTCGAGGATCTTCGCCTCCGGCGCGGGGTCAAGCGCGCGGATCAATCGGCTGCGCCCGCGCAGAAAGAGCGGCCGCGTCACATCGTAGATGTGGCGCTGGCGGCGATATGTGGCGTCCATCAAAGCGGCGTGGTCGGTCATCGTCGGGCATTGGGTGAGCAGGAGCCCCGCATTTCATCCACGGGCGCGCGGCCGGTGCAAGGCGCGGATCGGCGCGTCGGCGAACCTGCGCCATTTACGGCTTTTTGCGCGGCACCCCGTAGAGCTCCAGCCTGTGGCCGCGCAACTCGTAGCCGAGCTTGGCCGCGATACGCTCCTGCAACGCTTCGATCTCGGCGTCGACGAATTCGATCACTTCGCCGCTCTGGATATCGATCAGGTGATCGTGATGTTCGCGCTCGGCATCCTCATAGCGCGCGCGCCCGTCACCAAACTCGAGCTTCTCAAGTATCCCGGCCTCTTCGAAAAGCTTTACGGTGCGATAGACTGTGGCGAGTGAGATGCCCGGATCGGCGGCAACCGCGCGGGCGTGAAGCGCTTCGACATCGGGGTGATCTTGCGCATCTTCGAGCACGCGCGCGATCGTGCGGCGCTGGTCTGTCAGCCGAAGCCCCTTGGCCTCGCAGCGTTCGATGATCGTGTCGGGCATGGTGCGCCCCCCTCGCAGCCGTTGCCTCTGATAGCCCATCGCGCCTCCGGGAGAAAACCCTCAGGCGGTGAGTTGCCCTTCCATCACTTTCCGCGCGCGGCCCGCCACGGCGACCGAGCGCACCGCGCCGTCGGAAAACGTGGCCCGTGTTTCGATCCGCGAAGGACGGCCCATATCCTCTCCCTGATGAATTGTGAGCGTCAGATCGGAGGCATCGAGCGTGGCGAGATAGGCTGTCAACGCCGCTGAGGCGGAGCCTGTAGCCGGATCTTCGGGGATGCCGCCGGTGGGGGCGAACATACGCGCATGCACCGTGCCGCCGTCTCGTGTGTAGCAGAACAGCCCGAAGTTCGCCCGGTCGGAATACCGGTCGGCGGCCTCGCGGAATGCGGGCAAATCGGTCACCACGGCGGTAAGGCTGGCACGGTCTGTCAACTCGACGAGGCAGAAGCTGAGCCCCACACTGGCCATCTGCGGCGCGTGCGCTTTTGTGCGGATCGCGGCCTCAGTCAGGCCCAGGCATGCGGCGATGCGGGCGATCTCGGGTTCTTCGCCCCGCGTAAGGGGCGTGCGCGTGACAAACTCTGCCCGGCCTTCGGCAATCGTCACCGGAATTGGGCCGACCCCAAGCTCTAGCACCTGCTCCGCCCCCGCGCCGCGCGCGTTAAGCGCCAGCGCCGTGCCCACCGTCGGATGGCCCGCGAATGGCAATTCCGCCGAGGGCGTGAAGATTCGCACCTTGGCGGTGTGGGCGGAATCTTCGGGCGGTAGGATGAAGGTGGTCTCAGAGAAGTTGAACTCCCGCGTGATTGCGACCATCGCCTCGGTGTCTAGTTCCGCGGCATCGAACACCACAGCGAGCGGATTGCCGGCAAAGGGCTGGTCGGTAAAGACGTCATAAACGGCATAGGGTGTCATTGGGCGGCTCCCGGGCTTGCCAGCCCATAGGTGCCGCGCCGGCCGAGGCAGCGCAAGCCGCAAACGGGCGGGGGCCGCGACACCCCCCGCCCGTCCGGGCCCCATCCAGGCTCAGTCCCGCACCGCCCCCCGCGCAGCACCTCATCCGCACGCGCCCGGGGGGCGATAGCCCGGTGTACTGCGTGGATTCGGCAGCGTTACGGGGAGATTATGGGCACCGGTCCCCGTGCGGTGGGTTACACGGCCATTAACGTCGGGGGCCTATACCCTGCCCCCGATGCATCCCTGCGCGGCTCGGGCGAACACCTCGGCCTGCGCTTGATCCAAGTGGTTTCCGGCCTCGCAAGAGGCTGTCCGAAGGCCGCCGTACCGTAAGAGTACATGTAGGACATGCGGGGGTTTCCCGACGGTCACGCCGCTCACCAGGCGGGCCCGCCTATCCAGGCTTTGACGTTCTTGCCCCCGGGGCTGCCCTTGGCAGTGCCGGGCGCGAGGCGTTGGAGTGCCGGATGTCGCTACTGAAGCCGGCTGCGCGCTGGCCCGCGGTGTGGCGCCGCAACCTCTCGGCGGTGCGCTTTGTCCCGGTAGGCCCGCCTGCCCTGCGCCCTCGGCCGGTTCCGGGCGCTCGAGATCCCACCGCTCCGCCGCTGCCCTTTTGGCCTCTTCGAGCTTGTAGCGTGCTCAGAGGCGTGCGGTGCGCTCGCTCATCCCGCGCTCGCCATCTGCCGAAACTCGTCGCTACCATCCACCAGCTCGTCATAGGTGCCCGAGGCCACGATTTTTCCCCGGTTCAGCAAATGGATTGCATCGCAATTGCGCACCGTGCTCAGGCGGTGCGCGATCAGCACGATGGTGATGTCGTCGCGCAGATTGCCGATAGCCTCCATCACGACACGCTCGGTGATGGTGTCGAGCGCCGAGGTTGCCTCGTCCATAACCAGAAGCGAAGGTGCGCGATACAGCGCGCGGGCAATCCCGATCCGCTGGCGCTGACCGCCCGAAAGGCGCACGCCGCGTTCGCCAACGATCGTGTCATAGCCGTCGGCAAGGTCCGACATCACAAAGTCATGCAGCGAGGCCGCGCGCGCTGCTCGCTCCACTGCCGTCCGGTCCACCTGCTCGGGCGCAATGCCGAAAGCAATGTTCTGGGCAACGGTGTCGTCGACAAGGTAAATTGTCTGCGGCACATAGCCGATTGAGCGCTGCCAGTTGCGCAGGTTAGTGTTGTTTACCTCGGTTCCGTCAACCACCAGCGCGCCAGTTGCCTGCGGCAGAAGCCCCAGGATCAAGTCCACCACGGTTGTCTTGCCGGCCCCGGTGCCCCCCACCAAACCAACGGTCGTGCGCGCGCCTATAGCCAGTGAGAAATCCTTCAGCGTGGCGCCTTGTGCGCCGGGATAGCCGAAGCTCACATTGCGCAGTTCAAGCTCCCTATCCAACTGCAGCGGCTCACCTTCGAACGGGGCCAGCGCGCGGCGGGCCTGATCCCGCTGCGCGGCGATGTAGTTCTTGTGGATATCGTGCAGCATGGTGCGCGAGTTCTCGAGCGCGGCGACACTTCGGAAGATCAGTTGCGCCGTGGGCATCAGACGCAGCGCGGCGAAAGCGAAGACGCCAAGCGTCGGGATCGCCGATAGAAGGTTGCCATCGTTGCGGAACAGAAAGACCAGTATCATCGCGAGCATACCCGCGAACGCCACCGCCTCGGTTGCAAATCGCGGCAACTCCTCGGTCACCCGCGTGCGCGCTTCGAGTCGCGCCTTGATCCGCGCCGGTTCCCGAAACCGGGCGCTATAGGTTCCCTCAAGGTTATGAAGCTTGATCTCCTTGAACCCGCCCATCGATTCCTGCGTCAGCTGGAAACGGCGTTCGTTCGCCTCATAGATCGCCCGCCCCATGGTGCGCAGCGCCCTGCGCACAAGGCTGAAGATTACGAAATAGGTCAGCCCGATGCCAGCTGCCGCCGCCAGGGTCACCACCGGATCGACGGCGAGCATGAAGATCACCATCGATACGGCCAAGAGCGTGCTTGCGATGATCTGAAGGCCCGGGATCATCACCCTGTTCACCAGCCCCTCGGATTCCTGCAGCACATTGCGGCTGATCTCGGAGCTGTTGCGCTGCAAGAACCACGTGTAGGGCTGGTGCAGGTAGCTTTCCAGCAGCCGGCTTGAGATCGTAAAGCCCCGCATCTTGGAAAACCGCACAATCGCGTATGTGCCAAGCGCGCGCACCCCGATTGAGGCGATCACGGCGACGAGCGTTGCGAGTGCCAGCGCGACCTGGAAGCTGAAGAGGGTTTCGAACCCCAAACTGTCATAGAGCCAGCCCAAGAGGCCGCCCTCAATCGCGCCCGCCGGATCCGAGAGCAGGTTCAAGAGCACCAGAAGCGTCGATATTCCAAAGACTTCCGACGCAGACATCATCACCATGATGAAAAGCAAAACCAGCAGGCGGCGGCGTTCGCGACCATCCAGCAGATCGAGCATCTTGGCGTAGGAACCGATCATTCGCTATCCTGTGGTGGCGCGTGATTTGGGCGCCGGGGCTGCTCTTATTGCGTGTGCTGGTGGGTTAGGCGTGGGAAGGTTGGCCGTCAAGCCCATGGGCCATATGCAAAAAAACCAGCGGTTTCCGGCATAATCAGGGCCAGAATTTGTCCAAATCCGCGCCCTGCTGCGTATCTGATGCGCACGTCATCGAACCCCGTGGAACACGTAAATGGCGGCCTCACCCGGCGGAAGTGGCGGAGGCCGGAAGGCGGGCAGTGTGTCGGGCACCGGCAGCGTTGTACGCTCGAACCGCGTGTCAGGCCCCGACACGGCATGGCTGTCGTAGCGCCCGCTCTGTGCGATTTGAGTGAGGTTTGCCGCACCGGTGAAAGGCAGGGTGAGCCGCACCTCCGTCGTCCCGTCATCACTTGTATCCGGTAGGCGGCGAGAGATAAGAAATACAGTAAGCCGGTCGCCCGCGCGGGTGGCGTAGGCGGCCACCATCGGGGCGTCGCGCACCGCTGGGCGCCGCCGGAGCTCTGGCAAATCTGACACGGGAACACGTTCGGCAATGACGTCGAGCATGTCGCCGGTGCCGCTTGCATTGAACATTTCCAAGGCCTCCCACGCCGGATAGGCATGCCCGCCGCGATGGCGCGGTGCATGCGAGGCCCAGCGTCCGCCCGGCTGAAACAGAAAGTAATTCTGTGTGGTAAGCCCCAGGGCAGCGTTTCCGAGAAACGCATCCAGCGTCGCCGCGCCCCCGGCGGCGCTTTTCATCACCTCTTCCTGGGCGCGCGCGGCGTCTGGCGAAAGCCGCGTGCCGTCGCGGTGTACGAGCGCATAGCCTGGCCCGGCCTCATAGGTGCCAAGGGCGAGTGGCGCCCCGCGCGCCGACGCAACGGCCTCTGCGCCGTCCAAGATCTCGGCCATCCGCGGCGCCCCGGCTTGCACACTGTGGGTGAGAACCGACGTGAAACCCTGCCGTGTACGCCGCACAGGGCCATCGCCGATATCCCAGCCGCCATTATAGGCCGCGTGCGCCAAAAGCGGGCTTGAGGGGGACGCGCGGGCCGCTTCAAGCCCGTAGTCGCTAACCAGCCGCCCGCCGAGTACGGGGCGCAAAAGCGGCTCCAGCGTGGGCCAGTGCGGGCTTTCACGCAGTGCAGTAAGAACGTATTCCTGATAGGCGCCGTACACAGCGCCTGCGTTGGCCTCCGCCCCGGTTTCGGCGTCAGGAAGTGCGGGAAACACCCAAGGAGCGAAGAGCGGGTTCCAGGTTTCGTTGCCGATCTCAAAAGTGATCTGGCCAAACACATCCGTCCACGGCGCCACCTGGCCTTGCGCGGCGCGCTTTGCGGCCCAGGGCCCCGCTCCGGCGGGAGCGGCTAGATACTCCGCCAGCCCACGCCATTCCTCTGCCGAAAGATGCGGTTCGATCTGCAGCCATGGATCTATGCCTGAAGCGCTGACGATCGCGAGCGTCTGGTGCAGCGTGTTGCCGCGTGCGGTGCGGATCGCGCCGCGCGGGTTGGTGAGCTGCGCCAGATCATAGGTGGCCTCGCCTGTCTTGATCAGCCCGTGGGTGCGCAATGCGGCCATGCCTGAGGTTTCGAGCAGCGCGGCTTCTTCTGGCACCAAGGCGAGATAGGGCGCATCGGCGCGGTAGATCCGCAGATTGTCGATATCGATCTCGCCCGGTCCGGTCAGGCGCAAGCCAATTGCGCCAACGTCTTCGCCCGCCGGCATGCGCGTGATTTCTATATCAGCCCGGAAACGCCGCCACTCTGGCCCGATCCGGAACGGCTCGGTTGCGATGCGATTAGCCAGCGGGCCAGTGACAGATACTTCCGCCTGAGCCCCACGCTCCCCGCGCAGCCAAGCCTCGAGCACATAGGTGTCGCCCGCCAGTGGCACCGGGTAAAATGCCTGATCTGCACCAGCATAGTTCGGCATATCAAGCGTGAGCGTTTCGTCCGCCGCAAGCGTGATTCGAATATGTGTTGCACCAGCTTCGGGAACGGGCGTTTCGGGGGTGTGCGGCACGAGATGCCAAGCACCGGCGCCCGGCTCGTCTGACAGGCCCGGGATCATCCGGTGGCCCACCAAAGCGTGCGCTCCCCGGGCCCCGGCGGCGTAGTCTGACAGTAATTGCCCGCCGTCACCCGAAAAGACGGTGTGGCGCAGGATGACGAGGTCACCCGCCCGCACCTCTTCTCCTGGCTCTGCCAGGGCTAGGGAAAACCCGCGATGCTCAACGGGGGCCGTGTCCGAGCGATAAACAACATAGCCCGCTGCACCGCGCACTGGCTGCCACGAGAGTGCAAGCGTGCCATCCGGTCGCGCTTCGGCCACCAGACCATTCGGGGCGGGCAGGTCCGCGGTGCCCGCAACTCTTTCATAAGGGCGCAAGCTGTTGCGAGGCCTTGCGCGCAGCCGTTTGCCCTGGGGGCCTGGCCGGTCAGCCGCCACTGCCGTAGCCGGTGCCGAAAGCCGCCCCGCGCGATCCACCGTACGCACCGTAAACCAGGCGCGCGCACCGCTGCGATAGGCGGCGGGCCAGACATAGGTAAAGCGCTCGCTGCCCCGTGGCACAAGGCGCCCCTCGGCCACCGGCCACCAGCCGCTGGCCCTATGCCCGTCTTCGGGCACGCGGCCCTGCCGCACACGCCGAAACGCGCCCCCTTCGAGGCGCAGCACCTCGATCTCGGCGCCGTCGAACGCCCCTTCGCGCCAGACTTCATTCTTCGTTAGAGCTTTCGGGCCAGTGATCACGGCGTCACCTGCCGTTTCGGTGGCCACAAACCACGTGCGGATCACGATCGGCTCAAATCCACCGCCGCGCACCATCTGTGCGCCATTTCCAAGGAAGGCGGCCGATGCGGTGAAAGGGCGAAGGTCGGGGGTCAGAACGCTGTCGGTTACTGTGAATTCGGCCACTGCTTGGGGCAACGCCGCGCTCGGTGTGCATAAGGCGAGTGCCAGGAAAGTGGACCGGATCAGGCGGCGCCAACGATGGACGAGGGGCATGGAATGCGGCATCGCAGAAAGCCTAGCCGCAACGCCCGCGCCCGGCAATTAAGGACACGCGGCCAAGGGGTGCTTGGAGCGTCCGGGGTGGGCTGTTATAGCCACGCGCGAATGAGGGAGGGATACCCCCCATGGGGCACAGTCGAGGGCATGGGCCGCGTATGGCGCCTGGTCGGGCTCACAGGGTATGAGCGAAGCGCTGATCGTTGATCCGGGCCTGCGCAGCGTTGCGGGGCATCACTATGCCGCGGCGCTTGCGCTCACCGATGTGCTTGCCGCGCGTGGCGTTTCGGTGCGCGTGCTCGGCTCACGCTTCGCCACGGCGGGCGCGCTCGAGGGGGCAGGCGCGCGGGCCGTCTTTACCAACAACGTCTATTCTCGCGGCCCCTACAGTGCGACCAAGTTCGAAACCCATGTGCGCGCCACGCTGGACGGGCTTCTGGCCAGCGCCGGGCCCGACAGGCGGATGCCCGATCTGGTGATCCTGCCCACTTGCGATGCGGCGCTGGCAGAGGCCGTGGCGCGATTTCTCTCACGTGCGCCGGAAGAGGCGCGGCCCCCGGTGCTCGCCTGGCTTTTGTTGTCGCGCGACTTTGCTCGGATGTCGGCGCCGGAGGGCCCGCAACACCCGCGCCGCGGCTACGCCGCTTTGGAGGCTGCCGTGGGTGCCGACAGGCTGCACGTCTTTACTGAAACACAAGCAATGGCAGATGTTTATAGGGTGGAGTTTATGCACCCTATCGCGGTGGCGCCTTCACCTGCTGCTCCCATCGAGCGACCGCTGGCCGAGATTGACGAGACCGACGGCCCGCGCTTTTCGGCTTTCGGCCATATCGTGGATGGCAAGGGCTACGAGCTCTTTCCGGATGCCATTGCAGCCGCGGCAGGGTCGCGCCCCGCGCTGCGTTTTACGATCCATGCTGCCGTTAATGCCACCTCGGCGCGCAAGTCCGCCGATCTTCTCGATGCGATCGAGGCTGCCGCCCCCGGGGTCACGGTACTTCGGGAAGAGCTGAACCCGGCCCGCTACGCCACCGAGCTTGCACGCGCCGATGCGGTGATGCTGCCCTACGATCCCCGCACCTACGGGGATCGCGGATCGGGCATTTACAACGAATGCGAAGCGGCGGGCATTCCTGTGTTGGCCACGGCGGGCTGTTCCTTCGCGGCGTCGGCCATTGCCGGCGGGCGGGCGGTGGCCATTGCCCGGCACGACGCTGCAGCACTCGCTTCGGCCATATGTGACGCTGCCGAACGCATTGGCGATCTACGCGCTGCCGCGTCTGCCCATGCAAAAACCCACGCTGCGGAACGGGCGGCGGCACTTAACGCCATCGTCGATACCGCGCTCAAACAGGCGCCGCCAAACGCGGGCTGGCGGCTACGCCAGGGCTTTGGGTTCTGGCGAGCGCGAGGTTTTCAAAGCGCCCGAGCGCTGGTGCGCTTCCCGCTGATGCTGCGGGCCACGCGCAACGCCCGGCGGATAAAATAACGCGGCGACGGCACATTGCGGCCAGGGTGATTGCCGAACGCCGCGCCAGTCGTTAGGGCAGGGGCCTCATGCGGCGGCCCGAACCGGCGCACTGGCAACACGAGCATTAACCCTTGTCACTCACCGCAAAACGCATCCTCGTCACCGGCGGCGCCGGCTTTCTTGGCTCGCATCTGTGCGACCGGCTGGTGGCGGCGGGCCACGACGTGCTCTGCGTCGATAACTTCTTCACTGGCCGCAAAGCCAACGTCGCCCATCTTCTGGGCAAGTCGAACTTCGAGCTGGCGCGCCACGACGTGACCTTTCCGTATTTCGTGGAGGTGGACGAGATCTATAACCTCGCCTGCCCGGCATCGCCGATCCATTACCAGCACGATCCGGTGCAGACGACGAAAACCTCCGTCCACGGCGCGATCAACATGCTGGGGCTCGCCAAGCGCGTCGGGGCGAAGGTGCTCCAAGCCTCAACCTCAGAGGTGTACGGTGATCCGATCGAACACCCCCAGCCCGAGAGCTACTGGGGCAACGTAAACCCAATCGGCCCGCGTTCGTGTTACGACGAGGGCAAGCGCTGCGCGGAGACGCTGTTCTTCGACTATCACCGCCAGCATGGGCTGCGCATCAAGGTGATGCGGATTTTCAATACCTACGGGCCCCGCATGCACCCCGAAGATGGGCGTGTGGTGTCAAATTTCATCATGCAGGCGCTTCGGGGCGAGCCGATCACGCTTTATGGTGACGGTGAGCAGACACGCAGCTTCTGTTACGTCGATGACATGATCGAGGGCATGATCCGGCTGATGGAAACGCCCGATGACGTGACGGGGCCGATCAACATCGGCAACCCGGCGGAATTCACGATCCGCGCATTGGCTGAAGAGGTGGTGGCGCAGACCGGTGCAACGGGTGGCTTCATTCACAAGGATCTGCCTGAGAACGATCCCCGCCAGCGCCGTCCCGACATCTCGATGGCCCAGGACCTTCTGGGCTGGGCGCCTACGGTTCCGCTGGCCGACGGGCTGAAGCCGACGATTGCGTTTTTTCGCGGGTTGTTGGAGGCGAGGTAGGGGCTCCGGCGGGCCTTAGCGAAGAGCGAGGCAACGTAGCTCGCGCGCTGCCCCTTGGGGTGGCGCCGCACGGCCTTTGCGTTGCACGTGATCATTGTGCCCCCGCTCACACTTCGACCGCGCGGAAAGAACCTGCCGAGGCGCTGGCCCACAGGAACGTGCCAACCCTCGGACGGCGCCTACGGCGTGTGTCACGCGCAAGTCGGGGGTGATCGCGATGCGCACCTGATCAGGCCATTGCCTGCGCCCGCCAAACCCAATCCGCCCGATTTCTCAGCAAAACGCGCCCCTGCTACCATCCCTACCATTTCGAGAGACTTCATACGTATGCGCCGGGGCGACATGGTTCATTTTCTGCGCCCGCGCTCTATATCTCTACTCATTCGCAAACAAAGACCCATCCTATGCCCGGCTCCCCCGCCACGCTCATTGCCCGTATACCCACTGTCGATCTCGCCCACGCGGCTTTGTTTCTCGATTTCGATGGCGTTCTTGTCGATATCGCGCCGCGGCCCGATGCGATTACTGTGCCATCCCACTTGCCGGGCCTTATCGCCGAGCTTGAAGCGGTGACAGACGGCGCGACCGCCATTGTAACGGGCCGGGGGCTGACGGACTTGCGTAGCTACCTTCCCGACGTGCCGAGAACCGTCATTGGCAGCCATGGGGCCGAACGTGCCGGCGGCCCGCCGCACCCGCTTGCGGGTAGCGATGATCTGCGCGCGGCTGAGGCGTTCGTGGCCTTTCTGGCCGAACGCGATCCGGGGCTTTTGGTGGAGAAGAAGCCGCTCGGAGTTTCGCTTCACTACCGCGCCGCGCCGCATCTCCATGGCACGCTTGAAAGAGACCTTGCGCGCTTTGCCGCCGAACACCCCGCATTTGAGCTTCATCCCGCTAAGGGCGCGTTCGAGCTGCGGCCCCCGGGAATCGGCAAGGATCACGCCATTGCGGCCCTCATGGCGGCTGCGCCCTTTGCCGGGCGCACACCCATCTACCTGGGCGATGACACAACCGATGAACCGGCGCTGGCGTGGGTGACGCAGTCAGACGGAATCGCGATCAAGGTGGGCGCGGGCGAAACCTGTGCGCCGCACCGCGTTGATGCACCTTCGGATGTGCATGCGCTCCTTTCTGGCTGGGCGGAGGCGGTACGATGAGCCGCCTGATCGTTTTGTCAAACCGGATCCCCACAGAGGCTGAGCCTGCGGGCGGCCTAGTCGTGGCGCTTCACGACTGCCTCATGCGCGAGGGGGGGATCTGGATCGGATCTTCTGCCGAGCCGCAAGAGACCGCCCATGAAGCTCTAACTGAAATCGGCAGCGGGCCCTACCGGCGGCTAGCTTTTGACTTGAGCCACGACGAACACGAGAATTTCTATCTCGGCTACGCTAACTCCGTTCTCTGGCCGCTATTCCATAGGCGGAGCGATCTGATCGGTTTCGATGCGGCCTTTGCGGAAGCCTATGCTGCGGTGAATGCACGTGTGGCGCGGCTTTTGGCTAGTGTGATCGCGCCAGGCGATCTGGTGTGGGTGCACGATTATCACTTCCTGCCGGTCGCGCGGGAGCTTCGGGCGCTCGGTGTTGCAAACCGCATCGGTTTCTTCCTGCACACGCCGTTCCCGCTGGCCGCCGATATCCCGGCGCTGCCGGAACGCGATGAATTTCCCGAGTGGTTGGCGGCGTTTGATCTTGTGGGCCTGCAAACCGAACGCGACGTCTCGGCGCTGCAGGAACACTTCCGCGCCGATCCCGCGGCAATCTTCGATCTTGAGGGCGGGGTGCATACCGCGCACGGTAGTTTTCTGGCCGCCGCCTTCCCGATCGGAATCGATGTGGACAGCTTTCTTTCCCAGGCCGAAGCGTCGGACGGTGCGGAGCGCCTCGCTCTTGCACCGGACCAGAAGCTGCTTATTGGGGTGGATCGGCTTGACTACTCGAAGGGTATTGTAAATCGGTTTGAGGCGTTTGGCGCCTACCTCGCCGACCGGCCCGATGATGCGCCGCGCGCCTCGCTTATCCAGATCGCGCCGCCCAGCCGGGCAGAGCTGGAAGCCTACCGCGACATTCGCACCGAGCTTGAAACCACGTCAGGGGCGCTGAATGGCGCCTATGCGGAGCTTGACTGGACGCCCATTCGATACATCCGCCGCAACGTGAAGCGTGAACGGCTCGCGGGCCTCTATCGCCGCGCCGATGCCGCGCTCGTCACGCCGCTGGCCGACGGGATGAACCTTGTTGCCAAGGAATTCGTCGCCGCGCAGGATCCCGATGATCCGGGCGTTCTGATCCTGTCGCATTTTGCGGGCGCGGCCGAGCAGATGGGCGGCGCTTTGCTCGTAAACCCATACGATACAGGTGAAATGGCCCGTGCCATCGCCTCTGCGCTCGAGATGCCGTTGGCCGATCGGCAGGCGCGCCATGCCGGTATGATGGAAGAGCTTCGCGCGCGAGATATCTCATGGTGGACGGAAAGCTTCCTGTCCACACTTGCTGCGCAGACGCACCGCGCCGCGGCGGAGTAGCGCCAAGCCTTTTTCACAATCGTTCCCCAATCCCGGCGTGTTCGTCGGGCATGCTGACCTCAGTGGTGTGGTGTGTGCCGAGCTTGGCGCACCCGTGAGAGCAACGGGTTCCGTTCGATGAGCGATGCAACGGCCGGTTTCGGCTTCAAACTCAAAATGATCCTTGCAGGGCTGTGCGTTCTGGCCTTGGGCGCCGTTCTGGTTATGCCCACTGGAGAAACTCAGGAGGCCAAAACCTCCGTCAAGCCGCGCGTGATCAACTTGCCGACGGTGGGTGACCGGTCAAATCGCGTGTCAGGTCCACGGCGTATTACGGTCCAAAGCAGCAACTAGCGCTTTCCAGCGCCCGGCAGGTTCAAGCCTGCCCGCCAACCCGCAGATCTCAAGCAGAAATTCCCGCCTTCATTCAGGCGTATCGGCGATTCTGCGTTGCGATTGTGCCGGATTAGGTGCCGATCCGGCATGCTCCGGCGCTACTGTCCGTGAATCGCTCCATGATTAAGTCATTTTTGTGAAAGTTTGCCCGAAAGCGGAAAGCATCTGTTAGGTATTTCACGGGGGCCGCTGATGTGGCCCCTTTTGTATTTCGTCCCGAGTAATCCCGGCCACGTTCGGCTGGGGTGAGGAGTATTCGATGCCTGATTGCACCCGTGCGCCCCGTCGCCTTCGCACTTTGAACGCGCTCCGTCTTGCCCGTGCCTTTCGGCGCGACGAGGAAGGCGCATTCCTCATCTTTTCACTCTTCCTGTTTCTCGGGATCCTTGTGATCGGCGGCATGGCCGTGGACCTTATGCGTTTCGAAACCCGTCGGATGGAGATGCAAAACGCGATCGACTCGGCGGTGCTGGCCGCTGCCAATCTGGAGCAGGACATTGATTCCGTTACTCTGGTGCGCGATTTCGTCGAAAAGGCCGGGATCGACCCCGATACGGTGAATGTGACGACCCCGCAGCTGGACGTAGTTGGCGCTGATCCTGCCAACAACAACCCCGGCACACTGGTTGCGCGTACCGTACGGGCGCAGGGTAACCTCGATCTCAAGACGTACTTCATGCACCTGTCCGGTGTTGACAAGCTGCGCACGCGTCCGGTTTCAGCGGCCTCTGAAGGCTCGCAAAACGTCGAGATCTCGCTGATCGTTGATATCTCCGGCTCGATGGACGGGGCGAAGATGGACAAGCTGAAAACCGAGGCGAAGAAGTTTTTCCGCAAGGTGATCGACGAAGAGCGTACCGTCGGCAAAACCTCGATCTCGATCATTCCCTACAACCACACCGTCGTCGTGGGTGACGACCTGATCGCGCGGCTCAACGCGGACGGCGTGGTTGCTGCCGTTGATCCGATCAAGCCCTATACGGGCGCGCTTGGCACCTATCCCACCGAGCACAACAGTGCGAGCTGCGTCCGCTTTGAAGACAACGCGTTTGAGTGGACCGACCTTGATCTCGAATTCGCTAACCTGCGCGCCATTGGCCCCAACACGCCGCTCACCCGCCTGGGCCATTTCAAGCGCGGCACCAACAGCTTCAACAAGCCCACGAACCCGCAGCGCGAATGCGATGTCGATCGCGCGCAGATCCTCGTGCATGAAACCGAAATCTCGGAGCTTGATACCTACATCATGGCGCTGCGTGCCGACGGCCGCACGGCTATCGAGAACGGCATGAAGTGGGGCGTTGCACTGCTTGATCCGGCCTTCCGTCCGATCGTGAACGACATGGTGACTGAAAAGAAACTGCCTGAGGATGTGCGCAACCGGCCTGGCGGCTATGATCCGACCAAAACCAAAAAGTACATCGTTCTGATGACGGACGGGAAGAATACCTCGCAGCGGAACCTCAAGCCTGAGTTCTTGAACGGCCCATCGCGCGTGTGGTTCTCGGCCAAGGCCGGCGACAATAACGAGCCAGGCTACATCGTGGATGCCAACAAGAACGGCAATCCCGACCGGAACAAGGAATGGTACGACGCCTACTACGTTGAGATGCCCACGCGCCCGGAAGCCGAACGTTTCCTGCGTGTGCACCAGCCGGGCAATACGAGCGATAGCGTGAAGTATGGCGTGTCGGAACTACCTGACGATGCTGTGCAGCTGACCAATCAGCAGCTCTACGATCGTTTTGCGGAAGAGGATATCGGCAAGTTCTTCTTCGAAGGCCACGACAACGATACCCGCAACGCGTATCGCGACAGTGTGGTGACGGTGACAACCGCCTCAGAGGCCGATGACCGGCTGAGCGCGCTCTGCGCTGCGGCCCGGCAGGGCGGGGATATCACGATCTTCACGATCGCCTTCTCTGCGCCCCAGGAAGGCAAGGACGCAATGCTCGATTGCGCGAAGGACGAGGCCTTTTACTTCCCGGCGGACGATAAAAGCTTGGCGACGGCCTTTGACACGATCGCCGGTGCTATCACCGCCCTTCGGTTGACGCAGTGAGGCCCGGCATGCTGAGAAACCTGCTTTCCCGCTTCCGCCGCGATCGGAAGGGCAGTTCGACCGTTGAGTTCGTGCTGATTTTCCCTGGCTTCCTCGCGATCCTTTTCGTGGCCTACGAGTCGGGCATGATGATGGTGCGCAACGTGCTTCTGGAACGGGGTGTGGAACTGGCGGTGCGCGAGCTGCGGCTCGGCACCGTGCCAGCGCCACGCTACGACAACACAAAGGATCTGATCTGCGAAGGGGCGATGCTGATTGACCCGGCGGATTGCGACGAGATCCTGCAGGTGCAGATGGAGCCGGTGGACCAGGCGAGCTGGAACATCCTTGATCTCAACAGCCGCTGCATCGACCAGACGAACACCACCAATCCGCTGGATGAAACGGTGTTCACGGAAGGTGGAGACGATCAGCTGATGCTGATCCGTGTCTGTGCGCTTTACCAACCGATGTTTGCGCCCACGGGCTGGGGCATGCGGATGCCGGCCGACGGCGATGGCAACTATGCCCTGATCGTCACCGCCGCCTTCGTCAATGAGCCGACCTAGAGGAGCCTGCGCCATGCTGTTCAAAAACCGCCTTGCCACGTTCCGTAAAAGCCAGGACGGCGCGCTTTCGGTGGAAGCGATCATCGTTCTGCCGATGCTGCTTTGGGCGATCGGTGCGATGTTCGTCTACTGGGATGCCTACAAGACGCACAATAACAACGTGAAGGCCGCCTACACTTTAGCAGACCTCATAAGCCGCGAAGAAGATCCACTAGATCAGGATTATCTCGACGGGTTGGACAAGATCTATGATTTCTTGATCAAGAACACCTCCGCAAAGGATCTTCGGGTCACCGTGCTGGAATACACCCAGGCCGATGAGAACGCGCCCATCGTGAAGGAATTCGGTTGGTCCCGCGCGACGGGCAATATGCAAGAGCATACCTCTCTCGCGCCCCTCGCCAATGACACGCCGATGCTGAATTCAGGCGACTCCCTAATCGTGGTGGAAACCGAGATGTTCTGGGAGCCGCCGCTGAGCTTCAGCCTCTTCTCGCCTACGCTGGACGAGATGACGATGAGCTACATGGTGTACACCACGCCGCGCACAGCGCCGCAGGTGATCTTCACGGGTGCCAACCCCGATGACTCGCTCGGAGGGTCGGGCGATGACGGGACAAGCCCGGCGGATTGATCTGGGATTGCCCCCAGTAAGCCCGCTCCCCGCGCCTCAATAGCGCCGCAGACTGCCGCGAGAGCGCTGCCCATAGCGCACAGCGCTTTGGCTGATGTGCCGCGCCGTGGGTGAAGGCAGGGTAGGCATGCGGGCAAAGGGCCGCTGCTGCGTTTCACAACGGGCCAGCGTTCGCCTGTCGTACGTGACGCTCAAAACAGCCTTTGAAGCGGTCCTACCGCCTTACGCGGCGCGCAGCCCAAGGATGTCCCGCGCTTCGCGCCATGTCGCCACCGGGCGTTCGTATTTTTCACATAGCGCAACCGTGCGCGCCACGAGCGCTGCGTTGGACGGCGCGAGCGTGTCGCGGTCAAGCCGCACATTGTCTTCCAACCCCGTGCGCGTGTGCCCGCCTGCCGCGATGGCCCATTCGTTGACCACGATCTGCCCCGCACCAATGCCCGCCGCGCACCATTCCGCCTCGGGTGCCAGCCGCGCCATGGTTCGCACGTAGTAGTCGAACACATCGCGGTCGACCGGCATTGCATTTTTCACCCCCATGACGAACTGCACATAGAGTTTGCCCGGCAGCAGGGCCTTCCCGTGCATTGCGACGGCCTGATGGATGTGGCTGAGATCGAACGCCTCGATTTCTGGCACAACGCCATGGGCGCGCATCTCGCCGGCGAGCCATGCCACCAGATCGGGAGGATTTTCGTAGACGCGGGTGGGAAAGTTGTTCGATCCTACCGAAAGTGACGCCATATCGGGCCGAAGCGGCAGCATGCTACCTCGCTCTTGCCCCGCGCCGGAACGCCCGCCGGTGGAAAGCTGCACGATCATGCCCGGGCAGTGGCGTTCAATACCTTCCTTCAGCGCGGCAAAGCGCTCGGGATCGCTCGTGGGGCTCTCATCATCGTTGCGTACGTGGCAGTGGGCGATGGCCGCGCCCGCCTCGAAGGCGGCGTGCGTGCTCTCGACCTGTTCGGCCACGGTAATCGGAACCGCCGGATTATCGGCCTTCTTCGGTACCGATCCGGTGATTGCGACGCAAATGATGCAGGGTTTCATTGGGTGTCTCTCACTCTTCAATCGCCCGTGTTCTGCGGGTGGTGTGTCGGCACGCGGCATCAGCTCTAGTAGGGCAAGCCCACGTAGTTCTGTGCCATCGCGATCTGGGCTGCGCGGTTGGCGCGGAGAAAGTTCAGCTCGGCAATCTGCATCTTATGGTCAAACTCCGATTGATCTGCCGTGCGGTGCATCAGGGACGAAAACCACCACGAAAACCGCTCTGCCTTCCACACTCGGGCCAGAGCGCGGGCGGAATAGCCCTCAATCCCTTCGGTTTCGCCCGTGGCGTAGAATTGCGCAAGCGCCTCGAAGAGGTAGTTCACATCAGAGGCGGCGGTGTTGAGCCCCTTGGCCCCGGTGGGCGGCACGATATGGGCCGCATCACCGCACAGGAACAGGCGGCCCCAGCGCATCGGTTCGCACACGAAAGACCTCAGCGGCGCAATTGATTTCTCGATCGCGGGGCCGGTAACAAGCGACGCGGCCGTCTTACCCGGCAAGCGCGCCTTCAGCTCGGCCCAGAAGGCCGCATCGGTCCAATCCTCGGGGCTGTCGGAGAGGCTGCATTGCACATAGTAGCGGCTGAGGTGTTCGTTTCGCATCGAGCAAAGCGCGAACCCTCGGTGCGAATTGGCGTAGATCAATTCGTCATGCACGGGCGGTGTTTCTGACAGCACGCCGAGCCAGCCATAGGGATATGTCTTTTCGTATTCCTGGCGCTTGGCTTCGGGAATGCTGCGGCGGCTAACGCCATGATATCCATCGCAGCCTGCAATGAAGTCTGCCGCGATGCGGTGGTGTGTGTCGCCTTGTGTGTAGGTGATTTCCGGCGCGTCGCCGTCGA
The DNA here is from genome assembly GCA_039208375.1 of Pseudomonadota bacterium. Classification (GTDB taxonomy): domain Bacteria; phylum Pseudomonadota; class Alphaproteobacteria; order Rhodobacterales; family Rhodobacteraceae; genus JANQPC01. Next base: position 24,793 of record JBCCRC010000006.1, on the reverse strand, counting down.
CGCCGTGAAGGACGACGTCTTCCACCTCAAACGCGATTTGCCCGCCTGCCGCCTCGCGCGCTGCATAAAGATCACGCGTCACCTCTGTCTGGCCGTAAACGGTAACGGCCATCCCGGTGAGATCCCGAAAATCGATGCGGAACATCTCATCGCCATAGGCAATGAGTGTGCCGTCATGAACAAAACCCTCGGCATGAAGCCGGTCGGCGCAACTGGCCTCTTCCAGCAGCCGCACGAGCCCGTGTTCGAGCACTCCGGCGCGAATGCGGCTCAGCACATGGTCTTTGCTGCGACGCTCCAGCACGATGCTTTCGATGCCGCGCGAGTGGAGCAGTTGGGCGAGCAAGAGGCCCGATGGGCCACCGCCAATAATGGCAACTTGTGTGCGCACAGATCCCTCCCTCACGGCCACGTGCCGGGCCGTTTGCTGGGAGAGCTTAGCGGGCTTCGTGGGCGATTGAAAAGATCAGCGCCGGGGCGCCTGGCCGAAGCGCCGCCGTGCCTCGCCATACCGCAGAACAGCTGTGAGAAGGCAGGCCCCGCCAAAGAGCCAAGCGAGGGGCGAAAACCAAGCAGGAAACGCGCAGATCACCACAAGAAAAACAATTGTTTCAGTGCCTTCCAGAAGGCTATTCGCAAAGTAGATCGACTTCTCGCCTTGCGCGTTAGTCTCTAGGTCGCGGCGCTCGGCCAAGACGGCATAGCCCAAAAACCCTGCGGCGTTTATGTAGAAAGTCGCCAGGAGGAACGCACCTGCTGCGCCGTTCGCCGCTGGATCGTACCAGACGAAGGCAAGCGGGATCGCAGCATAAACGGTGAAATCCGCCAGAATGTCGAGATACCCTCCAAGTGCTGTGGGCTGCGTGGCGCGCGCTATCGCGCCGTCGAGACCGTCGGCCAGCCGGCCCAAGAGCAGCGGCAGGATCGCCCATCCCGCTGCGCCGCCGGCCACCAACCCCGCCGCTGTTAGCCCAAGGGCCAACCCAGCGAAGGTGACCTGGTTCGCGGTTAGCCCAAGGCGCGCAAGACGAGCGCCCTGCGCATTCAGCGCGGGGTCGATCAAGGGGCGGAGGCGGGCATCGAGCATGGCCCATGCCCATACGCGAAACACCCAACCGGGGAAATACGCGTTCCCGCGAGGTGGGTGTTACCTGACGTGAAGCGTCGTAGCCCGAACCGCGCAGAGGATTTCGTGCTCCTCTCGCGTGGCGCGCACCAGGGCCTTCGGGCCCGAGCCGTCTGCGCCGGGCAGGAAGGCGAGCCCGTCCATGATCCGGTCGCGAAGCATATCTGCGTTTTCGCCGATGCCGCCGCAGAACACTACCATATCGAGCCCGCCCATCGTTCCAGCCAGGCGGCAGGCCTCTTCTACGGCGCGGGCCACGAAGCTGTCGATCGCGCGCCGTGCGTTCGGGTCATCGCTCGCTTCGAGGTCACGCACATCGTTCGACAGGCCCGACAGGCCCAGAAGGCCCGAGCGGTGGTAAAGGATCTGCTCGATCTCATCGCCCGATTTGCCCGCGCGCAGCCAGTGAAGCAACACGCCGGGATCAATTCGGCCCGAGCGTGTACCCATCACAAGGCCATCGAGCGTGGAAAACCCCATCGATGTGGCGTGGCACCGGCCGCCCCGCACGGCAGTCATCGAACATCCGTTGCCAAGATGGGCGATCACGATCTTCGTGGTGTCAAGCGCCAAGCCCTCTGCGTGCAGCCCGCGCAGGATCGACTGGCAGGAAATGCCATGAAAGCCATAGCGGCGTACACCTTCATCGTACATCGCGGTGGGCAGAGCGAAGCTGTCGTGAAGCCAGGGTTTTTCAGCATGAAATGCGGTATCAAACGCGGCCACCTGACGCGCCACGGGATAAAGCCGGCGCGTCGCGCGAATGCCGTCCAGCGCTTGTGGCAGGTGCAGTGGGGCCAGGTGTACGATCGCCTGCAGCGCGTCAAGAACCGCATCGTCAATCTCAACCGGTGCCGTGAAGTCAGGCCCGCCGTGCACGATCCGGTGGCCCACGGCCGTGATGTTTTGATCGCCAAGCGCCCCGGCGATGGCGCGGAGGGATGCCGCATGGTCGGGCGCGTCGATGGGCGTGCTCTGTCGCTCCGCTCCCTTGGGCGATACGTGAAGCACCGCGTCGCCTGCGATCCGCTCCACCGCGCCTGTAAGCATCGGTGCGTCGCCATCGGCCTCCGGGAAAAGCGCGAACTTAATCGAGGAGCTGCCCGCGTTGAGTATAAGCGCGGCTCCGGTCACATCTGTAGCTCCAGAAAGCTGATCCCGGCCAGTACGAGGGCGGCCAGAAAGACGGTTTCGGCTGTAATCAACACCAGCGGCCCCGGCCCAAGGCTGAGCACGTTCTTGAGATCGGTTTTCATCCCCACCGCTGCAATTGCCGCAAGCAGGGCCCAGCTCGAAAGCGCGGCCAGAAATGCGCCGATGCTGCTTGGGATCAGTCCGAATGAATTCAGCGTGGCAAGCGCCAGAAAACCCAGAACGAAACCGGGGATAAGGGGCGGGCGTTTGCCGTCCTCCTCCACCGCCTGGTGCCGCCACCAAAGCGCGATCAGCACAACGATGGGGGCAAGGAAGGTCACGCGGATCAGTTTGACGAGCGTGGACGTCTCGCCAGCGGTTTCGGAAATCGAGAACCCTGCGCCTACAACCTGCGCCACGTCATGCACGGTTGCGCCGATGAAGGCGCCGGCAGTGACATCATCGAAGCCTAGCGTACTTGTAAGGATGGGGTAGGCGATCATCGCGATGGTGGACAGAACGGTGACGCCCAGCACTGTGAACAGCAGGTTACGTTCGGAGCGCTCATCTTTCGGCAAGACAGCGGCAATCGCCATCGCGGCCGAGGCGCCGCAGATTGCCACGGCGCCAGCGGTGAGGATCGCGAAGCGTGGGCCTTGGCCGATCACCCGCGCCAGCGCCACGCCAAATAGGATCGTTGCCACGGTGCCCGCGACGAGAAGTGCGATCATTTCCCATCCAAGCGACATCAAGAGCTCGGCGCTGACCCGCGCGCCGAGGATCGCCACGCCGAAGCGCAAAACGGTGCGGGCGGTGAACCCGATCCCTTCGGCGGTTTTCCCAGGCTCGCCCAGGAAGTTGAGCGCGATGCCCAGCAGGAGCGCCAACAGCATCGCGGGAGCGCCGTAGTGCTCGGATAAAAACTGCGCGGCGATCGCCACCAGTGCGGCAACGATCACCCCGGGCCACAGGGCCTCAACACGCCCCTTCTGATTTCGAAGGGACGCTTTGATGGTTTCAGTGAGCCCCACGCCCGTCAGGCGCGCATTTGCGGGCGCATGTCGTCGGCCGAGATGCCTGCCACCTGGGTGGGCTTCTTCATGGCATCGCGCCGGAAGGGTTCGCCAAGTTCCTGGTTAAGCACGCATTCGATGAAGGTGGTCACGCCATCGTTCATCTGTTCGCGGATCGCTGTGTTGAGCACGTCGGTCAGCTGTTCCATCGTACGCACCTGCACACCCTTCAGGCCGCAACCTTCGGCCACCTTGGCGTATTCCACACCGAGGTTCAGCTCAGTGCCCACGAAATTGTCTTCAAACCAAAGCGTAGTGTTCCGCTTTTCCGCGCCCCACTGGTAGTTGCGGAAGATCACCATGGTGATCGGCGGCCAGTCGCCCCGCCCGCAGGCCGTCATTTCGTTCATCGAGATGCCGAAGGCGCCGTCGCCCGCAAAGCCGATCACCGGCATGTCGGGGCAGGCGATCTTGGCCCCGAGGATCGAGGGCAGGCCATAGCCGCAGGGCCCGAAAAGCCCGGGCGCCAGATATTTGCGGCCGTGCTCGAAAGTGGGGTAGGCGTTGCCGATGGCGCAGTTGTTGCCGATGTCGGATGAGATGATCGCATCCTTCGGCATCGCTTGCATGATCGCGCGCCAGGCTTGCCGCGGGCTCATGCGATCGGGCTCACGCGTACGGGCGCGTTCGTTCCAGTTGGTGCCAGGATCATCGTCCTCGTGATCCATCGAGGACAGCTGCTGCGCCCATGCCGATTTTGTTTGCGCAATGGTGTCTTTACGCGCCTGCCGCCCGGCGTCACCGGCGGTATCGGACAACTGTTCGAGGATCGCTTCGGCGACGAGCTTTGCATCACCCTGGATGCCCACGGTGACTTTCTTGGTGAGGCCGATCCTGTCGGAGTTGATGTCCACCTGAATGATCTTGGCGTCCTGCGGCCAGTAGTCGATGCCGTAGCCGGGCAGGGTGGAGAACGGATTTAACCGCGTGCCAAGACAGAGCACGACATCGGCCTTTGCGATCAACTCCATCGCTGCCTTTGAGCCGTTGTAGCCGAGCGGGCCAACCGAGAGAGGGTGCGAGCCGGGGAACGCATCATTGTGCTGGTAGCCGCAGCACACCGGTGCGTCGAGCCGTTCGGCCAACGCGGCAGAGGCATCGATCGCCCCTGCAAGCACAACGCCCGCGCCGTTGAGGATTACGGGAAACTCAGCCTCGGACAGAAGCGTGGCAGCGTCGGCCACGGCCGTGCGACCGCCTTGCGGGCGTTCTAGTTGCACCACCTGCGGCAGCTCGATATCGATCACCTGCGTCCAGTAATCGCGCGGCACGTTGATCTGAGCGGGCGCCGATCCGCGCCAGGCTTTTTCGATCACCCGGTTCAGCACTTCGGCGATGCGGGAGGGGTCGCGGACCTCTTCCTGATAGCAGACCATATCGGCGAAAAGCCGCATCTGCTCGATTTCCTGAAAGCCGCCCTGGCCGATGGTTTTGTTCGCTGCCTGGGGCGTGACGAGCAGCATCGGCGTGTGGTTCCAGTAAGCGGTTTTAATCGGCGTGACGAAGTTGGTGATGCCGGGGCCGTTTTGTGCAATGGCCATGCACATCTTGCCGCTTGCGCGAGTGAAGCCGTCGGCGATCATCCCAGCGCTGGTTTCATGGGCGCAGTCCCAGAACTTGATGCCGGCGGCTGGAAACAGATCCGAAATAGGCATCATGGCGGAGCCAATAATGCCGAACGCATTATCGATCCCGTGCATTTGCAGGACTTTCACAAACGCTTCTTCGGTTGTCATTTTCAACGGCGTATTCCTTCGTCTTTACAGGTGACTGGAGTTGGAAGCTGGTGTTATGCAGGCGCCAGTGCGGCGCCCGCGCGGGCATCTTCGCGGATCAGATCAGAGGCTTTTTCGCCGATCATGATAGCGGGGGCGTTGGTGTTGCCGGAAACGATTTCGGGCATGATCGAGCAATCGGCCACGCGCAAGCCCGCCACCCCGTGCACGCGCAGACTGGCATCAACCACGGCGTCTTCGCCAGAGCCCATCTTGCATGTGCCGGTGGGGTGATAGATCGAGGTTGAATTGTTGCGCGCCCAGTCGAGCGTACCCTCGTAATCATCCATCGCCAGATCAGAACCGGGCCGGAAGGCACTGGCGATTTTCGATGACAGCGGCGCCGTTTCGGCGATCCTGCGAGCGATCTTCACCCCATCCACGATCGTGCGGCAATCGGTTTCTGTGGCGAGGTAGCCTGGGTGGATTTTGGGGTAGATGCGGATGTCGGGTGAGGCCAAGCGGATTTCGCCTCGGCTTTCTGGCCTGAGTTGGCACACCGAGACGGTGAAGGCTGAAAACGGGTGCACGCCTTCGCCCGGGCTGTCGGCCGACCAGGGCTGGATGTGGAACTGGATGTCGGGCGTTTCCACATGAGGCCCGGTGCGCAGAAACCCGGTCGCAAGGCTCGCGGCCATCGTCATTGGCCCGGCGCGGAACATCGCGTATTTGAGCGCGATGCGCGCCTGGTTAAAGAGGCTGCGGACTTCATCGTTCAGCGTGGGCTCGTTGCACTTGAAAACGAGGCGGGCCTGCAGATGGTCTTGAAGGTTTTTCCCTACGCCCGGCAGATCGTGCCGCACCTCGATGCCCTGCTCGCCAAGCTCATCAGCGGCGCCGATCCCCGAACACATCAGGATTTGCGGCGAACCGATTGCGCCGGATGACAGGATCACTTCGGCCCCAGCCCGAACTGTTTGAAGTGCGCCAGAGCGGTCACGATACGTCACACCTACCGCGCGGCCATCTTCGATCACCACACGCTCGGTTTGGGCATTTGTGATGATCGTGAGGTTTTCGCGCCCGCGCGCGGGCTTGAGAAAGGCCACCGCACTTGAACAGCGCCGCCCGCGATCGGCGGTGAGTTGAAAGTACCCCACACCTTCCTGCGTAGCGCCGTTATAGTCGGGGTTGAACGGGTAGCCGGCGGCTTGCGCTGCCGCGACCCAAGCATCGCAGATCGGGCGTTGGAGCCGCATATTCGACACGCAGAGCGTACCCTGATCGCCATGGTAGTCATCCGCGCCGCGTTCTTGTTTTTCGGAGCGTTTGAAGAGCGGCAAAACATCTTCCCAGCCCCAGCCGGGATTGCCCATCTGGCGCCAGCGATCATAGTCCTCTGGTTGGCCGCGCACGTAAAGCAGGCCGTTCAACGAAGATGAGCCGCCCAGTACCTTGCCGCGCGGCCAATCGAGCTGGCGGCCGTTGAGCCCCGGATCAGGCTCGGTGCGATAGCACCAATCAACCTTTGGATTATGCATCGTCTTGAAGTAGCCTACGGGAATATGGATCCACGGGTTCCAATCACGCCCGCCAGCTTCGAGGAGGAGGACTCGGGTTTTCGGATCGGCGGAAAGGCGATTCGCCAAAACGCATCCGGCTGAACCGGCGCCGACGATCACGTAATCCGCTGCAAGTTCTGACATTTCCCGAACGCACCTCCCAAACGCGCAAGCCCGCAAAGATTTCACTTGCGCCCACGCCTATATGATGACCATTATTGAGACTGCAAGTATCAAAATTGCAGTTCAGGGAGGAACTCTAATGAAAGCATCTCGCGTGCTTAGCAATATCTCGCGTCGGGATTTCTTCAGGCTGTCCGGCACATATGGCATGTCGTCGGTCGTCCTTGGTGCAGCGTCACTCACCGGGGGCATTACCCTTGGCTCGCTCGCCAAGGCGGCGGAATCGACCTACGAAAAGCGCTTCGCCAATGAGCCGAAGCACACGCTCAAGATGGGCGCGGCGGGCTTCAACCAGCGCAACCTGCTGATCGAACGGGCCGGGGTTCTGGAATTCCTGCGCGATCTTGAAGAGCGCACCGAGGGCGAAATCCGCGTTGAGTTCATCGGCGACAACCAGATCTGCGGCCAGCTGAACTGTGCCGAGAAAACGCAGAACGGCGTGATCGACATGTACGCCGCTTCAACCCAAAACTCTGCCGGTGCGGTGCCCTACCTTAACGTGCTTGACTACGCTTACATGTTCCCAAGCCGTGCGGCGCAATACTATTTCCTCTACCACCCCGCCTCGATGGCGATGCTGCGCGAACCGATGGAACGGCGCCATGGCCTGAAGTTCCTCTTCAGCCACGCCGAGCTACGCGGCATCCAGTTGGGCCAATCCTTCGCCGAGCGGGATACGGTGACCTCGATCGAGGAGCTTTTTGGCACCCGCAACCGAGTGACGGGCACCCAGCTTGGCCGCATCGCGATGCAGCTTCTAAACCTCAACCCGACGCCAATTGCTTGGGAAGAGACCCTCGACGGCCTGCGTCAGGGCCTAATCGACGGGGCGGAAACTTGGGCGTCGGCTGTGGCCTATGCCAACATGAGCCCGGTCGTGAGCCAGTCGGTTGACCTGAAGTTCTTCTGCGGCACTGAGCATACCGCCATGTCGGCTGAAGTGTTCGACGGGCTTGAAGCCAACCTGCAGGATGCCATCATGGAATCCGCCTATCTGACGCAGGTTCATGTTCAGGCGGCCAACGAAGCGGCGCTTGTCAACACCGTGGGCTTCTCCAACCCGCAGCTTCCTGGCACAATCTTTGCCGAAAACGATGTTCGGGTGGCCGAACTCGATGCCGCCCAGATCAAGATGGCCGAAGAGATGTGCTCGCCCGAGTTCAATCCGGGGCCGTGGGAGCAGTGGCGCGAGCGGATCAACGGCTGGCAGGGTGGTGCGGACACCTACCAGGAGATCTACAACGTGGCGCGCGAGATCCCGGTCGATACCCTGGCCGAGAACGTGGAACCGCGCCGCTGGTGGCGTTCGGTCTGATCGCCGCATAGGCTAGCATAAACCGGCCGGGGAGGGCGCGCCTTCCCCGGCCTACCGGCCAAGACCGCCCACAGAAACGAGGCGCGCCGGGCCCATATGCAGGAACGGGAGGGGCCAAATGGCTGACTGGTTTGCCGGTGCGGGCGACATATTCGCGGCACTCTTTTCGAACGACTCATTCATGTTGCGCCAAGCGCTTCGGGAACCGGCGTCTTGGCCACTGGGCCTAGCGGCCACGGTGCTGGGCGGGCTTCTGTTCTATTTCCTTTATCGCTTCGTGCCATGGCTGGACCGTCGGATTGAATCCACCGTGATGGTCACTTCGTACCTGTTGATCGGTGGGATCATCTTTGTGGAAGTGATCCGGCGGTTCGTCTTCAACGTGCAGGCGCCGTGGTCCACAACCTTGCCGCCGTTTCTGTTTCTTATCATGACGTGGGTGGGGTGCAGTTATAACGTGAAGCTACGCACACACCTCGCTTTTGCGGAATTTCGGGGCGCGATGCCGCGAGGGGGGCAGTTCGCCTGCCTGACGATGGATGCGATCCTATGGCTCGGGTTCTCTTGGGTCGTCATCGTGACGTCCGCGCGGCTTGTCGCCAACTCTGCCGCTAATTTTCAGATCATGCTCGGCACAGACAACGTGCTGCAATGGTGGTTCCTCATCTCGGTGCCGATTGCCTTCATGATGCTTGCGGGCCGGGTGATCGAGAATTGGATCGCCGATCTTAAGAACTATCGGGAGGGCGAGCCCCTCATCGAACAAGCCGTGATCGGAGCGGATTGATATGGCTGACAGCACACTCATCACGCTGATTTCAATCGGGGTCACGGTTCTTTTCATGCTCGGCACGCCTGTATTTCTGGTGATCGGGTACTGGGTGATCGGCATGTCCTTCGTTCTGGGGCTGCCGCTCGACAATATCGGCGCGGCGCTTTCGGACGTGTTCACCGACGGGTTCGCACTGCTTGCAATGCCGCTCTTCATCCTGACCGGAGACCTTATCAACCGCTCAGGCATCGCGCGGCGGCTTTCTGACTTTGCTTATGCCTGCCTTGGCTGGGTGAGGGGCGGCCTTGCTATGGCCTCGCTTGGTGCATGCGGCCTTTTCGCGGCCATCTCGGGCTCGAACTCGGCCACCACCGCCACCATCGGCTCGATGCTGCACCCTGAAATGGTGAAGGGCGGCTATGACGAGCGGTTCTCGGCGGCCACAGCGGCCGCGGGCGGCACGGTGGGCATCATCATCCCGCCCTCGATCATCTTCATTGTCTACGGGTTCCTGCTGAACCTGCCGATCTCAGACCTTTTCGTTGCCGGCATCCTGCCCGGCGCGCTTATGGTTGCGGGCATGATGGTGGCGTGCTGGATCATCTGCACGATCAACCGATGGGGTTATCTGATCCCGCTGAACCCGCTGCGCGTTCTGAAAACCGGGCTGGGCGCCTGGCTTGGCTTCTTCGCCATCGGCCTTGTGCTTTGGGGCATTTATACCGGCAAGTTTTCCCCGACCGAGGCGGCTGGGGTGACAGTGGGTTTCTGCGTGCTCGTGGGCTTCATCTGTCTGGCTATAAACAAGCTTACGCGCCATGAGGAAGACGAGGATATCAACAACCGCTCGGTGGCGGAGATGCTGATCGTGAAGGGCTTCGGCCCGCTCGAACTGCCCTCGATCACCATGCGGTCGTCTCAGATCACCGGCATCCTCGCACCGCTGATCGCCGTCTCGGTTGTGATGCAGCAGATCCTTTCGGTGCTGGGCGCTCAGCAGTTTATCGGCGAATTCGTAACGTCGATGGGCGGCTACTATGCGGTGCTCTTCACGGCCATGGCGATCGTCTTCGTCTGCGGGATGATCCTCGAAAGCTTGCCCGTGACCATCATCCTCGCCCCAATTTTGGCGCCGATTGCGCATTCGGTGGGGGTGGAGCCTGTGCAATTTGCGGTCGTCTTCCTTGTAGGTGCGTCGATCGGGTTCATCACACCGCCGTACGGATTGAACCTTTATGTCGCATCGGGGGTGACAGGCGTGCCTTATTTCCGCCTGTTGCGCTACACGTGGCCCTATCTGGTGGCGTTGATTACGGTTTGGATTATCGTGGCGCTTGTTCCGGCCCTGGCAACGACGTTGTTGCCCAACCAGTAGCGAGCGCCTTGAGATGGACGGGGAATCCCCGCGCGAGACGATCCCGACCAACCTCCGGCTGCTGATGGTGCTGGAAGAGGTCGCGCGCGCAGGTGTTCCCGTCACACCCACGGATGTGAATGCCGCGCTGGGCCTGCCGAAACCCACGATCCATAGGCTTTTCGCCACGCTTGAGGAAGAGGGGCTGTTGCAGCGCGATCTGGATGGGCGAACCTATTCGCCGGGGCCACGGGCGCGCCGGATGGCGAGCGGGCTGCTTTCATCGCTTCGGATTCGCACGGCGCGGCAAGCGATCCTGAAACGGCTCAGCAAGCAGATCGGGGAGACCTGCAATATCGCGCTGCCTGACCGGGATGCAATGATCTATATCGAGCGGGTCGAAACCGAATGGCCGCTCAGGATTCAGCTGGCCCAAGGCACGCGGGTTCCGTTCCATTGCACCGCAAGCGGGAAGATGTATCTCAGCGCGCTCGACCCACGGCATCTTGACCGCTACATCGCCGCCGCGCCTTTGACCGACCACACACGCAATACGATCACCGATCCTGACGCGCTGAAGGCCGAGATTGAGGCGATCCGTGCCCAGGGCTATGCGCTCGACCGAGAGGAATTCATGCTCGACATGATCGCGCTGGCGGTGCCGATTTCTGATCCGGAGGGGCGGCTGATGGCAACGCTTTCCTTCCACGCGCCCACCCAGCGCTTTGATCTGGAGCGCGCGCTCTGGCATCTCAATGCACTGCGTGCGGCTTCCGTGGAGCTGTCGCGGCTGGTGTTGGAGGAGGGGTAGAGCTGCCTCCTTTACCGGTCCAACTACGCTTCCGCCGCAGTCTCGGCAATCGCCTGCAGGTCGTTGCGGCCCTCATCGCCGACGATCACCGCGTTCGCGCCCATCGTGCCCCAGGTGACCATCTCGAATTCATCGATCGTTCTGCTGTCGAACCCGTCTTGCGGGGTGCCGGTTTCGATCAGGCAGAGCGCCACGACGCGATCCTGCCCATCGGTGAACATCAATTGCGCCACTGGCTTGCCCGCGGCGACCAGAAGCCGCGCGCCACGGAATGTGAGCCCGTGAGACGATAGATCGGGGATCGCAACCTCGGCGCCCACAGTCGCGGTAAGCCAGGTTTCGATGTGGTCGGCCTCGTCCGCACCCACCTCGACAAGATGGCGGGTCTGCCCGGAATAGACGCGGTGATAATCGGCAATATCGGCCAGCCAACCGGGTGCCGAGGCCACTTGGGCGACCTGCGATTGCCCCGCGAGATATCCGCCCGCGCCCGCGATAGCGAGGGCAACCACCGCAGCGGCCACCGAAAGCCACCGCCGCGCGGGGGCAGGAGCAGGGGCAGTGTTTGCCACACCGCCTTCCGGCGCATTGCGGATCGCGGCGGCCATCTCAAAGGGCACCGGATCGTCGAGCATTGCCTCAAACGCCGCTTTCGCTCCGCGATCAGCTGTCATCAGCGCCTCAAGCTCGGCTTGCAGAGCGGGATCGGCATCGAGCGCTGCTTCGATCTCGCGCGCCTCGGCCTCGGGCAACTCGCCATCAAGAAATGCGCTCAGGCGTTCGGGATCGCGTTTCATGAAGCTGCCCCCCCTTGCGCGGCGAGATCTTGAGAGAGCGCCTTACGGGCGCGGTGGATGCGGCTCATCACGGTTCCCACCGGGATATCGAAGAGTTCAGCCGCCTCGGCATAGCTGTAGCCCTCCACCGACACCGTCAAGAGCACGGCAGCGAGTTCCTCGGGGAGCGACATGATGCGGGCGTGAAGCTCGCGGGCGGCCAGACGGGCCTCGCCGGTTTCCCCGCTCACCAGTTCCACCGCCTCTTCCGCCGGCACATGGCCGTGCCCAACACGTACGCCGCGCTTTCGGATTTCGGATACCCAGAGATTGCGGGCAATGCGAAAAACCCAGCGGTCCAGCGGTTGGGATGGATCCCATTGCTCAGCCCGGGTGAGCGCGCGCAGGCAGGCCTCCTGCACCAGATCGTCGGCCTCGGCGGCGGACCGCGTCAGCGTCCGCGCAAAGCGCCGCAGCCGTGGGAGCAGCGCAATCAGATCGCGCTTGAGGTCATTGGACACGATCGGCTCTCGCAACACGCGCGCCGCAAATGGGGCGCGCGGTGACGTTGATGCACCGCCCGTGCCGGGGATGCAATGCAGATGCGGGATCGGGCGGGCAGGGGTAGCAGGTGCCATGGCAGGCCTCTTGGCGTGTGTTTCAAAGGGGTTACGCCCGGGCCCCCAAAAAAATTTCAATTTTTTTTCTGAATGGCGGGAATAACCCCAGGGGCTGAGGCGTAAAGCCGGCAGTGGGGAACGAAATCTCCACACCAAAACGAACCAACGGATCTAGGAGACCCATCATGACCCGCACGCTTTTCGCCGCAACCCTGCTTGCCCTTGCCGGCACGGCCGCATCTGCCTCAACTCTCGTGGCCGTCAACACCAATATCGGTGAGGTGATTGCCGCCGGGAAGAACGGCATGACGCTTTACACCTTCCGCAACGATGCCGCGGACACATCAAACTGCTACGGCGATTGCGCCCAGGCCTGGCCGCCCTTTACCGCCGGCGACGCCGCGAAAGCCAATGGCGCGCTTGGGGTGATTGAGCGCCGTGATGGCACCCGGCAGTGGACGCTCAATGGCCAGCCGCTTTACTTCTGGGCCGGCGACAGCGCCCAGGGCGATGCCACCGGCGACGGCGTTGGCGGTGTGTGGGATGTGGTTCGGCGCTAAGGGGGGGAGACATGATGCGTATCGCAATCGCCCTCGTGGCTATCCTGAGCCTGGCGGCCTGTGACCAAGGCGGCCTCTATTCAACCTCTTCGGGCAACGCCGCCTCTTCGTTCCAAGGGTCTGATTACTAGTCCCGGCGTTCCCTCATCAGTGTGCCGTAGCGAGTGTGGGCGGCCGCGTGTGTCAGGCACGTGGCCGCCCGGTTTATTTGGCACGTCTATTCGGCCGGTTGCCCCACTGGCCCGGCGGCGCGTTCACGGCGCCCATCGTTGACAAGCGCCTTCGTGAGGGCCAGGGCCATCAGCACCATTACTACCGTGAAGGGAAGGGCGCCGACGATCATGGCATCCTGCAGCGGTGCCAGCGGATCGGCATTATCGGGATCCAGCGCACCGGCCACCAGAAGGCTGGCGATTACCCCCGTCAGGATCAAGCCCCAGATGATGCGATGCTTGATCCCTGTCTCGGCCGAACCGCCCGACATGATCGTATTCATCACCAGGATGCCGCTGTCGGCGGAAGTCACAAGGAAGGTCATGATCAGAACAACGCACATCACGATCACTGCGCCGACCAGCCATTCCGGCACGATCATCTGTAGCGACACGAAGAGCTTGTTGGTGTTCGAGGCTGCGATGATGGCGCCATCGGCCACACCCTGCAATTCGTTGTTCACCGCCGTGCCGCCAAGGATCGCAAGCCACGCGAAGCAGACCAGTGCGGGAGCGATCACACAGCCGAAGATGAACTCACGCACCGAACGGCCCTTGGAGATACGCGCGAGGAACAGGCCCACGAAGGGCGAGAAAGCGATCCACCACGCCCAGTAGAATGTCGTCCAACCTGACTGCCAGCCCCAGAGCCGGCCTTGCGTTCCGGCCTCGTAGCTTGCCGCCAAAACCGCAGGATCAAGCGCGGCGGCATCGCCCTCCAAGCCCGAAACGAAGCCATCGTAGCTGCCCCAGGCATTTGTGGCACCACTGTAAAGACTGCCCGATAGCGCACCGGCTTCCGCCGGTATCGCCTCATTGAATGCGGCTTCGGAGAGCGGTGCGTAGGCTTCGAAGCTGAGCGGTATGAAGTTCCAGATGTAATCCGCCAGCGCCGTGCCGTAGGTGGTGAGCGCGAAGAGGAACGAGCCGAATACCACGAAGGTGAGCAGCAGCAGGATCGATAGAACCAGATTGAGGTTTGACAAATACTTGATACCGCGGCCAACGCCGGAAACGGCCGAGAGGATCGACATGCCCATGATCAGCACAAGGGCCGCAATTAGTCCCACGGTCGACGGTTTCGGCGGGCCGTCTTCGGAGGCCGCCATCAACCATTCCATGCCAGAGATGTTGTAGACCCCATCCACGAACTGGCTGACCCCATAGCCGATCGTGACTGACACGCCGAGGATCGTGGCCACAACGCCCAGAACATCCACGATATGGCCGATGAAACCGTTCGCCGCACGGCCTAGAAGCGGGGTAAGCGCAGTGCGGATCGTCAGTGGCATTTCGCGGGTATAGGCGTAGTAGGCGAGGCTCAGGCCGGTAACGACGTAGATCGCCCACGCATGAAAGCCGAAATGCAGGAAGGCGTAGCGAAAGGCGGACTGGACAGAGTCTTGCGCGTTGGGCGATGCCTCCTGCGCCACGATCACCGGGTTTGAGCCCCAAAGACCCACCGGTTCCGCAGTGGCAAACACCATTAATCCTACGCCAAGCCCGGCGCCGAACATCATGGCGAACCATGAGAAGGTTGAAAACTCCGGAACCGTGGCTTCGCCGCCAAGCTTGCGCCTGCCCGTTGGCAGCACGGCGAGCGCAAACAGGAAGAACGCGAAAAAGCCGACCGATAGGATGTAGAAGGTGTTGAAGCCCTGAAGGGTGGCCCAGTTCCAGGCATCAAGCGTTGTGGTTGCGCCGATGGGCCAGATGATTGCCCACAGAACGAGCGCGACCATCGTGACTTTGGAAATTAGGGCGATCGGAAGGCTATGGCCTTCGTAAAACCCAGACTCCTGTGTTTCGATCGCTAGATCGGTAAATGGCTCCTTAATCGCCATGCGACAATTCCCCGTTGGCTATGCGGTGGCGAGGAAGACTGAGATTGTCGATGCGATCGCCAACGCGTGATGCACGTCAATCACGTACGTTGATTATGATTATTCCAAAACGTTATGCGCCGGGGCCTCGTCATAAAAGGTTTATTTGCGACGCGAGCGGGTTGGGATACGACCTGGAGTGTCGGGGGGCGGACGTGTTTGGAGTTGTTCGTTCGGGCCGGTCTTGGCGCAACACAGCGAGTTGGGCCCACAATTTCAGAATGGCGTGCGGGTTATGCGAGTGCATGAAACGCCATTCGTCGAGCTCGCCCGTCCGCAGGTTGCGCGCTGGTGGTGCGGCTCCGGCCCAATAAGGTCGCAGGGTATGCCGCCGGCGGCGCGGGCGCGCTGCGCTTCGGCTAAGCGGCGGACCAACTCACAGACGGAAAGCTGACCGAGGCGGCGCTTTTCTTTGCCTCGGGGTAGACATTTCGGCAATGGTAGCGGTAACGCTCGTGCAACAGGCATTGCGTCATAAGGGATCTGGCTCATGACAAACCTCAGCCGCCTTCTGATGGGCTTTTGTGCCTGCATTGCCCTGTCCCTGCCGATTGCCGCGCAAGAGGATGTGCCACGCCCGGCGATCCTGATGACAGTTTCGCCCGGCGATGCGGGTGTCACGCGCCAGTTTTTCGGCCACGTGGTTGCGCGCCAGACGGTGGACCTTGCGTTTCAGGTGGGTGGTCAGCTTGCGCAATTCCCGGCTCAGGAAGGGGAGGTAATCCCGCAAGGAGAGCTTGTCGCGCAGCTTGATCTGGAGCCCTTCGAGCTTCAGCTCCAGCAGGCGCAATTGCAGCTTGAGCAGGCCGAACGCGCCCTGAACCGGCTGCAGCAACTGACGATTTCGGTCAACGAAGCTCAGGTGCAAGATGCTGAAACGACGGTGGCGCTTGCCCGCGTTTCCCTGCGTAATGCTGAAGTGAGCCTCGACGATGCAACGCTCGTGGCACCGTTCGATGCGCTTGTCGCAAGCCGGAACCTGGCAAACTTCTCGACGGTGGGGCAGGGCACGCCGGTTGTGCGGCTGCACGATATGTCTGAGCTTCAAATCGAAATCGATGTGCCTGAAGTCTTGTTCCAGCGAGCTGGCGAGGATGCAGAGGTTGCGCTAGCTGCGCGCTTCCCATCAAGCGACACGATCTATCCGCTCGAAATTCGCGAGTTCAACGCCGAAGCGTCGGCGGTGGGCCAAAGCTTTCGTCTGACATTGGCGCTTCCGGGGTCGCAAAATGTGGCGGCGCTGCCGGGGAGTTCGGTGGAGGTTTTGGCCACACTTTTGGCAGACGACGCGCCGCTAATGATTCCAGCGACAGCCGTGAGGATCGGAAACGAGGGCGAAACAAGCGTTCTGCGATTTCTCCCGGGCGAGGGCGATCAGGGCATGGTGGAAGAAGTAGCGGTAGCGATCGGGGCTAACCGCGACGGGCTGATCCAGATTGTTGACGGGCTGGCAGCGGGCGATGAGATTGTGCGGACGGGGGCGCACGCCCTGGAAGACGGCCAGACCGTGCGCCGGTTCGAAGGCTTCTCAAATTGAGTGCCGGCGGCCTGTCCATCGCTCGCGGCGCCATTGAAAAACCGATCCTGACATGGCTGCTCATCCTGATTTCGCTCTTCGGAGGGATCTGGGGCTTTGCATCGCTGGGGCGGCTCGAAGACCCAGCCTTTACGATCAAACAGGCGGTGGTGATTACCCAATACCCGGGTGCGTCGGCCGAGCAGGTGATGATCGAAGTGTCGGAGCCTCTGGAGGCTGCGATTCAGCGGATGTCCGAGGTGAACCGGGTCACCTCAAGAAACATGCCTGGCCTTTCCCGCCTCGACATCGAAGTTGAGGATACCTATTCGGGTGACGAACTGCCCAGGATTTGGACGGAGCTGCGCGAACGCATCGATACGGTGCGCGGTGATTTACCCGCAGATGCCAGCACGCCGTTCGTGGATGACGGTTTTGGAGATGTCTACGGCATCTTTTTCGCCGTCACAGCGCCCGGCTTCACCGATGGAGAACGCCACCAACTGGCCACGTTTCTGCGGCGGGAACTTCTGGCGGTGGACGGCGTTGCGGATGTGGAGGTTGCGGGCCTGCCGGAAGAGGCGATCTTTGTTGCCCCCAACCTGACCGTCGCCGCAAACATCGGGGTAAACCCCCAGAATTTCATTCAGGCGATTGCCGATGCGGATTCAGTGGCTCCCGCCGGCGGCGTGGATATCAACGATGGCGCCCGCACGCGGATCGAAACGCCAGAAGGCTCCGACACGGTGCAAGAGATCGCCTCGCTTACTATCGGGGTGGGCGGTGACACGATCAACTTGATCGACGTTGCCGATGTCAGCCGCGGCCGGAAAGACAACCCTGCGCAGATTATTCGCTTCAATGGGGAAGAAGCGTTCACGTTGGGTGTGGCGGGGATCAGCGACCAGAACATCGTCGAGATCGGAAATCGGGTGGATGCGCGTCTGGCAGAGCTGATGGTTGAGATTCCCTATGGGGTGCAATTGACGCCGATCTACCAACAGCACGTCGTGGTGGCCGAAAGCTCAAACGGCTTTTTGGTGAACCTCGCGATGTCTGTCGGAATTGTGGTGCTTGTGCTTGGCATCTTCATGGGCCCGCGGGCGGCCATCGTGGTAGGGGTGACGCTGCTCTTGACGGTGGTGGGAACGCTGCTTTTCATGGCGATCTTTTCGATCGAGATGGAGCGCATATCGCTTGGCGCGCTGATTATCGCGATGGGCATGCTCGTCGATAATGCCATTGTGGTGGCAGAGGGCATGCAGATCGCCATGCTGCGCGGTAAGTCTTCGCGCGATGCCGCCGAAGAGGCCGCTGGCAAAACGCAAATCCCGCTTCTTGGTGCTACGGTGATCGGGATCATGGCCTTTGCGGGGATTGGGCTTTCGCCGGATTCGACGGGTGAGTTCATGTTCTCGCTTTTCGCGGTAATCGGGATTTCGTTGATGCTGTCCTGGGTTCTGGCGATTACGGTCACGCCACTTTTGGGGCATTACGTCTTTGTTCAGGGCACGAGCGGCGCGGGGGATGCCTATTCGGGCATCATCTTCCGCGCCTATGCCCAGAGCTTGCGGTTCGCGCTGCGGTTTCGTTGGGGCGTTCTGGTTCTGCTGCTCGCCGTGACCGCGGCCTGCTATGCGGGTTTCACGCAGGTCAGGCAGCAGTTCTTCCCGAACTCGAACACCCCAATATTCTTGACGCATCTGACCCTGCGCCAGGGCACGCCGATTGCCGAGACAGCGGCGCGGATGGCGGTACTTGAGGCATTTCTGGCAGAGCGCGAGGATGTTGTTTCAGTGGCCAGTTTCATCGGCCAGGGCGCGACGCGATTCTTGCTCACCTATGCGGGCGAGCCGCAGAACCCGGCCTACGGCCACTTGATCATCCGGACCGAGACGTTGGACGAGATCCCCCAACTACAGGCGGACCTCGAGGCGTTTGCCGCTGATGCTGTGCCTGAAGCGGAGTTCCGCACCGAGCGCATGGTATTCGGCCCCGGCGGCGGCAGCCCGATCGCAGTGCGCTTTTCGGGCGGCGACCCGGATGTACTACGCGATCTGGGCGACCAGGCCATGGCGGCGATGGTCGCCGCATCGCCCAACATCCTGACCCCGCGGATCGACTGGCGGGAGAAAGAGCTCGTGCTCAGCCCCAACTACAATACCGACCGGGGCCAGGCGGCGGGGATCACCCGCGATGACGTGGCCGAGCTTTTGCGCTTTGCCACCGACGGCGAAGTGACAGGCACCTACCGTGAAGATGAGCGATCGATCCCGATCATCCTGCGGCTCGACCCAGGCTCTGACATCGGGCTTCTAGATCAGGTGGTGACGGCGCAGGACGGCGAGACGCTTCTATCGCTTGAGCAGGTCGTCGATGGCTTCAGTGTTGAGGCGCAGAACACGCTCATCATGCGGCGCGATCGGCTGCCAACCATCACGGTAGGCGCGTCGATTCCGCCTGAGCGGACGGCGGCGGAAGTGCATGCGGAAGTGCGCGCTGCGGTGGAAGCAATTCCGCTGCCCGTCGGGTACCGCATGGAATGGGGCGGTGAATTTGAAAACTCAACAACCGCCAATCAAAGCCTTGGCGCGCAACTTCCGATCACGATCCTGATCATGGTGCTGATCTCGGTTCTGCTGTTCAACGCCGTGCGGCAGCCGCTGATCATCTGGCTGCTCGTTCCGATGTCGGTCAATGGTGTTGTGCTGGGGCTTCTGGGCACCGGCCTTCCGTTCACGTTCACCGCGCTTCTCGGCCTGCTCAGTCTGTCGGGTATGTTGATCAAGAACGGGATCGTGCTGGTTGAAGAAATCGATCTGGTGAAGGCCGAAGGCGGGCCGTTGCGGGAAGCTATCGTGAACGCCTCAACCTCGCGGCTCAGGCCGGTTCTTCTGGCCGCAAGCACCACAATCCTTGGCATGGTGCCGCTTCTGGGCGACGCCTTCTTCGTGTCCATGGCGGTCACGATCATGGGCGGGCTCGCCTTCGCCTCGATCCTGACGCTGGTGGCGGCCCCGGTTCTGTACGACCTGTTCTTCGGGGGCGGGAAGGACGCAACGACCACGGCGTCGTCCACAAATCTCGCACCCGCCGAGTAGCGGGGCAAGCCGCGTCTGAGTGCCCAGCGTTTGGGCCGCTGCGAGACGGTATGTTGGACTTCAGAGATCAAAAGGCCGCAGGCGCGGCGGCGACACTTGTGTGACCGTTATCGCCGTGCCTACTGTGCAGCCGGGGTGGACGTGCGGCGCGTGGCACATGCGGCGCACTTTGTGAAGATTGCGCGCGGGGCGAAACAGGATGCCGACTACAGACGATGGCGTCTTCCTGAAATTCGACGAAGTCAAAAAGAGTTACGATCAGAAGAACCTGGTTGTGAAGGGCTTCAACATCGCCGTCGAACAAGGCGAGTTCATCACGCTTCTGGGGCCGTCCGGTTCGGGCAAGACCACCGTTCTGATGATGCTCGCCGGGTTCGAGAGCGTGACCTCGGGCACAATTTCGATCCACGGCCAATCGATCAACAAGACGGCACCCTATAAGCGCAACATCGGCATGGTGTTTCAGAACTATGCGCTATTTCCGCATATGACGGTGGCGGAAAACCTCGGCTACCCGCTCAGCGTGCGCGGTGTCAGCAAAGAGGATCAGCGCAAACGTATCGCCGAATACCTCGACCTGGTTGAGCTTGGGGCGTTTGGAAATCGCGTCCCCGGCCAGCTTTCCGGCGGCCAGCGGCAGCGGGTTGCGCTGGCGCGCGCGATGATCTTTGAGCCCACGCTGATCTTGATGGATGAACCGCTCGGTGCGCTCGACAAAAAGCTGCGCGAGCAAATGCAGTACGAGATCACGCGGCTTCACGAGCAGCTTGGCTTCACGGTGATCTACGTCACCCACGATCAGGCGGAAGCACTTTCGATGTCAAACAGGATCGCGGTGTTCAACGACGGGGTCGTGCAACAATGCGCGCCTCCAGCGGAGCTGTATGAGCGCCCTGCCAACGCTTTCGTGGCGGAGTTCATCGGCGAGAACAACTTCATCGATGGCCGGGTGGATCGGATCGAGGGCGGCCGTGCCGGTGTTTCGATTGCCGGTGGCGGAACGATCGCCGCGGATGCTGCGGACGGGCTGAGGGCCGGCGATCGCTGCGCAGTCTCGATCCGCCCCGAAAAACTGTTCATCCATCCCTCAAGCCATGCCTATGATAACGAGATCGCCGCCACCTTCGTTGCGCGGATCTATGTGGGTGACTTCATCCGGTATTACTTCCGGCTTCACGACGGCTCGGAGATCGTGGTGAAGGTTCTCAATGACTTGTCCGCGCCGGAGTTTGGCGAGGGCGACGATGGCCGTTTGCAATGGCTGACGTCAGATTGCATCGCATTTCCCCACCCCGGGGAGATGCCGGATGCTGCGGGGTAACCGGGGCCCTGTTTCTTCCCCGGACCGACACGGAGGTTTCAATGAAACACAGCTTCTTAGCATTGGCGGGCGCGCTGGCGCTTGGTGCGCAGAGCGCTTCGGCACAGGATATGACCGTCACATCCTTCGGTGGCGCATATGGTGCGGCCCAACAAGAACACATGATTGACCCGTATATGGAAGCAACCGGCGTCAACATCTTGTTTGAGGATTACGGCGGCGGCGTTGCCGAGATGAAGGCGCAAAGCGAATCCGGCAACATCCAATGGGATGTGGTGGATATCGAGGTGATCGACCTCGAGCGTGCCTGTTCTGAAGGCTACGTGGCGGCGATCGACCATTCGATCCTGCCCCCGGGCGACGATGGCACTCCGGCTGCGGAAGACTTCATTCCCGAAGCGCTGCATGAATGCGGTGTGGGCAATATCGTCTGGTCGATCATTTTCGCCCATGCCAACGATGCCTATCCCGATGGCGGCCCGCAAACGATCGCGGATTTCTTCGATACCGAGGCCTTCCCGGGCAAGCGCGGCCTGCGCAAACGCCCGCAGGTGAACCTTGAATGGGCGCTGATGGCCGATGGTGTGGCCCCCGAAGAGGTCTATGAAGTGCTCGCCACCGAAGAAGGCCAGCAGCGCGCCTTCGACAAGCTCGCCACCATTAAAGAAGACATCGTCTGGTATGACAGCTGGAGTCAGGCGCCCGTACTATTGAACGACGGCGGTGCGCAGATGGTGCAATCGGCCAATGGCAGAATCTTCGCCGCGATCAAGGATGAAGGCGCGCCCTTCACCATGGTCTGGGACAGTCACGTTTATGATCTTGATGTCTGGGCCGTGATGGAAGGCACCGAAAAGATGGATCAGGCGCTCGACTTCATCAAGTTCGCCACCCAGACCGTGCCGCTTTCGGGGATGCAGGATGTGGCCTATGGCCCGACCCGCAAATCCGCGCAGGCGCTTCTGCCCGAAGACGTGAAGCAGGATCTGCCCACTGCGCACCTCGACGAGGGCCTGAAGGCCGATGGCATTTTCTGGGCCGATTTCGGCGAGTCGCTTGGAGAGAAGTTCAACGAGTGGCTCCTGCAGTAAGCGTGTGAGCGACCGCCCCGCGCGCATGGCGTGCGCGGGGCACTGAGGTTTTTCGAACTGGCGGGAGACTCGGCATGGCGGACATCGCGGCGCAGAGCGCCCCGGCGGGCCTTCGGCCCAAGCAGAGCGCCCCAGCGGGCCTCGGCCCCGAGGACGCGGCCAACGCTGCGCGCGAGGTGCGGGCGCAGCGCCTGCGCGCTTTCCTCTTCGTGCTCCCGCTTCTCATCTTCATCGGGTTTGCGTTCGTGGCCCCGATCGCCACGATGCTGTTCCGCAGCGCCTATAACCCGACCACCGCTGATCTGGTGCCGGATACACTCATCGCTATTGCCGATTGGGATGGCGAGAGCCGGCCCAATGACGTCGTGCTCACCCAATTTGCCACCGATCTGAAGCGCCTCGCAAATGATCGCACGTCCGGGCGGCTGGCCGAAGAGATCAACCGCTTCCTGCCCGGCACCTCCAGCGTTGTGAAATCCACCGCCCGCGCGCTCCGCCGCGCCGACGATGCCGCCCTTAGCGCCAACGGCGCGGCATTGCTGATAGAGGCCAACGAAACCTGGGCCGATCCCGCCGTTTGGCGCGCGCTCACGCAAGCTGGGCAGACCTATACTTCAAGCTATTACCTTACCGCGCTGGATCTGGAGATGACCCGCGAGGGCACTATCCAGCAACGTGATACCCAGATCTATCTCAAGCTTTACGGCAAAACGCTCTGGATGGCGCTGATCATCACGGTGCTGACGCTGATCCTGGGCTACCCGCTGGCGTTTCACATGGCGCACAGCTCCACGGCACACGCGAACTTCCTGATGGTGTTCGTGCTCTTGCCGTTCTGGACATCGCTTCTGGTGCGCACGACTTCGTGGATCGCGCTTTTGCAAACCAACGGGGTGGTGAATTCCACGCTCATGGCGCTCGGCCTTACCGGCGAGCCATTGGAGATGCTCTACACGCAATTCTCCACCATCATCGCGATGACGCATATCCTCCTGCCCTTTATGGTGCTCCCGCTCTACTCAGTCATGCGCGGGATCGACCCGAGCTACATGCGCGCGGCGATGTCGATGGGCAGCCGCCCGATCCCGGCGTTCTTGCGGATCTATCTGCCGATGAGCCTGCCGGGGCTTTCCGCGGGGGCGCTTCTCGTCTTTATCATCTCGGTGGGCTACTACATCACGCCCGCGCTGGTGGGCGGCACGGATGGGCAGATGATATCGAACATCATTGCCTTTCATATGCAGCAGTCGAACAACTGGGAACTGGCCGCCGCGCTGGGCTCGCTACTGTTGTTCCTCATCGTCGCGCTTTACTGGCTTTATGACCGGTTCGTGGGCGCTGGCAACATCAAGCTGGGTTAGGCGATGCGCGAGTTCCCTGAATACTTCACCGTCTGGCACATCACGGGCCACTACGCCCTGCGCGCCATGGCCTATCTGGTGCTTGGCTTTCTGATCCTGCCGATCCTTGTGATCATCCCGCTTTCGTTCAACGCCGAGCCGTTCTTCACCTTCACGCAAGGGATGCTGGCGCTGGATCCCGACGCCTATTCACTCCGCTGGTACGGGGAAATCGTGACGGATCAGAAATGGACGCTTGCGATCCGCAACAGCTTCATCATCGGTGTTGCTGCCGCGATCCTGGCCACGGTTTTGGGAACGGTCGCCGCCGTCGGCCTTGCCTCCCCCTGGATGCCCTTCAAGCGGCTGATCACGGCGCTCCTGCTCTCACCCATGATCGTGCCACTGATCATCATCGCCGCGGGCATGTTCTTCTTCTACACAAACTTCGGACTGGTCGGCACTTATCCCGGCCTCATCATCGCCCATGCCGCGTTGGGCGTGCCTTTCGTGATCATCACGGTCACGGCCACGCTTGCGGGCTTTGATCGTACGCTTTTCAGCGCGGGGCTGAGCCTCGGCGCCTCGCCTGTAAAAGTGTTCTGGGATGTTGTGATCCCGCTCATCCGCCCCGGCGTGATCTCGGGCGGGCTCTTCGCCTTTGTGACGTCCTTCGACGAGGTGGTGCTTGTGCTCTTCCTCGCCGGGCCCGAACAGCGCACGATCCCGCGGCAGATGTTTTCGGGCCTTCGCGAGCAGATCAATCCGACGATTCTGGCGGTAGCCACGTTGCTTGTGGTGCTGTCCATGGCGCTTCTCGTGACATTGGAATTCTTGCGGCGGCGGTCGGAACGGTTGCGGGGAACAGGGTAGGCCGTACGACAGCGCGGCCTTTGGTTCACGCGGCGACGAGAACCCCTGAAACGCGCAATAGCCTTGACTGATCGATCAGTCAGTGTGATCCTTTCCGAATGGGAGGCGCTGAAAAAGCGACAGAACCGGCCGCCAGTGATGCGCTCGCGAACATCCTGCGCGCTGCAGAGGTTGAGTTTGCCGACAAAGGCTTTGAAGGCGCTGGGATGAAGGCGCTTGCCCTGCGCGCCGGGGTCAGCCAATCGCTGCTGCACTACCACTTCGGCTCAAAGGACAACCTCTATGCCGCTGTGATCCGCGAACGCTCGCGCCTGATCAACGAAGACAGGCTGGTCCGCCTAAGAGCGATTGATCCCGCAGGGCCAGGTGCGCTTGCGCGGATCTTCGAAGCGCTCTTCGTGCCTGCGCTCGGACCACTTGGCGGCGGGCGCGCCTATGCCCGGATTTTCGCAGGG
>JBCCRC010000005.1:0-71787 GCA_039208375.1 Pseudomonadota bacterium | reverse complement strand
GACAGGCTACAGGTGGTTGAGGGCGAAGCCCCAGACGTGCTGGAGGGCCTTGAAACGCCCGACGCCATTTTTGTTGGTGGAGGCTTGTCAGAGGCTTTGTGCGACGCGCTTATCGCTCAGGTTTCGCCGGGAACGCGGCTCGTGGCCCATGCCGTTACACTTGAGTCAGAGGCCCTGATTCACTCCCTTTCCGCCAGGCTGGGCGGTGAACTTCTGAGGGTCGAGCTTTCTGAAGCCGCATCTCTTGGGCCCAAACGCGGCTGGAAGGCCGCCTATCCGGTGGTGCAATGGCGCGTGGTTCTGTGATCATCGCAGGATTTGGCTTTCGCTCCGGCGCGACGGCAGAAAGCCTGGCCGACGCGTTTGATCAGGCGCGGGGTGACCGTGCTGTTTCGGGCGTTGCAACAGCCGGTGACAAGGCCGTTACGGCGACATTTGCCGAATTCGCCCGTGCCCTCGGCCTGCCAATCCACCCGATTGACGCCGCCGCGCTTGAAGGGCAGGAGACCGCGACGCGCTCAAAAGCTTCGGAGGCGGCGCGAGGCACTGGCAGTGTTGCGGAGGCCGCTGCTCTGGCGGCGGCCGGGGTGAACGCTCGCCTAATCGTACCGCGCGTCGTCTCGCGCGATGGCTGGGCCACCTGCGCGCTGGCTGAAGGGACGTAACGATGACGGTTCATTTCATCGGCGCTGGGCCTGGGGCCCCGGACCTTCTTACCTTGCGCGGCCGCGACCTAATCTCGCGCTGCCCCGTCTGTCTTTACGCCGGATCGCTTGTTCCTCAGGCTGTGCTGGCCCATTGCCCACCAGGCGCGCGGGTTGTGAACACCGCGCCTCTGGATCTAGAGGCGATCATCGCCGAGTTCTCTGCCGCCAACGAGGCTGGTCACGATGTCGCCCGGCTTCATTCGGGAGATCTCTCGGTCTGGTCGGCCATGGGAGAACAGCTGCGTCGGCTGGAGGCGGTGGGCATCCCATATACCGTAACCCCTGGGGTTCCCGCCTTTGCTGCTGCCGCGGCTACGCTCGGCTCAGAACTGACGCTGCCGGGTGTTGCACAGTCGGTGGTTCTGACCCGCACACCCGGGCGCGCCTCAACGATGCCGGCGGGCGAAACGCTGGCGGCCTTTGGGGCGACTGGGGCGACTTTGGCCATTCACCTGTCGATCCAAAACCTCGCGCGTGTCACCGCTGATCTGATCCCGCATTATGGCGCGGACTGTCCTGTGGCTGTCGTGTGGCGCGCAAGCTGGCCCGATGAGCGGATCGTGCGCGCAACGCTCGCCACCATCGAGGCGGCGATGCCAGACGGGATCGAACGCACTGCTGTGATCCTTGTAGGCCATGCGCTGGCTTCGGCAGCGTTTGATGAAAGCCGCCTTTACGCTGCAGACTATGACCGCCGCTATCGCCCGCAAACCGCCGATAGCCCCTGGGCCGACTGGAGCGAAGGCAATGACTGATCGCGCATTTCCACCGGGCCTTCTTGTCTCTGCCCCCGCCTCAGGTACCGGCAAGACGACCGTGATGCTGGGGCTTTTGCGCGCGTTGGCCGAAGACGGGCTCACAGTGCAGCCTTTCAAGTCTGGCCCCGACTACATTGACCCTGCCTTTCACCGCGCCGCAACCGGGCGCGCCTCGTTTAACCTCGATACGTGGGCCATGGGCGCTGATCTCTTCGGCGCCATCGCAGGCGAGGCTTTGGGCGCTGATATCTGCGTCGCCGAAGGCTCCATGGGCCTCTACGATGGAGTGGCCACCCGCGGTCGCGCGGGTTTCGGCTCGAGCGCCGAAACGGCCCGCGCCATGGGCTGGCCAGTCGTTTTGGTGCTCGATGTGGGCGGCCAGGCGCAGTCCGCCGCCGCAACAGCCCTTGGCTTTGCCCGCTATGCGCCCGATCTGCCTTTCGCGGGCGTCATCCTCAACAGGGTGGCCAGCCCGCGGCACGAGCGCCTCACGCGGCTTGGGATGGAGGAGGCTGGCTTGCCTGTTTTGGGCGCCTTGCCCCGGCGGGGTGACCTTGCACTGCCAGAGCGGCACTTGGGGCTGGTGCAAGCCGTGGAACACCCTGATCTCGAGACCGCCATCGCTGGCTACGCCGCGTTTCTGCGGGAACATGTTGACCTGACGGCCATCCGCGCAAGCGCTGACGGATGCACGCCCGGTGAATCGGGCTCCTTACCCAAGCCCCCGGCACAACGGATCGCACTCGCACAGGATGCTGCTTTCTCGTTCACCTACCCTCATCTTCTTGAAGGCTGGCGCCGCGCCGGAGCCGAAGTATTGCCCTTCTCGCCACTGGCAGACGAACCGCCGAGCGCGGCGGCCGATATCGTCTGGTTGCCGGGCGGGTATCCGGAGCTTCATGCAGGCCAGCTGGCGGCCGCGCAGCGCTTTCTTGCGGGCCTTCGCACCCATGCCTCAACTAAGCCGGTGCATGGCGAATGCGGGGGCTACATGGCGTTGGGAACGGCGTTGATCGACAAAGAGGGCATGCGCCACCCAATGGCGGGGCTTTTGGGGCTCGTCACCTCCTATGAAAAGCGCAAGTTCCACCTCGGCTACCGCCGGGCTGTGCTGAATACGCCCCTGCCCGGGCACCCGACGGGCGCTGCCCTGCGCGGCCACGAGTTCCATTACTCAACCATCCTTGATCAGCCGGACGCCCCGCTCGCCGCTGTTGCCGATGCCGATGGCGCCCCGGTTCCCGAAACCGGATCGCGGCGGGGGAATGTGACGGGCACCTTCTTCCACCTGATTGCAGGCGAAGCGGAATGACAGGCTTTGTGAGCTTTGTCAGCTCCGGGCCTGGTGATCCGGAGCTTTTGACGGTGAAGGCAGTCGACCGGCTGAAACGCGCGGACGCAGTGCTTTATGACGATCTTTCCGCCGGCCCGATACTTGCCCACGCTCGCGCTGGCGCTGACCTCGTGGGCGTTGGCAAGCGTGCGGGCCGTCCTTCGCCCCGCCAGCACCATGTGAGCCGCCTTTTGGTGGAGTATGCTGAAGGCGGGGGCCGGATCGTGCGCCTGAAATCGGGCGATGCGGGGCTTTTCGGGCGGCTAGAGGAAGAGCTCGTTGCGTTGCGGGAAGCGGGAATTGCTTATGAAATTGTACCCGGCGTGCCGTCGCCCCTTGCAGCTGCGGCGGCCGCTGGCATCCCGCTCACCCGCCGGTTTACAGCACGGCGCGTTCAGTTTGTCACAGGGCACGACGCGGGCGGCAAACTTCCCGACGACCTCGATCTCGCCGCGCTTGCCGATCCCACGGCCTGCACCGTGGTGTTCATGGGCAAACGCACGTTTCCGAAGCTTGCAGAAACGCTCCTTGCGCGGGGCCTGCCGCCAGAGACGCCGGCGATGTTGGCCGAGGCCGTCGGCACAGACGAAGCCTCAACAGAGCGCAGTACAGTGTCTGCCTTGGCAGAGCGGCTGGCAGCGGGGATCGGCGAGAAACCCGCCGTGATCCTATACGGGCCGCTGGCCGATGGGGCGTTGGATGATTGAGCTCTGGCTCATCGGAATTGGCACAGGCAACCCCTCCCATGTGACCTTGGAGGCGCGACAGGCATTGCGGGAGGCGGCGCTGGTTATGGTGCCGCGCAAGGGCCCCGACAAGGCCGATCTCGCCGACCTTCGCCATCAGATCCTTGCCGAAAGCGGAAGCACCGCGCCCGTGGCCGCGTTCGATATGCCAGAACGCGATGAGTCCCGGCCGTATGGGGAACGCGTTGCGCTCTGGCATGACGAAATCGCGCAGATTTGGGCAGAGACGATTGCTTCCGCCCGCCCGAATGGCCCTATAGCGCTGATGGTTTGGGGCGATCCGGGCCTCTATGATTCCACGCTCCGCATCGCTGCGCGCCTCGCGCCACAGCCCCGCATGCGTGTAGTCCCGGGGATTTCGGCTCTGCAGGCGCTGACCGCCGCCCATGCGATCCCGTTCAATACAATCAACGGCGCGGTGACGGTGACGACTGGGCGTCGCCTGCGCGATCATGGCTGGCTCGATGGCGCGGAAACACTCGCTGTTATGCTCGATGGCGAATGCAGCTTCCAGCATCTGCCGCCTGCGGGCTTAGATATCTGGTGGGGTGGCTTTCTTGGAATGAAAGAACAGGTGCTCGAGGCCGGACCCCTTGCAGAAGCCGGGCCCCGTATCGTGGAAACTCGTGCGGACGCCCGCGCCCGGCACGGGTGGATTATGGACAGCTATCTTTTGCGCAAGAGGTAAACACGTGTGCTGTGCAATTACTCGGCAGCTGCACGCGGCCCGTTTGCCGCAATGGCCTCGGCCAAAACGCGGGAAACGGGCAGCCGGGCGCGGAGGCGGCTCGCCAGCAGAAAAATGCCGGCGAACTTGCGCTGTAGGTAGAGCGCGTCCATCGGCAGCGGCGGTGGGACGAAGCCATCTTCGGCCAAGGCTTTGCCCGCCGCGTTCATCCGTCGGGTCAGGGCCGGATCGGCAAAATCGAAGACATCCACGTCGCGAAGTGCGTCGAAGACAATCGCAATCATCTCGCACACGGCTGCCCGATGCCGCGCGTGCATCTCGGGTGCGATAAATCCAATCGTCTCTGCCGCCGCTTCGATACCCTCCCTGTCGCCTGCGAGGCCCGCACCCATGAGGGCGCGGTAGTGGTTGCCGACCTCAGGCGAAAAGCGGCGGGTGGCGCCGAAATCCAGCAACACGATGCGCCCGCTTTCGGGGTCGTAGCGATAATTGGCAAAGTTCGGGTCGGTTTGCATCAGGCCGAATTCGAAGAGTTCCTGCAGGACCAAGTGAATCAACTGGTGCGCCACGTGATCGCGCGTTTTCTGATCCGCTCCGTCGACGTCCTCGATGGGCCCTCCGTTCACGAAGGTCATCGCAAGCACGGTGGGCGTTGTCAGATCTCCGATTACCTCGGGCAATACAAACCGGTCATCCCCAGCCAGTACGCTTCGAAATTCTGCAAGATAGGCGGCTTCCTGGCAGTAGTCCGCCTCTTCCCGCAACTGGCGGCGCGCCTCGTCGAGATAGGGTGCAAGATCGAAGCCGGCCGGCAAGAGGCCCGACATTCGGATCAGAGCGCCCACGTTCGACACATCGCTGTCGATGCTCTTGTAAATTCCGGGATACTGCACCTTTATGGCAAGGGTCCGGCCGCTTTTGGTTTCCGCTCGATGCACCTGGCCGATTGAAGCCGCTGCGATCGGGCGCACGTCAAAGCGCGCGAACTGCTTCAGCCACCCGTCACCCCACGCCGCCGCCAGGACCCGCTTGAGCTGCGCGGGAGGCATGAAATCTGCCTCGGCGCGTAGGCGGGCGAGGATTTCTGCCAGTTCCGGCGGCAGCGCATCGCCCGTATCCATCGACATAAGCTGCCCAATTTTCATCGCCGCGCCGCGCATCTGCGCCAGCTGATCGGCGATTCGGCGGATATTGGATGGCGTGAGAATGAGATCGCGTGTGGTTGGCCGTTGGCCTCCAGCCCATTGGCGCAGGCCGTTAACGGCCATGTTGCCCGCCACGCCCGCTGTCATCGCACTGAGCCGCGTCAGACGCGAAACGCGGCCTGCCGGCACGGGTACAGCCCTCGGCGCGGGGCGGGATCGATCGATTGTCATGGGCCTGCTCGCGTTTCTGCAGGCCAGAGGTAACGGGCGAACGCCCGAAATCAACGCCGGGTTTAGAGCGCGGCGCGGACCCGGCCCAGCATATCGGCGAGGACTGCTTGAGCGCGGGCGGGATCCTCGGCTTCGATGTAGACCCGGCATTCCGGCGCGTTGCCCGAGGGGCTCAGGTGGATCACCAGCCCATCCTTAAACGTGGCGCGGTATCCGTCGGTGTTGTTTATTGTAGCGGGCGTGCCGTAAGGCGCGAACAGCGCCATCGCCTTCGCTTCTCCGTCCCGACAGGCGCTGATCAAGGCGGAGGAG
The DNA here is from genome assembly GCA_039208375.1 of Pseudomonadota bacterium. Lineage (GTDB taxonomy): Bacteria > Pseudomonadota > Alphaproteobacteria > Rhodobacterales > Rhodobacteraceae > JANQPC01. Next base: position 65,867 of record JBCCRC010000005.1, on the reverse strand, counting down.
GCGGTGGTATCCACCTCCGTCAACCGGTCTGCCGCGGTAAAGCGCGGAGGGAGGCTGGCCGACAGGGCTGCAAGCGACACGCCGCGCGCACGCGCCAGCCCTAACGGCGCGATGATCGGCAGCACGCAATCGCGCGTCATCAGGGGGGGTAAGGACCGCGTGCCGTTTTTCGCGGTGAACCCCGTGAGAAACCCGCCATTCGCTTCGTACCCGACCACAGCGGAGCCTTCTGCCGCTTCCATACCGGCGATCACGTAGGGCGACCCGATCCGGGTGAGTCGAACGTCGAAAGCAGGCATGTGGGCGACGAGCGTGTTGGACGAAACAGGCGTGACAACCACCTTTGCTCCGAGCGCCTCTGCGGTCAGCGGCCCCAACCGGTCGCCCGGGATTACATTGCCGTCCGCATCCGCCACCATGGGCCGATCCGCGTCGCCGTCGGTAGACACAATTGCGTCTAGCCCATGCTTAGAGGCCCAGCCTGCCAACATGGCGCGGGTGTCTCTATCAAGCGCCTCGGTATCCACGGGGATGAAGCGATCGCTCCGCCCAAGCGGCACAGTTTTGGCTCCAAGCGCCTCAAGGATCTCGGGCAAGAGATCGCGGGCCGTCGAGCTGTGTTGGTAAATCCCAACGTTGAGCCCTTTAAGGTGATCTTCAGGGAAATACTCAGTGTACCTGGCCACAAAGCCCGCTCGCCCCGAAACGTCCTCAGCCATCTCTACCGGATCAACGGGCCGATTCACGCCAATTGACGTGACGCCGTTGGTGATCGCCGTCTCGTCCGCCTTCGTGATTTCGCCGTGGCGGGTGTAGAACTTCAGCCCATTCCGGTCGTCCGGTATGTGGCTTCCGGTCACCATGACCGCTGCCGTGCCGCGCACTTCTGCGGCGAGCGCGAGCGCCGGCGTGGGCAGAACGCCACAATCAATTGCCTTTAGCCCGGCACGCGCCGCACCGCCCGCCACCGCCGCGGCGATCCGGGGCGAACTGGCCCGCAGATCACGGCCAATCAGCACCGTTCCATCGCTATCGGCACCGCGGAGAAACGCTTCGGCATAGGCAGCACAGAGGGGATCGGTCAGCTCTGTAACAAGGCCGCGTAGGCCGGAGGTGCCAAATTTCGGTGCCATCGGTTGGCCTTTCCCTAGGGCGCTGTGCGGGTGAAAACGGTTGCCGTTTTGGAGGCCATAAGCGTGCCCGCGGCGGCATCGAAGGCAGCAAAATGGGGTGTCCCCTTATGGGCAGCGAAGGCCGCCTCACTATCGTACACCTCATAGAGCGTCACAAAATCCGCCCGGTCGCGGGCCACACAAACATCGAATTGCCGGCACCCGGGTTCATCGGCAACAGAGGCTGTCGCATTTGCTGTAACGAGGGGCAGAAACTCATCCATGCGCCCGCCGACCACTTCGATTTCCACAATCAATACGAACATGTGCCCCCCAGATTTACGCGGGGTGCGTTCTGCGGCGTTGCCGGGCCCCCGTCAAGCCACCGCATCCTGTCACAAAATTTGTGCGCATTCGCAGATGGGTTTGCGGTTTGTAAGCGCCTATGTGCACTGAAACGCAACAATTGGAGGTGCCAGATGAGTTGGAATCCAGCGCTTGATCCAGATTGCCCCACCGGCGACGCCGTGGATGCGATTGAAACCGTCATCATTCCGCGCGCCCGCGATCTTGGTGCGCTCGAAGTGCGGCGCGCTTTGCCAGCGCCGCGCCGGCAGATGGTTGGCCCGTTTATCTTCTTCGATCAGATGGGGCCGGCAGAGTTCTTGCCATCGCGGGGGCTCGACGTGCGCCCCCACCCGCATATCGGGCTCGCCACGATCAGTTACCTCTATCGCGGGCGGATGCACCACCGCGACAGCCTTGGCACCGATGCCTGGATCGAACCGGGCGCGGTGAACTGGATGGTGGCGGGGCAGGGGATCACGCATTCCGAGCGCACCGACGACGAAACTCAAAAAGATCCGATGCCGTTCTTCGGGATCCAAACATGGGTGGCGCTGCCGGAGGCGCATGAAGACCGCGCTGCCGAGTTTCACCACGCGCCGAAAGAGGCCCTGCCGTTTATGGAGGGCGAGGGCAAGGAAGTGCGCCTGATCCTCGGCAATGCCTATGGCGAAACTGCCCCTGTGCAGACGCCATCTGAGATGTTTTACGCCGATGCGGTACTCGCGCCGGGCGCAAAGCTTCCGCTTCCCGACAATCACGAGGATCGCGGCGCCTATGTGGTGGAGGGCGAGGTTGAAATCGCGGGCGATACGTTTGAGGCCGGCCGCATGATGGTGTTCCGCAGCGGCGATCGTGTTTCGATGACGGCAGGGCCACAGGGCGCGCGGATCATGCTTTTGGGCGGCGAAACGCTGGAAGGCCCGCGCTACATCTGGTGGAACTTCGTGGCGTCATCGAAAGAACGGATCGAAGAGGCGAAGGAAGCTTGGAGGAAAGAGGATTGGGGCGATGGCCGTTTCAGCCTGCCTCCGGGAGATGATGCTGAATTCATCCCGCTGCCCGAGAAATAGGCGTTGAGATATTGGGGGCCGCTCACGCCTGCGTGCGGCCCCTTTTGCCACTGCGCATTCGCGCTATGCTCTCTGGGAAACCTCTGGGAGGAATTGAATGCGCATCATTGCAAGCGCGGCCATTGCCGTCGCCAGCCTCGCCACTCCGGCAATTGCCGACGATGACATCATCATCAGCCACGGCATCTCTGCCTTTGGCGAACTGAAGTACCCGGCGGATTTCCCACATTTTGACTACGTGAACCCCGATGCCCCGATTGGCGGCACGATGAGCTTCCGGGGCACTGCCGCGTCGCGCACCTTTGATAGCCTCAACTTCTTCATTCTGCAGGGCGAGCCCGCGCAGGGCCTCTTGCGGCTATACGATCGTCTACTTGTTCGAGCGTGGGATGAACCGGATAGCTATTATGGCCAAGTAGCCGAGACGATCGAGTATCCAGCCGATCGAAGCTGGGTAATCTTCAACATGCGCCCCGAGGCACGCTTCACCGATGGCGAACCAATCACGGCAGAAGACATCAAGTACACCATCGAAACGATCAAAGCCGATGCGTCGCCGCGCTTTCAGATCCTGTTCGACGATGTTGAAAGCGTTGAAGTTCTGGACACGCATCGCGCAAAAGTCAACTTCAATCCAGCCGCGCAAACCCGCGATCTTATTGCGGAAGTTGGCAACTTTCCGATCCTTCCCAAGCATTACTATGAAACTGTAGAGTTCACCCGCTCAACGCTGGAGCCGCCCGTAGGATCCGGCCCATACGTCGTGGCCGATGCTGATCCCGGCCGGTCGGTAACCTATTGCCGGGTTGAAGACTATTGGGGTGCCGATCTTCCGGTAAACCTTGGAACCGAAAACTTCGAATGCTTCCGTTACGAATACTTCGCTGAGAACACCGCCGCATTCGAAGCGCTGAAATCTGGCGGATATCTCTTCCACGAAGAATTCACATCGGCGATCTGGGCCACCGGCTACGATTTTCCCGCACTTGATCGCGGCTGGGTGGTGCAGGAAGTGCTCGACAATAACCTTCCTTCGGGCGCTCAAGGGTTCTGGTTCAACCTGCGCCGCCCGAAATTCGAGGACATTCGCGTGCGGCAGGCCATCGGCAAGCTCTTCAACTTCGAATGGTCCAATGAGACGCTGTTCTACGGGCTTTACGGGCGGACCGACAGCTTTTGGGAAAATTCCGATATGCAGGCTGCGGGGGTTCCAGAAGGCGCGGAACTGGCGTTTCTAGAAGAGTATCGCGATCAGCTCGATCCGGCGATCTTCACGGAACCTGCCTTTGAGCCCTTTATAAGCTCAACCCGCGTGCTCGATCGCGCCGCGCTGCGCGAGGCGTCTGCGCTTCTCGATGAGGCCGGGTGGGAGGTGGCCGATGATGGCTTGCGCCGGAATGCCGAAGGGGAAACGCTTCGGGTGGAGATTGTGGATGACAGCCCGGCCTTTGAGCGCATCGCCAACCCGTTTGTCGAAAACATGCGCCGCGCGGGGATCGATGCCGTATGGAACCGGATCGACAGCGCGCAGATGCAGCAACGCCAGGAAGAGTTCGATTACGATATCGCGATTGCCCGGTTTGTGCTGGGCCTGAGCCCCTCAGCGGAGCTGCGTACGATCTTTGGGTCTTCCGCGGCCGACCGGCCAGGCTCATTCAACCTGTCAGGCGTTGCCGATCCGGTGGTTGACGACATGATTGGCCGCATCATTTCGGCCGACAGCCGCGAGGTGTTAACGGCGCGGGTGAAGGCGCTCGACCGTGTTCTGCGCGCCAAGCACATCTGGGTGCCGCAGTGGACGAAAGGCGCCCACTGGCTGGCCTATTGGGATGTGTTTGGCAGGCCCGACATCAAGCCCCCGTTCGCGCGCGGAGACGACTACTGGTGGTGGGACGAAGAGAAATATCAGGCGCTGCAGGCACAGGGCGCGCTTAGGTAGCTTGGGCGCGGCCCGTGCCCCCGGTGTCGAAAGCCTCGCGCCTCCTGCCCGTCGCCTGCGACAATCACGCTTGACGGGGCAGGGGGGTGCGCCTAGAACCGCCCGCACGTCACGCAGCACGCGGTTGTAGCTCAGTTGGTTAGAGTACCGGCCTGTCACGCCGGGGGTCGCGGGTTCGAGCCCCGTCAACCGCGCCAGCGCTGATTGTGATAAACCTGCGCGGTTGTAGCTCAGTTGGTTAGAGTACCGGCCTGTCACGCCGGGGGTCGCGGGTTCGAGCCCCGTCAACCGCGCCACGTTCCTCTAAGCTTCGCCCCATGGCAGCAGCACGATCTTGCCGCGCACCTCTCCTGCTTCGATCGCTTCATGAGCGGCGCGCACTTGCTCCATTGGCAGAGTCTTTTCGATAGTTGGAGTGAGCCGGCCTTGAGCGAGAAGCGCGAAAAGGTGCGATAGATCCTCGTGAAACCAGGCGGGGTGTTTCCGCCGCATCGCGCCAATGGAGTAAAACGCCGTGGCGTGCCCATTCGGCAGCCAATCCCAAAGCCGCAGCTTGATGAAATCCATCGGGATGCTGCCGCCATGGCCGAGGGCCTGTTCCAGAAACCCGTAGCCGACAAGCATGCCTCCAGGCTTCACCACGTCAAGGGATCGCGCGTAGCTGGCGCCACCCAGAGGGTCGAACGCCGCATCCACGCCCCCGGGGATTGCGCTGCTAAGATCGTCCATCCCCGCATCAAGGGGTAAGCCGCCAAGCTTTGAGATCAAATCATGTTTCTCTGGGAAATCGGTACCCCATGCCGCAAACCCGTTCAGACGGGCAAGCTCCAGCATCGCTGTGCCGACTGCGCCCCCAGCGCCATGAACCAGGATTCGCCCGCCTTGGGGCACTTTGGCTACGCGCATGAGCATTTGCCATGCAGTGACGTAGGACAGGATAAGTGCCGCTGCATCGACTGGGGCGATCCCGTCCGGGACAATCGTCAGATCGTCTTGTCGGCGGCAGACAAATCGCGCTTGCCCGCCGATCGTGGTCAGATCCGCAACCCGCGTGCCGGGCGCGAAGGCATCGGCGCCGGAGCCGTTTCGTTCTACGGTGCCCACCATGTCGTAGCCGAGCGTGAACGGCGGTTTTTCGGGCAGGCCTGGGTAGAGGCCTTTGCGAATGATGATGTCGGTAAACGCAGCTGAACTTGCTTCAACGCGAACCAGCACTTCGCCATCCCCGGGCTCGGGTATGGCGCCCCCTCGTTCGACGGTGAGAACGTCCGGTCCGCCGAATGCCTGAATCACGACACGCATATTCGTTTCGCCCGTGGCGGCCATGGGATCTCTCCAACGCTCTGCGCGGGAAAGCATAGCACGGTCCGTGTGACGCCCCGCTGACGGTGCGGGGCTACCCCACGCGAACGAGCAGTGCGCCGCCGATCACCAGGGCCCCGCCCAGAACGCGGATCGCGCTGAGTTTTACTTCGGCCGCCCCAAAAGCGCCGAGGTGATCCAGTGCGAGCGCACCAACCACCTGACCCGCGATGATCAGTACGGCGGTTGCCCCCACGCCCAGCCGCGGCACGAGGATTACAACGGCGAGGATATAAAGGGTGGCAATCACACCACCGAACCAGGCGAGGGGCGGCACGGCGGCGAATGTGGCGGGCGCGGGCAGGGCCGTGCGGCTGGCCACGAGTACGATACCCATGGCCGCTACGCCGGTCACGAATATTGCGAACGCGCCGAGATAGGCGCTCTTTAGAGCTGTGCCAAGCTGCCCGTTCAGCGCCAACTGAACCGGCACCAGGATACCGGTGAAAAAGGCGGCAAGCCCAAGGATCGCGCCCATCTTATCGCCCGAGCGCCGCGATCACTTCCCGCGCGGTGGCGGCGGCAGAGTTCTGTTGCTGCCCCGTGATCAGATTGCCGTCGCGGACCGCGAATGCAGCCAGCGGCGCGTTTACGATAAAATTGGTGCCATCGATCTTCTTGGCCTCATCCTCGATCCAGAACGGCTGGATCTTCTGGCCTGCCGCGCCCTCCGCGTATTGTTCTTCGGAGTTGGCGAAGCCTGTCCAGGTTTTGCCGCTTACAAGCAGGCTGCCGTCGGATAACTTGGCTTTCAGAAGCATACAGGTGCCGTGGCACACGAGCGCGGTGATTTTTCCGGCCTCGTAGAACCGCGCCACGTAGCCTTGCGTTTCAGCATCGTCGATCAGCGTCACCATTGGGGATTGGCCGCCGACGACGAAGAGCGCCTCAAACCCGGACGGATCGCAATCCGCCAGTTTGGGTGTGCCCTTGATCAGGTCGCGTGTGGTCGGGGCCGTCTTGAAGCCTTGCGAAAGGATGTCATGCGCCGCGTAGCCACTTTCATGCTCGGGGTCGCTCCACATATCCGCTGCGAGATCGCCGCCTTCTGGTGAGCAGATCGTGATCTCATAGCCCGCTTCGTGGAAGGCGTGCCAGGCGTGGCTCAGTTCGGCCCACCAAAAGCCGATGGGCCAGCCTGTCACGGGCGAAGTGGCGGGATTGGCGACGATCATCAGGATATGGGGCATGGGAGGTGTCCTTTGGGGAAGCGCTCGGCAGGATTGCGCGGCGATCCTGCCTGAGTTTAGGGTTGCTCGGTGATGAACCAAAATGAATACGTCTCATGGCTGATATTGATCATGTGGGATTGAGGCAGCTCGATCTCTCGCTGCTACTGATTTTCCTCGGGCTCATGCGCCACCGGAAGGGCGCCGCGGTCGCCACCGAGATGGGGCTCACCCAATCGGCCATAAGCCATGCGCTTGGCAGATTACGCGTCGTGTTCGATGATCCGCTGTTTTTGCGCAAGCCACATGGGATGGAGCCAACGGCGGTGGCCCGTGCGCTGGAGCCTCAGATCGCTGCGGCCGTGCGCACGCTTGATGCTGCGCTGAACCCGCCCGCACCGTTCGATCCGACGGCGGCAGAGGGCGTGGTCCGGATTTCTGCGCTCGACTATGAGTTGGCAACGATCTTCCCCGCCGCTCTGACGCGGATCGCGGCGGCGGCGCCGGGGCTTCGTTTGGCGGTCAAGAGCCTCGATCGCAGCCAGGCTTTGGCCGCGCTTGATACCGGAGAAGCCGAACTCGTGGTGGGCTTCTTCTGGGATCCGCCGGAGTTTGCGTTGCTTGAGCCGCTTTTCGACGATCATTATCTGGTCGCCGGACGCAAAGGTCATTCCACAATTGCTGCGATGCCCGCGCTAGAGGATTACCTCACGGCGCGGCATCTGCTGGTGTCGCCAAACGGCAAGCTCTTCGGGATCGTGGACCGCACACTGAAGCGGGCCGGGGAGGTGCGGAACGTTGCCGTGGCGGTGCCGCAGTTCATGTCGGCCTTGGCAATTCTTGCCGAAACAGAGCTGATTGCCACGTTGCCCGCACGACTTGTCTCACGCCATGCCGGCACATTTGGCCTTGCGGCAGCGGAGCCGCCCGTCGCGATCCGCAGCTTCACGTCTTCTGTTGCCCGCCATCGGCGCGATGAAAAGAACCCCATCCACCTGTGGCTTATCGAGCAATTTCGCGCGGCCGTCGCCCCTTAGGTCATCGCGTCGAGAATGCGCGCCCAACTGCGAATGCCGCGGTGGAAGCTTTCGAGGTTGTATTTCTCGTTGGGGCTGTGGATCTGGTCGTCATCCCGCCCGAAGCCGATGAGCATCGAATCGACGCCAAGTATAGATTGGAAGTATCCTGCGATCGGTATCGAACCTCCCGAACCAATGAAGGCCGCCGGTTTTGGCCATTCCGCCGAAAGCGCTTGTCGTGCCTGTTCGAATGCGGGGTTCTCTGTTGGCATGACGCTGGCGGGCGAGGCGCCGTGATCGAGAAATTCAACGCTGCAATCATCAGGCACCTGCGCGCGCACCATTTCGCGAAACGCCTTGCGGATCGCGAGCGGGTCTTGCGTGCCGACGAGACGACAGCTTACTTTTGCGCTTGCCTTCGAGGGCAGCACGGTTTTGAACCCGTCGCCGGCATAGCCGCCGCTGATGCCGTTGAATTCACAGGTCGGGCGTGACCAGATCATCTCAAGCGCCGAGCGCCCGGTTTCGCCCGCAGGGTTTTTCAGGCCGACATCGCCCAGAAACCCATCTGGATCGAAGCCAAGACCTTCCCATTGCGCGCGAAGGGTTTCTGGCAGTTCGGGCACGCCGTCGTAGAAGCCGGGAATTGTAACGCGCCCGGTCTCATCATGAAGCCCGGCGAGGATCCGGGTGAGAATTCGGATGGGGTTTGCTGCTGGCCCGCCGTAGGCGCCCGAGTGCAGGTCGCGGCTGGGCCCGGTGATGATGATCTCCTCGCCCAGAAGCCCGCGGAGCATCGTTGTGATCGCGGGCGTTTCGGGATCGAATAGACCGGTATCGCAGATCAGGCAAAGGTCGGCCTTCAGCCCTTCGGCATGTTCTTTCAGAAACGGAATGAGCGAGGGCGATCCAGATTCCTCTTCGCCCTCGAAGAAGAAGGTCAGCCGAGCGGGCAGAGCACCATGTACCGCCTTCCATGCGCGGCAGGCTTCAACGAACGTCATCAACTGCCCCTTATCGTCAGCCGACCCGCGGGCGCGGATCACCTTGCCCTGATCGGTTTCTTCGAGCACAGGATCGAAAGGATCGCGGTGCCACAGCGCGAGCGGATCAACCGGCTGCACGTCGTAGTGCCCGTAAAACATCAGGTGCGGCCCAGCCTCGCCCACATGCCCCACAACCATCGGCTTTCCGGGTGTGGCATGTGCCGCAGCGTCAACCCCAAGCGTCTTGAGATCGGCCACCAGCCAGTCTGCCGCCTTTTCACAGTCTGCATGATAGGCGGGATCGGTAGAAATTGAAGGAATTCGTAGGAGTTCCATCAATCGTTCCAAGGCGTTGGGCAAATCGTCATCAATACGGGTAAGAACGGCGTCAAGGCTCATGGGGGGGCTCCGGCACTAAGGTGCGACGACCGTATCAGCCGCGCCGGCACTGTCTAGATGCCGCACCGTTTTGGAATTGATCTAAGTCAGGGTGAGGTTATATCGCGGGTTGCTAGGACAGACGGGCAGACATGTGACCAAGCGGATGGGTAAGGGAGAGCAGACGGTGGACTACACCGCAGGATTGGACGCAGCGCTACAGCGATTGCATGACGAGGGGCGTTACCGCACCTTTATCGACATTGAGCGTCGGAAGGGGAATTTCCCCCATGCGGTCCGGCGCAAGCCCGATGGCACGGAACAGCCGGTCACTGTATGGTGCGGGAATGACTATCTTGGCATGGGCCAGCACCCAGTGGTGCTGTCGGCCATGCATGAAGCGCTTGATGCCACGGGCGCAGGATCCGGCGGCACGCGCAACATCTCTGGCACGACCGTGTATCACAAGCGACTCGAAGCCGAGCTTGCGGATTTGCACCGCAAGGAAGAGGCGCTTCTTTTCACTTCCGCCTACATCGCGAATGATGCCACGCTTTCCACGCTGCCAAAGCTGTTTCCGGGCCTCATCATATACTCTGATGCGCTAAACCATGCCTCGATGATCGAAGGCATTCGCCGTAACGGTGGGCATAAGCGCATCTTCCGCCACAACGATCTGGCGCATTTGCGGGAGCTTCTTGCCGCCGATGATCCGACAGCCCCGAAGCTTATCGCCTTCGAGTCGGTCTATTCGATGGATGGGGATTTCGCGCCCCTTGCCGAAATCTGCGATCTTGCGCAGGAGTTCGGCGCGCTGACCTACCTCGATGAGGTTCACGCAGTTGGCATGTACGGCGCCCGCGGTGCGGGCGTTGCGGAGCGTGACGGGCTGATGGGCCGGATCGACATCATCAACGGCACGCTGGCGAAAGCCTATGGCGTGATGGGCGGCTATATCGCGGCAAGCGCGAAAATGTGCGACGCTATAAGGTCTTACGCGCCGGGCTTCATCTTTACGACTTCGCTGCCCCCGGCGGTTGCGGCGGGCGCCGCGGCTTCGGTTGCGCATCTTAAGATTGATAGTGCCTTGCGCGAACGCCACCAAACGCAAGCTAAGATCCTAAAGCTTCGGCTAAAGGCGCTCGGCCTGCCGTTTATCGACCATGGCAGCCATATCGTGCCGGTGATCGTGGGCGATCCCGTGCATACTAAGCAGATCTCCGACATGCTGCTTGATCAGTTCGGGATCTATGTGCAGCCGATCAACTTCCCCACGGTGCCCCGCGGCACCGAACGGTTGCGTTTCACGCCCTCGCCCGTACACGGCCCGAAAGAAATTGACGCTTTGGTGAGCGCAATGGACCAGCTTTGGTCACATTGTGCCCTCAATCGCGCCGAGCTTAGCGCCTAAAAAACTCGGGTATGCAGGTACTTAGTGCCTGTGTTAACCTGTGGACACTATGCTCGTGGCGATTCTGGTCGCCTGGGGACGGGTTTGTAATGGGGCATGGATCATGAGCGGGCGTGAGGAAACGCCGCAAGACGAGGGTGTCGAACGGCTTAAATCGTTCGATGATTACGACGTGCGCCTCGGTGATCTCATGCGAGGTGAGCGCGCTACGCTGGGCAAATCTCTCCTCGACGTTCAGCGCGACCTCAAGATCAAAGCCACCTACATCGCTGCAATCGAGAACACCGACCCGACGGCGTTCGAAAGCCCTGGCTTCATCGCTGGCTACGTCCGTTCCTACGCTCGCTACCTGGGGATGGATCCCGAATGGGCCTATCGCGCATTCTGTGATGAGGGCAATTTCACCCCGCACTCCAGCATGGCCGAGCCGGCGAAGGCAAAGGCCAAGGCAAAAGCCGCGGCTAAACGCGGAGTGGGGGCCGAAGGGCCAACCACTGCACGCGATCCGCTGGCAAGCCCCAGCGTGGCTTATCTGCCAAACGAAACAGCCCCGCTCGCCCGGATCGAAGCTGGTGCAATCGGATCGGTTGCCGTGCTGGCCGCACTTGTCGCGGGTATCGGCTATGGCGGCTGGGCGGTTCTGCAAGAAGTGCAAAAAGTTCAGTTCACGCCCGTCGAAGAAACCCCGATCGTGTTGTCAGATCTCGATCCGCTTGATGCTGCAGTACTTCCGGAAACTGCGCCCGAAGAGGGTGTAGCGGTGGCCGGCGCCAACGAGGGCTTCGATCGGCTCTACCGTCCGCAGGCGCTTGAAGTGCCCGTGCTTACCGCGCGAGACGGCCCCATTGCGACGATTGAACCGGGCTCGCTTGGCGCGCTCGCCCCGGATGCGTTCGACACTCGGAACGTGGCCGAAGCCGTGCCGATTTTCGTCCCGGAACCGGTGGAAACGGCTGAGTTGATCGGCCCGCGCCTGCCCGATGACGCGGGCAATGCGGCGGCCCCGGTTCAGGTTGTGGCCGATGGCCCGCCCGAGGTGCAGCTTGTCGCCGTACGCCCATCTTGGGTGCGCCTCCGCGCGGCGGACGGAACGATTTTGTTTGAAAAGATCCTGGATGCGGGCGAGCGCTACCTCCTACCCGCCACGGAAGAACCGCCGGTCTTGCGCGCGGGGAATGCGGGCTCGCTTTACTTCATGGTGGGCGACACAGCCTATGGGCCCGCGGGGCAGGGGGCGTCCGTAATCCGCGATGTCGTCGTTTCCGCCGAAGCCGTGACCGGCGAGTACGCGGTGGCCGATATGGCCAGCGATGATGATCTGGCGCGGTTCGTAGCGGTGGCCGAGGCGCAGGAGTAGCCTGGCCCCGTTGCCACGGCCCCCGCGCTCGCCTATCTCTGGCACAAAGGCTCTGCACAAAGGGCATGCCCCGATGTCGATCAACCACGTCCGCCCATGGCGTAACATCTACCGCCGCGCGTCCCGCCAGATTCAGGTGGGCCCAGTGGCGGTGGGCGGCGATGCCCCGATCACCGTTCAAACGATGACGAACACCGACACAACCGATGTCAGGGCCACCATCGACCAGGTTCTGGCCTGCGCGGAGGCAGGCGCAGATATCGTGCGCGTTTCAACGCCGGATGCCGCATCGACAGCCGCGCTGAAAGAGATCGTGCGCGAAAGCCCCGTGCCCATCGTGGCCGACATCCATTTTCACTACAAACGCGCGATTGAAGCGGCCGAGGCAGGCGCGGCCTGCCTGCGGATCAATCCAGGCAACATCGGCGATGAGGGCCGGGTGCGCGAGGTGATAAAGGCCGCGAAGGATCACGGGTGCGCCATCCGGATCGGGGTGAACGCAGGGTCGCTCGAAAAGGATCTTCTGGAAAAGTACGGGGAGCCTTGCCCGGAGGCGATGGTCGAAAGCGGGCTCGACCATATCAAGATCCTCGAAGATAATGATTTTCTGAACTTCAAGATCTCCTGCAAGGCGTCTGACGTCTTCCTCGCCGCGGCTGCGTACCAGGCGTTGGCGGACGCAACCGATGCGCCCTTGCATCTGGGAATCACGGAGGCCGGCGGCCTTGTCTCCGGCACAATCAAATCCGCTATCGGGCTCGGTAACCTTCTTTGGATGGGCATTGGCGATACGATCCGCGTATCGCTCTCCGCCGATCCAGTGGAGGAGGTAAAGGTGGGCTACGAGATCCTTAAGTCTCTAGGCCTGCGCCACCGAGGGGTGAACATCATCTCCTGCCCCTCCTGCGCCCGCCAGGGCTTCGATGTGATCAAGACGGTCGAGATCCTCGAAAAGCGCTTGGAGCACATCAAAACGCCCATGAGCCTGTCGATCATCGGCTGCGTGGTCAACGGCCCCGGCGAGGCATTGATGACGGATGTGGGCTTTACCGGCGGCGGTGCGGGCAACGGGATGGTTTATCTTGCCGGCAAGCAAAGCCATAAGCTTTCAAATGACGAGATGATCGATCACATCGTGGAACAGGTCGAAGCGAAGGCCGCGGCGCTTGATGCCGAAGCCGCCGCCGCCGATCAGGCTGCCGAGTAAGCCGGCCTGCCCTTCATCTTGGCTCAAGTAGTCAATGGCACGCGGGGGGCCTACTGCGCCCGCACCTCTGCCACAGCGCCCCGCATTTCGTCGAGCGGCAGATAGCCTCGCACCATCCGTTCGCCCACCACGAAGGTTGGTGTGCCGCCGATCTGAAGCCGCTGTGCCAATGCGCGGTTTTCCTCGATCACGGCGGTCACCGCGGGGGCGTCCATCTTGGCAACGATTGCCGCACCGTCGAGGCCGAGATCCGTACCCATCCGTTCGAGCGCGCCGCGATCGAAGCTGCCGCGACGCACCATGAGCGCGTCGTTGACTGCCGCGTAGGCGTCGGGACCCTCTGTTTGAAGTGTTGCAATTGCAAAGCGCGAGGCTTCAACGGAGTCCGGGCCGAGGATCGGGAACTCCTTGACGATTTTTCTGATCTTTCCGTCGCTTTCCACCAGCTCGTCCATCTCGGGGTGGGCCCGCCGGCAGAAGCTGCAGCGATAGTCGATGAACTCAACCACGGTCACGTCGCCCTCGGGATTGCCGCCGATGAACGAATGGCCGTCATTGAAGATCGCGTCGGCATTTTCGCTCACCATCGTCAATTCTGCCGTCGCCGCGTCAGCGGCTTGCTGTTCTTCGAGCACCGCGATGGCTTCCATGAGCACTTGCGGGTTTTCGAGCAAGTATTCCCGCACCGCCTCGCCAAAGGCCGCGCGTTCGGCATCGCTCATCGCTTCCAGATCGAGCGCGCTAGCGGGAGTGGCAAGGGCCAGCGCCAGGGCGGCAGTCATCATCAATTTGCGCAGCATAGGGCCACTCCCATCAGTTATTGGCGTTTTCGAACGCTCTCAAAATGTCATCTGCCCGGCGCCAGGCGGCGCTTCCTTGTGGCAGCGCCCCTAGGGCGCGCCGTGCGTGAAGCGACGCATCTGTGCCGCGCCCGAGTAACGCATAGCGCTCTGCCGTTGCCAAGGAGGCCATGGCGTTCTGGCCAAGGCGCGCATGGGCCAACGCCAGATCGCGCATCATTCGGGCATCACGCGGGTCGCGTGCGCGTGCGCTTTCCAGCACGTCTAGCGCGCGGCGGGTGCTCGCCGAATCTTCGCGCGTCAGAAGTGCCCGCCCGAGCCCCGCCAGCACCAGCGCATTTCGGGGGGCGAGAGCGGCGGCCTGCTCATAGGCGGCAATGGCTGGCCCGAACGCGCGGCTTTCAAGCAGGATCTGGCCTTTGAGCTCGTGCACAAACGGGTCTTCCGGCCGGGCGGCCACAAGTCGGTTGATCGCGTCGCGCGCCGCATCTGGGTCGGGCTGCCGGTGGAGCGCAACGGCCCGGCGCATCATCGTGATGTCAGAGCTTGCGTCGTCCCCGAGGCGCCGCAATGTCCAGGATGGCGCGCGGAGAAAGGCGCTGAGCTTACCTTGCGCGCGGGCAAACCAATAGTCTGCCATGCTATCGCCGCCGGGCCGCACCGGCAGCGCGGCCGCCAGCCCTTCGACGGCGCGAATGCGGTCCCGCGTCAGCGGGTGGCTGCGGATATAGGGGTCTTGCCGATCAACCGAGAGCGCTTCCTGGCCGCGAAATCTGTTCAGCACTTTGGCCGCAGCCGTAGGATCCACGCCCGCGTCGGCCATGAAGCGCACGCCCGAGGCATCGGCTGCCGCCTCCTCGGCGCGTGTGTGCGTCAGAAAGCGGCGATTGGCTGAATTGGCCGCTCCGACCGCCATGGCTGCCCCTGCCCCGGCTTCCCCGGATGCGGCTGCAACCGCCCCTAGCGCCATGGCGATGCCACCCACGGTGCCTGCCGCGCGCCGGTTCGTCATGCGCCGGGCGATGTGCCCATTGGCGATGTGGGCCAGTTCATGCGCGATTACCGCCTGCAGCTCTGCCGCGGTGTCGAGCCGCAGGATCATGCCTGAATGCAGGAACACCGCGCGATCATTCACAACGAAGGCGTTCATGGAGTCATCGTTGATGACCAGAATGTCGATCCGGTTGGCGTTGAGCCCCGCTGCCGCGATCAACGGTTGCGCCAGACGTCCCAGCGCATACTCGATATCGGCATCACGGATGAGGCTGCGCGCCACGGCAGGCGCCGCCGTGGTGACGGCCACCACAATCGCAATGCAGAGGGTGATAAGAAAGGATCGTGGCATTGACTGTTATTGGCCCGCCGTGCACGTCTCACGCGCCAACATAACGGAGGGGTGATGCAGGTCTCAAGGCGAAGTGCTGTCGATCCGTTCATTGTGATGGATGTGATGGAGGCGGCGCGCGCGGCCGAGGCGGCAGGCCGCCAAATCATTCATATGGAGGTGGGCCAACCCGGTACACCAGCGCCGAAGGGCGCCCGGGACGCGCTTGCGGGCGCCATGGGCAGCGATCCTCTGGGGTATACGGTTGCGCTTGGCCTGCCCACGCTGCGCAAGAAGATCGCAGAGCGCTACCGAACGCGCCACAATGTGGATCTTGATCCGGCGCGCGTGATTGTCACCGCAGGGTCGTCCGGCGCGTTTCTGCTGGCCTTCACCGCGCTCTTCGATCCTGGCGCCCGCGTGGCGCTCGGCGATCCGGGATACCCCTCATACCGCCAGATCCTGCGCGCGCTGTCGCTTCAGCCGGTGGGGATTGAGACTGCGGCGGCGAACCGGTTTCAGCCCGTTCCCGCGGATCTGCCGGACGCGATAGACGGGCTGATCGTGGCCTCCCCGGCGAACCCATCTGGCACGATGCTCGATACCTCCGCGCTTGGTGCGCTCGTTGACGCGGCAGAGGGTCGCGGCGCGGCGTTCATTTCCGACGAGATTTATCACGGCATCGAATATGAGCAGCGCTCGGTGTCGGCGCTGGAACTCAGCGATGACGTTTACGTCATCAACTCATTTTCAAAGTATTTTTCAATGACAGGCTGGCGGGTGGGCTGGATGGTTGTGCCCGAAGATCATGTGCGGGTGATCGAGCGTCTGGCGCAGAACATGTTCATCTGCGCGCCCCATGCGGCGCAGGTGGCCGCGCTCGCGGCAATGGATTGCGAAGACGAGCTAACTTCGAATCTTGGGGTATATGCTGAAAACCGGCAGCTGATGCTGGCGGGCCTGCCCAATGCCGGCTTAGCGCATTTCGCGCCGCCAGATGGTGCGTTCTACGTCTATGCCGATGTGAGGGACCATACCGACGACAGCCGCGCCTTTTGCGCCGAAATCCTGGCCGAAGCGGGTGTTGCGGTAACTCCGGGGCTCGATTTCGATCCTGCGCGCGGGCATCAGACACTGCGCTTTTCCTACGCAAGGGCAAGCGCTGATATTGCAGAGGGGCTCGAACGCTTGGCGCAGTTCATGGGCCGCCGTTAGACCGTCATCCACACGCTGCTCTGATCGCCCGTTTCGTTTTCGCACGCGCCCGGCTATAGTGCAAAAAAAAGCAAACATACCGGGGCCATGAGCAGCTTCCGAACCCTCGTGATGATATGCGCGGCCCTCGCGGTGTCGCTTTTTGCCGGGTCCGCGCGCGCGGATCTGGGCGCGCTTGCGCGCGTGAGCGATGACAGCCGGATCGTAGAGGCTGAGGGCGGGGCGGAACTGGTGCTCGAACTCAGTCAACCGGTGCCTTGGCGTGTATTTCTTCTGGATGCGCCGCGCCGCGCCGTTGTTGATCTGAGCGAGGTGGTTTGGCCAGACACGATGCTCGTGGGTGCTTTGGCCGTGGATGATTTGCGTATGGGCGCGTTTCAGCCGGGATGGTCGCGCCTCGTTATTGATCTCTCGTCGCCCCATGTTGTGGCCGAAGCTGAGATGGCTACCGGCGCTGCCGATGGGACGGCCGCGCTGCGGATCCGCTTTGCACCCACCGACCCCGCAACGTTTGCGGAACGTGCGGGTACGCCCGATGATGCGCGGTTTCGGCTTGCCCCTCGCAAGGCGACGCCTGCGCCTGATGGCGATGCCCGCCTTCACGTAATGCTCGATCCCGGCCATGGCGGTATTGACCCTGGCGCCGAAGCAGGTGGCCTTGTGGAAGCCGATCTAATGCTGACGTTCGCACGCGAGTTGCGCGAAGCGCTGTTGCGGGCCGGTGATTTCCGCGTGTCGATGACGCGCGATGCGGATGTTTTCGTGCCGCTTGAAACGCGCATAAGTCTGGCGCGTGAGGCGGGGGTGGACGTGTTCCTGTCTCTCCACGCCGATGCGCTGCCGGAAGATGCGGGCAGGGCGAGCGGGGCCACGATTTACACCCTATCGGACGACGCGTCCGATCTGGCGTCGCAACGGTTGGCCGAACGGCACGATCAAAGCGATCTCCTAGCAGGCGTGGATCTTACGGGGCAGGGCGATGAGATAGCCCTGGTGCTGATGGAGATCGCGCGGCGCGAAACCGAACCGCGCACAGAGAGGCTGGCTACCAGCCTCATCAGCGGCTTACGAGATGCAGACGTCGCAATGAATTCGCGCCCGCGCCGGTCCGCCGGATTCTCCGTTCTGAAGGCGCCAGATATTCCCTCGGTGCTGATCGAAATCGGGTTTCTGTCGAGCGCGGATGATCGCGCGAACCTGGCGGAAGCCGCGTGGCGGAAGGCGGCCGCAAACGGCATCCGCGATGCGTTGCGGGCGTGGGCCATGGAAGAGGCTCGTCGCGCGGCGTTGCTTAGGCCGTGATGCGGCTTGCCAACGCTACGAAACATAGGATTGGCAAAGCCCCGCCCGCCGCTTTGACCGGGTCTGGCGATCCGCGTATAACGCCCTTCAACAGAACAGGGTTTCACACCGTGCTCAGGTTTCTCTTCTCAGTTCTCGGCGGTTTCTTCACGCTCCTGACGATGGGCGTCGTCTTCGCCGCGCTTGGCGTCGGAGCGATCTTCTACATCTACGGTCGCGATCTTCCCGATCACGAGCAGCTGGTGCAATATACGCCGCCGACGATCAGCCGGATCTATTCCACCGAAGGCCGGATCATCGATGAATTTAGCGAGGAACGACGCCTCTTCACCCCGATCGAGGACATCCCGGAACTGGTGAAGGCCGCGTTCATCTCGGCGGAAGACAAGAACTTTTACCAGCACGAGGGTTTCGATCTGCGCGGGATTGCTGCCGCGGCTATTGAGGCGGTGGAAACGCGCGGTGAACGGGTGCGGGGCGCCTCCACGATCCCCCAACAGGTGGTGAAGAACTTCTTTCTGTCTGCGGACCGGTCAGCAGAGCGAAAGATCAAGGAGCTGATCCTTGCGGTGCGGCTGGAAAACACGCTTTCGAAGGATCGTATCCTCGAGCTCTATCTCAATGAGATTTTTCTCGGCCAGAACAGCTACGGTGTAACCGCGGCCGCGCAAACGTACTTCAACAAGACATTGGCTGAACTTTCGCCCGAAGAGGCCGCCTATCTCGGGGCCCTGCCGCAACGGCCCGGGAATCTGCACCCGGTACGTAATGCCGAGGCTGCCGTGGCGCGGCGGAACTTCGTACTGCGCGAAATGTTCGAAAACGGGTATATCGACCAAGCTGCGCTCGACGCCGCGCGTACGGCGCCACTGCTGACGGTGCAGGGCGGCGATTATGAGGGTTTTCGCGTGCAGTTGCCGCCGCGGGATTACTTCACCGATGAGATCCGCCGCCAGCTTTCGCGCGATTTCGGCGAGACGCAATTCTTCGGTGGCGGCCTGACTGTGCGCGCGACGCTTGACCCCGAGATGCAACTCGAAGCCGCAGCGGCGCTCCGCCGCCAGTTGGAAGCCTATGACCGCGAACAGGGCGTTTGGCGCGGTACGGGTGTTGCCGTCGCGGATGACGCACTGGGAGACGAGGCGAGTTGGCGCGCCGCCCTCGCGGCGACTGACGTGCCCCGTGACATCGATGGCTGGAACGTCGCGGTTGTGCTGGAGGTTGGCGAAAACGCTGCGCGGATTGGCATCGAGGGTGTGGCAGATGACGCCGATGGCCATTTCATCCTGGCGGATGATGTGACCTGGGCGCGGAAGGATCTGGGCGAGGGCGAGTTGGGCCCGCGCGCCCGGGTGGCCGGAGATCTGCTGGATCGCGGTGATGTCGTGCATGTGCGTGGTCGCGAAGACGATGCGGGCAACCTGACGCGCTGGAGTTTGCGGCAAGTGCCGGAGGTACAGGGCGCATTCATGGCGATGGATGTGGTAACGGGCCGCGTCATCGCCATGCAAGGCGGGTTCTCCTATCAGCATTCGGTGTTTAATCGCGCGACCCAAGCCACGCGCCAGCCGGGCTCTTCCTTTAAGCCCTTCGTCTACGCCGCAGCTCTCGACAGCGGCTTTTCCCCGGCGTCGATCGTGATCGACGCTCCGATCGAGGTGGAAACCGGCGATGGCATCTGGCGCCCGCGCAATGCGTCAAACCGCTTCTATGGCCCGTCACCCATGCGCACCGGGGTTGAGCAATCGCGGAACCTGATGACCGTGCGATTGGCAGAGGAACTTGGGATCGATCTCGTGGCCGCCTATGCCGAACGCTTCGGGGTGTATGACCGGATGGGCCGGTTTCTTGCCAATTCGCTGGGCTCGGAAGAGACGACGCTCTACCGAATGGTTGCGGCCTACGCGATGTTTGCCAATGGCGGGCAGCGACTGGAACCCACTCTGGTGGACCGGGTGCAAGACAGGTGGGGCAACACGATCTATCGCCACGACCGTCGCACCTGCGATGAATGCAGTACGCGTGAGTTGGAGGCGGACCGCGCACCGGTGATTGCCTCGAATCGCGCGCAGGTGATGGACCCGGTGACGGCGTATCAGCTGACGTCGATGATGACGGGCGTTGTGCAACGCGGCACTGCGGCGGGGCGGGTGACTTTGCCGGTGCCAGCGGCGGGCAAGACGGGCACTACGAACGATGCGCGCGATGTCTGGTTTGTGGGCTTTACCTCAAACATCGTGGCGGGCTGCTACATCGGGTATGATCGGCCCCGGCCCCTTGGCAGCGGAGCAAGCGGTGGCCGCTTCTGCGCTCCGGTCTTCAACGATTTCATGACGACTGCGACGGAAAAATACGGTGGTGGCCCCTTCGAGGTGCCTGATGGCGGGCAGTTCATCAAGATCGACCGGTTCACCGGCGAACGTCTTCCCGACAATGCCGTTGGCGAGAATGTAGTGGCGGAGTATTTCCGTCTGGGTGAAGAACCCGTGTTCGGCGTGGCCTTTGACGGCGGGTTCGCGATGGGCTCGAACTTGCCGCTCTTCGATCCGCAGAACCCCGATCCCTCCGCCACCCAACCGGTGCCCAGTACAACCGTGCGCACCGGCACGGGCGAAGTGGTACAGGTGCCTGCGAACCGAAACCTTGGCACGATTTCTTCGGGCGGGCTCTACTAGCCCCCCGCTTAGCGCCGCCGGCTTGCTGCGGCGGTGCGGCGTTGTTATCACCGCGATCTGATCGAACCTGCCGGGGCAAACCATGCGCGCCGAAGCCGAAAACACTGTGGCCGACATCGAGAAATCCCTCGCACTTCTGCGTCAGCGGATGGATTGGGAGACCGCGGAGCACCGGCTCGAGGAATTCAACGCGATGACGGAAGATCCCGATCTTTGGAACGATCCAGAACGCGCCCAGAAGCTGATGCGGGAGCGCCAGATGCTGGTCGATGCCGTCGATCGCTACAAAGCAATGCGGCAGGAGCTGTCCGACAACGTTGAGCTTATCGAGTTGGGCGAGATGGAGGATGATGCCGAAGTTGTGGCAGAGGCGGAAGGCGCGCTGAAAGCCCTAGCTGACCGTGCCGCACAGGCCGAGCTTGAGGCGCTTCTGTCGGGCGAGGCGGATGGCAACGACACGTTCCTTGAAATCAACTCAGGCGCAGGCGGCACCGAAAGCTGTGACTGGGCCGCAATGCTTGCACGCATGTACGTGCGATGGGCCGAGAAGCAGGGCTATTCGGTGGAACTGCTTTCGGAAAGCGCGGGCGAAGAAGCGGGTATCAAATCGGCCGCCTACAAGATTTCCGGCCCCAACGCCTATGGCTGGCTTAAGTCGGAATCGGGTGTGCACCGGCTTGTGCGTATTTCGCCCTTTGACAGCGCCGCCAAGCGGCACACGTCATTTTCCTCGGTCTGGGTTTACCCAGTGGTGGACGACAACATCGAGATCGAAGTGAACCCTTCCGACATTCGTGTTGATACCTACCGGTCGTCCGGTGCCGGTGGCCAGCATGTGAACACGACCGACTCGGCGGTGCGGATCACCCACATCCCCACCGGTATCGTCGTGACGTCGTCGGAAAAATCCCAGCACCAGAACCGCGACATCGCCATGCGCGCCCTGAAATCACGGCTCTACCAGCAGGAGCTCGATCGTCGGAATGCCGCGATCACCGAAGCCCACGAGGCCAAGGGCGAGGCGGGCTGGGGCAACCAAATTCGCTCCTATGTTCTGCAGCCCTACCAGATGGTTAAGGACTTGCGCACCAATCATGAGACATCCGACACCAAAGGCGTGCTTGACGGCGATCTCGATGCCTTCATGGCGGCCACGCTTGCGATGGACGTTGCGGGCAAAAGCCGGGCCGAGGCGCAGGCCGAAGAGTGATCGGGATATTGCATCCGCCGCTTGGGTGCACGCCTTTCAGAGTACCCCAAAGGAAAAGAAGCTGGAATTGACGGGACTGGCGCCCGGGCGGCATGATCGGGCGTGGGGAGGACAACATGCTTGATACGCCAACCGAGCCGTCACCCTTGCCGGAAGTTGGCACGCTGACGGTGATGGAAATTGCGGCTGCGCTGCGCCGCGGCTGGGGCGATTTTCGCGCCGCTCCCGCCTACGGGCTGTTTTTCAGCGCGTTCTACGTAATTGTCGGCGGCTTTCTGATCCTGATCGATGCCGGCACGTTTGTCTGGACACTTGTGCTATCGCTTGGCTTTCCGCTTGTGGCGCCGTTCGCCGCGGTGGGGCTCTACGAGGTGAGCCGGCGAATCGAGGCGGGCGTGCCGCTTGTCTGGTCCGAGATCATCGGGGTGGTCTTTGCTGAGAAGGATCGGCAGATGCCATGGATGGGTGTCATCATCCTTATGGTTTTTCTATTCTGGTCCTTTTTCGCGCACATGCTGTTCGCGCTCTTCATGGGGCTGTCGACGCTCACCAATATCTCAACCTCTTATGAAGCGCTTCTGACTGTGAACGGGCTGACGATGATAGCGCTCCAGATCCTCATCGGCGGTGCGGTGGCCTTCCTCGTCTTTGCGGGTACCGTGGTTAGCCTGCCGCTGCTTCTGGAAAAAGAAATTGATTTCGTCACCGCAATGCTTGTGAGCTTCCGCACTGTTGCGGGCAATCTGCGGGTCATGCTGCTCTGGGCAGCGATCATTGCGGGCGCGCTTTTTCTGGGGATGTTGCCGCTGTTTCTGGGCCTTTTCGTCGTGTTGCCGATCCTCGGCCACGCGACATGGCACATTTACCGTCGGGCGCTGTATCACCCTGTCTGATTGGGCCGGATTCCCAAGAACGCAATTGCGGCGGCTATGGCAGAAGTTGCGGCGGTGGCCCAAGCAACGGTTTGAAACGCCGCTGTGCTTGCTACGGCGTGGGCAGTGCCCTCGGCCGGGGCGCCAAAACTGGCAGGGCCGTCGGCGGCGGCATAACCTGCCGCGGCCACGGCGCCCATCGCAGCGATGGCAACGAGCCCAGCAATACGACTAACGGCGTTGTTCACGCCCGAGGCCGCGCCCGCCTGCGCCTCGCTCACCGCACCCATGACCGCTGCGGAAAGTGGCGCCACGACCAACGCCATACCGAACCCCATGATACACATGAGCGGGATCACGATGCTCCAGTAGGCCTGAAGCGGTGCGGTGATCGCGAGTGCTGCATACGCAATGGCAACGAGGGCGGAGCCGGCTCCAATCAGTCGGCCGGGCCCGTGCCGATCTGCCAGTCTGCCCATGGCCGTTGAGAGAAGCGCGACGGCGGCGGTCAGCGGCAGAAAGGCGAGAGAGGCGGCCGCTTCGCTGACACCCCAGGCCGAGATCACTGTCATTGGCAGGAAGAAAAGAACAGCCGAAAGCGCAAAGTAGAGACAGAAGGTGGCAAGGTTCGCCGCGCTGAAACGCGTTGATGCGAATAGTGACAGCGGCATCATAGGGTGAGCGCTTCGCGCTTCCCATAGGACGAAGGCGATCAAGAGCCCGATCGCGGCGGTTCCCCAAGGAGCAGGTTCAGGCCCGCCTTCACCCGTGAGGCCCGTTAGCACCCAGGCGCCAAGGCCAAGGCCCAGCGTTGCAAGTCCTGCGCCCACCCAATCCACTCCCCGGCCCGGATCGCCCACGTCTTCATTGACCGCCCCGCGAAGCAGCCATACGGCGATCAAGCCGAGGGGTAAGTTGATTGCGAAAAGCCAGCGCCACGTCTCGGGGCCTGCCGCCGTAATCAGAAGCCCGCCCAGCACGGGGCCGAGTGCGGTGGTCATCGCCGAGGCCGCAGCCCATTGGCCGATGGCGCGGCCACGCTCATCGGGCGGGTAGGCGCGGTAGATCAGGGCAAGCGATCCTGGCACCATCATCGCCGCGCCAATGCCTTTGAGTGCGCGGGCAGCGATCAGCGTTTCGGGCGTTGGGGCGAGTGCCGAGGCCACAGAGGCCGCGATGAACAGCCCGATGCCAATGGTAAAGATGCGAGCGAGCCCAAAGCGGTCACCCAAAGCGCCGCCGGCAAGGATCAGCGCGGAGAGCGGCAGCATGTAGGCGTTGTTAATCCACTGCGCTTCAATGAGTGAGGCCTCAATCGAGGCGCGTATCGCGGGCATCGCGTTGGAAACGATGGTGCCGTCGATAAACCCCAGCGCGGAGGCGAGGATCGCGGCGGCCAGAACGCGGCGCCGGGCACGTGCGGCGCAAAACTCAGGCGAAAACGAAGACGCCGCGGGTGACCGCGGCGTCTCAAATCGTGCCAAGGGGCGCCGGCCCTAAGCTTTTGCGCCCGCTGCCGCCGCGGCGGGGGCGGACGTGGTTGGCGTGCTAGACGTTGTGGTAGCCGGCTTCGGCTTTGCGCCGCCCGTGGAGAGCGGGTCTTCCTGCCGCTGCACCGATCCCTCGAAATGCGCACCGCTTTCGATGGCAATCGTCTTGTGGATGATGTCACCCTCGACGCGGGCAGTTGAGGTGAGGCGAACCTTTAGGCCACGCACCTTTCCCACGACGCGGCCATTGACGATCACATCGTCGGCAATGCACTCGCCTTTTACTGTGGCGCTTTCACCGACCGTCAAAAGATGGGCGCGGATATCGCCTTCCACAGTGCCTTCGATCTGAATGTCACCGGCAGTCTTGAGGTTGCCGGTGATCGTTAGATCGGCCGACAACACCGAGGCGGGCGCCTTTTCCTTGGGCGTCGATGGGGTGAAATCTGACATTGATTTGCTGCTCTCTGGTTGGGGGGGCTTCGGGGGTTCGGATTTTTTCGCCTCCGGGCTTTCCGCAGGCTCGTTCACTCTGCTTTTAGAAAACATCTCTGGCTGCCTTGATGTATTTCATCGGGTTCATGGGTGTTCCGCCAACCCGCACCTCGTAGTGTAGGTGCGTTCCGGTAGATCGGCCGGAATTTCCCATATCACCGATCCGGTCACCGCGCGAGACTCGATCACCCACATCCACCCGGAATCTTGCCAGGTGTGCGTAGTAGGTCTCTATCCCAAAGTCGTGGCGGATCTTGATGATGCGGCCATAGCCACTGGCCCAACCGGCTTTTGTGACCACGCCGTCGGCGGTGGCGTAGATCGGTGCGCCGTGGGCGGCGGCGAAATCAACACCATTATGCTGGCGCCGGCTGCCATTGAAAGGGTCGCGCCGCGGACCAAAGCCGCTTGTGAAGCGGAAGGTGCCTTTCACGGGTTCAGCGAACGGCGCTTTCTGTACGGCGATGCGGTATAGGTTCAGCTCATCTAGGCGTTCAAGGATCTGGTTGGCGCGCAGTGTCTCCGGTGCGGCGGGATCCCCTTCCGGCACGGCTAGCGGGGTAAGCGGCCCGCCTTGGCCAGAATAGCCACGCCGCACAGTTTCGATGATCTGGTCGGCAGGCAGGCCGGCGGACTGGAACATTTCGTCAAGCGGAGCGAGGCTCATGCTGACCGCTTCTTCAAGCTGCCGGAAAATGCGATCGTTCCGCTCTTCGACCAGTTCACGCTCGAACTCCATATCGGCCAAAAGCTGTTGCGCCTCAGCGGTGTTGGTAACGATATCGTCGCGGTCTTCCGCCGTACCTGTGAGGGCTGTGTTGAGGAAATCCACTGTTGCTTCAAGCTCAGCCAGACGCCGAGTTTCCGGCATGGCGGCATCGGTCGTCTCCGCGAGCGCCGCAGTGAGGCGTTCTGTTTCCGCAGCCTGCTGGTCGCGCTCGGCCATCGCCGTGCGCAGGGTGGCCCGCAAGGTGGCGATCCCCGTTTCAAGCTCCTTACGACGCTCCTCGGAGGACAAGAGCCGCGTCTGCATCTCCGAAATCTCTGCCAGGGCGAGGGTGAAACGATCGTGCGCTGCACTTGCATCAGCGGCGCGCGCATCGCGCTCGACCGAAAGCGCATTCAGTCGATCCTGGTAGAGCATCTGCTCACGTTGCGCCTGGTCGCGCAGATTGCCAGCGCCGAGGCCCGACATCAGAAGGATCGCCGAGGCCAAGATGGTCCATCCCAAGACCATGGCGCTGCCGCCGACGGCGATGGCCTGAGTAGTGGGGGTTAGGCGTATGAACCGCGTGTCGGTGTCAGAGCGCAAGAAAACGCGTTGTTCGGGGAAGATACGCTCGATGTGCGTGCGCAGGTAGTGCGTCAGTTTATGTCTCAAACCGGTGTCCCATTGGCTCGATCGTTATCTTTCCGGCCTGCCCGAGCCGGGTTTGTTAACCACGTGAATAGCTGTGGAAAACTCGCCGGGCAAGCGATACGGCAAGTCCTCTTTAAAGGTTGTGGCGAAGGTGTGGCGGTCGGCAAAAACTTGCCGATCAATCGGCTATGTCCGTGAGCGGCCAATAGAAATCCGGGGGTATGCCGGCCTCAGCCCGTTTCTCCTCATTGAAGGGCGGTTTCAACCCTCCCTTGAAATACCGCCGCACGAGGCTGTGGAAAACATCGCGCGGATCAACGTTCTCGCGCCCGCACAGGAAATGAAACCACTTTGAGCCATAGGCGACGTGGCCAACTTCTTCGGCATAGATTGTCTTGAGGGCTGCCACAGCCTGATCGGCCCCCGCCTTTTCGAAGATTGCGATCATGCCCGGGGTCACATCAAGCCCACGCGCCTCAAGCACCATCGGCACAATGGCGAGCCGGCCCATCAAATCGTCCGCCGTATCCTCGGCCGCGCGCCACATGCCGGCATGGGCGGGCAGGGCACCGTAAAAGCTGCCTTCTGCTTCAAGGCAGTCGCACATGAGGTTGAAATGCTTTGATTCCTCATCGGCCGCCTTCACCCAGTCATCGTAAAAGCCGGGCGGCATTGGCACATGGGCGAACCGTGCGATGATATCCCAATGCAGATCCACGGCGTTCAATTCGATATGCGCCACCGCATGTAGTAGTGCCTGGCGCCCCGCCGGGCTGCCCGGTTTGCGTTTTGGCACGTCGCGGGGCGACAACAGTTCAGGCGCATCGGGCCGAGCGGGGTGAGGTGGCGGCGTGGCCTGCCCAACCTCGGGCATGGCCCCGCCGGCGCGCGCGTTAAACCACGCCTCGGCATGGGCGCGTGACAGCTTGGTTTTGTCGCGCCCGTCGGCGGTGGTAAGCACTTCCACCGCCATTTGGGCCAACGGGTTCACAGCGCTTTCACCGCGGCCAACACCGCTTCGGCGTGGCCGGGCACCTTCACCTTGCGCCAAACCTCGCGCACGATGCTATCGCCATCAATCAGGAAGGTCGCGCGTTCAATCCCCATGTACTTCTTGCCGTACATGCTTTTTTCAACCCAAGTGCCATAACTTTCGCACACATCGCTTTCGGCATCCGATAGAAGCGGCACGCCGAGTGAATGCTTGTCGCGAAACTTTTCATGCTTGGCTACGGTATCTTTCGACACGCCATAAACCACGGCACCAGCGGCATCGAAGGCCGCGGCCTCCTCGGTGAACGCGATCGCCTCTTTCGTGCAACCGGAAGTGTCGTCTTTCGGGTAGAAGTAGAGCACGACGGTTTTGCCCTTCAGATCGGAGAGTGTCACGCTGTCTCCGCCATCGCGGGGCAAAGTGAAATCCGGTGCGGGTTGGCCGACTTCGATCATGGGAACCTCTTCGGGTGGAGTTGCTTTCGGGTTTCGTTTTAGGCCGGTTCGCGCGAAGATAAAGCTGAGGTTAATGGCAGGCGGGCAACCATGAACACCACGCCGGACGATGCAGACTGGCGCCCGTCGAGCGGACGCTTAGGGCTTTGGGTTCTAGCTGTTCCTGCGATCTTGTTTGGTATCGTGGCCTTGGCGACCGTTCTGCTTACCGGGCGGGAGTGGGCGCTCCCGGTTTGGGCGGCAGATCGAGTCGAGGCGCGATTGAGCGATGCGCTCGGCGAGGGCGGTGCCACGTTAGACGGGGTTGTCTTCGAGGTAGATACTGAGGGCGTGCCGCGTGTGAAGCTGCGCAACGTGGGCCTCAGCGATGCCCGCGGCGCGAGGATCGCCCAGCTGAACGAAGTGAGCGCACGGCTCCGGCCTGGTGCGCTAATCCGGGGCCGCGTGCTGCCTGAGGAACTGCGGGTCTCCGGGGCGCAGATAACCGTGCGCCGCGCCGCAAACGGTGCGTTCACCATCAGTTTCGGGGATAATGTTGCCCCGCCGGAGGCCGCTCTTTCAGGCGTGCTTGACGGGATAGAAGCGGCGTTTGCGGAGGCGCCGCTTTCCGCTATCGGCGCAATCGAAGCCGAGGATCTTACAATCACGCTGGAAGACGCGCGCTCAAGCCGGGTTTGGCAAGCCACCGGTGGCACGATGCGACTTTCCAACGAGCCTGACACGATTGCGATCACGGTGCTTTCAGAGGTGTTCAACGGAACCGAAGATCTGGCGGAGGTGCAGCTTTCCTTCACCTCGCAAAAGGAAACATCCGAGGCCTCGATCGGAGTGCGCATCGAGAACGCTGCGGCGAGCGATATCGCGCTTCAAACCCCCGCGCTCGCTTATCTTGGTGTCCTCGATGCGCAGGTCTCTGGATCCATGCGTACCACGCTTGGCGCGGATGGTACGCTGCAGGGGCTCGCGGCTTCGCTCGAGCTCGGCAAGGGCGCCCTGCAGCCCACGCCCAACGTGCGCCCGCTGCCGTTCAACGAGGGGCGGGCGTATTTTGACTATGATGCAGCCAGCCAAAAGATCACCTTCTCCGAACTGCGGATGGAAAGCGATGCGCTAAGGCTTGTGGGCACGGGGCAGGCTTATTTGCAGGATCTGGAACGGGGCTGGCCGGACACACTGCTGACGCAGCTGCAGTTCAGCGAGATAAGTGCGAGCCCTGAGGGCGTCTTTGCTGAAACGCTTAGGTTTGACCGCGGCGCAGCGGATTTCCGTATGCGGCTCCAGCCGTTTTCGGTGGATGTGGGGCAGATCATGCTTGAAGCCGGCGGCAAGCGGCTTGCGGCCACTGGAAGTGTCGCGGCGGACGAGGCGGGGTGGCGCATCGAAGTGGACGCCTCCGCGCCCGAAATGACGACCGAACAGCTTCTCTCACTCTGGCCGGTCGAGGCCGTGCCCGGTACACGCCGGTGGCTGGAGCAGAACGTGTCTGCCGGTCGGCTTGAAAACGTGAACGCGTCCGTACGCTTGGCGCCGGCGGGCGCGCCCGTTGTGGGCGTCACGTATGACTTTGAGGGGGCGGTGGCTCGTTATCTGCCGGAAATGCCGCCCATCACCGCGGGCCGCGGTAGCGCGGCGCTCATCGGAGGGCGCTATGCGATGCGCCTCGCAAGCGGCCACCTCGTGGCCGCCTCGGGCACAGAGATCGATCTCTCGGGCTCGGCAATCCGGATCGCGCGGGTTGACGCCGACACCCCGCGCGCCGAAATCGGCCTACGCGTGGCGGGCCCCATCGGCGACATTCTGAGCGTGCTTGATAACGAGCCTCTCGCGCTGTTGCAGAAATCCGGGCGGAGCGCGGATATTGCCGAGGGAACGGCACTTGCGACGGCGCGGATCGGCGTGGACCTTTTGCGCGATGTCGCGGTGGAGGATGTGGTCTTTGAGGTGAACGGCACACTCCGGGATGTCGTTTCCACCGAAATTGCGCCGGACCGGCTAATCACAGCGCGCGAGCTAGCGCTTACGGTAAACCGCCAGCGCATTGCCCTCGCCGGTGCAATTGCGCTGGATGGTCTTCCCGTCGATCTGCGCTGGGAGCAGCCGCTTGATGCCGTCGCAACAGGTGAAAGCGAGGTGTCTGGCGCAGTGGCGCTTAATGCGGCTTTCCTCGAGACATTTGGAATTGCTGCGCCGCCGGGGGCTGTTTCAGGAAGTGGCGTTGGCGATGTGACGCTAGAACTGCCGCGTGCGGGCCCACCGCGCTTTCGCCTCACATCGGATCTTGTTGGGATTACGCTTGTGCTTCCAGCGCTTGGCTGGAGTAAACCGGCCGAAACCCCGGGAACGTTCGAGATCTCCGGCCAGCTTGGCCCGGAGCCTGCGATTGAGGCGTTGAGACTAGAGGCGGCCGGGCTTTCTGCAGAGGGCACCGTTTCACTCGGCGATGACGGGCGATTGGAGCGGGCAGAGTTTTCCCGCGTTGCGGTCGGGGGCTGGCTTGATGCTCCGATCTTTGTAGAGGCGCGGGGCCCCGGTCAGCCGCCTGTGATCGACATTCCCGGCGGGCGCATCGATCTGCGCGCGGTGCCACGGGGCGACGGCCGCGGCGGGGGTGAGGCTGGCGTGCCTCTTGAATTGGCGCTCGATGCGCTTGTCCTGTCTGACCGGATAAGCCTTGCGCCGTTTTCCGGCACCTTAACCGCAGGGCGCGGCTTGAACGGCAGCTTCGCGGCGCAAGTAAACGGCGGAGCTGCACTGAACGGCACGCTCGTCGCCCGTGCCGACGGCACAGTGATCCGCGCCACCGGGCCCGATGCCGGGGCGATTCTACGCGATGCCGGGGTGTTTCGTTCGTTTGAGGGCGGAAGCTTCGATCTTGTTCTGGTGCCCAATGCCGAGGGCGAAGGCTACAACGGCGAGCTTTTGATAAACACAACAGTTCTGGGCGACCAGCCGGTGATTGCCGAGCTTCTCGATGCCGTAAGCATTGTGGGCATTATCGATCAGCTGCAGGGCCCGGGGATATTGTTCGATACGGTGAATGCTCGTTTCCGGCTTACGCCCGAGGCCCTGACGCTCACGCAAGGATCTGCCGTGGGCGCCTCTCTCGGCCTCTCCCTGGACGGTACATATGACGTCGCGCGCGAAGAACTGAACATGCGAGGTGTGATCTCGCCAATCTACATCCTGAATGCGATCGGGCAGGTATTCACGCGGCGGGGCGAGGGGCTCTTTGGGTTTACGTTCCAGCTGTCAGGCGATGCGCAGGACCCCCGCCTAACAGTGAATCCGCTCTCGATCCTGGCCCCTGGGATGCTGCGCGAAATCTTTCGCGTCGGGGATCCAGACGGGGCCGCCGCGCGCCAATTGCCGCGGCAGGAGGAGCGGCGCGAACAGCCATGAAGCTGTCGGACTTCGATTTTGATCTGCCTGAACGGCTGATCGCCACGCGCCCCGCAAAGCCGCGTTCGTCCGCCAGGCTTCTCGTCGCCCGCGGCAGCCAAATCGCCGATCAACGCGTTTTCGATTTGCCCCAGATACTGAACCCCGGTGACAGGCTTGTGCTGAACGATACCCGCGTGATCCCTGCGCGCCTGTCGGGCACGCGCCGCCGCCTTGGGACAGGGGCAGTCACCGAGGCGCGGATTGTGGCCACACTTCTTGAGCCGCTTCCAGAAGGCCGCTGGCGTACGCTTCTACGCCCCCTGAAGAAAGTGCGTGATGGCGAGGAAATTCATTTTTCTAATCAGTTGGCCGCGGAAGTTGAAGCTCGCGCAGACGGTACCGCAACCCTTGCCTTTAACCTGAGGGGCGATGACTTCGACGCCGCACTTGCCGAGGTGGGGCATATGCCGCTGCCCCCCTACATCGAAGCCAAGCGAAAGGCGGACGCCCAGGATCGGGAGGATTATCAGACGATATGGGCCAAGCGCGCCGGGGCCGTTGCGGCGCCAACCGCCTCGCTGCATTTCGACGATGCGCTGATGGTAGCGCTGGCAGAACGCGGCGTGGAAATCACGTATGTGACCCTTCACGTGGGCGCAGGTACTTTCCTCCCGGTGAAAGTGGACAACATCGCCGATCACAAGATGCATGCAGAGTGGGGGGAAATCACAGCCCCTGCCGCAGAAGAAATCGCAGCCACAAAAGCCGCCGGCCACCGCGTGATCCCTGTAGGCACCACCGCCCTGAGGCTTATCGAAAGTGCGGCGCGCGGCGGCACGATAGCGCCATGGGTAGGAGAGACCGATATCTTCATAACGCCCGGCTTCCGCTTCCAGATGGCCGATGCACTTATGACAAACTTTCATTTGCCGAAATCCACGCTGATGATGCTGGTCTCTGCGCTTATGGGCCGCGACAGGATGATGGAGATCTATGCCCACGCTATCGCGGCCGAATATCGCTTCTTTTCCTATGGCGACAGTTCGATCCTATTTCCCGAGGCCTGAAGGCGACGCAAAATGTGTCGCATAAGCGCAGGACAGCCCTGTGAGTGAGGCGTACCGCGGCGCCTAACGAAGGAGGCGTGCGATGCTGGTGGTTTTGGGCTCTGCCTGGGCGCTGCTTTTGGGGCTGACGCTCCTGATGCTTGGCAATGGCATGATGGGAACGCTTCTGGGTATCCGAGGCGGGATCGAAGGGTTTTCGACCTTCGAAATGTCGATTGTTATGTCGGCTTACTTCCTGGGCTTTCTCGGCGGCTCGCGCATGACGCCAGATTTGATCCGCCGGGTCGGCCACGTCCGTGTGTTTGCCGCGCTCGGTTCACTGATTTCTGCGGCGCTGATCCTGTTCCCCTCGATCACCGACCCGTGGGTGTGGACGGCGCTGCGCGTGCTGATCGGCTTTTGCTTTTCCGGCGTCTACGTCACCGCCGAAAGCTGGCTGAACAACTCTGTCGACAACCAGAACCGCGGCAAGGCACTATCGCTCTACTTGATCGTTCAGATGTTGGGGATCATCGCGGCGCAGGGTGTCGTCTCAATCGGTGATCCCTCGGGCTTTATCCTGTTTATCGTGCCCTCTGTGCTTGTATCCCTGGCCTTTGCACCGATTCTGCTTTCGATCTCGCCCACACCGGCCTTCGAGACGACGAAGGCGATGACATTGCGTCGTCTCTATGAGACGTCGCCTCTGGGCTGTGTCGGGGTTTTTTTGCTTGGCGGGGTTTTCTCAGCCCAGTTCGCAATGGCGTCGGTCTATGGGACTGAGGCGGGGCTCACGGTTCCGCAGATTTCGTCCTTTATCGCGGCGATCTACCTCGGTGGATTGTTGCTGCAATACCCGATTGGCTGGATGTCCGACAGGATGGATCGGCGGATGCTGATCATGATCGTGTCGCTCGCCGGGGGCGCTATTGCGGCGGTGGGTACGTTCTTCGGTGATATCTTCGTAATTCTGCTCGGCGTGAGTTTTCTTACAGGTGGTCTCTCGAATCCGCTTTATGCGCTGCTCATCGCCTACACGAATGATTTCCTGGATGGCGATGATATGGCCGCAGCCTCTGGCGGCCTGATCTTCCTTAATGGCCTTGGCGCCATTTCCGGGCCGATCATAACGGGTTGGATCATGGGCACGATTGGCGCCAATGGCTTCTGGCTGTTTATTTCAATTTTGATGCTCGCCACAGGCCTTTATGCCGCATGGCGGATGACCCGGCGGCCCGCCACCGTGACGATCGATGACACAGCAACCTATGCGCCGCTTGCGCCAACGGCGACGGCCGTTGCCTTCGAGACGGCGCAAGAGATCTACGCGGAGAATGTTGACGATCTCGAAAGTGTTTCCGATCCGGCAACGGACCGCTCATAATCACCGGCGCAGAGTTGCCTGTGGATAAGAATCTTGTAACGATTTGGCCTGGCCGAAAGGCTAGGCAGATTAGGGCATAAAGTGATGGTAAAACCCGAAGAGGTATTGTCGTTCTGGCTCGATAAGGTGGGCCAAACCGGTTGGTACAAGCAAGATGACGATCTCGATCGTGAGATCCGCGAGCGGTTTGAAGCCGCATGGGGCCACGCAAACGACGGTGCATTGTCGCTGTGGCTTACCTATCCCAGCGGCACGCTGGCCTACATCATTCTGACAGACCAGTTTCCCCGGAATATGTTCCGCGGGTCTGGCGAGGCCTTCTCAACAGATGCCGCAGCGCGCGCCGCTGCAAAATCGGCGATCTCGAAGGGCTGGGACACACGGATTGATGAACCGGCGCGGCAGTTCTTCTACTTACCGCTGATGCATTCGGAGTGCTTGGCTGACCAAGAGCGCTGCGTGCGGCTGATGCTGACGCGGATGCCTGCATCCGGTGAAACCAACTTGCTGCATGCGCGTGCGCACCGCGAGGTGATCCGCCGCTTCGGTCGCTTTCCCTATCGCAACGAGGCACTTGGACGTGCCACGAAGCCCGCGGAGGAAGAGTTTCTCTCCAACGGCAGCTATGGAGCGGTTGTGCGGGAACTTGAGGCGGTTGCCGCCTAACTGCCGGCGGGGCTTATGCGGAACAGCTCGCTCCGCCGAGAACACAAAATTTGGCGCAATGGGGATGGTTGAGGGCAACGTCATTCTCAGCCTCTGCCAAGGTGTCGCCAAGCTCAAATTGCGGATCGTAGGGCAGCAACGTGCAGGCCACCACAGCGGGTCGCGCCGCCCCTCTGCGCTTTACCACCATCCGCGACGATGCACACATCACGTGGTCCGGCGTTTTCCCTAGGATGCCCCAGCACGCAGTCGTGATTTCCGGCACTTCCGCGGATTCATCCATTTCGGGGAAAAGAACAGTTTGACCAGTATTATGCGCGTCGATCTTAAAGCCCTCGCGAGCGTAGAGATCCGCATAGCCATCGCGCGCGGTTGCCTCATCCTCGCCCCACATCGTGCGGCCCGCGACGGCCATCCGAATACCGGTGTCCCGCAGCCAGCGCATCCCCGTCAGCGTCTTTTCGAAGCTTCCCGTACCGCGTTCTTCGTCATGATGTGCCGCAGTCCAATGGTCGACCGAGATCCGCAGGGTCAGCTTTGCACCAAACGCCTCGTTCAGTCGTTTTAGCCCAACCTGAACAGAGGGCCGCATCATGGGGCGCATCGCGTTGGTCAGGATCAGAACCTCGTAACCGCGCTCGAGCGCGGCGCGCGCCATGCCGATCATTTCGGGGTTCATGAAGGGTTCGCCTCCAGTAAACCCGATTTCGCGCACGCCCCAGCCACGGTCTTCCAACTGGTCGAGGTAATCGCGCACGTCGGCTTCTGTGATGTAAACGAGCCGGTTATTGAGGGGGGAGCTTTCGATGTAGCAGTTTGCGCACTCAATATTGCAGAGCGTTCCGGTATTGAACCAAAGGGTGTCAGGGTTTGACAAAGCAACGGTCGCGCGCGCTTCGCCATTGGCCGTGATCAGCGGATGTTCGAACTTCCCATACGTAGTGGGTGCATTGTCTTTCATCTGGCCATGTCCCGTTGCCCGTACCTTGGCTATGCCCGCAGCATGGTTAAGAAAACCCCATGGTGGGGCTTTGACGCAGTTGTGATGGATTGACAGGCTGCTGGACATGCGGCCCCATGCAGCCTAGTGAAGGCGCACTTCGTTAGCGCTAACAATTCCGTCACGGCGCTCACTCAACGGTGCATAATGGCTTCCCGTGTTATTCCTGTGGATCCTTTTGATCTTATAATCTTTGGCGGTACCGGCGATCTTGCACGTCGCAAGATTTTGCCCGGTCTCTTTCGCCGTTTTGCTGCTGGCCAGATGCCGCCGGAGGCGCGCGTCATCGGGGCGGCACGGTCGGAGATGGACAGCGCCGCCTACCGCGACATGATCCATAGCTCGATCTGTGAGTTTCTGCCCGAGCGTCAGCGGCGGGAAGGCGATCTCGGTAAGTTTCTTGAACGGCTCGAATATGTGCCCGTGGACGCCACAGGATCAGGTGGCTGGGCCGATCTGAAGGCGCTTGTTCGAAGCGATGTGATCAAGGCCTACTACTTTTCGGTTGGCCCCTCGCTCTTCGGTGCGATCGCCGAGAGGCTCCACGGTAACGGTATCGCGGGCCCCAAGTGCAGGATGGTGGTAGAAAAGCCATTCGGCCACGATCTTGGCTCGGCCCAGGCCCTGAACGAAACGCTGGCGCGCTTCTTCGACGAGGCACAGATCTACCGGATCGATCATTACCTTGGGAAAGAGACGGTGCAGAACCTAATGGCGGTGCGCTTCGGGAACGTGTTGTTCGAGCCGCTGTGGAACACCCAATTCATTGATCATGTGCAGATCACAGTGGCCGAAACGGTCAGCGTCGGCGGCCGTGGCGCGTACTATGACAAGTCCGGCGCGATGCGCGACATGATCCAGAACCACCTGATGCAACTTCTCTGCCTCACGGCAATGGAGCCGCCATCGAAGTTTGATCCCGATGCAGTGCGTGATGAGAAGCTAAAGGTGATCCGAGCCCTTGATCCCGTCCCGCTCGAAAACATCGTGCGGGGGCAGTATGCGCAGGGCGACGGTGTGCCATCGTATAAAGAGCACGCGGAAAACCAGGAAAGCCGTACCGAGAGTTTCATCGCGATGAAGCTTCACATCGCCAACTGGCGCTGGAATGGAACGCCGTTTTATCTGCGCACAGGAAAGTGCCTGAAGAACCGGTTGTCCGAGATCGTCGTGCGGTTCAAGGAGCCGC
Organism: Pseudomonadota bacterium; assembly: GCA_039208375.1. Classification (GTDB taxonomy): domain Bacteria; phylum Pseudomonadota; class Alphaproteobacteria; order Rhodobacterales; family Rhodobacteraceae; genus JANQPC01. The sequence continues at coordinate 29,651 of JBCCRC010000005.1, read as the reverse complement.
CCCATTCGATTTTTGAGGCAGATGCGGGCCGCAACGCCAATGAGCTAGCGATCCGCCTTCAACCCAACGAAGGGATGGACCTCAACGTTACGATCAAAGAACCGGGGCCGGGGGGAATGCGGCTGATGGAAGTGCCGCTCGACATGACGTTTGCGGATGCGCTTGGGGCGAACGGTGACGATGTGCCTGACGCGTACGAGCGCCTTGTGATGGACGTGATCCGGGGCGATCAGACGCTTTTCATGCGCGGTGATGAGGTTGAAGCGGCTTGGGCCTGGACCGACCCAATCATCGAGGGCTGGACGGAACGCGGCGATGCGCCCAAACTCTATGAGCCGGGCAGCGTGGGGCCGGAAGAGGCCCTGATGTTGATGCACCGGGACGGGCGGCGCTGGCGAGATCTAAAGGCTTGAAGCTCAGGGCATGAAACTGATCGAATACCCTGACCGCGAGATGATGATGATCAATCTCGCCAACCAGCTGGCCGGCGAGCTGCGAGCCTGCCTTATGGCCCACGACACCGCTTCTTTCGCAGTGCCCGGGGGCACGACACCTGGCCCCATCTTCGATGCGCTCTCGGCTGTCGATCTCAACTGGAGCCGCATTCACGTGATGCTCACGGATGAGCGCTGGGTGCCCGAAGATCACCCGCGCTCGAACACCGCGCTGATCCGGGAACGCCTCCTCAAGGAACGGGCTGCGATGGCAGAGCTTGTGCCGCTTTATGCCGAGGCGGAGCGGCCTGAAGATGCGCTAAAGGCACTGTCCAAGGGCATCGAGCCTGAATTGCCGATCTCGGTTCTGCTTCTGGGCATGGGGGCCGATGCGCATATTGCCTCGATCTTTCCCGAAGCAGACAATCTTTCCGCGGCGCTCGAAGCCGATGCTCCGCCGCTTATGGCCATGCGCGCGCCGGGTGCGGAAGAGCCTCGTGTTACGCTGACCGCGCGGGTGTTGGACGATGCCATGAGCAAGCACATCGTGATCACTGGGGCGGAGAAGCGCGAAACGCTGGAACGCGCGCGCTCACAACGCCGGTGGGAGGCGCCGGTGCGCGCTGTTTGGAGTGGGGCAAAGGTGCATTGGGCAGAATGAAATGAGCTGGAACGCACTGAAGGCCGCTGCCGGCGCCGCGGGTGACCGCAAGATCACCGATCTTCTGGCTGAAGAGAGCAGGGCGACTGCGTTCTCGATCTCGGCCGGCGATCTCTTCTTCGACTACTCGAAAACTACGATGGCGGCGGACGACCGCGATCTTCTCCTTTCGCTCTACGCGACGGCGGATGTGGCGGCGCGGCGCGAGGCGATGTTTTCGGGTGACAAGATCAATGAAACCGAGGGTCGTGCGGTGCTTCATACCGCCTTGCGCAACCTCGATGGCGGCCCGGTTCATGTGGACGGCGAAGATGTTATGCCGGGTGTTCTTGAAACGCTGGCCCGCATGGAACGCTTCACCAAGGCTCTTCGGTCGGGTGAGTTCACAACGCCCGGTGGCGGGCGATTCACTGATGTCGTCAATATAGGGATCGGAGGGTCTGACCTTGGCCCGGCCATGGCGGTACAGGCGCTTGCGCCCTACCATGACGGGCCGCGCTGCCATTTCGTTTCCAATGTCGATGGCGCGCATATCTATGACGTTCTGAACGGGCTAAACCCATCCTCCACGATGGTGATCGTAGCCTCGAAAACATTCACGACAATCGAAACGATGACGAACGCGGAAGCCGCGCGCACATGGATTGCCGCCAAGGTGGGCGCCGATCACACCGGCGCGCATTTCGTAGCCCTCTCCTCGGCCATCGACAAGACAGCCGCCTTCGGCATCGATCCTTCTCGCGTCTTCGGGTTCGAAGATTGGGTGGGCGGGCGCTATTCTGTCTGGGGGCCCATTGGCCTGTCCCTCATGCTCGCCATTGGCCCCGAGGCGTTTCGGGCGTTTCTGAGCGGCGGGCAGGCGATGGACCGCCACTTCCGCGCCGCCGATCCGCTTGAAAACCTGCCCGTGATGCTCGCACTTACCGGGATCTGGCACCATCAGGGCTGCGGTCACCCCACGCGCGCCGTCCTGCCCTATGAGCAGCGTTTGGCGCGCCTGCCGGCCTACCTGCAGCAGTTGGAAATGGAGTCGAACGGCAAGCGCGTCACGATGGGTGGCGAAGATGCACCCGTGGTAACCGGCCCCATCGTGTGGGGCGAGCCAGGCACGAATGGGCAGCACGCATTTTACCAGCTGATCCACCAGGGCACTGGCGTTGTACCCTGCGAGTTCATGGTTGGCGCGGAGGGCCATCACGCGGAACTGGCGCATCAGCACACGCTCCTCGTTGCCAACTGCCTCGCCCAGGCCGAAGCTCTGATGGTGGGGCGTTCGCTCAACGAAGCGCGGGGCCTTATGCGCGAGGCCGGGCTTGAGGCTGCCGAACTCGAACGCCAGGCACGCCACCGCGTGTTCCCCGGCAACCGGCCGTCAACGATGCTTGTCTACCCCAAGCTTACCCCTTTCGTTCTGGGCCAGATCATCGCGCTTTATGAGCACCGCGTGTTCGTGGAAGGCGTGATGCTCGGCATCAACTCCTACGACCAGTGGGGGGTCGAGCTGGGCAAAGTGCTCGCCAAACGGATCGAGCCGATTGTGGCAGGTGAGGTGGAGGCGGATGCGCTGGACGCGTCGACGAAGCGGATCATCGCCAAGATCCACCGCCAGCGCGGTTAGGCGGCAGCGGCCCCATCCCGCTCCTCAAGCACAGCGCGCATCGTGTCTGGCAACGGAACTTTCCGTGTGCCCGCGTCATCCGTCATCACGATCACCGCGGTGCCCGAGACCTTGATCGCACCGCCCGACCACACCGCATATTCCTTGGTGAATGATGTGGTGCGAAAGCCCGAGCAGCGCGCGGTGATGACGTAGGGGTCATTCAAAAACATCGGCGCATGGTACTCGCAGGTGATCGCCCGCACCACAAAAGTAGGGTCTTCGGCGCGATAGTGGCTGATCCCGTAATCCGCAAACCACGCAATACGTGTGGTTTCAAACCACCGCAGATAGGCGGTGTTGTTCACATGCCCCAGCGCATCGAGTTCATAAAACCGCACCCGATCCGCCTGGCCAAAAGCCCAGGGTTCGGGAATGCCGGCCGCGCGCAGCGCATCGGGGGGCAGGGGCGTGAGGTAGGGTGTCATGGGCGGCCTGTTGGAGCGGGTGAAGGGAATCGAACCCTCGTCTTAAGCTTGGGAAGCTCCTGCTCTACCATTGAGCTACACCCGCATACCACTACCAGCAGTGGAACAAATTCTAGTTCGCGATGACGCCAAGCCCAATGCAACGGCAATGAGCACAGTCAGCGGAGGCGTGGTACGCAACCCTGCGCGGAACATCAACAGGATTTGGCACGGATCGATATGTGATCCGGTACGCCCTGATGCGAGCGTGCCCGGTATGCGGGCTTTGTGGCGTGTGCAGGCGTGAAATTGGATCGACGGTATGCGAAATGGCCATTCAACGCAGGCCGTCTGCACGCTAGGCTAGCATTGCATGATCGTTGGAATGAAAGCGCCTGTCCTGCTGCGCCGGTGCAGTATTCTCGAAGGCGCCTCTTCGGCTGTGCCAGTTGGGCCGGCCAACATACTCGTCTCGGACGGGATCATTGAAGAGATCGGCCCCGACCTGGAACACGCGAGTGCCACAGTGATCGAGGCGGAAGGCCTTCTGGCCATCCCAGGGCTGATCAACGCGCATCTGCATTCGCCTGCTGCGTTTCTCAAAGGCGCGCTCGTCGACGCGCCCCTTGAGATATTCATGCTGCGCGAGACGCCACCTACGCTTGGGGGAACCGAAAGTCCGGCCCTCTGTCGCGCCCGCGCGCTTCTCTCGGCGATCGAGATGCTGAAACGCGGGATCACAGCGGTTCATGATGACGCGTTTTTTAACCCTGAACCGTCGATGAAAGCGATCGACGCGATCGCGGGGGCCTACCGCGATACGGGGCTGCGCGCCACGATAGCGTTGGATCAGCCCGAAGTCGCTGAGGTCGAGAAGTATCCGTTCCTTGAGACGCTCCTCCCTGAGGATCTGCGCCAAGCTCTTTCGCAACGCCCACGTTTGACGGGGACGGACCTGCTTGCGCTGTATGAGGCCTTCATTTCCCGCTGGCATGGTGCCGAAGGGGATCGGATTCGTTGCGCCGTTTCCTGCTCGGCGCCGCAACGGGTAACGCCGGAATACCTGCAGGCGCTGACGGAGCTTTCGCGCGCGCATGATGTGCCGTTTAACGTGCATGTGCTTGAAACCCAGCTGCAACGGGTTCTTGGTCAGGAAAAATACGAAAAATCGCTGATCGGCTATCTGGACGACCTTGGCTGCCTCGATGAGCGGAAACAGGTGATCCACGCAGTGTGGATCGATGAGGATGATGTTGCCCGTTTGGCGGCCTCGGGCGCGCTTGTTGCGCATAATCCGATCTCAAACCTCAAGCTGGGCTCGGGCGTGATGCCGCTGCGAGCGCTTCGCAAGGCGGGTGTGCCGCTCTGCCTTGGAACGGACGAAGCCGCTTGTGACGATACCGCAAATCTATGGGGTGTGATGAAAACGGGCGCGCTTCTCCAGAAGATTACGAACCCTGATTGGACGCAATGGCCCACCGCAGAAGAGATGCTGGGTTTTGTTTGGGAGGGCGGCGCGCGCGCCCTGCGCCGCAATGATCTTGGGCGGCTCGCTCCGGGTTTCCGGGCCGATATTGCGTTGCTCGATATGAGCGCTTTGTCGTTCCTGCCACTGAACGACATCCGTCGCCAGCTTGTTTTCTGCGAAGATGGCTCGGCAGTTCGCCACGTTTTGGTGGACGGCGAGGTCGTGGTGCGGGATGGCATCCTGACGAAGATCAACGAGGCTGACGCCCGCGCGGAAATCGCCGCGGCTTACGCGGAATTTGCCCCTCGCCTTGCCGAGATCGAGGCGCACGCGGGCCGCCTGGAACCATACTACCGGGCGATGTACAACAGGGCCCTCGAAGAAGAGGTTGGAATGTCGCGTTGGATTACTCCGTTTCCGGGTTAACAGCGCTTGTTGTCTCGGCAGTGCGCGCAATCTCACCCGCCGTCGTCAACCAGATCTCCCGCCGAAGTTCTGCCAGTCGCACCAGCACCTTTCGGAAATCATGCAGCCGGTGGGCCTGAGCGATGATGTGGGGGTGAAGCGCAAAGGCGCAGACAAGCGGGCCCGCCTCAGCTTGGCGTACCATTTCGTCCAGTTGCTTTAGGCAAAGGTCGCAGAACGCCGGTGCTCCCATGCGCCGCACTGCGATTGCGTTGGCGTCATTGGCTTCCTGCGGGTAGGGCATGGCCATGAGGGGGCCGGCGCGCGTGTGAAGGTGAAAGGGCCGGTCATCCGCGCCCCAATCCAGTACGTAGGAATAGCCCGCCTCCGCCAAGAGATCGGGCGTGACGTCGGTTTCGGCGATCCAAGGACTAAGCCACCCGGCGGGCGCGCGGCCTTCGTGAAGGGTGATCGCGTCGGTCGCCTCTTTGATAAGTGCGCGTTCCGACACTTCGCTTAAGCCGGCTTGAGTTTCGCCGTTCGTTCGCCCATGGGCGGCGATCTCGGCGCCAGCATCGCGCCAGGCCTCGATAAGGCCCGGGGCTTCGTCATAGAGCTTGGAATTCACAAGTGCGGTTGCGGGAATTCCGTTTTCAACCATCGCCTCCAGCAGCCTCCATGCGCCCACGCGGTTGCCCCAATCGAGCCAACCGTGGTTGATCAGATCAGGGCGTGCGGGGTTCGGCACAAACTCGTCGAGATGCGCAGCGTTCGGCAGGTAGATTTCAAGATTGACGGCAACGTAGACGGCAAGGCCGTTTCCGCGCGGCCATGTGTAGGGAACCGGGTCAGTGATCGAGCGATAGGGGTACCGGGTGCTCGCCGGACTCATTCGTTCACGTTATCCAGCCCGATGCTCAACGACACGGCAACGAGCGCCGCGATGGCGAGTACAATCTGAACGCCCGAGACGGCCGCCACGAGGGGCGTGCTTGTGTATTGCACCAGCGCCAACAGTTCCACCGGCAGCGGTCGATCGCGAAAGCCATGGGTGAAGATGGCGACCGATAGGTTGTCAAACCCTTCAACGAACGTGAAGACCGCGCCGGCGAGGACGGCGGGCATGAGAAGTGGGAAAGTCACCGTGCGTAGGCTCTGAAACGGTGTGGCCCGCAAGTTGGCTGCAGCCTCTTCAAGCGCGGGATCAAGCCGCACGAGGCGACTTTGAACCGTGCGCACCATGACTGCCAGAATGAAGACGGTGATCGATATCGACTGCAGCCAAATCGAAGGGGATACACCGACCAGCGCGCCGGCAAACAGCACCGCGACGCCAAGAACGATGCCGGGCACCATGTGGGGCACCAACACGAAAACCGAAAGCGCGGTCGTTCCCCGAAATCGCCCGCGCGCGCATGCCAAGGCTGTCGGCACCCCCAGGAGGATGCACAGCGCCGTGACCGTCAGCCCGACCTGAAGTGAGTTAATCATCGCTTCGACGAGCGCGCCTTGCTGGAAGACCTCACCATACCAGCGCAGCGTGAACCCTTCCGGTGGAAAACTGACAAACGCGCGAGTGTCGAAGGAAATGATCACGACGATGATCGATGGCGCCACCAGAAGCATCAAAGAAAATGCCGCAACCGCCAAGATCAACCCGATCCCAAGCGCGTCTCCCAGAGTTGTCTTGCGCAAGGCTCTCATCCGGCGCGCCCCTTCGTCCAGCGCGTGAAATGGTTGGTGATCAGGGCAATGGCGACAAGCACGATCAGGCATGTGACCATCAGGATGAGCGAACTGACCGAGCCCTTGCTCCATTCCAAGGAGAACACGACCTGCTCATAAATCATCGTTGCGGCATTAAGGTAGTTCCCGCCGCCAAGAAGCTGGGGCACGACGAAAGTGGTGTAGCTCAGGGTAAAGACGAGTGCCGCGCCCGTACCAATTCCGGGCACACTGAGCGGCAGGATCACAGTACGCAATGTGCCCAGACGCGACGCGCCGAGATTTTGGGATGCTTCCACAAGCCGGGTGTCATGTCGGCTCATAACTGCAATCAGCGGCAGGATCATCACGGGCAGGTGGATCTGTACCATCCCGATCAGCACCGCCCAATGGGTGTTCATGATCCGAAGCGGCTGATCGATCAGGCCGAGATTCAACAAGGTAGAGTTCACCACGCCGCGCCCGCCGAGGATCACCAGCCACGCGTAGGTTCTGACGATCCCGCTCGTTAGCAGCGGCGCAATGGTAAGGATCAGGATTAGGCGTTTCGTCCACTTGCCGCCGATCAGGAACAGGTAGGCGACCGGGTAGCCGAAGAGCAGGCAAAACAGCGTGGTTGTCAGGGCGAGGTTCATCGACCGCTGGAAGGTGATCCAATAAAGCGGGTCTGTCAGCGCGTTTGTCAGGTGGGACAGCGACAGGGTTTGTGAGACGATTGCGCCCCGTGACACGACGATATCGGAAAAGCCAAGCGACAGAAGGATCGCAAAGGGGATCACCGCAACGACGGCCAAAACGATGATTGCTGGCACGGCGGGCCAAATCCCCCGGCCCGAGAGCAAAGCGTCAATGACGCGCTCCCCTAAGCCGCGCCCTGCAATGGGTTGCGAGAGCGCCGCATCGGTCATGCCGCGGAATACACCGCGCATAGGGCGGGGTCGATGATATGCACGCTGGCTCTGGCGCCATCCGCAAAGAGTGGGCCGCGCGCTTCGCGCATTGTCGCGACCTGTAAAACGGAGCCTTCGGGCGTTTCGACATGGTATTCAACAAGAGCGCCTACGGTGCGATGGAACTGAACCGTGGCCGCCCAGTGCCCAGCTTCAGGTGGCGCGAGCCGAAGATTGTGCGGGCGTGCCATGATATCAACGTCACCGGCCAGATCGGTTACACGCATCTGTCCGTCGGGAAGCGTTACGACGCCATCAGTAGCCGTGGACTTCCAGAAGTTCGACGTGCCTATGAAATCGGCCACATACGCTGTTTTCGGATAGTCGAATATCTCATCGGGCGGCGCGGCCTGTTCGATCCGGCCCGCACGCATCACAGCGATCCTGTCGCTCATGGTGAGCGCTTCTTCCTGATCATGGGTAACGAAGATTGCAGTGAGGCCGAGCCGTTTGATCAACTGACGCAGCTCAACCTGCATGGTGCCGCGCAGTTTGGCGTCGAGCGCATTGAACGGCTCGTCGAGCAAAAGCACGCGAGGTTCCATCACGAGCACACGCGCGATCGCAACGCGCTGCTGCTGGCCACCGGAAAGCTGCGCGGGAAATCTATCGCCAAAACCTTGAAGCGAAACGGTTTCCAGCGCGGCAGACACGCGCGCATCCGCTTCGGCCCGCGGCACGCCTTGCATGCGCAGCGCATAACCTACGTTTTTGGCCACGGTCAGGTGTGGAAACAGCGCATAGCTTTGGAACACCACGCCAACGGGGCGACGGTTCACAGGGACCGGGCTCATATCCTGACGATCGATCCGGATTTCGCCGCTGTCGGCGTCGAGGAAACCTGCGACGCAGCGGAGAAGGGTGGTCTTACCACAGCCCGACGGGCCGAGCAGCGTGACGATCTCGCCCTCAGCCACGTCCAGCGTGCAGTTTTCAAGAACGGTGGTCTGGCCGAACCGCTTGCCAACGGCCCCGATGCATAGCACCGGGGCCGGGGAAGATACCTTGGTCGCAGAGCCCGGAGGCTGGTGCATCATGCGGCAAACATCCGGTCAAACGTTTCAACAGTCTCGCCGCGCAGGGGCGCAAAAGACTGCCAATCGAGCGACGTTGTGCTCGCCAACTCCTCGGGCGTGGACGGTACAAACGGTGCGGCCTCTTCGGGCACCGGAATACCCTCGACGACCGTGCCAAACGTAATCGGTGCGCTACCCGCCATCGTCTGGATCTCGGGTGTGAGGAGGATGTCTGCAAATTCGTGCACCAGATCTGCGGTGCCGTCGGCCGTGTTCACGAAGTGCACGATGTTGGTGGGCAGCATCAGCGGGCCTGGCCCGGTGATTTTGGCATAAGCAATTGGCAGGCCCGAGTTTGCGGCGAGTGACGTGTTCACGTGCCAGAGGGGCGCCAGATCTACCTCGCCACGCTCTATCATCTGCTGCAGAAGCGGCGGGCTGCGGCCAACGAGCGGATCAAGCTCCGCCCATTTCTCCAGCGCAAAGGTCATGTCATCCTGCGGCATCCCGAACGCTTCCGATGTCGCCGCTAGAACGCCGAGCCCAAGGTTTGATTGCGGCCGGCACATTCCGATGCGCCCGGTGAACTCACCGCTCCACAGCGCTTCCCACGTGGTGGGCGGCTCGGGCACCTTGGTGGTGTCATAGGCGATTCCAATGCCCTCGAACCAGATCGGCTGGCCGACATCATAGCCAAAAGGCTGAAACTTTGAGCTGACGTTTTGAGAGTTCGGGATCTTCGAGAAATCCAGCGGCACCAGAACATCTTCGGCCAGCGCATTTACGATTGCGGGCGAGCCCATGACGGCCAGATCGTAGGGTGAGTTACCGCGTGCGGCCTTGATCTGCGCCAGCGCTTCCGCCGATAGGCCACCAATTACCTGCAGGGTTACGCCCGGGTTGCGACGCCCAAGCTCTTCGCCGGCAGCGATGAGTGGCGCGTCGGATTCATTGCCGTAGCCGACCATCACAAGCTCACGCGTCTGCGCGCGCAGGATCGTCGGGGCGGACAAGGCAGTCGCAGCGGTTAGCCCGCCAATGACAGTGCGTCTGTTTACGTTCATCGAATGCTCCCCAAAGCAATTGTTTTGCGTCTATGCCTAATGAGAGGTTGCGCAGCTTTCACTTCAAACAGTTTCGAAAATTATCGCAAGCTTTTTATGAGGTCGCACAATCAGAAGGCGAAGGTGCATAGTTTCGGCGCCAAGGCGCCAAAAAAAAGGGCAGGAGATGATTTAGGCAAATACGATGTCAAGGCCGGCGGCCTCGAGCGCCTGAACCTGTGCTGGCTCTGCTCCGGTATCGGTGACGAGGCGAGAAACCTCGTGGAGTTCTGCGATTCGGGCTCCTGCCACATGACCGAGTTTGCCACTGTCGCCAAGCATTACGGCGCGGCGGGCGGCCTTCAGCATTGCCCGTTTCACTTCCACTTCTTCGAACTGTGCGTTTGTGAAACCGCGTTCACTGTCGATGCCGGCGCAGCACAGATACGCGCAATCGGCGTTGACCCGTTCAAGAACCAGCCCCGCGAAGGGAGAGATAAGGGATCGCGCGTGCCGGTTTCGCCCAGTCTTTTTCACCATGCCGCCTGTGACCACAACGGACACGCCTGCATGGTTTTCCAGGGCGATTGCGATGTCGAGCGCGCTTGTAATCACAACAATATCCCTCAGGTCATCGGGCAGGGCGGCGGCCATTGCAAGCGCGGTCGTACCGGCATCGAGGATAATCGTCTCGCCACTGCGCACCATGCGTGCCGCAAGTGCGCCAATCCGATCTTTCTCAGCACCAAAGCTTTGGCTGGGAAGTTCCAAGGGGCGCTCAAAGCGCGCCGGCTGCACGGACATCGCGCCACCCCGTATGCGCCGCAACAATTGGCGGCGATCCAGCGCCTCAAGATCCGATCGGATGGTTACGGCCGAAACGCCAAGCGCGTCGGAGAGGCGCGCCACCTCAACAATCCGGTCAGCCGCGAGCATCTCAAGGATCTTCTCATGCCGCGGGCTGAGGTGCTCTTGTGCTAGGTCGTCTTTCATAGGGAACGCCTTCGATCTTTACTTGCGTTTTTTCTATAAGTGACAGATATCGAAAGTTGCGCGGCCAATCCAGCATTTCAGCCGCTTTAATCGACCTGGGCGATAATAAGGAGAGAGCCGTGAGTTTTGAGCATCGTGTGCATGAGATCCGGCGTGAATCCTCATCAGATGCGCCGGGTGACCCCGAGCGCTTTCGCCGCGTCGCGCTCACGGAATCCGAAATGATGTCTCAAGGCGATGCGATCCGGGCGACGCTTGCGGCCAACGAGGCACCGCTTGCAGCGATCGCTCACGATCTGAAGAACAGAGAAATCCGGCGCGTGGCAATGGTGGGCTGCGGCGACAGTTGGATCTCCGGCTACGGCGTGCGGCATGTGTTGGAGCCTCTGCTGGGCGCGGTGGCTGAGCCCTGTGAAGCGTTTGACTTCACCACTTACGGCCTCGATTGCGTGGATGAGCACACGGTGGTGGTTGGCCTTAGTTCAAGCGGGAAGACTGAACCGGTTATCGACGGGTTGAAGGGCGCGGCCGATCACGGCGCCTATGCAATTGGCCTATCGAACACCCTCGGATCGCCCTTGATGGTGCAATTTCCGGGCGCTCTACACATCCGCGCCACACGGGGCGGCTGGCCAACGCAATCAAGCACGGCAGCGATGGCACTGAAGCTGGCGCTTGCGGCATCCATCGCCGAAGCCAAAGGCGCGGATGCGGCGGGCCTTCGTGCGGCACTCGCGGCGTTGCCGGAAGTTGTGGATGCTGTATCGCAGGCGTTCTATGAACCGGCCCGCGACGTGGCGCGACGTCTTGCGCGCGCCGATCTTGTTCTGCTTGCGGGGGCAGGGCCATACTATGCGCCTGCGGCGTTCGGCGCGGCCAAACTGAAAGAGCTGGCACCCATTCACGCCTATGCCTTCCCACTTGAAGAATACCACCACTATCGCACGCAGAAGGCCGGCGACCCCTTGTTTCTTATAGCCGCCGATGCCGCGAGCCATGCGCGGGCTGCGGAAACAGCCGTGATGAGCCGGGGCTGTGAGGGCCTGTGCATTGCCCTTGTGCCAGAAGGCGAAGAAGAGATTGCCGGGATTGCCGACGTGGCCTGGCATCTGCCGCCAGTGGCGGCTGAGATCGCGCCGATCGTCTATTCCGTGCCGCTGCACCTGTTTGGATATCACGCGGCCGTTGAACGCGATGCATTGGGGCTTGGCGCACCAACGCTTGGCGGCTGATATGGCGCCAGAGCTTGTCACGGTTGGCGGGCTAACGGTGGACAATGTGATTGCCGCCGACGGACGCGTCGGGTTGCGTCAGGCCGGCGGAAATGGGGCGTACTCCGCGGTTGGTGCACTGATGTGGCAGCCGCGCGTTGGTTTGGTTAGCACAGCGCCAGCCAGTTATCCCAGGGCTACCCTGGAGCGGCTTGATGCGGGCGGCGTCGATCTTGGCGGTGTCGCATGGCACGACGCTCAACTCACGTCATGCAACTGGTTCATTTACGACGCATCCGGCCATCGTGAAGAAGGATTGAGCAGCCCGCCGGAGGCGCTGGCGGAAGCGGGATTTCCCACCGACCGCCTGACGGCGACCCAGATCACGGCGTGGCGCGCGCGTTTAGGCAGGCCGCAGGCGGACGATGCGTTAGACTATTCAGCGTTTCGTATCCGGCATCCACTGTCGTCCCACCAAGTGCCCGAAGCCTGGCGCGGGGCCCGTGGCGTGCTGCTTGCACCCAGTCAGCCTGACGTCATGCTTGATATGATTTCGTTTTTTCGCAACTCGGGCGTTATGATCGTGGCGGATCCCGGCTGGCAACTCGCCGGATATCCGCTTGCCGATCTGGCACCGCTTCTTTCGCGGCTCGACGCGTTTTTGCCCAGCGAGGTCGAACTACGCGCTCTCGTGCCGGGCGCCCATTTATCCGATGCCCTTCGGGTTCTCGCCGATCACTGCCCGGGTGCGGTGGCTGTGAAGCTTGGCGCTGAAGGCTCTCTGGTATGGAGTCGTGAGAATGACAGCGCGATCCCTGTCCCCGCAACACCTACTAAGGCCGTCGATCCAACCGGGGCCGGAGACAGCTTCTGCGGCGGCTTTTTGGCGGGGCTTGTTGAAACGGGCGATCCGGTCAAGGCAGCGCGCTTCGGCGCACTCTCTGCTGCGCAGATCGTCGCGCACTTCGGCGCCGATGGGGCGCTGCCAGTGGATCACCCGAAAATGCGCCGCGCCCTTGAGCGCGAGTTGTCGCCATGCCACTGAGTTTGGTCTCAGGCCCGCCGCCGGTGATCGCGGCGCTGCACCTACCCGATTTCGCGCTGTCGCGCGACCGCTCTCAGGCTTGGTTTGAGGATTATGCCATTGCAAATGCGAAGGTGTTCGCCGACGCGGGCATCCCTTTCGTCAAGCTTCAGGATCAAACGCGCTCCAGCGCTCCGGCATCCTTAGAGACGGTGGCTCGGATGGCTGCGCTTGCGCGGCTGATCCGTGCAGAGGTTCCGGGCTTGGGGCTCGGGATCATCGTAGAAGCTCATGATCCGCATGCGGCACTGGCGATTGCCCATGCCAGTGGCGCTGATTTCGTGCGCCTGAAAGTTTTTGTTGGCGGTGCTATGACGGGGGAGGGGCCGCGCTATGCTCTCGGTGCAGACGCTGTCGCATACCGGGCCGCCCTCACGGCTAGCGGTGTTTCCATTTTAGCAGATGTGCATGACCGTACGGCCAAGCCCCTTTCAAACGAGGATCAGCCCCAGGCTGCGGTCTGGGCGGCAAAAGCGGGCGCCGACGGGTTGATTATCACGGGCGCCAGTTTTTCGGACACGCTGGCGCGGATCGCAGCCGTTAGAAACACAAGCGCCAATCGCCCGATCCTGATCGGTGGAGGTGTGACAGAGGCCAATGTGGGCGAGGCCATAACGTTGGCCGACGGCGTAATCGTCTCAAGCGCGCTGATGCGGAAAGATACCGATGCAAATGATCTTGTGCGGTGGGATAGCGATCTTTGTAAGCGGTTCATGAATGCCGCGCGGCGGTCATGACCGCGCGCGACTTCGAAGGATACCGCAGCGGCGCGCCCGATATCATCTGGCCCGGGAAGGCGCGCCTCGCAGTATCAATCGTAGTGAACATCGAAGAGGGCGCCGAACTCAGCCTCGGCGCCGGCGATGCGCACAACGAGCACATCTATGAGGCTGTCGAGCGCGTCGACGGCGCGCGCGACCTTTGTATGGAAAGCCACTTTGAATATGGGCCGCGCGCCGGATGGCCGCGCATCCGCGACGTCCTTCGAGAGCGCAATATCCATGTCACGCTGAATGCCTGCGGCAGGGCTATTGAAGCGACGCCCTGGATCGCGTCCGACGCGGTTGCCGATGGTCATGAGGTGGCCGCACACGGCTGGCGGTGGGAGCGGCACGCCACAATGCCCGAGGCCGACGAGCGCCGCGCCATCGCGCGCACCGTTTCCGCGCTTGAACGGGCCGCGGGATCCGCACCAATAGGGTGGCACACGCGGTCGGCCACCTCGGAACGCACGCGGGATCTATTGATTGAGCAGGGCGGGTTTCTCTATGACAGCAACGCTTATAACGACGATCTGCCATATACAGTCGAGACACCGGGGGGCCCTCATGTGGTTCTGCCGTATGCCTTTGATACCAACGATATGCGGTTTTACAACGGGGGCGGCTTCGTCTTTGGCGAAGACTTCGCGCGCTACTGCACCGCGGCGTTTGACAGGCTTTGGGCCGAGGGCGCCGACGCGCCGCGCATGCTCTCGATCGGGCTTCACACCCGGATCATCGGGCGCCCCGGCCGCATAGGGGGGCTTGAGGCGTTTTTGGACTATGCGCTGGCCCGCGATGGGGTTTGGTTTGCGACGCGTGCCCAGATTGCCGCGGCTTGGCGCGCGGGCCTTGGCCTCCCGCCCTGGGTGGCACGACCGTGCCCGGCGGGTTTTGCCCCGGGCGTTGCGCCGTGAGCCGGGATCTTGTGGGATATGGCGGTGCGTGGCCAGACTTTACGTGGCCCGGTGGCGTGCGCCTGGCCGTGTCCGTCGCCGTCAACTTCGAGGAAGGTGCCGAACAGCAGGTTCTAGATGGTGATCCCGTGAGTGAACGCATCGGTGAGGTCATCTCGGTCGTGCCCGAGGGCAAACCCGATCCGGGTCAGGCACAGATTTTCGGATACGGCACGCGAGCGGGCGTCTGGCGAATGATGGATGCGCTGGAGCGGTACAATATCCCCGCAACGATCTTTGCCTGCGGCCGGGCAGCCACACGCGCGGCGCCCGTGCTGTCGCGTTTGGCGGCGGCCGGCCACGAAGTGGCGAACCATGGTTGGATCTGGCGGCCGCATGCGAATTACGAAAGCGCGGCGGACGAAGCCGCCGATCTTGATCGGGCGGGTGAGGCGCTTTACGCGGCATCAGGCGAGCGTCCCGTAGGCTTTTTCTGTCGGGGCGCGGAAAGCCCCTGGACGCGCGACCTTCTGGCCGAGCGCGGGTATCTTTATACGTCGAACGGGTTTGACGACGATTTGCCCTACCGTGATCCCAGCGGCCTACTCGTCGTGCCTTACGCACTCGACACAAACGACATGAAATTCTTCCATCCCAACGGGTTCGTGCGCGCGGTTGAGATGGTGGATTATGTCAGAGATGCTCTTGATGTGCTGGAAGATGAGGCGAAGGCGGGGAAGCCGCGCCTTCTGAATATCGGCTTTCACCTGCGCATCGTTGGGCGGCCGGGGCGTTTCAAAGCCTTCGCCGGGATTCTTGCAGAACTTGAACGCCGCCGCGAGCGGATTTGGATCGCGCGCCGTGCCGATATCGCTCGTGCGTTTTGTGAGGACGGGGGATGAAGCTTGCGCTTGTGAACCCGAACACGTCTATAACGACCACAGAGGTGATGGTAGGGATCGCATCTCGCGAAGCTGTGTCAGGAGTAGCGGTGTCGGGGTTGACCGCCCCATTTGGCGCTTCTCTCATCACCGAGCCCGGGTCGCTCGCCCGCGCGGCGGACGCTGTGGTGGCGCTCATACCAGACCTTCAGGGCGCTGATGCCGTCATCGTGGCAGCCTTCGGCGATCCTGGCCTTTCAGACCTCCGCCAAAGGCTGACAGTGCCCATTACAGGGATTGCCGAGGCCGGCATGGCCGAAGCCGCTTCTGGGGGGCGGTGTTTTGCGGTGGTGACAACGACACCGGACCTCAAAGAGCAGATTGCCGCCACTGCGGCACGCTATGGCCACAGCCACTTTGCGGGTACGTGGACCACACCTGGCGATCCGGTGGAAACCACCACCAACGCTGCCGATCTCGCGGCCGCACTCCGCGTCGCCATCCAAGATGCCGTGCGCGATGGTGGGGCAGAGGCCATCGTAGTCGGCGGCGGGCCGCTTGCACGCGCAGCGCAAGAGCTTTCGGCCGTCAGCCCTGTTCCAATCATCGAGCCCATTCCCGCGGCCGTGCGCCTCTCGCTCCGGCGCATGCAAGAAACGGCTGTGCGATGACGCCCTTGCTCGTCATCGCAGATCATATCGTCACGGGGATCGACGCGGATGGTACGCTGCAGATTGTCAGCGACTCCGCAATTCTTGTGGAAGATGGCTTTGTCGCTGCGATTGGCCCAACCGCAGACGTGCGGCGCTTGTATCCCGGGGCAACCGAAGTGGGCGGGCGTGGGCGCATCGCGATACCGGGATTGATCAATGCCCATCACCATGTGGGCCTTACGCCATTTCAGCTCGGCGCGCGGGATCAGCCGTTGGAGTTGTGGTTTCCCGAACGCCTTGCCATGCGCGACATCGATCCAAGGCTAGATACGCTATTTGCGGCTTTCGAGATGATCGCGTCTGGTGTCACGACGGTTCAGCATTTGCACAGCCGGGCGCCCGGTGATGTCCACGCTGTTGTGGCGCGTGCCAATGCGATTGTCGGGGCTTATACCGAGATTGGGATGCGGGCGTCATACTCTTTTGCGTTCCGAGATCAGTGTCGGATGGTTTACGCCGCCGATGAAGACTTTATCGAAACCCTGCCGCCTGACTTGCGGGGTCCGACCGCCGCCTACCTCGCCGGATTCGGCCTTTCCCTCGAAGACCAGATCTCAGTGTTCCACGCGTTGCGCCAGCACTGGGAGGGGGAGAGCCGGATTGCCATCCAACTCGCGCCCTCCAATCTTCACTGGTTGTCAGATAAGGCCCTTGAAAGCACTGCGCGCGTGGCGGAAGAGACCGGCGCACCGATGCACATGCACCTTCTCGAAACACCGTATCAGGCAGAATACGCACAGCGGCGCACGGGTGGGTCAGCCGTGGCTCATGTGGATCGTTTTGGCCTTCTGGGGCCTGACATGACGATCGGTCATGGTGTTTGGATGACAGAAGATGATGTTGCGCTCGTTGCGGAACGGGGCGCGTGCCTTTGCCATAACTGTTCGTCCAACCTGCGGCTCAAAAGTGGGCGCGCCGACCTAAATGCCTTCCTGTCCAGCGGCACCCCAGTCGCATTAGGGATCGACGAGGCCGGGATCAATGATGACCGCGACATGCTTCAGGAGATGCGCCTTGCGCTGACGCTGCACCGGCCCGCCGGCCATGACGCGCCTTGCCCGACCGCGCCAGAGATACTGCGCATGGCCACCGAGCATGGCGCGGCCACAACACCCTTTCGCGGGCGCATCGGTCGGCTTGAACCGGGGTGCTACGCCGATATCGTGCTTCTTGATTGGGATGCCATCACACGGCCCTTTCAGGATCCGGCCATCCCGCTGGTCGACGTTATTCTACGCCGCGCCAAGCCAGCGGCCGTGGAAAGCGTTCTGGTGGGCGGTGAAACAGTTTATCATCAGGGCACGTTTCCAAACGTCGACCAGGCTAGCATTCTCGAAGCCATCTCACGCGCGCTTCATCGTGAGAACTCGTTCGCCGAAGCCGCTCAAAAGAAACTCGCCCGCGATCTCGTCGGGCCGGTACGCGCCTTCTACGAGGGGTGGCGCTGATGTTTGGCGCACCTACGCCCTACGCCGCCGCCGGCGGCCCGATGCGCCCTCGCTGGCGGCGTTAAACGCTACGTCGGGAAGATCGACGGCCGCATTCAGCCGATCGAACGGGGCTGTGGCATGTGGGATCGCGTTCGCCGCCACAAAATGCTCCTGAAACCTAGGCTCGACGGCGGTTTCGACCTTTGTGATGTGGCGCACCGTTTGCTCGATCCGTGCCCGTGCGGCCCGGTTGCACAGCGCGATGCGTGCGCCGGTGCCTGCGGCATTCCCGGCGCTTGTCACCTTGTCCAGCGGCGCGTCGGGGATCATGCCAAGCACCATGGCATGTTTGGGCGAGATATGCGCGCCGAATGCCCCGGCAAGTACCACGCGATCGACCGTATCTGTGCCGATTTCATCCATCAGCAGCCGCGCCCCGGCGTAGAGCGCGGATTTCGCAAGCTGGATGGCCCGAATGTCGCTCTGCGTGACGCTGATGCGTCTGCCGCCCTCGGCGCCGCCGTCGTGGAGCAGGTAGGCATAAGTGCGCCCGTCGGGTATCATCCGTGCGCTGCCCGTGGCCTCGGGTGAACCCATAAGGCCACCCCTGTCCACCAAACCCGCCAGGCGCAGTTCAGCCACGGCCTCGATGATCCCCGATCCGCAGATACCGGTGATGCCGGTCTCTGCCGTTGCTGACTCGAAACCGGGATCGTCTGACCAAAGCTCGCACCCGATGACCCGAAAACGTGGCTCCTTGGTGGCTGGGTTGATCTCCACCCGCTCAATGGCCCCCGGGGCGGCGCGTTGCCCCGCGCTGATCTGCGCGCCCTCGAAGGCCGGGCCGGTGGGTGAGGAACATGCCAGAACCCGGGTTTCATCGCCCAGCAGGATTTCGGCGTTCGTGCCGACATCGACAATCAACACCAGATCCTTGGATCGGTTGGGCTCTTCGGACAGCGCGACCGCCGCCGCGTCGGCGCCCACGTGGCCTGCGATGCAGGGCAAGAGATAGATCTGCGCGCCGCGATTGAGGGCCGTGAGCCCAAGCTCCGCGGCACCGATGGTCAGCGCATCGGACGTGACCAGCGCAAAAGGCGCTTGGCCCAATTCAACCGGATCAACACCGATCAGGATATGGTGCATCACCGGGTTACATACGATCACGGCCTCAACGATGCTTTCGCTGTCGATCGCACCCGCGTCGGCGATCTCGCGCGCCAGCGCGTCAATTGCCTCGCGCACAGCGGCTGTCATCTCGGCCGCGCCGCCCGGATTCATCATTGCGTAGCTCACGCGGCTCATCAGATCCTCCCCAAATCGGATCTGCGGGTTCATGACACCGGCCGAAGCGATCACGGCGCCCGTACCCAAATCAGTCAGATGCGCGGCGATGGTCGTAGAGCCCAGATCGATTGCCAAACCATAGAGCGGCGCCTCGCGAAACCCCGGCCAGAGATCGATGATGCGGTGTTGATCGTCGCTGCATTGGTAAAGCGCAAGGGTAACGGCCCATTCGCCCTTTCGGAGTTCGGTCTGAAGGCGCGTGAGGATGTGGAGCGGCGCTTCGACACCGCCGATGCCCCATTGATCGGTCAAAGCCTCGTTCAGACGTTGAAGATCGCCCGTCGGGCTATGCATATCCGGTTCCGGCACCTCAACGTAGACAAGGCGTGTTGCGGGATCCATGGCGATCTCGCGCTCAGCCGCTGCCTTCCGCACGACTTGCTTGTGCACTTGGCTCTCGCGCGGCACGTCGATGACGACGTCGCTTTCAATGGTGGCTTGGCATCCGAGGCGCCGGCCCGGGGCCAATCCGCGAATACTGTCATACCGCGCCTCTACCGCATTCCAAGGGGAGAGGGCGCTTTCGGAAACGCTCACGCCGTGTTTTGGGAAAGCGCCGCTTCCGGGGGAGACCTGGCATTTCGAGCAGATGCCCCGACCGCCGCAAACGCTGTCGAGATCCACGCCCAGCTGCCGTGCAGCGTCGAGCACAGTGGTGCCTCGCGCGACATGGCCACGCTTGCCTGACGGCGTGAAGATCACCTGTGCCTCTTTACTCATCCCTCGGCCCTTTCCTTCGTTGCCGACATGCCACGAGATAACGGATTATTGCCCACGGGAAAGCGACCACATGGCACATTTTCGCCCATGTGCGCCACAGCCCCGTCTGCCTGTTGCCACAATGGCGTGCGATGGGATTTCCAGAACGCCAACAGGCAAGACCACGATGGCATCATGACAGATTCCCTACTTCTCTTTTTACCGCTTCTTTATCTTGCGCTGCAGTGGCTGGCGCTGCGCCGGATGCGCGAGGCATGGCAGGTGGCTGCGGTGCTTCCGGCGCTCTTCATGGGCGCAGCTTTGGCGATCTTTGTGATTGGCATGATGACTGGCGCGAACCTTGCGGCTTTGGTGCTGGTTTTGGGGATGCCGTTGGCGACGCTCTATCTCTTGCTTTTGGTGCCTCTGCATTGGGTGATGGCCCGGCAAGCAGTGTAGGGGAGGGCCAAGGGCGCCCAACCCATGCATTAGGCGGCTTGGCCGAGGCGCTTTGAACGGGTTTTCGGTTTTCTGCAGGAAGATCGAAGCAGGCTTTCGTCGAAGAGCTAGGGACGGCACCCGCAATTCACGCGAATCCTGCCCTCGTTGCAGATAGCGGTAAGCAGCTATCCGCGTTCGATCCATGCTTCTGCGCATAGCACATCGATGCCACACTGTGCCGCCTTGGCGCCGAAGATCACTCGGATCCAGCGCTCGGGGTCGCGTTGCCGGAGAACAATCTCCATTCCCGCATGGCAGCAGAGGCGCGCTTAGCGGACTATTAACCACGACCCGAACGCTTCTACGCTCTTCGCCTGCGGCGGCCCCCGCGCCCCGCGCCAGCCGCCGTTGCCGCTTGGCTGGCCGCAGCAAAGCCTTCGCCTCCAGTAACGGCCTCAAGCACCCGAGCGAAGCCGATCCACGCCGTTCCGTTGGCATCGTGGTCCATCAATAGATTTGCCGCGCGCACCGCCTCCATCTCCACCGGCCGCACCGGATTCATGATTGCGCTTGTCATTCCCGCACCAATCGCCATCGGAAGGAAGGCTGCGTTCACACCATGACGGTTCGGTAGACCAAAGGAAATGTTCGAGGCTCCGCAGGTTGTATTGACGCCCAGATCGTCCCGAAGCCGCCGCACCAGATCAAACACCTGCCGACCCGCAGTTGCCATGGCGCCCACGGGCATAACCAGCGGGTCCACCACGATATCATGGGCGGGTATGCCGAAATCCGCCGCTCGTTCGACGATCTTCTTGGCCACCGCGAAGCGGACATCGGGATCTTCCGAAATCCCGGTGTCGTCGTTCGAGATCGCGACCACCGGCACGTTGTATTTCTTCACAAGCGGTAGAATGGCCTCAAGCCGATCTTCCTCGCCAGTGACCGAGTTCAGAAGCGGACGGCCCTCTGCCGTCTCGAGCCCTTTCTCCAGCGCCCCCGGTACGCTTGAGTCAATACAAAGCGGTACGTCAACCAACCCTTGAATGAGGCCCACCATCTTTTCCATCAGCGGCGGTTCGGTGATGTTTGGATCGGGGTTCGAGTTGTAGACCACACCGGCATTCACATCGAGCACCATGGCACCGCACGCCACCTGCTCAAGCGCATCCTTCTCAACGGTCGAAAAATCGCCCGCTTCAAGCTCGGCTGCGAGTTTTTTGCGGCCGGTCGGGTTGATCCGCTCGCCGATGATGCAGAAGGGCTCATCAAAACCGATCACCACGGTTTTCGATTTCGATTCAAGGACTGTTCGTGTCATTGACCTACCTCCCCGGCCGCCGGGGCATCGCCGCCCTGTTCCGCCGCCCATGCGGCGCTGGCCCCGATGCCGCCCAGCGGAAACAGATGCACGCCATCAATGGGAAACGCCGGGTCTGCCGATTTACGGGCGGCTAGCGCTGTCACAAGCTCAGTCGGCTCAAAGGGTGTTACAAGCTTTGTCACATCCATTGCCCGGCGCTGCAAAACCCGCAGCGAGGGGCCGACGCCGCAGGCGATAGCAAACTTGATCAGCGTTTGCAGTTTTGCGGGCCCCGCGACGCCGATGTGGATCGGAAGGTTGATCCCCTCGGCGCGTAGGCGCTCCGCCCAGGAAATGATCGGGTCGGCTTCAAATGCAAATTGCGTGGCAATCGCCATTTCAGCGTCGGTGCGTTCGGCAAAGGCCTGTTTCCAGGCCAGGGCCTCCATAACCGCCGCGTCACCGCCGTCTGGATCGATATCGCGGTTACCCTCGGGGTGGCCGGCAATATGAAGCCGGGTGAAGCCAGCTTCATCGAAGGCGCCTGTCTCGAGAAGCGCCATCGAGCTCTCAAATGCACCGCGCGGCGCGCTCAGCCCACCGGCGAGCACGAGCGCCTCGCGCACATCTGCCTCGCCACGATACCGCGCGATCCAGTCGCCGAGCATGGCGCGGTCTTCGATCAAACGGGCAGGAAAATGCGGCATCACGCGGAAGCCGTCCGCCGCCAGGCGTGCCGCCGTCGCAACCATTTCCTCGATGGGTGTGCCCTCGATATGGGCGATGTAGACACGGGTGCCTTCGGGCAGAACGGCCCGAAAATCTGCTAACTTCGCTGCCGTCCGCGGCATCACTTCAATCGAGACGCCGCCGGGAAATGCCGCAAGCGGTCCCGTGCGCTCCGCCGGGCTTGGGCCAGGGGCCATTTCAGGCCGGCGGAAATTCAAAAGCGCCATCGCGGCCTCCCAAAGCTTCGGCGGGCTCACGCCCACCCATCATTGTCGATCAACGCCTTAAGCCGAGCGTTGTCATATTCCGTGTCGATTCTGGCAGCCTCGCCGGTGGCGATGTCGTCCGGCGCGCCCTCGGCCTCAAATGGTTCGGCGCGCCGCCATTCGGCGAGGTAAGCATCGGTTTCGGCGGCGCCCGCCTTCATCGCCGCCCGGTCGATCGCCTGTTCGAAGCGCTCGGGCAAAACGGCCTTCGTGCCACGGCGCCCCTTGCCGACGATGACTTGTGCCGGAATATCGCGCCAGTAAACAACGGTAACCTGCGGCATTGCCCGAATCCTTTCCCATCCCACACCTACGCCGAACGAAGTGGTGCCCGGCGCGCGTTTTCGACACCAGATTGTCGGCAAGCGACGTCGCGAAGGTCTAAGCCAGGCTCAGGGCGGCAGGCCACCCCAATAGCCTCCCAAAATTCTCATGACGATTATGAGGTAACGCGCTAGCGGGCGGCGGCGTCTTCAAGCAGCGCGCGTCCGAGCGCAATCGCGGCGGATTCCACACGCTCGGCGTCAAAAACGTTTGCTGCCGCGGCGACGACAAGATTCTGCTCCGGAAACAGCATCAGGATCGCATGCCACATGGTGTTTGACCCATTGTGCCAGATTACGGGCGCGCCCGACGTTTGGGTTTGGACAACCCAGCCCAACCCGTATTCGCTCGTCACAGGAATCTGCATCTCGCGGCACCCCGCTGGCCCGGGCAGGCCTGGAACATCCGCGCCGCCACAGGCGCGCAGATGGGCCTGCCCCCACGCGAGAAGGTCGCCGAAGCCCATGTGCAGGTTTCCGGCAGGCGCGATCCAGGCCGGGTTGTCGGCGCGGCCCTGTGTAGGGTCGGCTGGGCGCGTAAAGCCAAGAAAGCGCCGATGGCCAAACGGATCGAGCGCGGATGTCGGGGGGCCGAAGCCTGCCGTTTCAAGCGCCAGCGGCCGCAGGACCCGCTCGTACAAGAGCTCTTGCCAGCTCTGGCCCGAGACCTCTTCAGCAACAAGCCCGGCAAGCATGTAGCCGGTGTTGGAATAGGCAAAAGCACCGGGGGCCCCCGCGGGCGGCGCTGTCCACATTTCGCGCAAAAGAGTGCGCCGATCCTCCGACGGATTATCACCCTCCGCCCGGAAGAAGCGCCATCGTGGCGGGTTAGGGCGGAGCCCGGCGGTATGGCTTAGCAAGGCACGCAAGGTGAGCGCCTGCCAGGCCGGATCCATCTCATCACGATAGCGCTCGAGATAACTGCCAATCGGTACATCGAGCGCGAGCAGCCCGTCCTCTGCCATCAAAGCAATAAGCGTTGCAGTGAACGATTTTGTGATGGACCCGATGTGCCAGCGCGCGTTCCGCCCGATCTCGTCATTGCTGCCGCGGTGGCGAGGGCCGCCAGCGAGGAACGCGGCAGGGCCTTCTGCCCGGGCATAACCAAGGGCAAAGGCAAAGTCAGGCGCGCCGGCCCTGCCACGCTCGAACTGATCGGCAAGCGTGGGCTCGGCGCTTTCGGGGGCGGCCGGCGTCGTGGTGAGGGACATCAAAATGGCCGCGAGTAAAGTGCGAAGGTGGGGCATGAGCTTACAGCCTGAGGTGGCCGCGCAGTGTCCCCGCTTCAAGGTGGCGGGCCGTCAATCAGCCGCTATGCCCACGAAAACCGAAACCTGTTCTGCGTCATTGGCGTCGTAGCGGTCGAAATCCGCATGAAAGGCGCGGTTCAGATTTCCGGCCCAGATGGCCTGCCACTGCTTGATCAACGTGCTTGGCTGAGGGCCGGCGGCCTGAAACACCGCATAGTTCTGCGCCGGAACACTTACGTGAGCCAGGCCGGGCGGCACGCAGGTTTCCGCTGGAACAGAAAACCCGATCGTCATCCAGTATGGATCCGCCGCGCCGCCTTCGTAGCTGTGATAGATGCAAAAGACGTCAGGCATCGCCGCGTCACCCAGCACATTGAACACATTCGACTTATGGAACGTCTCCCACAACGCCCCGATGGCGGCGGGATCATCATTGCTTACTCTTGCCGAGACGCCGATCACAGTGAAGCTATCGTGGTGTGTGTGCTGCATGGTGGATCCTTTAGTGCGGCGCTTCGTACGCGCCAGAGCCCCGCGCGTAGCGCAGCGTCACCGGCCTGTCGAGCGATTGAACGCGCCAGACTAGCCGCCGAAGATACCGTCCATGTTCTGCAAGATCGAGATGAGAAGGAAGACGCCCGCCACGACAAGCAGCACCCACCAGAATGCCTGAAACACAATTGCAGAGGTACCCAGGCCAAGGGCATAGGCGGTAAAGCGGCGGTCCTCGTGGCGCAGGGCTGAAATGAGGGATAATACCACGGCGACGATCCCAAGAACCGGCCCGGCAAGCGGCAGATACTGCCGCCAAAACGGTATGGTTTCGGCAGGGGCCGCGGGTTCTGGCGGAAGGCCAAGAAACCCGCGCCACGCAGTGCGCCGAATTTCGCCCGCCATCTCGCCGATCTGCTGGGTCACCGGGGCTTGGGGCGTGTTCATTTGCAGCCAGATTTCAAGGAAAACCAGCGCAAGCCCAAGCGCTCCCGATAGAACGGCGTAGATACCCCAGTTGCCCCAAATAGTTTTGGGGGGTGGCGGGTTAGCATGGGCATGAGTCATGCGGTTCTGGTGATCTGTTTTTGCGGCGAAAGTTAGACGGTCTTGCGCCGGGTGGCTGTTACGACACCGACGCGCTCGGAACTCATTGGCTCTAACAGACTTTTTTGAATGTTGTGAAGGGGTTGGCGACCCAAGCGTAGGCCCGCTTGCGACGGCACTTTGCATAAGAGCGCAGAAGGGTCCGTTACACCGCAGCGCGCCTTTACCAGACCGAATTGAGCGGACGGCGCTGAAGGATCACGATCAGGCCGCTTGGTGATTTAGGTAATTGACATAAAGTATTGATAAATATTCACTATTCGTTCTTTTCGACACTCGCATCTATGATCGAACGTTGGCAGCACACAGGGACGTTGATCGAAGACGGTAGCCGCCTGCCGACGTTCAGGGCGCATGGGGCGACTCTGCCACCCCATGCGCTTTATCTGCGCTATCCGGCGTTTGCCACGGCGCGCCTTGCCATCACGCCGACAAGATGCGCCCGATATGCCGCGCTTGCGTGAATGTCGCTCAGCATGCCATCGGCCGAGACGGCAACGCCGTCCACGGCGCCGGCAGAGAAGTCGCTTCCCAGCGCGGTTTCCAAGCCGACATGGCGGAACACGCCATCTGCCCCCGCGCCGGTAACGGCCACCCGTACACCGCCGCTGGTTTCTGCGACGAACACGCCCACCATGGCGTAGCGCGAAGCGGGGTTGGGGAACTTCGCATAGCCCGCGCGGGAGGGCACGGGGAAGCGCACCGCGGTGATGATTTCGCCCTCATCCAGCGCTGTCGCGAACATTCCCTGAAAGAAGTCATCCGACGCGATCTCCCGCTTGTCCGTGATAACGGTTCCGCCGAGGCCCAAAACCGCAGAGGGGTAGTCTGCCGCTGGATCGTTATTGGCAATCGAGCCACCAATCGTGCCCATTGCGCGCACGGCGGGATCGCCTATCCCGCCCGCAAGCGCGGCAAGGCCCGGAATGTGCTGGCGCACATCGGCGTTACTGGTCACATCGGCGTGACAGGTCGCGGCGCCGATGGTGATCGTTCCGTCGCCGACGGTTACGCCCTGCATGCCTTCGATGCCGCGCACGTCGACCAAATCGGTCGGCGCTGCAAGATGCTGCTTCATCGTGGGCAAAAGCGTTTGGCCACCAGAGAGGACCTTGCCCTCCTCCGCGTTCGACAAGGCGCCTACGGCATCGGCCACGGAGCCGGCTTTGTGATACTTCGTTTCGTACATCGCGCCGCTCCTTATTCTGCCGCCATCGGGGTTTTCACCGTTTGTAGCGCACTCCACACCGCTTGCGGCGTGGCGGGCATCTGCAAGTCATTTGTGCCAATCGCATCGGTGATCGCATTGATCACCGCGGGCGGCGCGCCAATCGCGCCCGCCTCACCACATCCCTTAATGCCTAGCGGGTTGTTGGGGCATACGGTTGTGTTGTGTTCGATTGTGTAGAACGGCACATCGGCGGCGCGGGGCATGGTGTAATCCATGTAGGATCCGGTGATCAGCTGGCCGTCATCGTCATAAACAACCTGCTCCAGCATAGCCTGGCCGATGCCCTGGGCCACGCCGCCATGCACCTGGCCCTCCACAATCATCGGGTTGATGATCGTGCCGAAATCATCGGCGGCGGTGAATTGGACCACTTCCGTGACCCCGGTATCAGGATCCACTTCCACTTCGGCGATGTAAGCGCCTGCGGGGAACGTAAAGTTCACCGGATCGTAAAACGCGCCTTCCTTGAGGCCCGGCTCCAGCCCATCGGGCAGGTTGTGGCCGGTATAGGCGGCAAGTCCCACTTCGTGCCACGCCATCGCCTTGTCGGTGCCGGCAACCTTCACTTCACCGCCTTCGATCACGATATCGTCTTCGGAGGCTTCCAGCGTGTGTGCTGCGATCTTCTTCACCTTGGCTTCAACCTTGTCCATCGCCTTGACGATGGCCGAAAGCCCCACGGCCCCGGAGCGGGAACCATAGGTGCCCATCCCAAACTGAACCTTGTCAGTATCGCCATGCACGATCGAAACGTTGTCGATCGGAACGCCGAAGCGTTCGGCCACAACCTGGGCGAAGGTCGTCTCATGGCCCTGACCGTGGCTGTGCGATCCGGTGAGGATCTCGATCGTGCCCACCGGGTTCACGCGCACTTCCGCGCTTTCCCACAGGCCAACCCCGGCGCCGAGAGACCCTACGGCAGCCGAGGGTGCGATCCCGCAGGCCTCGATATAGCAGGAATAGCCGATCCCGCGCAGCTTGCCGCGCGCCGCCGCTTCGGCCTTACGCGCCGGGAAATCCGCGATCTTCGCCGCGGCCAGCGCCTTGTCGAGGTTGCCATCGAAATCGCCCGCGTCATAGGTCATGATGACGGGCGTCTCGTGAGGGAATTCGCCGATGAAGTTGCGGCGGCGCAATTCGCCTGCGTCCATGCCCAACTCCCGCGCGGCGGTTTCCATCATGCGCTCGATCAGATAGCACGCCTCGGGCCGTCCGGCCCCGCGATAAGCGTCGACCGGTACCGTGTTGGTATAGACCGCGCGCACATTGCAGTGGATGTTGGTGATGTTGTACTGGCCCGAGAGCAGCGTGGCATAAAGATATGTCGGCACCGCGCTGGAAAAGAGCGACATGTAAGCGCCGAAATTGGCGATTGTGTCGACCTTGAAGCCCACCACTTTGCCATCCTCGTCAAAGCCCATCTTGGCGGTCGTGATGTGATCGCGGCCATGGGCGTCTGTCATGAACGCCTCGGAGCGGTCCGAGGTCCATTTGACCGACCGGCCCGTGCGCATGGAGGCCCAGAGGCAGGTGATCTCTTCGGGGTAGATGTAGATCTTGGAGCCAAAGCCACCGCCCACATCGGGGGCGATCACGCGCAGCTTGTGTTCAGGCGCCACGTTATAGAAGGCCGACAGCACAAGACGCGCCACATGTGGGTTCTGGCTGGTGGTGTAGAGCGTGTAGTGATCTTCCGCCTCGTCATAGGTCGCCACGGCAGAGCGGGGCTCCATCGGGTTGGGGCTGAGGCGGTTGTTGGTGATCTCCATCTCGGTGATATGCGCGGCACCTGCGAGGGCGGCATCGGTCGCGGCCTCTTCGCCGATCTCCCAATCGTAGATCAGGTTGCCGGGCGCGTTGTCATGGATCTCCGGTGCGCCGGCGACCAGCGCCTTGTCGGCGAAGGCCACGGCAGGCAACTCGTCATATTCGACCAAAACCTCTTCAGCGGCGAGCCGCGCAATCGCTTGCGTCTCGGCAATGACCACAGCCACAGCATCGCCCACATAGCGGACCTTTTCGGTGGCCAGCGCAGACCACGCGCCCATGTTCATAGGCGAGCCATCCTTGGAGGTTATGGCCCAGCCGCAAATGATGTTGCCGATCTCATCGCCAGTCAGTTGGTGACCGTTCAGGACCTCGATCACACCGTCCATTGCCTCAGCCGCAGATGCATCAATGCTTTTGACGGTGGCATGGGCGTGCGGGCTGCGCACAAAGGCCGCGTAGGCCTGATTTTCCATGCGGATGTCATCGGTGTATTTTCCTTTGCCGGTGATAAACCGCTTGTCTTCTTTCCGCACAACGCGGGCGCCAATTCCTTCACTCATAGTCGCCTCCCTTATTCTGCTGCTTTGGCCATGCCGGACATCTGTTCAGATGCTTCCGAGATGGCTTTGACAATATTGTGGTAGCCGGTACAGCGGCAGATATTGCCTTCCAGCTCTTCGCGGATCGCCTCTTCGGTCAGGGGTTTGCCCGCCGCCTGATAGCGTTCCACCATGTCGATCCCGGACATGATCATGCCGGGTGTGCAGAAGCCGCATTGCAGCCCGTGATTGGCCTTGAACGCGGCTTGCATCGGGTGCAGTTCTTTGCCGTTGGCCACCCCTTCAATGGTGGTCACATCCGCGCCGTCCAGCGCCACGGCGAGCGCGGTGCAGGATTTGACTGGGCGACCATCCACATGCACCACGCAGGCGCCACACTGGCTGGTATCACAGCCCACATGGGTGCCCGTCAGGCGCAGATCCTCACGCAGGAATTCGGACAGAAGCGTGTTGTCTGCCACGTCTCGGGTCACGGATTTGCCGTTCACCGTCATGTTCACATTACTCATTATATCCTCCCTAGCACACGGGTATGGCCCCCGTGATGTTTGTCACTCAGCCGCGTCAGGCTGCGCGTTGTTGAGATGTTCTTGAAAATTGTCGAAGAATTTCGCCGCCAGTTTGCGCGCGGTGGAATCGATCAGCCGGCTGCCCAGACGGGCAAGCTTGCCGCCCACGGTCGCCTTGACCTCGTAGCTCAGAAGCGTCTCTTCGCCCTCCGCCGCGAGGGTCACATCCGCGCCGCCTTTGGCAAACCCGGCCACACCGCCGGAGCCTTCGCCACTGATCGTGTAGCTTTCGGGCGCGCTGATGTTGGAGAGCACCACATCGCCTTTGAAGGTCGCTTTGACAGGGCCGATCTTTTGCACCACGGTGGCCGAAAGTTCTGTGTCTGAGGT
>JBCCRC010000004.1:0-78831 GCA_039208375.1 Pseudomonadota bacterium | reverse complement strand
GAGCGGATTGTGTCGAACTGGAGCATCCTCAAACGGATCAACTTCATAGCAATTGTCCTCATCGCCGCGCTGGTGGTGACGGGTGCGATGGGCGTTTTCGCAACGATGCGTCTGTCGTCCTTGCTGCAGCAATATTCGGACGCTAGCGGCAAGGTTTTGCTGGCCAACGAGGTTGCCGAAGACTTGTTTGAAGCCAACGTCGCTCAGCTTACCTATCGCAGGAACCCAACGGCCGAGAACGCGAACGAGGTCAGGCAGAACCTTGGCGAAGTGATCGAGAGCAGGGGTCGCTTCGAGACGCTCTTTGCCGATGATGTCAAAACAATCGCTATAGCTGACAAGGTTCTTGAGGACGTGGATTTGTTCCTAGAGCGCTTCGGTGAGGCTGAAGCTATGCAGGCAGTTCGGGAGCGGGAAGTACGTACCCTGCGTGCCAGCGCCGAAAACGTTTTGGCGAAGGCAGGAGAGCTTGAAAGCCTGCTGGTGTTTGACAGTAACGAACGCGCCCGAATTGGCATAGCAGATATGACCCGCGCCTTCCTGAACTCCAAGATCGCGTTGGAGCGATTTCTCCTCACGAACACAGAAGCCGACTTCAACACCTCCAGTCTGGAACTGGATCGCACAACGGCATGGGCCAAGGATGTGGCGGCCGTTGTCAACAACGGCCAACGGAAGGTCATCGCGGACGACATCGTCACTTCGCTGCAAGAGTACGAAGGTCAGGTTCGTGCGGCGCGCGATGCGATTCTCGTTCGGAATGCGGCACGTCGTGATCTCGATCGTATTGGCCAACTCACGACTGATGATAACGAACAAATCGTTGAGGAGGCCGTGGAAACACAGCGCCTAATCAGCGCAAACGCGGAACAGACCGCTTTGATCGTTATTGTCATTCTGGTTGCGGTACTCACAGGCGCAACCGTCGGGAGCCTGCTGCTTGTGCGCTTCATGACGCGGCAGGTTGCCGGTGAAATCGAAACCTCAATCGCAGAAATGCAACAGCTCGCCGATGGCGTGCTGGACATCGACGTCACAGCAACAGAGCGCGAGACAGAGGTGGGCCAGATTGCCCGGGCGCTGGAAGTCTTCCGCGATACGGCCCGGGAGACGAAGCGCCTTGCGGAAGTGCAGCGTGCCGAGGAGGTGAAGCGCGCCGAATTGGAAAAAAGGCAAGCCGCCCAAATTGCTCAGGCCGAGGCCGAGCGCCAGGCCAGGGTTGAGGAAGAGCGCCAAAAGATGATCAAGGATCTCAGCGCCGCGGTGGGCGATGTGGTTCAAGCGGGCGCGCGCGGCGATTTCTCGCGCCGGATCGAAGCGCAGTTCGACGAGCCCGAGTTGCGCAAGCTAGCCGATGCAATCAATGCGCTCGTGTCCAATGTCGAGATTGGCGTAAAGGAAACTGCGCGCGTCCTCGGCCGCCTCGCCACCGGGGATCTCAGTGAACGCGTCACAGGCAGTTTCGAGGGTCTCTTCGCGCAGCTGAAAGAAGATGTGAACGGCACCGTCACTAACCTTGCGCATCTCGTGCGCGAAGTGTCGGGCCAAAGCGACGGCGTGAGCCGCAGCAGCCAGGAACTAAGTAACAACAGCGGTGAACTTGCGCGCCGCGCGGAACAGCAGGCGGCGTCGCTCGAAGAGACCTCTGCTGCGATGGAAGAGATATCCGCCTCTGCAAAATCAAGCGCGGAGGGGGCGACGAATGCCGCAAGCTTCGCCTCTGAAACCTCAGAACGGGTGGATGCGGCGGGCCGCGTTGTGTCATCCGCGGTCGAGGCGATGGGCGATATCCGTGATGCATCCAACCGGATCACCGAAATTGTGAGCGTGATCGACGGGATCGCATTTCAAACCAACCTGCTGGCGCTGAACGCGTCGGTCGAAGCCGCGCGGGCGGGCAGCGCAGGCAAGGGCTTTGCGGTGGTGGCCACCGAGGTGCGCGCCCTCGCTCAGCGCTCTGGCGAGGCCAGCCAGGACATCAAAACCCTGATCGACGAAAGTTCCGATCAGGTGAAAAAGGGCGTCGACCTCGTGGAAGAAGCGGGCCGGACGCTGGATGAGATCATGGCCGGGGTGCGAGAGATGGCGGAACGGATGCAGGAGCTTACCACCACCGCTCGCGAGCAGGCCGTGGGCGTGGGCGAGGTAACGGCGGCGATCACACAGCTTGACGTGATCACCCAGAAGAATGCAGCGCTCGCCGATCAAAGCCGCGAAAACTCAGGCCGGTTGAGCGAGCAGGCCGCGCATATGCGGGAGCTTTTGGCCACCTTCCGGTTGGAAAGCAGCAGCGCGCATTCGGCCGAAGCGGCATAGGACAACGGCGCCGACACTCTTAGCCTCTTACTGCGTGCGGCGGCCCCGAAGAGCGTTTAGGTCAGGCGGCGCGGAAGACGAGGCTCACGCCGTTCAGACAGTGGCGCTTGCCCGTTGGGGCAGGCCCGTCATCAAAGATATGGCCCAGGTGTGACCCGCAGCGCCGGCAATGCACTTCCGTGCGCACGCGCAGGAATTTCCGGTCGGGCTTGGTGCGTACCGCGTCTGGCAGCGCTTGCCAGAACGAGGGCCATCCCGTGCCGCTGTCGTACTTGTGGTCAGACGCGTAAAGCGCGAGCTCACAGCCACGGCAGTGGTATGTGCCATCGGCATAGTTCTTATCGAGTGGGCTGGAAAACGGGCGCTCCGTGCCCTCCTGCCGCATCACGCGGTATTCTTCGCGGCTCAGCATTGCGCGCCATTCCGCGTCTGTGCGCGTAATTTCAAACCCGCTGGCTTGGGCTGCGCCACTCGTGCCCAGCATGAAGCCCAGCGCAGGAAGCGCCGCGGCAGAGCCCAAAAAGTCACGTCGGTTCATCGCCCGTCTCCTTCATCCCCAACGCACCCTAGCAGCGCGCTCCTTTTGAGCCGAATCACGCCTGCGCCCGCTTTCGTGAGCTTTGCGACAAAGCGGCCACCCGGTACACTTGCCCTTCTGCCCGATTTGATGCACCACACCCCCCGGCGGAGCGGGCAACCCAACCGCCCTGCGCGACAAGGACAGATCATGGCAGACGGCAGCTTGGACCAGGGTGCAAAACCCACCGAAGACATCTCCGTGCGCGAGGTCTTCGGGATCGACAGTGAGATGAATGTGCGCGGCTTTTCCGAGCCAAGCGAACGCGTGCCCGAACTTGACCCGACCTACAAGTTTGACCCGGATACCACGCTCGCCATCCTCGCCGGGTTCAGCCACAACCGCCGTGTGATGATCCAGGGCTACCACGGGACTGGGAAATCTACCCATATCGAACAAGTCGCCGCGCGGTTGAACTGGCCCTGCGTGCGGGTAAACCTCGACAGCCATATCAGCCGGATCGATCTGATCGGCAAAGATGCGATCAAGCTGCGCGACGGCAAGCAGATCACCGAGTTTCAGGAGGGCATACTGCCCTGGGCGCTGCGCAACGCCACCGCGATCGTGTTCGATGAATACGATGCGGGCCGTGCGGATGTGATGTTCGTGATCCAGCGTGTGCTGGAGACCGATGGCAAGCTCACGCTGCTTGATCAGAACGAGGTGATCACGCCGCACAAGTATTTCCGCCTCTTCGCCACCGCAAACACCGTGGGGCTGGGCGATACGACGGGCCTCTATCACGGCACCCAGCAGATCAACCAGGGCCAGATGGATCGGTGGAGCCTTGTGGCCACGCTGAACTACCTCAGCCACGATGCGGAGGCCGCGATCGTGCTGGCCAAATGCCCGCATTACAACACCGAGAAGGGCCGCCAGACGGTGAGCCAGATGGTTACCGTGGCCGATCTGACGCGCACTGCCTTCATGAACGGCGATCTCTCCACCGTGATGAGCCCGCGCACCGTGATCGCCTGGGCGCAGAATGCGGAAATCTTTCGCTCGCTCGGCTATGCGTTCCGCCTGACGTTCCTCAACAAATGCGATGAGCTGGAACGGCAGACGGTGGCGGAGTTCTACCAGCGCTGCTTTGACGAGGAGCTGCCTGAAAGCGCCGTCTCGATGAGCGCGGGGTAGCGGCCATGGGCCTTTCGCCATGAGCCCAACATCCGATAACCCTGCCGATCCGTTCAAGAAGGCGCTCGCCGAAGCCACACGCGTGATCGCGGACGACCCAGAAGTGGGCGTCACCTATTCGGTCGATCCCCCGGGCATGAATTCCGATCAGATCCGCCTGCCCCAGGTTTCCCGCCGGATGACGCGCGAGGAGGTGCTGCTGGCGCGCGGCACAGCGGATGCCTTCGCGCTCCGCCGAAAGTATCACGACGAGAAGACCTTCAGCCGCTACGAGCCTTCGGGCCAGATGGCGCGGGACCTTTACGATTCGATGGAAGCCGCGCGCTGCGAGGCGATGGGCGCGCGCGAGATGCCCGGAACGGCCGGCAACATCGATGCCAAGATCGCGGCCCAGGCTGAGCGTAAGGGCTATGGGCAAATCCGCGAAGCTTCGGAGGCTCCGCTTGCCGCGGCTGCGGGTTACATGATCCGCCACCTCGCCACCGGGCGCGACCTGCCCACGGGCGCCGACAATGTGCTGGAGCTATGGCGCGGGTTCATCGAGGATCAGGCGGGCGCGACGCTCGAAAACCTTTCTGGCACGCTTGCCGATCAAGCTGCCTTCGCCCGTTTCGCCCGCCAGATCATCGATGATCTGGGCTATGGCGACCAGCTGGGCGACGACCCCGATTCAGAGGATGAGCCGGCCGAAGATCAGTCTGACGATGCCAGCGAAGAGCAGGACAACACAGACAGCCAGGGCGATGACAGCGATGAGAGTGACGAGGCCGAAGCCAACCCCGACCAAAGCCAGGAACAGGAGCAGGACGCCGCTCAGGCACAGATCTCAGCCGACGATTTGGCTGATGTGGAGCTGGGCGACGAGGCCGAACTGCCCGAAGGCGAGGCCCCGCTTGAGCCGCCGCCCCCGCCGCCCATCAGTGAAGCCGACCCGAACTATGTTGTCTACAACTCAGATTTCGATGAAGAAATCCATGCAGAGGATCTGGCGGAGCCGGCAGAGCTTGAACGTCTGCGCGCCTATCTCGATCAGCAGCTTGAGCCGCTGAAAGGCGCGGTCTCGCGCCTGGCCAACAAGCTCCAGCGCCGGCTACAGGCGCAGCAAAGCCGGAGTTGGGAGTTCGATCGCGAAGAAGGCATCCTTGATGCCGGGCGACTTGCCCGCGTTGTTGCGAACCCCACCACGCCGCTGTCGTTCAAAGTAGAGAAAGATACCGAGTTTCGCGATACGGTCGTCACGCTCCTGCTCGACAATTCGGGATCGATGCGGGGGCGCCCGATTTCCATCGCCGCGATCTGCGCCGATGTACTCGCGCGCACGCTCGAGCGTTGCCAGGTTAAGGTCGAAATCCTCGGCTTCACCACCCGCGCGTGGAAGGGCGGCCAGGCCCGCGAAGCGTGGCTCAAGGCGGGCCGCCCGCAGCAGCCAGGCCGGCTGAACGATCTGCGCCACATCGTCTACAAGTCCGCGGATGCGCCCTGGCGACGAACCCGGGACAACCTTGGCCTAATGATGAAAGAGGGACTTCTGAAGGAAAACATCGATGGCGAGGCGCTGGAATGGGCGCATCGGCGCGTGCAGGGCCGCGCGGAGGCGCGCAAGATCCTGATGGTGATTTCCGATGGCGCGCCGGTGGACGATTCAACGCTGTCAGTGAACCCCGCAAACTACCTCGAAAAGCACCTGCGCGATGTGATCGCGATGGTTGAACGCCGAAAGGCGGTGGAATTGATCGCCATCGGGATCGGCCACGATGTGACGCGGTATTACGACCGCGCTGTGACGATTACGGATGTGGAACAGTTGGCGGGCGCGATGACCGAACAGCTTGCGGGGCTTTTCGACAGTGATCCCCGCGCCCGGGCGCGGATCGTCGGGATGCGGAAAGCGGGTTAGGGTGCGCGCACGCCCGCATAGGTTATCCGCCGCAACACCCACTCAAAAGGCCCGAGCACGAAGCGGGTGCGCCAGAGCGACACGAAAGCAATCAGCACGATTGTGACGAGAACGGCAATGGCCGTGGCGGAAAACCGATCAACCGCGTTCCAGAGCCCAAGCCCATAAGCAGAAAAGACTGTAGAGAGGACAATCGACTGGCCGAGGTAAACGCTCAGGCTCGATCCCCCCGCCGCAAGGGCGCGTGCCAAGATCGGTCCGGGCGGGCGCGCGATCAGGGCAATCAGGCCAAGGTAGCCAAGGGTGGCGATCGGGGCGACCATGAGGCTGAGCAACGCACCCTGCCAAGCGCCGCCCCACAGCCAAAGCCCCTCCCCGATAATGCTTAAGCCAACACCGGGCAGCAGGCAGAGCCGCCGGGCCCGACGCCACAGAGGGTGGGCGGCATTGTCGATCATCCCCGATTTCACGGCCGCGAGCCCAAGGCAGAACCAGCCCAGCGCGGCGATCCCCTGGGCAAAGAGGATGAAGGGGAAGGTGATGGCGAAACCCATGCTTCGATAGATGATGGTTTCGACGAGCGTGCCTGCCGAAAGGGTCGCCTGCTCAATGGCGATGAAGTCATCAATCGGCTCCGACGGGATCAGCATCAGCGGCAGCGCCAGGATCGTTTGCAACACCAGAAGCGCCGCCCCCACCCGCACAAGGCGGCCCACCGGCCAATCGCGGAACAGATACAGGATCGCGCCGGTGACCGCATAGGTCGTGAGGATATCGCCGGGAAAGAACAGGCATCCATGCGCCACGCCCAGAAGCCCGAGCGCGATCATCCGGTTGCGATAGATCCGCCCGAACGGCAGGCTGCGCCGGGCGGCAGAGCGCATCAGAAAGCCCAGGCCCACGCCGAGCATGAAGGAGAATAGGCCATAGGTTCTGAGCATCGCTAGGGCGTTGACCGCCCAAAGCGTCATGATATCGGCGACGCTCCCGCCAAGGGTTGGATCGAACTCTTCGAACACCGAAAAGGCGATGAACTGCACGTTGACGATCACAATGCCGAAAAGCGCAATCAGGCGCAGGTAATCCGGCAAGAGCGCGCGCTCGCGTTGCGTCACCTCAATCTCCACTGACCGCGCGCCGAACCGGATGCGCCCCTACGCGCAAGAGGTAAGCAGCCAGGGGCCGCCTGGCAATGCGCCCCGGCGCAGGGTTCCCAGCAAACCTGCCCTGGCGGGTCGGCTTGCCCAGACTCTGCCACGTTTATCAGGTAGTTCGTTCGCGGAGTTCAGACTTTATCTGCAGCCCGAACGGGGTTTTCCGCCGTGCAAAGCGTCAACACGTCTCAGACCACAGAAATCAAATCCTCGCCCGCCGGAAACGAGGTTGCGATGATCTTTTTCGGCGCGTGGGGGCTCGCCTCGTTTTGGTTCTTCGGCACGTTGGCGGGCCGCTACTTCGGCTTTGGGCAGGTCAGTGAAAACACGTTTTTCCTGCTCGTCGCTTCGGGCCTTTGGACGCTGTGTTGCGGCGCGCTGGTGCACTTCACCCATGCGGAAGCGCGGCTTGGGATCAGAACTGTGATCTTCCTGTCGCCCGAGGGCTATCTCGACATCCGACAATCCAAAGAGCCGATCCCGTGGACGGAGATCAGGCGGGTTTCTTCCATGCCTGGGCGGGCTGCGCATCTGCGGCTCTACCTTTCGGAGGAGATGACCCGGCAGCTTTATGGCCGCGCGCCCGTGCGCCGCGCCTTCCGCGCGATTGCGGCGCTAAGTTTCCGGCCGATCTTCACCTCCCACGCCGTGACGCTGAAAACCAATCTATCGGTGCTTGAGGCCATGGTGCGGGAATATGCGGCGGCGCATGGGGGCCTTGGAGCCAAATAGCGCCTGTGGCGCGCCCGTAAGGCGGGCTGCGCAAAAGAGAATCCGCAATTTAGGGCTGGTCAAACTCCCCCCCGCGTGGCGAAACTCGCGCCCATGTTTCAGACCTTCGATGCCACCACCACGCCAGAACAGGGCCCGCCGCGCCTGAACCGTTTGCGCGAAGAATGCGCCCGCCACGATGTGGCGGGCTTCGTGATCCCGCGCGCCGATGCCCACCAGGGCGAATACGTTGCCGCGCGCGATGAGCGGCTGGCCTGGCTCACAGGCTTCTCCGGCTCTGCGGGGTTTGCGGTGGTGTTGGCGGATGAGGCTGCAGTGTTTGTTGATGGCCGCTACACCGTACAGGTCAAGGCGCAGGTCGATACGTCAGCCTTCACACCCGTGGCGTTCCCACAAAACCGGCTGGCGCCTTGGCTTGCGGAGCGGTTGCCCGAGGGCAATGTGATCGGACTCGACCCATGGCTCCACACACGGCGGGAAGTTGACGCATTGGAAAAAGCAGGGGTGGCCACGCGCACCGTGCCAAACCTCATCGACGCGATTTGGGACGATCAGCCCGCGCCGCCGCTCGGCGCAGCCCGCGCGCATCCCCCTGAATTCACCGGGAAATCGAGTGCCGAGAAACGCGGCGAAATTGCCCAGACGCTGATTGCGGCGGGCCAGAGCGCGGCCGTACTGACCTTGCCCGACAGCATTTCCTGGCTTCTCAACATCCGTGGAGAAGATCTGCCGCGCATCCCCTGCGTGCAAGCCTTCGCAATCCTCCATTCAAGCGGGAAGCTGACGCTTTTCGCAGCGCCCGAAAAGTTCAACGGGCTCGATGCGCATCTTGGCCCGGACGTCACCCTGCGCCCGCCCGAGGCGTTTGAGCCAGCATTGAAAACACTCACCGGGCCAGTGCGCGTGGATCAGGGCACCGCGCCCCACGCCGTGGCCCTTGCGCTCGAAGCCGAGGGGATCGAAATCGCTTGGGGTGACGACCCTTGCATCCTGCCAAAGGCCACGAAAACAGATGCCGAACTGCAGGGCACGCGGGAAGCACACCTGCGCGATGGGGCCGCAATGGTAGAGTTCCTGGCGTGGCTCGACCGGGAAGCGCCGAACGGCACGTTGACCGAAATCGCTGTCGTGCAGCAGCTCGAAGCCTTCCGCCGGAAAACCAATGCGCTCAATGATATCAGCTTCGATACGATCTGCGGCGCTGGCCCACATGGCGCCATCGTGCACTACCGGGTGACCGAGGGCACCAACCGCGCAATCGCGCCCGGCGAGTTGCTGTTGATCGACAGCGGCGGGCAGTATCTGGACGGCACCACCGATATCACCCGCACCGTGATCGTAGGCGCGCCGACAGAGGAGCACCGCGTCTGTTTCACCCGCGTTCTGCAGGGCATGATCGCGATCAGCCGCGCGCGTTGGCCAAGGGGGCTATCGGGCCGCGATCTCGATCCGTTGGCGCGCGCGCCGCTCTGGATGGCGGGGCAGGATTACGATCACGGAACGGGCCATGGGGTTGGTGCCTATCTTAGCGTGCATGAAGGCCCCCAGCGCATTGCGCGGATCTCGGAAGTGCCGCTTGTTCCGGGTATGATCCTGTCAAACGAGCCCGGCTACTACCGCGAGGGCGCGTTCGGCATCCGGATCGAGAACCTTGTGGTTGTAGAGCCCGCGCCGGCCCTGCCTGGCGGCGATGATCGCGATCAGTTGGCGTTTGAAACGCTGACTTACGTGCCAATCGACATCCGGCTCGTGGATGCCGCCCGGCTATCGCCCGGAGAACGCGAATGGCTGAATGCCTACCATGCTGAAACGCTGGAAAAAATTGGCCCACGCGTTTCGGCCGAGGCACAAAGCTGGCTTGCCGCCGCCACCCGCGCTATCTGACGTGAAACCACGAAAATGCGGCACCTAAGGTCCCGCACACCTCATGCGGGAGACTTTGCCATGGGCAGCGATATCAAAATTCGGAAAGCACAAGGCACCTGGGTGGTGCGGGCCGGCGGTGCCGTTCTTGGCGAAAGCGTTGACGCGCTGGAACTTGAGGAAGGTGCCCTGCCCCCGGTGATTTATTTCCCGCGCGGCGATATCGCCATGGCGTTCCTTGAACGCACCGAGAAGTCCACCCATTGCCCGAAGAAAGGGGATGCGAACTACTACTCGATCGTTACGAAA
Organism: Pseudomonadota bacterium; assembly: GCA_039208375.1. Taxonomy (GTDB): domain Bacteria; phylum Pseudomonadota; class Alphaproteobacteria; order Rhodobacterales; family Rhodobacteraceae; genus JANQPC01. The sequence continues at coordinate 68,846 of JBCCRC010000004.1, read as the reverse complement.
AGCACGGTTCTGGCAAACGCGGTCTGGACCTATGAAAACCCAATTGGCGCGGCGGCAGAGATCAAGGATCACCTCGCCTTTTATGCGGGCGACACCGTCGCGGTGGAGCAGATTTAGGAATGTTCTTCGGCCGCCGTGGCCGCTAGGGCCCGGTTGTATGCTCTGAGCGCATCCACCTGAAACAATGCGCCCAAAATCTCGGGCGGTTCCCCTTCCGCCCCGAAACGCACCACTGCGAGGAACCGCCGGTTCTTACGCTCAAACACCGGCATTGCGGCCTCAAGCGTTTCATTGCCGGAAATGTAATGTCCTTCGGCGATCGCATCCCACATCTCATCAGTCGGCGCGCAGGTCGGATCGTCGGGTTTGCGCATCACATTGGCCACACGGAACATCGAAAGCAGGTATGCTTGGGGCCCCGCGGCGAGGTGGATGTTTTTTCGCTCCAACTGGGTGAGGAAGAACGAGCGGTCGACCAGCTTTGAGGCAAGTGCAGTCGAGGTTGAAACGGCGACCATCACCGCAAGCCCTGTCTGCCAATCGCCGGTAAGTTCGAACACGATAAGGGTGGTGGAAATCGGTGCGCCGAGCACCGCCGCCGCGACGGCGCCCATACCCGCAAGCGCATAAAGGGTCTCAGAGCCTGAGACTTCCGGCAGAATTCCCGTTGCGATCAGCCCAAACGCCAGCCCGGTGAGCGCCCCCACCATCAGAGAGGGCGAAAACACGCCCCCGCCCATGCGGCCCGCCATCGTAATGGCCACGGCCGCCGTCTTGATCACGGTAAAGACGATCGCATCCCACAGAAGCAACTCGCCCGTAAGCGCGGCCGAGGTCGTCTCATACCCCACGCCGATGATATGCGGATAGAAAATGGCGATTGCACCCAAAAGCGCCCCCGCCACCGCCGGCCGCAGGAACCGTGGCAGCCCAACCCGGCGCTGAAGCTGCGTGCCAAGGTCATCTGTCCAAAAAATTGCCCGCATGAACAGCACGGCGACAAGCCCGCACAGCAACCCCAGAAGCAGGAACGCCGGCAGTTCCACGTAGAAGCCAAGCTCATTTTGCGTCGGCAAAGCGAACTCAGTTACATCGCCGAACTGCCACCTATTGATCACCGTGCCCGCTGCGCTTGCAATCACGATGGGGGCGAAGGCGTGCATTGCGAAGTGGCGCAACACCACTTCCATGGCAAAAAGCGCACCCGCAATCGGCGCGTTGAACGAGGCGGAGACCCCCGCGGCGACCGCGCAGCCGAGCAGATCCCGCGCGGTGATCCCACTGGCCTCGATCCGGTTCGACACCCATGTAGCGATCACCCCGGCCAGGTGCACAACCGGCCCTTCCCGGCCTGTTGATCCGCCCGAGCCGAGCGTGATCATTGAGGCCAGCGCCGAGGCAAGCCCTGCCTTCATCTCCACCCGCCCGTCGCGCAGCGCGGCGCCCTCAATCACATCGGCCACAGAGCGCACGCGCCCGTCATCGGTAAAACGGTTGAGGATGATGCCAACAATCAAGCCGCCGATGATCGGGATTATGAGCACATGATACCATTCCAGCGTTTCCGCGAAGGTATGGATCATCTTGATGTCTTCGGCACCGTAGAGCGTGCTTTGCAAAAGCTCGATGCCCATACGGAACAGCAGGGCCGCGAACCCGGCCGCGATGCCGATCACAAGTGCGATGAACCAGAACTGAAGCTGCCCTGGCCCTTCGTCGCGCAGCGTTTCCCACCCAGCCTTGCAGGCGGCCGCGACATCGCGCAACTGCCCTTTGATCAATCCTGGCTGCGGCCGGTCAACCATGCCGTTGCGCGCTCGCGGCGGGGGCCGTGTCTGCAGGGCTTTCCTGGGCCCCCCGCTTGGCCTAGGTTTGCCGGTGTTATGGCTTGTGCAGGGAGGGCAGGCGTGACCATCCAGACCGCAATCGCCGAAGTATCCACAGTGTTAGGCGAACGGCTGAGCCGCTCCAAGGGCGATCTGGATCATCACGGCAGCAGTGAGACCTATTTCGCGCACACGCCGCCCGATGCCGTCGCCTATCCGGAGACCACTCAAGAGGTACAGGCAGTTATCAGAGCCTGCGCGTCCCACGGCTGCCCGGTGATCCCCTGGGGCACCGGAACGTCGCTTGAAGGCCATGCGCTCGCCTTCGAGGGTGGAATTAGCCTTGATCTCAGCCGGATGAACCGTGTGATTAAGGTCGAACCCGAGGATTTTGTGTGCTGCGTTCAGCCGGGCGTTACCCGCGAGGCGCTGAATTCCGAGCTCCGCGCGACGGGGCTTGTCTTCCCGATCGATCCCGGCGCCAATGCCTCGCTCGGCGGCATGGCGGCTACGCGTGCGAGCGGCACCACGGCGGTGCGCTATGGCACGATGCGCGACAATGTGCTGGGGCTCGAGGTCGTGCTGGCCGATGGCCGTGTCATCCACACCGGCACCGCCGCCCGCAAATCGAGCGCTGGCTATGATATGACGGCGCTCTTTGTAGGCTCCGAGGGCACGCTTGGGGTGATGACGGAACTCACCCTCCGTCTGCACGGCCAGCCCGAAGCCGTCTCGTCAGCGATCTGCGCGTTCGAAACAGTCGCCGATGCCGTCGCTACGGTGATCGCGGCGATCCAGATGGGCCTGCCGATGGCGCGGATCGAACTGGTAGACGCTGCAACGGCGCGGGGCTTCAATCTCCACTCCGGCGCCGGCCTGTCCGAAGCGCCGCACCTGCTGCTGGAGTTCCATGGCAGCGAAACCGCTGTCGCCGAGGACGCCCGCCGCTTCGGGGAACTGGCGAATGACCTTGGCGCCAAGGGATTTGACTGGGCCGAGAAAACCGAAGACCGCACCCGACTTTGGAAAATGCGCCATGAGGCGACCTATGCGATCAAGGCGCTGCGCCCGGGCTGCGAAATCCTCGTGACCGATATCTGTGTGCCGATTTCGCGGTTGGCCGAGGCGATTGACGAGACCACCGCCGATATCGCCGCCTCCCCGCTCGAGGGCCCAATCCTCGGCCATGTGGGCGATGGCAACTTTCATGCCCTGCTACTCATTGAACCCGGCAATGCAGGCGAGCTTGACGTCGCCAAGGCACTGTCGGATCGGATGGCGGAGCGCGCGCTGCGCCTGGGTGGCACAGCCACGGGCGAACACGGCGTGGGCGTCGGTAAGCTTGGGTTCATGGAGCGTGAGCATGGGGCTGCTTGGGGTGTGATGGGCGATATCAAGCGCGCACTCGATCCCCAAAACATCCTCAATCCCGGCAAGCTTGTAGCGCCCAACTAAGCTTCCGCCCCGTCTTTTTTTCTAGACTTCTGCTCGAGAGGCGCGTTTGCGCCAGGGGCAGTATCCGCTTCCGCTCCGCCTGCGAGGGGGGTGACGGCCAGCAGATCCCGCGCTATGAGCCAAGGCCCGTAACCCCTGCGCTGCGCAAAGGCTTATCCCATGGCACGCATCCTGATCACTTCCGCCATCCCATATATCAATGGGATCAAGCATCTGGGCAACCTTGTCGGCTCCCAGCTTCCCGCCGATCTTTATGCCCGCTATATGCGCGCCCGTGGCCACGATGTGCTCTTCCTGTGCGCCACCGACGAGCACGGCACACCGGCCGAGCTTGCCGCAGCGAAGGCGGGAAAGCCCGTGGCTGAGTATTGCGCAGAGATGTGGGAGGTGCAGAAAGAGCTTTCCGACGGGTTCCGGCTGTCCTTTGATAAATTCGGCCGCTCCTCGTCGCCGCAGAACCATGCGCTGACCCAGCATTTCGCAGGGCGGCTGGCGGAGGCGGGGCTCATTGCCGAAGTGTTGGAACGCCAAGTCTATTCCAATGCCGATGGCCGGTTTCTGCCCGATCGTTATATTGAGGGCACCTGCCCCAATTGCGGCTATGAGCGCGCGCGCGGCGATCAGTGCGAGAACTGCACCAAGCAGCTCGATCCAACCGACCTGATCAACCCCCGCAGCGCGATTTCAGGCTCGACTGACCTTGAGGTGCGCGAAACAACACATCTCTACCTGCGCCAATCAGCGCTGAAGCATGAGCTCGCCCAGTGGATCGACAGCAAGAAGGATTGGCCAATCCTCACCACCTCGATCGCCAAGAAGTGGCTTAACGATGGTGACGGGCTGCAGGATCGCGGCATCACCCGCGATCTCGATTGGGGCGTGCCAGTTAGGAAGGGCAGCGAACCCTGGCCAGGCATGGAAGGAAAGGTCTTCTACGTCTGGTTCGATGCGCCCATCGAGTATATCGCCTGCGCCAAGGAATGGGCCGATGCGACGGGCCGCCCCGATGCGGATTGGGAGCGATGGTGGCGCACCGACAAGGGCGCAGGCGACGTGCGCTACGTGCAATTCATGGGCAAGGATAACGTGCCTTTCCACACGCTGTCATTCCCCGCCACGATCATCGGATCGGGCGAACCGTGGAAGCTTGTCGATTACATCAAGTCGTTCAACTACCTCAATTACGACGGCGGCCAATTCTCTACCTCCCAGGGCCGGGGTGTTTTCATGGATCAGGCGCTTGATATCTTGCCCGCCGATTACTGGCGCTGGTGGCTTCTGAGCCATGCACCGGAGAACTCGGACAGCGAGTTTACGTGGGAAAACTTCCAAGCCTCCGTAAACAAGGATCTCGCAGATGTGCTCGGCAATTTTGTAAGCCGGGTGACGAAATTCTGCCGTTCGAAGTTTGGGGAGGCGGTGCCGGAGGGCGGCACCTATGGACCCGCCGAAGAGACGCTGATCGCCGATCTTGAAGCACGCCTCCGCCGTTACGAAGAGCTGATGGATGCGATGGAGGTGCGCAAATCGGCCTCCGAACTGCGCGCGATCTGGGTGCTCGGCAACGAGTATCTGCAGGAGGCCGCGCCCTGGGCGGCGTTCAAGGAGGATCCCGCCCGCGCGGCGGCGGTGATCCGGCTGTCATTGAACTTGATTCGGATTTACGCCGTGCTCTCGGCCCCGTTCATTCCTGATGCCGCGGCACGGATGCTTTCAGCGATGAACACGCTCGATATGGACTGGCCTTCAGATATGCGCGCTGCGCTTAGTGCACTGCCGGCGGGCCATGCCTTCGCCGTGCCAGACGTGCTTTTCGCCAAGATCTCGGATGAAGAGCGCGAGGCGTGGGAAACTCGCTTCGCGGGGGGGCGTGCGGCGGCCTAGCGGGCGGCCTCGGCCTCAAGCGGTGGGGAACGCGCGTTCGGGTAGTGCCGTGCGGCGGTTGGCAACACGTTTGGCCGCCGCACGCATCCGGGGCAAGCCTGCGTGAATGACCTTGCGCAGGCCCCGCGCAGTTCGCCAAGCCAGCCAAATCCCGGCCTGTTCACCAACGCGAGCCCCGGCCTTCGCCACGCGGCCCGTTGTTTTAGCCGCACGTTGGGCAACGCTTGGCCCAGGCTCTAAGGTGACACCCATCATCCGAGCGAAGATGCGGCGCACCGTGTCATCCTCCATCCCCAGCCGGTCAGCGAGCGCTGCGATTTCAGCCACAGCGCCATCGCACATATCGCCATGATGGCTGGCCACGCGCAAGGCTGCCACCATCGTCATGTGCCGCACGGCGGCGGGCCGACGCCGGAGATCTTGCTCAGGGCCGGAAAAAAGCTGCGGGTCGTGGTACGTGGCCAGAAGATGCGCCTGATCTGGCGCCCGGGCAAAGGTTTCTTCGAAAAGCCGCTCTTGGGCTTCGGGGGATACACCTGCGAGGTGGCCGACCCGTGCCATCGCCTCATAGACTGGCGCATCGTCGAAGGGCGCCGCACACCCAAAGGCGCGGGCTGCGATCTCGCGCGAAAAAAGCGCCGCCAACGCGCCCCCGGTTGCCAGGATTGCAAGCGCCCTGTGGGTGCCGTGACCGCCCCCCGCCATCTCTCCCATCCCGCCCACCATCGCCTCATCACCGCGAAACGGCGTCAGGCACAAATCGGCCAACGTAAAGAGCACGTCGCCCGCCCCGCCCAAATAGGTGGAGAGCGTGCCCGTCAGCGCGGTTGTCGCAGCAAAGCTCGTCACGCCCAACCCGGCGGTAAAGGCGGCCAGCGTGGGCAGGTGGATGTCTTTTATCTTTAAGGCGGTGGCAGGCATGTGGCGTGTCTCCCTCCCGCAAACGGCAGCGGCGAAGCGTGGCGGAAGTGTGGCAAAAACCGGGCGCAAACGGCACAGTGTGGGCGCGGCAGCGAGCGCCCGCGCAATTGTCGCACCGCGGTAAACGCAGCGATCCCCAATCGGAACCGGGCGCGCCATATTTCGCCGATGCGCCTGGTACCCGCGGCCGGACTCGAACCGGCACGGCCGAAGCCTGGGGATTTTAAGTCCCCTGTGTCTACCATTCCACCACGCGGGCCTGACGCAGCAGGCCGCTTGCGTCGCCCCGCGTCATATACTCTGATTGGGGCTGGTTCTATCGAATAGTCATGCGGGCCGTGGCTGTAGGCCTCAGGAGGACGTTTCGTGATCAGGCTGGTTGCCCTAGCCGCAGCGCTCGCAACGACGGGCGCCTGCGCGCGCCTTCACGTGGAGACCGGCGGCATGACGTGCGGCTTGCCGATCTTCACGCCCGAGGCCGATCGGCAACTCGCCCGGGAGGTTATGATTAAGCACAAGGACGATATTTACCTTCCGCGCGGCTATGATGAAGGGTTCGGTGAGGCGTTCTTGTCCGGATTTGCTTTCCGGGTCCTAAGATGTGGGGAAACGTACCTCGTTGCCGATATGTTTCCAATCTCTAACGAAGAGTTCTCGAATTTGGACGATCATCAGCAGGCTCTTATCAATAAGACCACCCGACGGATTGAGGACTATTGGAGAGAAGACGCGATCCCGGCAATACCGGTTGACTGACTTACGCCGCACGGGAATTGCCGATCCCGCTCACAGCGCCCCGCGGATGCCACTCCGGCCCATAGCGAACGGAAGCCGTGGATGTCAGCCCGGCGGCGCGGCGATTGCGCCGGCGCGCCCCCTCACCCGTTTAGGCTGTCAAACCCCCGGCCATTCTTGATCAGTTCACCGAATACCGGCGCGGGGGCCCAGAAGGCCGGATCATCCTCCGCCAGGCGACGCAGATCTTTTTGTACCTGCAGAAGCCCCCGCTGATCGGCCCACATCATCGGCCCGCCATGCCAGCGCGGGAAGGCAAAGCCGTGCATCATCACCACATCGATATCGGATGGCCGGCGGGCAATGCCTTCGGCCAGGAGTTTTGCGCCTTCGTTGGCCATGGCCACAAGGCAGCGACGCTGGATTTCGCCACCGGAAAACTTGCGCGGGCTAACGCCCTGGAAGATGCGTTCCTCGTCAACCACCGCCGCGACGGCGGGATCGACCTCGCCCAACCTGTCGCCATCTTTGGGGTAGGCGTACCAGCCGAAGCCGGCCTTGCGGCCAAGCCGCCCCATCTCGCATAGCCGGTCGGGGATCGAGACGTAACGTGCGGCTGGGTCGCGCGTGGCGGCCAGCCGTTTGCGCCGCGCCCAGGCGATATCGAGCCCCGCGAGGTCAGACACCTGGAAGGGCCCGAGCGGGAAGCCGAAGGCGCGCATTGCCGCGTCAATTTCTTCGGGGGCCGCGCCATCGAGAAGCGTCAACTCCGCCGCCTGGCGGTAGGCTGCGAGTACGCGGTTGCCGATGAAGCCATCGGTCACGCCCGCCCGCACGGCGATTTTGCCGAGCGTTCCAGCGAACTCAAACCCAGTCGCCAGCACGTTCGCAGCTGTCTCCCGCCCCGGGATCACCTCGACAAGCCGCATCACCTGGGCCGGCGAAAAAAAGTGCAGCCCGATCACATCCTCAGGCCGGCCCGAGCCGCGCGCGATCTCATCGATATCGAGATAAGAGGTGTTGGTGGCGAGCACGGTGCCCGGCGCCGTAATACGCCCCAATGAGGCGAAGACGCGCTGCTTAATGTCCATATCCTCAACCACGGCCTCGATCACAAGATCGGCCTCGGCCACCGCATCCAGATCTTCTCGGCCCGCAAGGTTGCCGATCCGGGCATCGCGATCGTCGACCGACATCTTTCTCCGCGCTACCTGCCGGTCATAGATGTCAATGATCCGCTCCACGCCCGCTTCCAGCGTTTCTATGTTCTTCTCGATCAGCGTCACACGATGGCCCGCGTTGAGGCAGGCCACCGCGATGCCCGAGCCCATGAGACCCGCACCAATTACGCCCACATCGGCCACCTCGCGCGGTGGCACACCTTTCAGCTCCGGCAATTTGCCCGCCCGCCGTTCGGCAAAAAACGCGTGGCGCAGCGCAGCCGACTGCGCCGTGCCCACCAGATCTTCAAAGGCGGCGCGTTCGAAATCGAGCCCAGCTTCGAACGGCAAGAGCTGCACCGCTTCCACACAATCAACAATGCGCGGCGGAGCATGAAGCGGCGTGCCCTTCAGAGCTTCGCGGCGTTTGGCGATTTCGGCAGCCCAGGCGGCCGGGTCAGCCTCTTGTGGCGCGCGGTCAGCGCTGCGCAGCGGAGGCATATCGGCATCGGCAAGTTTGCGGGCAAATGCGATCGCCTCTTTAAGTAAATCGCTTTTGGCGATGACATCGACGAGACCCAGCCGCTCGGCGGCGCGCGCATGGATCGGCTCGCCGCTCAGCATCAGGTCAAGCGCCGGGCCTGCGCCGCAGAGGCGCGGCGCGCGCTGGGTACCTCCGGCGCCGGGCAAAATGCCCAGTTTCACTTCCGGCAGGCCCACGGCCGCCTTCGGATCGGCAATACGTGCATGGGCAGCGAGAGCAACTTCGAAGCCTCCGCCAAGCGCGGTGCCATGGATTGCAGCCACCACGGGCTTCTCGATCGCCTCGATCCGGGCGCACACTTCCGGAAGCCATGGCGCGGCGGGCGGTTTGCCGAATTCCGAGATATCGGCACCCGCAGGAAAAGTGCGCCCCTCGGCGGCAATCACGATGGCGCGCACATTGCCATCAATCGCGGCGCGTTCCGCTAGGCTTGCAAGTCTCGCGCGTACAGCGTGCGACAGCGCGTTGACGGGTGGATTTGAGATGGTGAGAACGGCCACGCCATCGGCCATGTGGTAGCGAACCGGTTCGGGCATTGATGTTCCTGCGGGCCTCCCGTACGCGCCATAACGGGCTGCGCGGGCACAGGTTTAGCCCCTTGCCGAGCGAACGCAAGCTTAGCCCGGCCCCGCCCGTCGCTTCGGGCGGTGCGTTGCGCCTATGGCGCGTTACGACGGCCAGCGCGGCGTGGGCGCAAAGGCCTGAGATTGAGCCGGGCGGAGAATGCCGCGGGCGGTGTGAAGCCCATCGCCTCAAGCTCCGCCACCGTAATTCGAAGCGCCTCAAGCCGGGCGTTCATCTTCTCGGTCTGGCTCATCTTCACCCGTTCGAACTCATGCTGGCGTGGGGTCATAAGGTCCTTTCTCCAACCCGCGTTCGGGCTGCGATGGAAGCCGGTCGCGCACCTGGCGCGCAACGGACGGATCGTGAAGGAGCCGCCGCAAGGCTTGCCGCTGCCCGGTGGACAGGCGTGCGCGCGACGGAACTGGCGTGCTGAATTTCGAAAAACGGTAATCGAGTTTCATCTGATTGCTTTCTGCCGAAAGAGATCGGCTGCCTGAAGTGAGCGAAAAAAGTGCTGCACAAACGGCCATGGCCGCCTTTCGCGTAAGGCGAGTTTGCCTGAAACAGGGTTACTGAACGCTGAACGCGGGCCAAGCCCGGGTGTGCTGGAGCGTTCCATCTGACGTGAGGCGTGGTCGGCATGGCCTTCTCCCCAACCGGGAATGGGCCAATCTTAGACGCAGGCCAATCAGAGGCACTTTGACATGGGTCAACGGAGTGTCGCGATCGCGCGCGGACGATGCCTAGATTGGCACGTTATCCCAGAAATCTTCTAGATCGTCGGGCTCAACAGGTGCGGCACGTTGGCCTCCGCGACTCGCATCGCGATCGGCCAGGCGGTTTCGAAGCCGGCTCTTCAGCTCCTCTGCGCGCTCGGGATTGCGCGCAAGCGCTTCAACGAACTGATCAATTTCATCGGGATGCGCTGGTATGTGAAACGGCGTGTTCAAAAGATCCTCCCGGCGCCGGATTTTCCCGCCCCAGTAGAACGTATCACAGACGCAGTTTAGGGGCGACCGCCCAGGGCGGCGGTTACGTATGCAGCAGGCGACCAGCGGGAAACCGCTCAAAAAATATGCGATCTGTCCAGCGCAAACTTAGTTCTACGGCAGCGGGACTCTGCGATATGCCCGAGCCCGTCTCGCAAGACGGGCAACGCCCGCCCGACGGAAATATGGCTTGGGGTACCGCGTGTCTCATGCCACGTCGCTTCGCAGCGCTGTTTGACCGAACGAGCCGAGACGTGCAGGCTGAGCACCGGACCTGCGCGATAAAGATAGGCCACAAATCGATCGAGCATCGGATCGCCGCTGCCCTTCCGCGTCGCCACGCTTGCCGCTAGGATGCCTCTACGCGCCCCGTCTGCCCTGCCACGGAGATGCAATGAAGCTCAATGACATCACCCCTGCCTATGCGGCGATGCCGCAAATCTCTGCGGAAGATATGGCAGCGCTGAAAGACGCAGGCATATCCCTTATCATCTGCAACCGACCCGATGAAGAGGTGCCGCCCGACCTTTCCGCGGCGGCCGTGCGCGCCGCGGCAGAGGCGGCCGGGATTGCATTTGCCGATAACCCCGTGGGCAACAGCGAGCTTTCGCTCGATCATGCGCTTCGCCAGGGCGAACTCGTCGCAGGGGCCGACGGGAGGGTGCTGGCCTATTGCCGCAGTGGCACACGCTCGAGCATCCTGTGGGCCCTGTCACAAGCCGGAGCGATGCCAACCGATGAGATCCTTGCAGCCTGCGCTGCGGCTGGCTTTCCTCTGGAACAATTGCGCCCAACGCTTGAGACGCTTTCCGAACAGGCGTAGCCGGCCAGCATCTCGCGCTGAAGGGGATTGCGTGTCACTCTCCATCCTGCGGCAGATCGGCCAGCCCCATCGGTGCTGCGAGAGGCGGCAGGTCGGGGTCAGCCTCATCGCCCGGAAGCGGGGGAAGGTCCGGCAACTCGGGCGCCAGGTCAGCCGCCGGTTCAACGATAGGGTCAGTCAGCGAGACTGTCTGCGGGTTCAACCCGGTGCCGAGCTTCTCCGACGTGGTCGCCGGCGGCAAACCAGGCAGCGGTTCGGCGATCAATTCCGGCATTGGATCACCTGAAAGCTGCGGTGTGGACGCTTCCCCCTGATCGGAGCCGATGCGAAGCGCACGGTGCGGGCCAAGCCGGCCCAGGCGCGCCGCCGCCACGCGACGCCCTTCAGGCGTTTCAACCGCGACCGCCCCGATCCGCGCTCCGGGCAAGGCCAGCACATCTCCGGGCGAAAGCCCGCGGATGCGCCGCAGGGGAACGTCAACGCGGTGTAGCACGGCGCGCAGTTCGGCCGCCGCATCGAGACGCGGATCAGCCCCTTTCGGAACCGCCCGGGCCGGGGGCGCGCTGGGGCAGGCAAGGGTCAACGTGCCCTCCTTCGCGCCGTCGCCGAGATCAAAACGCACTGTGCGACGCAAATAGGCGCATTCCTCCAAGGCAAGCTGGGCCGCGCGCGGGTCAGGCGCGCGCGCGCCAACGCGCCACGCGGCTCCCTGGCCCAGCATCTCGGCCACATCGTGCATCCACCGCTCAACCATGTGGCCCACAAGCGCAGCATCGGTATCGGTACTGGGCCGCTCGGCCGGGGCGGCCCCAAGCACGCGGCCTGTGATCTGAACCTCAATCAACCCAGACACAAGCGCAGCATCCACGAGCGCCAGCCCCGGCCCCTGACCTTCGGCCGCAAGCATCATTGCCAATGTGCCGGCGGGCCAATCACCCGTGAGATCGTCGAGGAACACCTCGGTCACGTCGAAACCGCGCACGTTCAAAACCAGTCCGGCGGCCTCCTCCGCAGCGCGCGGGGCAAGGATCCGCCACGCCCGGCCCTCATCAAGCCCGGCATCGGCGGCAGTGGGGCGGGCCGGCTTGGCAAGCCTTCGCATCACGGCAAGCGAGGTATCGGAAATCATCGGCCGGTCCTCCTGTTGCCGAAAACCATGGCAAACTACGGTAAAGGAAAACCAAACAAGGGCGCGTCCGTGTTACTGCGCGGCCATCGCCTTAGGACGTGGCAGGGTAACGCGGAATGCCGCACCGCCCTGCCCCGGCAAGTAATCCACGCTGCCCCCGAGCCGCAGCATAATCTCGCGGCAGATCGCGAGGCCCAGCCCGGCACCACCGGCGGCGCGCTGGTCGGTCAACCGAGCAAATTTCTCGAAGATCAACGCCTGGCTTGATTTCGGGATGCCACTGCCATTGTCGATAAAGTCAATCGCAACGCTGTCACCCGTTTCCTGAACGGCAATCCGAAGAGCGGGTGCCTCAGCATCGCAGTATTTTTGCGCGTTCGAAACGATATTGATGAAGACCTGCGCCAGCCTATCGGCATCGGCAAAGATCGGTACCGCCTCGCGGCCACGATCACGTTGGATCTGCAACGAACCAGGCTCTGCTCGGCTTTCAATGGCCGCAAGCGCGCGATCCAGCACCTCGCCCACGCTGGTAGGCGCCTCGTTCAGCGTAACCTGCCCGTTCTCCAGCACACTCAGATCAAGCAGATCGTCGAGAAGCCGCGTCAGCCGAAGTGTTTCGTCATGGATAATCGTGGAATACTTGCGGCGATCTGCGCGGTCCATCTGGTCGCCATCCATAAGGATCTCGGAAAACGCACGGATCGACGTCATGGGCGTGCGCAGCTCATGGCTGATCTGGCTGAGAAACGCATCTTTCTGGATCGACAGCGTGGTGAGTTTGGCATTGGCCTCGCGCAGTTTACGTGCCGTGCGTTGCAACTCCTCCGATTTCGTTTCGAGCTGGCTTGAGTACTCCATCATTTGGGCGGTTTCATCCGCCACCCGCATCAGATCTTCCACCGATACGGTCACGCCGCCGGTGATTTGACCCAGCATCGCATGGGCCGTCGCCGCACCGACAGAGCCGGAAAGTTCCCGCTCAAGCCGCTCAAGAAACTCCGGGGTGACATCGGGAAGATACCCGTCCTTCCCCTGTTCGGCCGCCACCGAGACGAAGAGTGCCTGCGCCTCCATGGGCCCGATGATCCGTTGCGCCATCACCAGAAGATCTTCGGCTTCCACAAAACTGCGGCCCCAGCCCCGCGCGCTGTCGGAATAGCGATAGATGTTGACGAAAGTAGCGCCCTGCAGCCGTTCCAGCGGGCGGGGAAAGCTAAAAAGCGATCCAAGCACGAAAACGCCGGTGTTGAGGGCGAGTGACCAGAAAACCGCGTGCACCAGCGGATCCATCCCATCAAGGCCAAACAGCGCTTGCGGGCGCAGAAGCGCAAGGCCAAAGGGTCCGGCCTCAAACGTTGAAGCGCTGAGCACATCGCCCACCCCGAAGCTTGGCAGAAACAGCGTGTAGAGCCACACGCTGAAGCCGATCCCAACGCCAAGCCCAGCGCCGATGCGTGTGGCGCCGCGCCAGAAGATGCCCCCGATCAGCGCAGGCAAGATCTGCGCCACGCCCACAAAGGCGATCAGGCCCATGGCTGCCAGCGCCTCGCCCCCACCTGAAAACCGGTAGTAGAGGTATCCCAGTCCCAGCACGACGGCGATCGATACGCGCCGCGCCAGCAGAACCACATTGCGCACATCGCCCGACACCGTGGCGCCCCCCTGCCCCGCACTGAGCCAGATCGGCAGCACGATGTGGTTCGACACCATAGTGGACAACGCAATGGCCGCGACGATCACCATGGATGTGGCCGACGAAAAGCCGCCAAGGAACGAGAGCATCGCAAGCCCTTCCTGATCGAATTGTAGCGGCACCGTGAGCACGAAAAGATCGGGGTTGGCATCGGCTGGCATCACGGCAAGCCCGGCTACCGCGATAGGGATCACAAACAGGCTGATCAGCAGCAGGTATAGTGGAAAGGCCCAGGCGGCCGTCGCCAGATGCCGTTCATCGGAGTTTTCCACAACAAGCACGTGAAACATCCGCGGCAGGCACAGAAACGCCGCCCCTGCGAGGAACGTCAGCGTCACCCACCGTTCGGGCTGAACGCGGTATTCGGCGATTGGCGAGGCCTCGATCATCCGCAAGATATCGCCCGTCCCCCCAGCGACAGACCAAACGACGAACACACCTACCGCCACGAGCGCCACGATCTTGACCACGGCCTCGACCGCGATGGCGATCACGACGCCATGGTGCCGTTCGTTCACGTCAAGGTTACGGGTCCCAAAGACGATGGTGAAAAGCGCGAGGCCAAGCGCCACCCACAGCGCGGTGCCGTTCATGTCCACCGCCTCGGCGGGCGAGAACACAGCGAAAGCAAGGGTTACGGATTGCAGTTGCAGCGCGATGTAAGGGGTGGTGCCCACGATGCAGAGAACCGTCACCAAAACACCAAGGGCCGTGGATTTTCCGTAGCGGGACGACACGAGATCGGCAATCGAAGTCACGCGCTGTGTGCGCCCGATCCGCACCAGTTTTCGTAGAAGCGCCCACCACGCGATCATCACGACCGTCGGGCCAAGGTATATTGTCACGAACTCAAGGCCCGAGCGCGCGGCATAGCCCACGGCGCCATAAAACGTCCAACCGGTGCAGTAGATCGAAAGAGCCAGGGTGTAGACTAGCGGGGAGCGCAGCCAAGCCGCCCGGCCGCGCCGCGCCCGCTTTTCTGCCGCAAAGGCAACCAGAAACAGAAATCCCACATAGGCCGCACAGACGGCGACAAGCATGTTAAAGGTCAGCATTAGCCTGCGGGCCCGTCGTCAGGCCCGTCACCTTGCTGAACGTCGATGTCGGTTGCCAGACGGCGCGAGAGCGCAAAGCTTACGGCAATCAAGGTGAGCCAAGCGAAGAACAAAAACACCTTTGTCATGGCGGTGCCGGCCTCGGGGCCAAAAAGCATCGGGATGCAGAAGACGAATACAGCCAGAAAAGGCAGGAACCGTGCAGCATCACGCAACCGACGGCGCCGATAGGATTCCCGCGCAAGGAAGACAGGCTCGCGCGGCGTGCTCACGAGCCCACCAACTCGCGCACTGACGTCAGCACATCTGAGTTCGAGAATGGCTTCGTCATGAACCGACTTGCCCCGTAGCGCTCGGCCATCTCACGATCCTGCTTTTGGCCTCTTGCCGTGAGCATCAGCACCGGCAGATCGCGGGTGCCGTCGGCGGCACGCAGGTCGGCCAGAATATCGTAGCCCGATCGGTTCGGCAGCATCACGTCGAGAATGATCACATCAGGGCTGCGCCGCGCCACGGCATCGAGCGCTGTGGCCCCGTCTGAATGCACGTCAACGACCCAGCCATCGCGCGACAGGATGAACCGGATCGCTTCGATGATATTGGGCTCATCTTCGATCAGCAGGACCCTCCCGCCCATCGCCGACCACCTCCCCTTTTAAAAGCATTTTTCTTCTTGTTTTGAGCACTATTGCGCAGGGAGATTGGTGTGTCAAAAAGCCAATGGTCGCGCCACGTTGAAGAGTGTGACGGGCCTGTTTTGTGAGTCGCTGGCGTGGCAGCGCCCAGTGCGCCTGCTTTGGTGGAGCGACCCTATCATTTAGGCGTCAACCGAAAGGATCGTGGGCTCGCGCCGCGCCGCGCAATCGGGGCGCGGGCAGATCCGGCAGCTTGTGCCCACCGGGATGCCGGCCTCGTCGGGAATGGCCGCGGTGTCCGCCGGCAAGATCAACATCGACGCCTCGAAAACCGGGGGGCCGTCGAACCCCGGCACGCCTGCGGTTTGGCACACGGCGTAGGTTAGAAACCGCTTCGCATCACGCCCTGGCTGTTCCACGACAGCCCGAACTGGGGCCATCGGCCGGGTGAGCGCAAGGTACAACGGCAAAAGCGGGCAGGCCGCACCGAAGCGCGGCAGGGGAAAACCGTCCACCGGGCGGCGGAACGTAAGCGTCCCAGACGCGTCGCAGATCACCAGCCCCACTGGGCCCGGAAGGGACGCACTTGGCAGGGCCGCAATCCGGCGAAACACCGAGGCCAGATCCACCCCGAAGCGGCTAGCCAGCGCCGCTGGATCCGGCCCAACCGCGCCAAGTGCCTCCGAAAAGGGCTCAAGCGGCATGGCAATGGCATCGGCGCGTGCCCGCGTAAGGTGATCTGCGGCCAGGGCGCGGCTTGCAGCAGAGGTGAGCAATGGATCTTCGACGAGCGCTGCGATATCCGGCTCCGCCGCTTCCACGGCGGCCACATGATGCCCGCGCGAATCGAGAAATGCCTCAAGCTCTTCCGGTGGGGCGACGATGCCGCGATCGGTGTTGGCCCCGGCATCGAGGTAGTTCACGAGGCCCCGGCTGGCTTCGGCCAACCGGGCGCTGTCTTCAAAGATGTTCCGGTGGAACCGCGCCTGCCAATCGGCATCGATCTCGCCGCCATCAGCCAGAATGCCCGAGGCCGAATGAATCGCGGTGACCGTGCTCAGCACGTCATGCAGCGACGCTGAAAGAAACGGATCGTGCGTCAGCCTGTCATTGAGCAGTTCAACTGTGCGTTCCAGTGCTGCGATCCGCTGACCTTGGCTCGCGATTAGCCGCGCCCAGCCAGGGAACCGCCCCGCAAATTCCTCTGCCCGCGCCGCCTCGCCCAGATCTGGCCCGCCGCGCGGCGGCGCACGGTCGGCAGCGTTGCGCAAGGCATCCAGCAGCACGAGGTCCGCGCCTTCTGATAGCGCCGAGGGCTCGACGCCAAGCACGGTGGCAATCTTGTTGAGCAGCTTGCCGCCGATTCTGCGCCGGTTGTGCTCAATCAGATTCAGGTAGGATGGCGAGATCCCGCAGCTTTCCGCCAAGCCCGCCTGCTTAAGGCCCAGATAAACGCGCCGCTCACGGATGCGGCTTCCGGTGAGTGCGCTGCGCGGCATCTAGAATTTTCCTTTCACGGTCAGTAGCTTTCTGCGCCCGCAAGAAAACAAATTTACACGGTATGCAATCGCATTGTGTATTGGTTTACAAAAAAATTGCGCGATTCAAGCGGGTTGTTGCCTATTTTTCCAAAGCAAGTCGATAATGTCACAGCCTTAACGCGGGCAAGGGATGGGCGGAGGAGCCGATCCTGTTTCACCTTTTGGGAGGATTATATGTCCAAATCGAACCTGACCCGTCGCGGTCTGCTGAAGACGGGTGCCGTGGCTGGCGCAGCGGGCTTCGCGGCACCGACGATCTTTGACGGCAAAGCGTGGTCGGCCAGCCATACCGGTTTCACAAATGCCCCTGAGGGCGACACCGTTACACTCGGCTTCAACGTGCCGCAGACAGGCCCCTATGCCGACGAGGGCGCCGATGAATTGCGGGCCTACGAACTTGCGGTGGAGCACCTGAATGGCGAAGGCGATGGCGGCATGCTCACCACCTTCTCGTCCAAAACCCTCGATGGGACGGGGATCCTCGGCAAAAAGGTTGAATACGTCACCGGCGACACGCAAACTAAATCGGATGCAGCACGTGCTTCGGCCCGGTCGATGATCGAAAAGGACGGTGCGATCATGATCACCGGCGGCTCGTCCTCCGGCGTGGCCGTGGCTGTTCAGGCTCTGTGCCAGGAAGCCGGCGTGATCTTTATGGCCGGTCTCACCCACTCGAACGACACGACGGGGAAAGATCGGAAAGCCAATGGCTTCCGCCACTTCTTCAATTCCTACATGTCGGGTGCCGCGCTCGCGCCGATCCTGGCCGCCAACTATGGCACGGACCGGAAAGCCTACCACCTGACGGCTGACTACAACTGGGGCTACACCACGGAAGAGGCTGTTCGGACTTCGACTGAAGCCATCGGTTGGGAAACGGTTAACACCGTACTCACGCCGCTCACTCAGACCGACTTCTCATCTTACATCGCACCCGTCCTTCAATCGGGCGCGGACGTTCTGGTGCTGAACCACTATGGCGGCAACATGGTGAACTCGCTCACCAATGCCGTTCAGTTCGGTCTGCGCGACGCACAAGCCAATGGCAAAGACTTCCAGATCGTCGTTCCTCTCTACTCGCGCCTGATGGCGAAAGGTGCAGGCGCCAACGTGAAGGGCATCTTTGGCTCCACGAACTGGCACTGGTCGCTGCCCGATGAAGGCAGCCAGGCCTTCACGCGTTCGTTCGGCACGAAGTACGGCTTTCCGCCGTCACAGGCGGCACACACCTGCTATGTGCAGACGCTGCTTTACGCAGACGCCGTGCAGCGTGGCGGCTCGTTCAACCCGTGTGCGGTGGTCGAGGCCCTTGAGGGCTTTGAGTTCGACGGGCTGGGCAACGGCCCGACACTCTATCGCGCTGAGGATCATCAGTGCTTCAAGGACGTGCTTGTCGTGAAAGGGAAAGAGAACCCGACGTCGGAGTTCGACCTTCTTGAGATCGTCGAGATCACGCCGGTAGATCAGGTAACGTACGCCCCCGATCACCCGCAGTTCGCGGGCGGTTCGCTTGGGTCGTGCAACCCCGGCGCTTAAGCCACGGCCGAAAGACCGGCTCGCGCGCAAGTCCGCGCGCGGGCCCCTGCCCGCCCGTGCCTGAACGGGCGGCCCCATGACGAGGTGGGATATTCATGGACGCCATCATCCTCCAGGTTCTCAACGGCCTAGACAAGGGATCGGCCTATGCGCTGATTGCCCTGGGCCTGACACTTATTTTCGGCACGCTGGGTGTTGTGAACTTCGCGCATGGCGCGCTGTTCATGCTCGGCGCGTTCTGTGCGGTCACGTTGAACCGTGTTCTCACGCTCAGCCGCGAAACCATCGATGAGTCACAGACCGATTTCCTGGGCAATCCCCTGAAGGTCGAAATCCCATACGTGCATGACATTTTCGGCGAAACACTAGGCTCGGCGATCATCGACTGGTCGGTGCCGCTTGCGATCCTGATTGCGATCCCGATCATGATCGCCATCGGCGTGGCGATGGAACGCGGGCTCATCAAGTATTTTTACAAGCGCCCCCATGCCGACCAGATCCTCGTCACCTTCGGCTTGGCAATTGTGCTGCAGGAAATCATCAAGTATTTCTATGGTGCTAACCCGATCCCCACGCCGGCACCGGAAGCCTTCATCGGTTCTTTCGATTTTGGCGCGCTCATCGGGATGGATCCCAATGTGATCATCTATCCCTACTGGCGCCTCGTTTACTTCGCATTCGCGATGATCATCATCACCGCCGTCTTTGCCTTCCTGCAGTTCACCACCTTCGGGATGGTCGTGCGCGCCGGAATGGCGGATCGTGAAACAGTCGGTCTTCTGGGCATCAATATCGACCGGCGATTTACCATCATGTTCGGGATTGCCGCCGCCGTCGCGGGCCTTGCGGGCGTGATGTACACACCCATCGTGGCGCCGAACTATCACATGGGGATGGATTTCCTCGTCCTGTCCTTCGTCGTGGTTGTTGTCGGCGGAATGGGCAGCTTGCCCGGAGCGGTGCTCGCCGGGTTTCTCCTTGGCATTCTCGAAAGCTTTGCCTCCATGGGCGCGGTGATCGATCTGATCCCGGGGATCAATCAAGTCATCATTTACCTCGTCGCCATCGTCATCCTGCTGATCCGTCCGCGGGGCCTGATGGGGCGCAGAGGTGTGATGGAGGAGTAAGACATGCTGGGATTGAACAAAAAAGACTTCTCGCTGCTGCTCATCGTGGTGGCGCTGACCATGTTGGCGCCCTTCATCCTGAACCCATTCCCCGAAGGCTCGGATCTGGCGCAGTTCAACGCGGGCTACCCGGACCTCATGCAGCGCTTCGTGATCTTCGGAATCTTTGCGATCGGCTTCAACATCCTCTTCGGGCTCACCGGGTATCTGAGCTTCGGCCACGCCGCGTTTCTCGGCGTCGGCTCTTACGCCGCAATGTGGGTGTTCAAACTGCTTGGCATGAATGTGCTGCCCGCGTTGGCGATCTCAGTCGTTATGTCAGGGCTTTTCGCTATCGTAATCGGCTATATCAGCCTGCGGCGCTCGGGCATCTACTTCTCGATCCTCACGCTGGCCTTCGCAATGATGTCCTACGCGCTGGCCTACTCTGTTTTGGCCACGGATATGGACGGGCCGGGCCAGCAGGGGCTCTTGCAAAAGGGCCTTACGGGCGGCGAAACCGGGCTACAGCTCACCCTGCAAGATCCGCGCATCCTAGGCACCCAAACCACCGAGACAGGGAATACACCCGTTCCGAGCCTCTTCGGGCTCGAAATGCGCAGCAGCGCCGAATGGGCAGTGGGTGATTGGCTCTTCACATTCTCAGTCGGCTATTACTTCTGCGCCGTGATCATGCTGATCGCCTTCTACCTCTCGATCCGCATCTTCCGATCACCCTTCGGGATGATGTTGCGCGCCGTGAAATCAAATCAGCAACGGATGAGCTACACAGGGCTCAACCCCAAGCCTTACACGCTCGCGGCCTTCGTGATCTCGGGAATGTACGCCGGGCTTGCCGGCGGGCTGATGGTGGCGATGGATCCCCTGGCCGGCCCTGAACGGATGTTCTGGACTGCGTCTGGCGAAGTGGTGCTGATGACGATCCTCGGCGGCGCGGGCACGTTGATCGGCCCCGTCCTGGGCGCCGGTGTGATCAAATATATGGAAAACATCATCTCCAAGATCAATTCCACCATCTTGCATGAATGGTTCGCCTTCATGCCCGATGGGCTAGAAGATGCGATGGTGACAATGGTCTACCCCTTCATCGGCAAGGGCTGGCACCTCACGCTTGGCATCATGTTCATGCTGGTGGTGATCTTCCTGCCCGGCGGCCTGGTGGAGGGCGGTCAACGCATCGCGCGCCTCTTTCGCCGCCGGAAGAACAAGCCCTCGGGCGGCGACCCCGAGCATCATCCGAAACCTGCCCCGCACGTGGCCGAATAAGGAGGGCGCGATATGGGAATTCTCGAAGTCAAAGGCGTCAACAAGCGCTTCGGCGGGCTGCAGGCGCTGGGGGATGTGAACCTCAGCGTGCAGGAAAAGACGGTGCACGCCATTATCGGGCCGAACGGGGCGGGAAAAAGCACACTACTGAACTGCCTCGTCGGCAAGCTGATCCCCGATACCGGATCGGTGATGTTCGATGGGAACTCGGTGCTCGGCCGTTCGCCCCACGAGATCAACCAGATGGGCATCTCCCGCGTGTTCCAGACGCCTGAGATCTTCGGCGACCTGACGGTGATGGAGAACGTGATGATCCCTTGTTTCGCGCGCCGCGACGGGGCCTACCGAATGCATGCATTCGAAACGGTGGCCAATGAAGCCACGATCGTCGCCGAGGCCGAACAGATCCTCGAAGACGTGAATATGCAGGACAAGCGCGATATGCACGCCGCCTCGCTCTCGCGCGGTGATAAGCGGCGGTTGGAGATGGCGATGTGCCTGGTGCAGCAGCCCAAGCTTCTGCTGCTCGATGAGCCCACCGCGGGCATGGCGCGGGCCGATACGAACAACACCATCGACCTTCTCAAAGAGATCAACGAGACCCGCGATATCACCATGTGCATCATCGAACACGATATGCATGTGGTGTTCTCGCTTGCCGAGCGGATCACGGTGCTCGCCCAGGGCTCACCCCTAGTAGAAGACACGCCCGACAACATCAAGGGGCACCCGAAGGTGCAGGAGGCCTATCTTGGACAAGCTCATTGAGGAGCCCCGCTCCATGAACGAACGCCCCGATTTTTCGAAACACGCCAACATGGCGTCGACGGCGCCCGCTTATTTCTCCGTCTACGACATGCACGCCTACTATGGCGAAAGCTACATCGTGCAGGGCGTGAGCTTCACCGTGCACGAAGGCGAAATCCTCGCGCTTCTGGGCCGCAACGGTGCAGGCAAAACCTCCACCCTCCGCTCGATCGCACGGATTGGCGATCCGGAGGTGACCCATGGGGAGATCTGGCTCGATCACCAGCCGCTCCACACGATGGGCAGCCATGAGGCCTCGCGGGTGGGCCTAGGTCTGGTGCCCGAGGATCGCCGCATCATCCAAGGGCTCACGGTTGAGGAAAACATCAAGCTCGCCCAGATCGCTCCGCCCATCGGCTGGTCGGTCGACAGGCTTTACGATCTTTTCCCGCGCCTCGGCGAACGCCGCAACCAGGAAGGCACCACGCTTTCGGGCGGCGAACAGCAGATGCTGTCGATCGCCCGAGCGCTGGCACGCGATATCAAGGTACTCCTGCTCGATGAACCCTATGAGGGCCTCGCCCCGGTGATCGTGGACGAAATCGAAAAGACTCTCACCCACATCAAGGAACAAGGCATCACCTGTGTGATCGTGGAACAAAACGCGGTGCGTGCTCTGCAGCTGGCCGATCGCGCGGTGATCCTCGACACCGGTCAGATCGTCTTCGACGGCACGGCCGAGGAGGTGCTCGACAACGAAGCCCTGCGCGCAGAATACCTCGCGATCTAGGGCTCGAACGGGCCGCCGGCGCCCGGCCCCTTCACCGTGGGTCACATACTTCCGGGGAGCGCGAGGGGCCGCCAGCACCCCGCCCTGCCCTCGAAGAGTGCGCCGTTGCAGCCGCGCGATTTCGCGATAAATCCCGCCCATGGCCGATGATGTTCTGATAACCACCGAGCAGGGGCTCTACTGCCCTGCGGGCGATTTCTTCATCGATCCCTGGCGCCCGGTTGACCGCGCACTCATCACCCATGGCCATGCCGACCACGCCCGCCCCGGCCACGCCCGCTACCTCGCCACCCATGCCGCGCTTCCGGTCATGCGCCATCGCCTTGGCAACATCACAGCCGAGGGCATCCGCTTTGGCGAGGCCAAAAGGATCGGCGCGGCCACCGTCAGCTTCCACCCGGCCGGCCACGTCCCGGGCTCGGCTCAGATCCGGGTCGAGGTGGGCGGTGAGATCTGGGTCGTCTCCGGCGACTACAAAACCGATCCCGACGGGCTCTCGGAACCGTTCGAACCGGTGCGCGCCCATGCCTTCATCTCCGAATGTACGTTCGGCCTGCCCGTCTTCACCTGGGCCCCGCAGGAAGAGATCGCGGGTGCGATCAATGCCTGGTGGGCGGCCAATTCGGCCGATGGCAAAACCTCCGTTCTCGGCGCCTACTCCCTCGGCAAGGCCCAGCGCCTCCTGGCCGCGGTTGATCCCGGGATCGGCCCGATCCTCACCCATGGTGCAGTGGAAGGCACGAATGCCGTGATGCGCGCCCAGGGCCTGCCCTTGCCAGATACGATCCAGGTTACGCCAGAAACCAACGCCAAGGCCCACCCGGGCGCGCTCGTTATCGCGCCACCTTCCGCGCTGGGCTCGGCCTGGATGCGCCGCTTCGGCCCGGTCTCAACCGCCTTTGCCAGCGGCTGGATGGCATTGCGCGGCGTACGCCGCCGCCGCGCCGCCGACCGGGGCTTCGTGATGTCGGATCATGCTGATTGGGCCGGGCTCAATGCTGCTATTGCCGAAACGGGCGCAGAGCGCATCTTCGTTACCCACGGCTATACCAGCATCTTCGCGCGTTGGCTGGCCGAACAAGGCTATGACGCACGCGTTCTGGAAACCGAGTTCGAGGGCGAAAGCCTCGATACCGAAGCAGAGCCTGCCGCATGACCAACCCGCCTACGATCTGACCCATGCGCCGCTTCGCCACCCTCTTCACCGCTCTCGATCAGACGACGAAGACCAACGCCAAGGTCGCCGCGCTGGCCGCCTATTTCGAAGAAGCGTCGGAAGACGATGCGCTTTGGACGATCGCGCTTCTCTCCGGCCGCCGCCCAAAACGCACTGTTACCACAACGCGGCTGCGCGAATGGGCAGCAGAGCGGGCAGGCATCCCGCTTTGGCTCTTCGAGGAGGCCTATCCGATCGTCGGCGATCTTGCTGAGACGATTGCGCTTGTTTTGCCCGCAGCAACAGAGAGTTCCGATAAAAGCCTCACGCATTGGATCAATAGCGTTCGCGCACTCTCTGGCCTAGAGGAACCCGACCGCAAGGCGGCCATTCTGAAAGCCTGGGATGCGCTTGAGACAACCGAGCGCTTTGTGTTCAACAAGTTGATCACCGGGGGGTTCCGAATGGGGCTCAGCCAGAAGCTTATGACCCGCGCGCTGTCCCGCGCGACGGGGATTGCAGAATCCGATTTGGCGCACCGCCTCATGGGTGATTGGTCGCCCGACACCGTAACTTACCAATCTCTTATCATTGCGCCCGATCCAACAGCGGACCTTTCTAAACCGTATCCGTTCTACCTCGCCTACCAGCTGGACGATCCGCCCGAAACGCTCGGCAAGCCGGCTGACTGGGCCGCAGAGTTCAAGTGGGATGGGATCCGCGGGCAACTTATCCTACGCGGCGGAAACCACTACCTATGGTCGCGCGGCGAAGAGCTGATGACAGATCGGTTCCCAGAACTCGCCGCCGCCCAAGATTTCCTCCCCGACGGTACCGTGATCGATGGCGAGGTGCTGGCCTGGGCCAAAGATGCGCCAATGCCGTTCAATGCGCTCCAAAAACGTATTGGGCGGAAGACCGTGCCAAAGAAGCTGCTCACGGAGGCGCCCGTAATCCTCCAGGCCTATGATCTGCTCGAAGATGGCGGATCCGATATCCGCGCCGAGCCCTACGCCGCACGCCGCTCCAGGCTCGAGGACATCATTTCCGCCGCGCCCGCCGATTGCCCGGTGCGACTTTCCCCTCTTATCACCTTCCCGACCTGGGACGACCTCGCCGCCACCCGCGCCACGTCCCGCGATAGGGGCGCCGAGGGCGTGATGCTTAAGCGCTGCGACGCGCCCTATCGCGACGGGCGCAAGAAGGGCGACTGGTGGAAGTGGAAGGTCGATCCCCTCGTGATCGATGCGGTGATGATCTACGCCCAGTCGGGCCACGGGCGGCGCGCGAACCTCTTCACCGATTTCACCTTCGCGGTCTGGAACGGCACCGATCTCGTGCCCTTCACCAAGGCTTACTCCGGGCTTACCGATGCCGAGTTTCGAGAAATCACCGCCTGGGTGCGCAAAAACACGCTCCAGCGCTTCGGCCCTGTGCGGCAAGTGACGCCCCATCACGTGTTCGAAATCGCCTTCGAGGGCATCCAGGAAAGCCCGCGCCACAAATCCGGCGTCGCCCTGCGCTTTCCGCGCATGAGCCGTTGGCGTAAAGACAAGCCGCTCGCTGAAGCCAACACGTTAGGGGACCTCAAGGCGATGCTGGCCGCCTATGGCTGAAGGCCGGCCATGAGAATTTTGCCAGAATGGAGGCCGGGCCCTTCATCTCGGCCCAAATACACCCGCCAGAGGCATCCGGCGGCGCAAACCGGGCTTGAAGGGGGCAGCGTGCGCGCCCTATGTCTGCGACAAGCCTCGCCCGAAAGGATCGCACATGCCCCACCCCGCCTTCCCGCAACCGCTTTTCGATGCCAATGCCACGCAGACGACCGAGTTCGGGGAATTGCCGAACTGGGATTTGAGCGATCTCTATCCCGCGCCCGATGCGCCGGAGCTGAAGAGCGATCTCGATTGGCTGGAGGCGGCGGCGGCTGATTTCGCGCGGGAGTATCAGGGAAAGCTCGCCTCGCTCGGGGCGGGTGAAATGCTGGACTGCGTGAAGCGCAATGAGCGCATCTCGGCGGTGGCCGGGCGCATCATGTCCTACGCAGGCCTGCGCTATTACCAGAACACCACCGATGCCGAGCGCGCCAAGTTCATGTCCGATTGTCAGGACAAGATCACGGGCTTCACGACGCAACTCGTGTTCTTCTCGCTCGAGTTCAACGCGATTGAGGATGCCGCCTATGAGGCGCTCTTTGCCACCGATCCCGATCTGGCGCGCTACAAGCCGTATTTTGACCGTATGCGCGCATTGAAGCCGTACCAGCTGTCCGACGAGATGGAACGCTTTCTGCACGACCAATCCGTGGTTGGCGCCTCCGCCTGGAACAAGCTGTTTGACGAAACGATTGCGGGGCTGGGCTTTGAGGTGGATGGCGAGCCGATGGGCATCGAGGCGACGCTGAACCTGCTCACCGATCCCGAACGCCCGAAGCGGGAGGCGGGCGCCCGGGCGCTGGCCGAAGTCTTCAGTGCCAACGTCAAGCTCTTCGCGCGGGTGCACAATACGCTCGCCAAGGAGAAGGAGATCGAGGATCGCTGGCGCGGCCTGCCCACGCCCCAAACCGGCCGACACCTTTCAAACCACGTGGAAGCCGAGGTCGTTGAGGCTTTGCGCGATGCGGTCGTGGCCGCTTATCCCCGCCTATCGCACCGCTACTACGACCTGAAGCGAAAGTGGCTGGGGCTTGAGACGCTTGAGGTGTGGGACAGGAACGCCCCCCTGCCGATGGAAGACCCGGCAACGGTGGGATGGGAGCGCGCGAAATCCATGGTGCTTGAGGCCTATGGCGGGTTCTCTCCCCGCATGGCCGATCTTGCAGAGCCCTTCTTCAGCAAAGGCTGGATCGATGCGGGTGTGAAGCCGGGCAAGGCGCCTGGCGCCTTCGCGCATCCCACGGTGACCGATGTGCATCCTTACGTGATGCTGAATTATCTCGGCAAACCGCGCGATGTGATGACGCTCGCCCACGAGCTGGGGCATGGCGTGCACCAGGTGCTCGCCGCTGGGCAAGGCGAGCTTCTCTCGTCAACCCCGCTGACGCTGGCGGAAACCGCAAGCGTGTTCGGCGAGATGCTCACCTTCCGCAAACTCCTTGGCGAGGCAGAGAGTGCGGATCAGAAGAAGGTGCTCCTAGCCGGCAAAGTGGAGGACATGATCAATACCGTCGTCCGCCAGATCGCCTTCTACGATTTCGAGTGCAAGCTGCATGACGCCCGGCGTCAGGGCGAGCTGACGCCCGAAGACATCGGAGCGCTCTGGATGAGCGTGCAGGGCGAAAGCCTCGGCCCGGCCTTCACCTTCATGGAGGGATACGAGACGTTCTGGGCCTACATACCCCACTTCGTGCATTCGCCCTTCTACGTCTACGCCTATGCCTTTGGAGATGGGCTCGTGAACGCGCTCTACGCCGTCTACGAAGAAGGCGATCCGGGGTTCCAAGAGAAATACTTTGATATGCTAAAGGCCGGCGGCGCCAAGCACCACAAGGAGCTTCTCGCGCCCTTCGGCCTTGACGCGAGCGACCCTACCTTTTGGGACAAGGGCCTCGGCATGATCTCGGTCTTCATCGATGAACTGGAGGCGATGGAGGGGTAGTGGCTCACGTTGCTGCCGTGCGATCCTGCGCCTCGTCCTCTGCATCCCGGATCTCGCGCATCTCTTCGCCGAGTTCGTCCTGCCAGGCGCCTAAAACCTCGCGCACCCGGGCAACGTACTCCTCGTTCTCCGTGGGCGGAATATCCAAGCGGTAGACATCGGCCACCTCAATCATCGCCTCGCGGTCTTTCCGGTCGAACGCATCGGCCATGGACTGGGCCTTCGCTTTCGAAATGCCCAGCGCCTCATAGGCCGAGCGACCCATGCGGATCGAGCTGTCATAGGTTTCTCGAATGATGTCGCGGCAGCCCACGGCGTAGAGATGGTAGACGTGATCCCTGTCAATCGCGCGGGCCATCACATGCAGATCGGGGTAGGTTTGCACCGCGTAGCGCACAAGTTCGGTGATCTTTTCCTTATCATCTATGGCCACGACGAGGAGCTTTGCCTCCGCGATCCCCGCAGCACTTAGGAGGTCGGGTCGCGTGGCATCGCCGAAATAGACGTGTAAGCCAAATTTGCGCAGGTTTTCGAGTTGTTGGGAGCTGTAGTCGATCACCGTCGTGCGGTATCCCGCTGCCGACAGCATCCTGTCAATAAGCCCCCCCACGCGGCCACGGCCGGCAATTATGATCTTTGAGGGCTCCTCTATCGCATCGGCCTCGCGTTCGTTTTCGCTGGCGTAGCGGGGGGCGATCAGACGATCATACAGGATGAAGAGCGCGGGGGTGAATAGCATTGACAGCGCAATCACCAAGAGAAGCTGGTCAGACAAGGCTGCGGGGATCACAGCGTTGGCCACCGTGAAGCTCAGCAGAACGAAGCCGAACTCGCCCGCCTGCGCGAGGCCGAGCGCGAAAAGCCAGCGATCGCTTCCGCCGATGCCGAAAAGCGCGCCGAGCGCATAGAGGATCGAGGCCTTGAGCGCGAGAAGCCCAAGCGTGAGGCCGAGCATGAGCGCCAGATTGTCGAAAAGCAGCACGAAGTTGATGCCCGCCCCGACCGTCATGAAGAACAGCCCCAAAAGAAGGCCCCGGAAAGGATCAATGTCGCTTTCCAATTCGTGACGGTATTCGCTGTTGGCCAGCACCACCCCCGCAAGGAAGGTGCCAAGCGCGGGTGACAGGCCGACGAGCGACATCAGAAGCGCGATACCGACCACCATCATCAGCGCAGTGGCGGTGAAGAGCTCGCGCAGCTGCGCCACGGCAATGAAACGGAAGATCGGGCGCGTGAGGTAGCTGCCGCCCAGCACGACTGCGGCTATGGCGGCGAGGGTGACAAGAGCCGTCTGCCAGCCGTTCAGCCCGTCGACGAGGCTCATGGTGGCGCCATGGGTGTCTCCATGACCGTCCCCGTGGCTCTCGCCATGGGCGGCGTCCACGCCATGGGTCGCCTGACCTGCGAGTTCGGCCAATTCCGGCATCGCCAGAAGGGGGATTAAGGTCAGCATCGGGATCACTGCGATGTCCTGCGCCAGCAAAACCGAAAAGCTGCCTTGGCCCCCATCGCTGCGTAGAAGCCCTTTTTCGTTCAACGTCTGCAGAACGATGGCGGTGGACGACAACGCGAGAACCAGCCCGACGGCCAGCGCCACGCTCCAGCTGAGCCCGAAGAGCATCGCAAGCCCCATAACCGCCGCCGCCGTCAGCGCCACCTGCCCGCCGCCCAGGCCCAGAAGCCGCGCACGCATCTGCCACAGCGCCTTTGGCTCCAACTCCAAGCCCACAAGAAACAGCATCATCACCACGCCGAATTCGGCGAAGTGCTGGATCGCGACAACATCCACATTGAGCAGGGCCAAAAGCGGGCTGATCACGATGCCAGCGATCAGGTAACCCAGAACCGAGCCCAGCCCGAGCCGCGATGCAATGGGCACGGAAATCACGCCCGCGATCAGAAAAATGAACGCGAGCAGCAGAAAGTCGGTCATATGGTTCCCCGCCGCAATAGAGCCGGCTCAGCTTGGCGCAGCGGCGGCGTTAGGGCAATGGCGCTCAGGCAGCGCCGCTTAAGGAAACCCCGTTCAGTCCAGCTCGGTCCACGGCCAAGGCTTAACGTCCGAAGCGCCGGTCTGATACCGCGCGGCCTTTGCGATCCAGATTCCCAGATCCGTGCCGAAATCAGCTAGCCTTTTGTTCGGTTCACCCGTGTTGATCAGCATGATCACGAACTGCACCACGGTCGCGAGCGTCAAAACTGACTGCGCGAGGCTCAGCATCACCCACAGGATCACCATATGAATGAAGCGCAGGCCCAGGCCCTCTTTCTCTTCCGGCTCGAACTGCTCGCCGTGGATACGGCCTTGGATCTTGTCTTCGTCGCTGTTTGTGTGGGGTTCGGCCATTGGGCGCCTCCGCTGGTTGGCGGGCCTGAGTGTACCAGCTTGAGCGTCAGGCGAAAGCGCGCGTGTCGGCGATGCGCGCCAGGGTGCGCATTGGCGGGGGCCACGCGCCTCAGCGCGCCGCCGCGAAGGCCATATCAAGCATCCGCTGTGTGCCGCGCGAAAACTCCAGAGGGCAGGGATAGGCCGCGCCCTCGCGCAGACTGCGCCCAAAGGCTTCCACCTGCAGCACGTAGTGATTGACGTCCGGCCACCTTTCCACCGTGATCGAGGCCGCTCGCCCGCCACCGTGGGCGTTGCGGTGCAGCTCCAGCCGGGCCTCGCCGAAAACACCGGCATTGAACGGCGCGGTCATGCGGAGGAGCCCGTCTTCACCGTGAAAAACCATCTCCTGCCGCGGATGGTGGCGCATCGAGGTGGTGGCCTGAAAGCGGAACCCCGGGAAGCGCGCAATCATATGCGCCGTCACGTCCACCCCGTTCTCCCAAGCGATTTCGCAAGTCACCTCCTCGGGCTCCTGCCCTGTCGCAAACCGCACCGATCCGCAGGTATAAACGCCGATGTCGGGAAGGCTTCCGCCACCCGTCTCGGGGCGGTTGCGGATATTCGCGGGCTCTGCGGAATTATCGTAGCTAAACACGCCATCCACCGCCACGAGCCGCCCGATGGCCCCCTCGGCCAGAAGATCGCGGGCCCGCCGCCACTGCGGGTGATGAACGATCATATAGGCTTCTGCCGCCAGTACTCCGGCGCGATCCCGTGCTTCGATCAAATCGTCGATCTCACCCGCCGCCATTGCGATGGGCTTTTCGCACAGAACCGGCTTGCCCGCGGCAAGTGCAGCCATCGTCCAGCCGACATGCAGATGATTAGGCAGCGGAATGTAGACGGCATCAATGCTGGGGTCGGCCAGAAGGGCCTCGTAGGTTTCGTGCACTGCGATCCCTGGGTGAAAGGCGCGGAATGCCGCCGCGCCCTCGGCACGACCCGTTGCCACCGCCGCGAGCTCTGCGCCGTGGGCGGCGTGAATCGCCGGGCCCATATTGGTGATCGCGAACTTCGCCGCGCCCAGGATGCCCCACCGTACCGGATCACCCATGCCCGCCTCCCTCAGCTACGCGCCCCTGCCATAGAGCGCGGCGCGGCAAAACAAAAGGCGGAAGGCTTTGTGACGGGACCGCCCGGACCGTCGCGGGATTGAATTCCCGAGGACCTGTATACACAGGTGGGCGCCAGGTAAGTGGACCAGGATCCAAACAGAGCCAGCTCCCTCGGAATTGAGTAAGGCCACCGGAATTGGACCGCTTCACGAGAGGGGCAGTGCCCGTCACTCCGCGCAGATAGGGGCAAGGCGGGGGGCTGGCAAGGGGTGCGGCGCGGGATCAGCCGAAATGCCGCTCTGCCGTGCGCCCGAGCGTGGCCAGAAGCGCCATCTCAGGCGCGGCGGGCGTGTGTGAGATCCGCCCGCTCATGGACCATGCGAGCGAGAGCGCCGATTTCACCGCCGCCCAGCCGATCACACGCGCCACCGGCACGCCCAGCGCCGCCGCGCCTGCCTCCGCGAAAGCGGCAACCCGCTTTGCATCGCCCAGGCCCGCACCGATGCCCTTGGGGTTGCGAAAGGCGTTGGCAAGCTCATAGGCCGGATCGCCCGAGATGCCCTTGGGATCGAAAGCCACCAGGCCTTTAGCAGTGACGATCACATTGTCATGGTGCAGATCGCCGTGAAGCGGCACCGAGCGCGGCGCGGTTTCCAGAAGGTGGCTGGCTAGCGCGCGGGCGGCATCGAACCAGCGCCGCGCCTCTTCCGGCGGGCGCGCGGGATCGAGGGTGAAGAGATCGGCGCACCAGGCCTCAAGGCTTGGAAGCGCTCCGGGATCGGGGCCGCACGCGGCGTGCAGCCTCGGTGCAAGGGCCACAAGTGCCGCATCGCTGCCCATCAGATCCCCGCCACGCGCCCGATCGCCCAAAGGTGGCCCCTCCAGCCATTCCAGCAGCAGAGCGCCCTCACCCTCCCCCAGCAGACGCACCGCGCCCACGCCCGCCCAATAGCGATACATCCGCGCCGCCGGTGCCTCGCTCGCACCCGCGCCAGCGCGCACCACCTTGAGCGCGGCCGCCCCGCCCGCGTAAGGCACACGCCACACATGGCCCACCGCAGTCTCCGCCACCAATTCGGCATCAGCGGGCGGGATGGCGAAGGCACGGCAGGCGGCGAGAAAGCGTTCAGTTTTCATAGCTGGGGCGTCAGGCTTGTAGGAAGAAGAGTGAGTTCGCTGCACGTGCAAGACGTGCTTTTGGCGGCCCTATACTACGCTCTGTGGAGTGCGTCGATTTCCACTGTGCAGATCAGCCACTTTGATCACGCCGACGGCAGCCATTGCCGCCCCTTGTCTTAAGATCGTTCATAAACTCATCCGAAGACAGACGTTACTTGGACTTGAACGATCTTAGCGAGCGCCCATTTGATACGTACTCCGCATTATTTAGTGCGAAGTACGTATCAAAACAAATATCGGGAGATCTACAATGAAATCGGCAATACCTTACGCGGCGGCGTTCACAGCCGCCCTCCTTTTCACCGCTACAACGGTGTTTGCGGACAGACACGCCACTTCTGAAAGCCTCGTGACGGAGTTTTTCGGCGCTCTATCGGACAAGAACTTCGAAAAGATCGAAGCGTTCTTTGCCCCAGACGCCGTTGTGCTTCTGCCATTTGCTGCCGGGCAAGACACCACATCAGCGCCCGTCGTCTTCGAGGGCATGGAGCAATTGATGGCCTATTATCGCGGCGCAGGTCAGCGGATCGCAGAGGTGGGTTTTGTGGAACCAGAAGTCACGCTCTCGCCGGACGGATCAATCGTGTTTGTCGAGAATGCCGGCGACATGGTCCTGCCCGACGGGCGCGACTACGAAAACCGTTACGTCTGGAGGTTTACCATTGAAGAAGGACGGTTTTCTGAGGTCCGAGAGTACTACGATCCCAAGGTTGCCGACACGGCGTTCGGGCGAAACTAGCAACGCCTCAATCGAAGCTGATGACATCCTGAGGAAACCGGATTTCGCGTTACCGATATCAACAGAAATCTGGAACATAAGGGGCTGCTCGGAGTGGCCCCTTCATTCTGGCACGGTCCACCAGTAATGTTTGGCAGCGGCGCTCTTGCCGATACGAAGAGAACGCCCAGAAACCAATTCAGTTTTCCTTTTGAGGCCGGATGCCGGAAGACGAACGCACACTCGCCCTTGTGGGCCATGTCAACGGCATCATGCGCGCATTGCTCGTTGCAGCAAAACATGGGGCCCCGGCCGAGGGCCAACTGCCTTTCAACCCGCTTTACTACAACATTCTTAGAGTGGTGGCCGCAAAGCGCAGTGCGCGTCCTTCAGAGATTGCCGACGCATTACGGGTTTCGCGAACGACGATATCCACGGCAGTCAAATCACTGAAGAGCCGGGGCTTGTTGGAGGCTACGGCTGATGAAAGTGATGGTCGTGCCGTCCATCTCCGCCTGTCCCAGAGCGGACAAGCAATACGAGATGCCATCATGCGCCAAGACACACGCAACGCGGCGGCGATGCTTAAGACACTTGATGAGAGTGAGCGTGACGCATTTGTGGATACGATGGGGCGGGTCGCCAGTGGCCTGAGCGAGTTCGCCTCTGACGATCAAGACCTTGGCGCAAAGCCGCAGGCAAGAAACACGTGACAGCGCCTCACGAACGGCCTTTTTGGTGGCCCGGCAGCTTCTCGTAGCAGCAGAAAACTTTGAATTAAGGATCATCGCTTCCGCATCAGTAATTGCGATCCAAGAAGGCGAAGCCGACACGCGATACCATGCAGAGATGGTCAAGTGTGGGCTTGAAGCTACCAATATGTGCCGCCGCAACTCATCGCGCTCCGCACCTTTTTTGGAAAGCCTCAACGGCCAAACATCACCAAGCTTTCCCGCAGCCGCGGTTTGAGATACCTCCACCACCAATCTCAATCCGAACGAAACATCCCGCAACGGATCCGGGCCGTCTTCAGACGTAGACGTTTGAACCCGTCCCGCAGGCCCGGCCCACAACCCTTGCTTTTTGTTCACGAATTGTTCACTCTCTCCTCATGCCCGACGATCACGCCCCCGAACTGAAACGGCCCGGCCAGCTTCTGGCGCGCGGTGTGTGCCGGCACTTGCTGGAGCATGATTTCGTGACCGTCGAAGAACTCACCCCTACCCGCGGCCTGCGCGTTGACGTTATGGCGCTTGGCCCGAAGGGAGAAATCTGGGTGGTAGAATGCAAATCGAGCCGTGCTGACTTTCAGGCCGATCACAAATGGCATGGTTACCTCGAATGGTGCGATCGATACTTCTGGGCCGTGGATGGCGCGTTTCCCACCGAGCTTTTGCCAGAGGAAACCGGCCTGATCCTAGCCGATGCTTACGATGCCGAGATTATCCGCATGGGGCCTGAGGAACGCCTGGCACCCGCGCGCCGCAAGGGGGTGATCCAGAGATTTGCCCGCCATGCCGCGCTCCGCCAGCAGGCGGCGCGGGATCCTGGCGTCAGCGCTTTTTTGGCCCCTTCGCCGTAAGCGCGCGCGCTCGCGCGGCGGCGGCCCGAATTTCCTCAGCAATCTCGTCGGCCTCGTCAGGCTCGAAATCCATTGGGATTTCCACGCCCGCGCCCTCCACGTAAAGCCGGACTGCGCCTTCCGAGGTGGGGCCAATCTGCAAATTGGCCTCGATGTCTTTTTCGCTGTTGATGCCCATTGTTCTGGCGGGGTAGCCCGCCCGGTGCGCTGAGGCAATCCCCAAGGCGGGCAGGCCAGCGTCGGTTATTCAGACATCAGGTAACGCAGCGCAAGATCGCGCCGCTCACCCTGAAGGCTCATGGCTGCGGCCGAAAACATTTGGCTGAAGGCGCAGGAATACCGCCCCGACACATCCCCATTGCTCCAGGCATCATAGAGCGCGCGCGCGTTCTTTTGCTTTGAAATCAGGCTATCGACTACCGGAAAGATCGCCTCTTCGACCTGCCGAATCTCACCTGCCGATAGAAACCGTGCCTTTGGGTTGGGCCCAAGGCCCAGCCGCATCGCCTTGCGGGTGGCTGCATAGTAGGCATCCAGCACCTCAGGCGTCAGCTTGATCAGGTAGGCGTCGAACAGCTTGCCATAGCGATCATCCGTCATCCGGCCGGACATCATGCGCGCGCAGTCGCGCGACGGGATCGCACGCACAAAGCCCGTATCCACCTGAAACAAAAGCTGCCGTTCCCCGGCGCGCAGCTGTGTCAGGCCCACAGAGTAGGCTTGGTTCAGCGTCTCATCGAGCCGCGCGAAAAACGTATCATCCGTCACATAGTTGCGCGCCCGAAGTTCGGAAGAAATCCGGCGCTCGAGGCCGCGGATAATGTCGGCATCGGTGAACAGCCCGCGGGTGTGATTGATCATGATTTCAAACCGCTCACCGGTGAACCCGCGGTCACGCAAGTCTTGGCGAAAAGCGGGATCAAGATGAATGGCGCCCAGCACATCGCTGACAGAGGCTTGCGCCTGCGCGGCCATGGGTTGGACAAGCAGCAACGCTGCCACAAGAAGCCGTTTAAACATCGGCGGTACCCCCAACAAATACACGCTGAGGGTGCACATCTGTTCCGGAACAAAACAAGTGCGGCTTTGGAAACGGCGTGTTCAGGGCCCGATTGCCAGATATTCGGAAACGATCCCGGCGGAAACCACACTACTGCGCTGAAAACTACTTGACTCCAGCAAGTAATATCGCGCAGCACGGGCGGGAGATGGACCCGATTGACCGTATTCGCGCCTTCAACAGGCAGTACACACAACTTATTGGCCTGCTTTCGCGCACTTATTTGGGGAGCGCGCTTAGCCTGTCCGAAACCCGTGTTCTCTACGAGCTTAGCCTCGGCAGCGGCCAGCCCGCCCGCACGCTGGCACGTATGCTCGATCTTGATGAAGGCTATCTCAGCCGGGTTCTCAAAGGGTTTGAGGCGCGTGGCTGGCTGATACGCGCCCCAGCTGCCAGCGATGCACGCCGCCGGGATCTTGCACTCACTGCCGAAGGCCGCGCGGTGCTTGCCGATCTTGAACGGCGCGCGCGGGACGATCTTGCCGCCCGCCTCGCACCATTGCCCGCGCCGGCTCACGCCGCGGCGGCTGATGCGCTTGAAACCGCTCTGTCGCGGCTCACCCCGCTGTCAGCCGACGCCGTCAACTTGCGCGACATTGCGCCGGGCGATGCGGGATGGCTGATCCAGCGGCATGCCGAATATTACAGCGAAAACTATGGGTTCGATGCCAGCTTTGAACCACTTGTCGCCCAAATCCTAACCGATTTCCTCAATGTAA
Organism: Pseudomonadota bacterium; assembly: GCA_039208375.1. Classification (GTDB taxonomy): domain Bacteria; phylum Pseudomonadota; class Alphaproteobacteria; order Rhodobacterales; family Rhodobacteraceae; genus JANQPC01. Next base: position 32,968 of record JBCCRC010000004.1, on the reverse strand, counting down.
GGGACCGCGCCACAGAGCGCGCCTTCATCGCGGCCGACGGCGCGCGGCGGCTGGGGTCGATCTTCTGCGTTCAGTCCGGAACGCCCGGGGTTGCCAAGCTGCGACTGTTTTTTCTGGAACCAGATGCACGTGGCATTGGCCTCGGCCAACGACTGCTCGACGCGTGCCTGGGCTTCGCGCGTGGGGCCGGATACCGCCAGATGACCCTTTGGACGCATGAGAGCCACCGGGCAGCCTGCGCGATCTATGCCAAGGCTGGCTTCATGCTCACGGCCTCAAAACCAGTACATTCCTTCGGTCAGGATCTTGTCGAGCAGAGCTTCGAGATCGCGCTCTGAGAGGCTTGCAATCGCGGGGGCTGGCGGCTATCCCACCCCGCGTGCCGCCTTAGCTCAGTTGGTTAGAGCGCTGGATTGTGGATCCAGAGGTCCCCTGTTCAAGCCAGGGAGGCGGTACCACTTCACCCCCACCCATCCAATTCCCGCTAAACGGGAACGAGCGCCGGCCTTGGTAAATTTCGGCAACAATTGGCAGAACATATTTGAATCCCACGCGAAATTCGGCCCAATCCCAGGTGTAGCCGTGCGTGGGAGCGCTTCACCCGCTCCTATAAGATATGGCACGAGGCGTGACTGGAGGATCTGTTCTTATCCTCGAGTGTCATCGCCAGACACTCGCTGCAGCTTGGGCGCTCAAGGCGGCCGGCTTTACCCCGGTACTAGGCTTTCAGCCCGGCCGGGAAGAAGATCGTTTCGTCACCTTCAGCCGTGTCACAGATCAGTATTTGATGCACGGGCGCTGGGGCGATCCGGGCCTTGCGGATGCGCTTGCGACCTGGCTGCGCGCTCCGGGCGGTGCGCGGTTGATCCTGCCCGCCGGCGAAGCGTGCCTGCCTGTGTTGATGGAGCTGCGCCACCGCGCGCCGGACTGCGCCCGGCAAATCCTTCTGCCATCCGATACCGTGATCAGGCGCGCCTTGGCCAAAGAGGGCTATAGCGCTTGGGGCCAGGCCCTTGGCCTAACTGAAGAGCTTGGTCTGCCGCCAACGCGCGAAGTACGCGGGCGCGCGGGGATCCAGGCAGCGGGCCGCACAATGGGCTATCCGCTCGCCCTCAAACCGCTGAATTCGAACACCCATGTCCTCGGCCGAAAGTGTCTTTTCGTCGAGAGTGAGGCCATGCTCGATGCGCTTGACCTGTCCGCCCACGGCAAGCGCCCCCTTCTGGCGCAGCGCAAAGCAGTCGGGCGACGTCACAACGTTATGTTCCTCGCGCAGGAGGGCCGTGTCACGCATCGGTTCGAATGTGAGGTGCTGCGCACGGACGTGTTCGATGGCACGGGCTACGGGGTCGACGTGCGCGGCGTTGCCCCGCATCCCGCACACACCCGCGCCGTGGAAGCGCTTGCCGCTCGCTTCGAATGGGATGGGCTTGGATGCGCGCAGTTCATGTTCGATGCCAAAACCGGGCGCTCGCAGTTTCTCGAAATCAACCCTCGCATCGATGCCAATATCGCGGCGGCGGCGCTGGCTGGCGTAAATCTCGTGGGCGAGGCCGCGCGGGCGCGTTTGGGGCGCTCGACTCAGCCCAAAACCAGCTACCGGGCTGGCCGCCGCCTGCACTGGGGACTTGCCGATCTCGATGGGCTGCGCGAACCGGGGCTAACGGCTGCCCAGCGCCGCCGCCGTGCCAGAGACCTTCTGCGCGCAGCCTGCCTTGCCCACGGCCATGCCGTCTTTCGCTGGCGCGACCCGCTTCCTGCGATCTACCTCGGCTACCGATGGGCCGGAGGCACCATCAAATCGGCGCTGCGCCGCGTGGTTGGTCGGGCGCGGCCCCGGCGCCAGAACGCCTGACGCCCCGCGCCTGCGCTTTACGCCAGCGTCGCGCCACGCCATGGTCGCCCCATGCAAATCGCGGTTATATCAGACATTCACGGCAACATAGGCGCCCTCGAGGCAGCACTCGCAGACATCGATCGCCACGGCATCACCGAGGTTCTCAATCTTGGCGACAGTTTTTCCGGCCCTTTCGATGCAGGCGCTGTGGCCGATCTGCTCATGGCGCGCGCCATTCCGCAGGTCATGGGCAATCACGATCGCTTCCTGATCGACCGTGCGCCGGAAGAAATGGATCTTTGGGAGCGTTGGGCCTACCCGCTTTTGAACACGATGCATCTGGACTGGATCCGCAGCTTTCGCGCGCTTGACGAGCGCCACGGCATCGTCATGTCCCACGGCCAGCCGGGGGACGACAATGCCAACTGGCTGCACCGCCGCGCGCAAGATGGCAGCATGCAGCCCGCATCCTTAGAACAGGCATCCGGGCCCGCAGAAGGGATCGACAACCCGGTGATCCTCTCCGGTCACACGCATCTTCCCCGCGCAGTGCGCGTTCCGGACGGGCCGCTTCTGGTTAACCCCGGTTCCATCGGCTGCCCGGCCTATTTCAACGATGATATCGACCCGCCGCTGTGGGCCGAGATGGGGGCGCCCGACGCCTCCTACGCCATACTCGAACAGGCAGGCGGCACTTGGCGCGCCAGCTTTCACACGGTGCTCTATGATACTGCGCCGATGATCGCGCTGGCCCGCCAGAACGAGGCCGAACCCTGGGCGCGAGCGCTGGAAACCGGTTGGGCCCCGCGCTAGGCGGTGAGCCACCTACCGTGCGCTGGTGACCGCGAGAGATGGGACGGCATAAACCGAACGTCCTAAGCTTCTGACTGTAAGCGGGAAACGTCGGGCTATGAGGCATGCCAGACGCTACAACTCAGCGCCCGATCACGACCTCCTGCACAACAGAACCGCCCGCTTGGTCAAAGATCAAAATCCGGTCGTCCGCCGTCACCACCGCGAACCAGCCGTCGCCTTGTGTAAAGGCTGTGGCCACAGCGCCGTCGGGCAACACGATCTCGCTGGGCAACGCCACCGCCGGCGTTTGCAGGCGGATGACAAGAAGCACCACGATCGTTAGAACGCCCAAGATCATCGTTGCGGTCAGCACCGTGACAAGCCATTTCAGAAAGCGCAGGTGCGCCACCTCGCCACCTGTTGCCGGAGCTTCGTCATCCATGCCCGCCTCGCGCGTTCTCGTTACCATCGGGGCCGATCCACCCGCCCGCCTTGATAAGGCGCTGGCGCGCTTCGTGCCAGAGGCTGCGCATCTGTCACGCTCGCGCTTGGCCCGCCTGATCGCCGAGGGCGCGGTGCGGCGTGCAGGGGAGGTGATCACCGATGGCAAGGCTGCCGTGGCCGAGGGGGAAGCCTATGAGATAACCGTGGCCGAGGCGGCAGAGGTGGAAACCGCGCCCGAGGCCATCCCCCTTGCTATTGTTTACGAAGACGATGATCTGGCCGTGATCGACAAGCCTGCGGGCCTGGTGGTTCACCCCGCCCCCGGCACGCCCACCGGTACGCTGGTCAACGCGCTTCTGCATCACTTCGCGGGGCGGCTGTCGGGCGTTGGCGGCGAAAAGCGCCCCGGCATCGTGCACCGGATCGATAAAGATACCTCGGGCCTTCTGGTGGTGGCCAAATCCGACGCAGCCCACCACGGGCTGGCGCGCCAGTTCGAGGCCCATAGTGCAGAACGCTGCTATACTGCGCTGTGTCACGGGGTGCCCGATCCCGGCGATCCGCGCCTGCGCGGCCTGCGCGGCGTGGCGGCGGACGGCGGCGCGGTGATCCGCGTCACAACCGGGCTCGATCGGCACAAAACAGATCGCCAGCGCCAGGCCGTGATTTTCGAAGGCGGGCGCCATGCGGTGACCCGCCTGCGGGCGATGGAGGCGTTCGCCGATCAGGCCGCGCTCTGCGAGTGCTGGCTGGAAACAGGGCGCACCCACCAGATCCGCGCTCATATGGCCTATCTGGGCCACGGGCTGGTGGGCGACCCAGTCTATGGCGGGCGGCGGCGTGCCTCCACCAAGGCGCTCGGGGCCCATGCGGCGGCGGCGATCGCGGCTTTCCCGCGCCAGGCGCTTCATGCCCGCACACTAGGATTTAAGCATCCCGTCACGGGCGCGGAAATGTTGTTTGACACCCCCCTGCCCGCTGATTTCGAGGCGCTTTTGGCGGATTTGCGCGCGGACGCACACAGCTAACGCGTTTTTCGCAGGTTTTCTGTAGGAATTTGCACATATACGTTAGGGCCGTGACATGAAGGGCGACGCCGCTGGTAACCCTTCCTAAATTCGTCCTAACGCAAAACTTGCCCGAGTGACCCTTGAACTGAACTGATGAGTTCACTATCTCAATGTTAACCCGCTGAACATCAGCGCGATATTACCGAGAAGACCACAGGGATTGAACGATGTCGAATTACGCTAATCTGCCCGCGCCCAGCCCGGAACAGGGGCTGAATCGCTATCTTCAGGAAATCCGCAAGTTCCCAATGCTCGAGCCCGAGCAGGAATACATGCTTGCAAAGAACTGGACCGAACGGGGCGATACCAACTCGGCCCACCAGCTTGTGACATCCCACCTCCGCCTCGCGGCGAAGATCGCCATGGGCTATCGTGGCTATGGCCTACCCCAGGCCGAGGTGATCTCGGAAGCTAATGTGGGCCTTATGCAGGCCGTAAAACGGTTTGACCCCGAAAAGGGCTTCCGCCTCGCCACCTACGCCATGTGGTGGATCCGCGCCTCGATACAGGAATACATTCTGCGCTCGTGGAGCCTCGTTAAACTCGGCACAACCTCGGCGCAGAAGAAACTGTTCTTCAACCTGCGTAAGGCCAAGGCCCGGATCGGCGCTCTCGAAGAAGGCGATCTGCGGCCCGAACACGTGCAAAAGATCGCCACCGATCTTGGCGTCACCGAAGATGAGGTGATCTCGATGAACCGCCGCCTTTCCGGCGGTGATGCATCGCTGAACGCTACGATCTCGACCGATGGCGAAGGCGCAGCCCAGTGGCAGGATTGGCTTGAGGATGAAGAGGCCGATCAGGCGGGCGACTATGAGGCGCGCGACGAGCTTGAAACGCGGCGCGAGCTTCTTGCCGCCGCAATGGACGTGCTGAACGACCGCGAGAAAGATATTCTCATGCAGCGGCGCCTGCAGGATCAGCCGCTGACGCTTGAAGAGCTTTCGGGCCAATACGATGTGAGCCGCGAGCGCATTCGCCAGATCGAGGTGCGCGCTTTTGAGAAGCTGCAAAAGCGCATGCAGGAGCTTGCCAAGGAAAAGGGCCTACTCGCCTCGGCCTAGGCCCTCGAGCGCTAACCCAACAAACCGGCGCCCGCTGCGGCGCCGGTTCTCGTTTACGGGGCGCACTTGCGGAACCGGTAACAGATCCTTTTGTTACGGAATGCCCGACGAATCCCACGATGCAGTCCAAGCACACACACTGCGCGCGGCAATTCTTGGCAAGGCACCCTACACCGGCGCTCGGGCGCACGAACTTAACGACGCGCCGCCCGCCGCGCGATGCGTCGTTTCCCAACACGTAAAGGTGCTCAATGGATCAGGCCTTGGCTGGGCGGCCTTAGCCCGAACAGGTGGCACCGGTGCGTGAGCCCGTCTGGATATCCGACACCGTCGATGCGAACCCTTCGCCAGTGTACGGAGAAATCATAAAAAACGCGGAAGACGGCGAAACCAGTCTCTCGGGGTTTGCCATAGAACTGGATCGCTGCACGCGGCGAGCCATCGCCAGCCACGTTTGCGGTAGCATGGTCGAGACCACGTCGTTCACCATCACTTTCGGGGCTGTCCGAGAACTTACAACGCGCGCCACACGCGTGCGCGCGGGATGTAAGACGCCTCGACGCGATACCACCGGTATTCGCACGCGCTACGATGGTGGCTCGCGCAGCCTTCGGAGCACCCATTCTGCAGGCCTCGTCCCCGCGCACAGTTCCAACCCAAACCAATAGGAGCAGTTCCTTGGCAAATCTCGAAATCCTCGGCCATCCGTTCAGCACCTACGTGCGCACAACGCGGATGGCCTGCGCCATGAAGGGCGTATCCTACACCCTCACGCCCATGGATTTTCGCAGTCCCGAGTACCGGGCGCATCAGCCGTTCGGGCGCATGCCAGCCCTCCGTCACGGCGATGTCACGCTCTACGAAACGCTCGCCATCACAAGCTATGTCGACAGCGCATTCGACGGCCCTCCGCTTCAGCCCACCGCGCCTGCAAACCGCGCACGCATGCTGCAATGGATCTCCGTCGCCAACGACTACCTCTATGCCTCGGTGGTGCGTGTATGCCTGACCGAGCGCTTCATCAAAGGCTTCCGGGGCCAGCCGCCCGATGAGGCACGGCTCGCGGCTGGTATGGATGCCATGGAAGAAGTGATTGGCATTCTGGACGTAGGGCTGGGGGACGGCCCGTTTTTCTGCGGCCAGAAGGCTACTCTTGCTGACGCGTTTATCGCGCCAATCATCACCTACTTCGCCAATACTCCCGAGGGCGCCAAAATCCTGCCTTCCGCACCGAAGCTAACCAACTGGTCGACCGCAATGAGAGACACACCCAAGTTTGACGAAATCAATTCGGTAGGTGATGGGCCTTAGTGCGGGCGGCGCGGCAAGTCTGCCGTCACTGGCACAGGCACCGTGGCATGCTCTGGCGTGCCGCGGTGGGGCGGTTCGGCACTGTCTTTTTCGGCCATGCCCATCACAGCGATGCCAAACTGCACGCCGGAGAAGACGATCCCGTTGAAAAGGAACAGCAGGAACCCGGCCAAAAGGCCATCGTCGGTATGCGTGACGAGATACCAAAGGTTTGCGACATTGAAATAGAAAAGCCCAGCCACGAAAATCGCAGCAACGCCAAAGCCGATCACCGTTTGACGGATGTAAAGTTGAACAAGTTTGGGCATTCAGTGGCTCCTGGCGAATGGCGCATTTCGTCGGGCGACAAACCCGATGGTTTCTGAGAGCTAGCGGCTCTGCGCCAAAATACCAGTAAATTCGGGCGCCGGCGCCCGTAAGGCAGCCATCCGCCACTGTGCCTGCCCAAAATCCAATCGGATGACTGCACAGGTTCCACCGAAGTAATCCACAGCCATCCGTCCCGCGTCTTTGCAGATTTGTCATCACACCGTGCTTCCGGTTTTACATCTGATCCCCATATCTCGCCCATCCCAGTCCAATCGGTCGATCAGGCCGACCTAGGGTGTCCAACAGATGCAAATTCGAGGTATATCATGCGCTTGACTGCACAGCTTTCCGCCATTGCCATCACGGCTACGATGGCGTTTGCCGCCCCCGCCGTGGCCCAAGACACCGGCAACGTGATCTTTTTCCACCCCGATGGCTCTGGCGTTAACCACTGGAGCGCAGCGCGCATGATGATCGCGGGGCCCGATGGGGAGATCAATTGGGATCGCTTGCCCGAGATCGGCGTCTACACCGGCCACATGGATGACCGGCTCACCGGGACCAGCCACGGGGGTGCAACGGTGCATGCCTATGGCGTGAAAGTGGTGGCCGACAGCTTTGGATTGAATGGCACTGAAGAAATAACTGCCGCGTCAGGCCAGCAGATGTCGATCGCGGAAGAGGCAATGGAAGCGGGCCGCGCCGTGGCGCTGATCCAGACGGGCCACATCTCCGAGCCCGGAACGGCCGCCTTCGTGGCCTCGAACGAAAGCCGCTCCAACACCCAGGAAATCGCACAGTCGGTGATTGAAAGCGGCGCGCAGGTGATCATGGCCGGGGGTGAGCGCTTTCTTCTACCCGAAGGCGTGGACGGCCGCCACGGCCCGGGCGAACGCGAAGATGGGCTGAACCTGATCGAGCGCGCGGAAGAACTAGGCTACACGATAGTCTATAACCGTGACGAGCTGATGGCGATCGATCCTGCGGACACGGATATGCTCTTGGGCATCTTCGCTCACAACCACACGTTCAATGACCAGGAATGGGTGCGCAACATGGTTGATGAGGTGCCCACCTACTGGCCGGATGCGCCCACGATTGCAGAAATGGCTGAGGTGGGCCTTGCTATTGTGAGCCGGAACGAGGCCGGCTTCTTCGCGGTGATCGAAGAAGAAGGCACAGACAACATCGCCAACAACATGAACGCCGCCGGGACACTCGAAGCCCTTGAACGCGCCGATGCAGCCACCGGCGTGATGCTGGATTTCATCGGGGAACGCGAAGATACGCTTCTGATCATGGCGGCCGACAGCGATGCGGGCGGGCTTCAGGTTCTCAGCGTCGAAGAGGAAGGGATGCTGGATGCCACGACGCGCGGCGGCGGCATCCTCCATGGTGTGCAAGGCCAATTTGGTGATGCCTTCATCGCTGCCCCGGATGCCAGCGGTGATCGTCACCCCTTTGGCATTGCATGGGTGGGCTACAACGATGTGGCCGGCGGAATCCTGGTGCGCGGTGCGGGGTTCAACAGCGAGCTGATCGCCCCGCTGATGGATAGCACTGATGTGTACGCTGTGATGCATGAAACGCTCTTCGGCGCGCCCACGCAGTAAGACTATTCAAGAAAAGTTTGGCCGCGCAGAACCTTGCGCGGCCTTCTTCAATCCGAAAATGCGCCCGGCTGCGCCTCGCGCGCCATGTGATCGAGGACCGCGTTCACAAATTTGGGCTCTCGGCCCTCGGGGAAGAACGCCTTCGCCACATCCACAAACTCGCTAATCACTACGCGCGGCGGGGCAGCGCCTTCGGCCAACTCCGCGCCCGCAGCGCGGAAGAGCGCCCGCAGAGTGGGATCGATCCGCGCAATCGGCCATTTCTCAACAAGCGCCCGATCCGTCATCTGATCGATCCGCGCCTGGTGGTTCACCGCATCGCCCACAAGCCCGCGAAAATGGTCCACATCGCCCTCGGCCATCTCGCCATCTTCATAGGTGGCGCCGAAGCGATGATCCTCGAATTCGCGGATCACCGCATCCGCCGATTGTCCTGCGGCCTCCATCTGAAAGAGCGCCTGCACGGCATAAAGCCGCGCGGCCGAGCGCATTTGTTTGGCCGTGCTCATGCCGGGCGCGATCCCGGATCTTCCTCGCCGCCTGTCACAAGGATGGTTTCCGGCAGAAAGCCCACATCCTTTCGCTTGGTGCCCCATTTGCGGGCGATGGCGATGAGGTGCAGCGCTGCCTCTGCCGCCGCGCCCGCGGTATTCAGCCGCTCAGGATCGGCGCGTTCCTCGGCTTGCTCCATGTTCTCAACGGTGATGATGCCGTTGCCGATGGCCAGCCCCTGAAGGCCCAGAAGCGTGATGCCCCGCGCACTTTCGTTCACCACCACATCATAGTGCGACGTCCGCCCCCGGATCACACAGCCGAGCCCAATATAGCCATCATAGTTCGAAAGCCGGTGCGCCAGCGTGATCGCGGCGGCGATCTCCAGCGATCCGGGCACCTCGATGGTCTCATGGCTCGCGCCCGCGGCCTCCACCACCCCGCGCGCCGAGGCAAGCTGCGCCTCCGCGATCTTGGTGTAATAGGGCGCGATCACGATCAGGATCTTCACCGGATCGTCGAAGCGCGGCAGCGCCATGTCATTATCCGAATGCCCGGCCATTATCCGATCTCCGAAATCTTGCGAGTGCCCACGATCTCAAGCCCATAGGCTTCCAACCCCACCACCTTGGGCTTCGGAGAGTTTGTCAGCAATATCAACTGCGAAACGCCCAGAGTTGACAGGATCTGAGCGCCCAGCCCGTACTGCCGCAGTGTTTGTGGCGAAACGCTATCGCCGGTAACGAGCTTCATCGTAGTATCGCGCAGAAGCACCACGGCCCCCCGCCCCTCTTCTGCGATCAGCTGCATCGCATCGCCGAACTCACCAGCGCGGCCCATCGGACCAAGGCCCACGACATCCAGCATAGGATCAAGAGCGTGCATTCGCACGAGCACCGGCGCGTCGCCTGAAAGATCGCCCTTCGTCAACGCGATATGCTCATCGCCATGGGCGGTATCGGTAAAGATCCGCAACTGCCAATCCCCACCGAATTCAGACGTGACAGTGCGCTCCTCAGTGACCGCAACAAGGTTGTCATGGCGGCGGCGGTAAGAGATCAGGTCGCTGATCGTGCCGATCTTGAGGTTGTGGCGCTGGGCGAAAGCGACCAGATCGGGCAGCCGGGCCATCGAGCCATCCTCGTTCATGATCTCGCAGATGACGCCAGCAGGGTTTAGGCCGGCCAGGCGCGAAACATCGACCGCGGCCTCCGTATGCCCCGCCCGCCCCAGCACGCCGCCGGCGCGCGCGCGCAGCGGAAAGATATGCCCCGGTGTCGCGATGTCCGCCGCTGTCTTGCTTTGGTCGATAGCCACCGCCACCGTGCGCGCCCGGTCGTGGGCGGAAATCCCGGTCGAAACGCCCTCGCGCGCCTCGATCGAGACGGTGAAGGCCGTCTCGTGACGGGACGAGTTCTGAGAGGCCATCAACGGCAGGCCGAGCGCATCTATCCGCTCGCCGGGAAGGCTGAGGCAAATCAACCCGCGTCCGTGGGTAGCCATGAAATTGATCGCCTCGGGCGTGGCCATCTGCGCGGGGATGACCAGATCGCCCTCGTTTTCGCGGTCTTCATGATCAACGAGGATGAACATCCGCCCATTGCGGGCATCCTCGATGATCTCTTCCACCGAAGAGATGGCATCGGAGTAGGTGTAGGGCTCTTGGGTGTTCATTCGTGGCTCCGGCTGTCGGGGGCGAAATAGCGCGCGGCAGCGAGAACTACAAATCCCTTCGCGGGCTTCCGGTGCGTCAGGCCGCGACCGCCGCGTCTTGATCACTTAACCGGCCAGCCGCGAGCCAGCTTAACCCTAGAAACACGGCGGCCACTGCGAGGCAGAGTGCCACGCCGCCAATTTGGTAACTGAGCCCGGAACCCACGGTGCCTATCAGCCGGCCCGCTGCGTTGGCCATGTAGTAAAAGCCAACATCCATCGTAACGCGCTCGTTTTTCGTGAAGGCCAGGATAAGGTAGGAGTGGAGCGCCGAGTTCAGCGCGAATATTGCGCCGAACACCAAAAGCCCCGCGATCAGAAGCGCGGTAAGCCACTCCGCAGGCTCCCCCGCGGCCCAGACGGCCGCCGCCAGCGCCGCCGGCACCGCCACGAGCAGGCCCACCCAGCGCCGCGCGTCGGCGATAAGCGCCGCCCGCCCCCGCGCCTCAGCGCGCAAGAGGCGCGGCGCGCTGGCCTGCACTGCACCGTAGAGGATGATCCAGACCGCCATGAAGGTGCCGATGGTGAAAAACGCGGCCCGATTGCCCGCCACCGTGCCATCCGACAGGACCGCGTAGAAGTAGATCGGGATGCCGACAACGAACCAAACATCCCGCGCGCCGAAGAGGAACACGCGCGCCACGGCCAGCCAGTTCACATTGGGGTTGTCGGAAAACACCTCGCGAAACTTCGCGCTCTTCCGGCCCTTGGGCAGCCCGCCGGGCATGCCGATCAGGACGGCGGCAAGGATCACCGCCAGCACCGCCGCCATGCCCAGAACCGATGGCACGAAGCCCAAAAGCCCCAGCGCCACCGCTCCGATCAGAAAGCCCGCGCCTTTCACCGCGTTTTTCGATCCCGTCAGCAGCGCAACCCAGCGGAAGAGCCCATCGCCCTCTTTCGGGGCCAGAAGCTTCACAGCGCTTTTCGAGCTCATCTTGGCGAGATCCTTCGCCACGCCAGACGCGCCCTGCACCGCCATCACATAAGCGACCGAGGCGCCCACGGCCCAGCCCGGATCAAGCTGCGCCAGGGCCAGAAGGGCCACGATCTGAAGCGCGAGCCCGGCGTAAAGCGTTGAGGTCAGCCCGAAGCGCGCCGCGATCCACCCCGCCGAGAGGTTCGTCACCACGCCCGCGATTTCGTAGAGCACGAACAGGTAGGCAAGCTGCACCGGCGAAAAGCCCAGCGTATGAAAGTGCAGCAGCACCAACATCCTGAGCGCGCCATCGGTGAGCATGAAGGCCCAATAGGCCGCCGTAACCGAGATATAGGCGGCCAGCCCCTCCGGCCTCTCGCCAGCGGCGCGGCTCACACCGAAGCCCCTACCATTAGCGCAACGTCCACCAGCCGATGCGCATAGCCCCATTCATTGTCATACCACGCGTAGACCTTCACCTGGGTGCCGTTCACAACCATGGTCGAAGGAGCATCGATGATAGAAGAGCGCGGGTCGTTCGTGTAATCGGTGGAAACGAGCGGGCGCTCCTCATAACCCAGAATGCCCTTCAGATCGTCCTTTGCGGCGGCGGCAAAAAGCGCGTTCACCTCCTCCGCGCTCGTCTCCCGCGCCACTTCGAACACGCAATCGGTCAGTGAGGCGTTCAGAAGCGGCACGCGCACGGCATGGCCGTTTAGCTTGCCCGTCAGTTCGGGGTAGATCAGCGTGATCGCGGTGGCCGAACCGGTGGTCGTGGGGATCAACGAGTTCAGGGCAGAGCGTGCGCGGCGAAGGTCTTTCGCGGGGCGGTCCACGATGGTTTGTGTGTTCGTCACGTCGTGGATCGTGGTGATTGAGCCGTGCACGATCCCAATCCCTTCATGGATCACCTTAACCACCGGCGCCAAGCAGTTTGTGGTGCAGCTGGCGGCCGTCACAATCCGGTGCTCGGCGGGGTCGAAGATCCCGTCGTTCACACCGTAGACGATATTGGCCGCCGACGGCTCCCTGACCGGGGCAGAAACGACCACCTTCTTCACACCCGCCTCGAAGTAGGGGGCCAGCTTGGCCTCGGTCTTGAACGCGCCGGTGCAGTCGATCACCACATCCACACCGTCGAGTGGCAGATCGGCGAGCGAACGCGTGGATGTTACCGGCAGCCGGGTGCCATCCACCGTGATACTTTTCTCATCGGCTGCGAACTGTGCGCGCCAGCGCCCATGCACCGTATCGAATTCAAGAAGATGCGCATGCATCGCCGGATCGCCAACGGCGTCATTTAGAAAGGCGATCTCCGCCCCCCGCTCCAGCAACGGGCGCAGGGCGAGCTTACCGATGCGGCCGAGCCCATTCAACGCGTAGCGCGTCATCGGGCCCCCTCGAGGCCGGCGATATCGTCCACCGCAACCTGCCGAGCTACGCGATCAAGCGTTTCCAGCGGTAGTGCGGCAAACCCCAAAATCCGGTTCCGCAAAAGCCCATAAGCCTGCTGGAAGGCCAGGCGCTTTTCGGCATCCGTGCCCTCGGCCTTCACTGGATCGGGCACGCCCCAATGTGCCGTCACGGGCTGGCCGGGCCAGGCCGGGCATTCCTCATTCGCCGCCCGGTCACACACCGTGAAGACGAAATCAAGTTGCGGCGCGTCCGGCCCCTGAAATTCTTCCACGTTCTTGGCGCGCAAGAGGCTGATATCGTGCCCTTTTTCCTTCAGCATTTCCACCGCAAACGGATTGAGCTCGGATTGCGGGCGGGTGCCGGCGGAAAACGCGTTGAAGCGCGTCGCGCCCTCGTTGCGCAAGACCGCTTCGGCAAAGACCGAGCGGGCGGAATTGCCCGTGCAAATGAAAAGTACGTTCAGCTTTCCGTCACTCATCGAATGATCTCCCTCGGTATCGGGCAGAACCCCTGGCAAAAAAAGATCGGGTGGGCACAGATCGGGCCGGCCCCGGCAGCAATCGATCAGAAGCGAAGCGCTGAGATCGCGCACCGCATCGAGGTCTATGCGGTAGCGTAGCGAGGTTGCGCTACGCTGGCGTGAAATCAGACCCGCCCGCGTAAGCGCCGCGAGGTAGACGGACATGGTGGAGGCCTTTTGCCCGAGGGCCCCGGCGATTTCGCCCGCCGGCACCGCATCCGGGTAGCGGCGCATCAACAGGCGGAAGACGGCCATGCGCTGTGGGTGGCCGAGGGCGGTGAGGCGATCGATCAGTATTGATTCCATATTTCATGGAATAATGAAAAATTCATGATTGAACAAGAAAGTTGTGGCCTCGCCCGCACCTAACCTGCTTTGAAATACCGCTCCGACGGCAGAAACCCGGCAAGCCGCCCGGCCTCCCGCCACTCGCGCTCCAGCGCTGTGTCGCCGATCACCAGAACCGCATCCGTGGGAAGCCCGCGTTCGGCGGTCACCGAAAGCACCCTGCGGCGCACATCGCTCCAGCTTTGCGAAAGCCCCGGCGCGCGAGCGGCGAAATCGATCAACTCATGGGCACCAAGCCGCGCCGGATCCACCGGCGGCTGGGCAAAAGCAATCTTCTCGCAGCGCGCCAAAGCGCCGAGTTTCGCGGCCACGTCCTGCGGCAGATCCGCAGTTTCGCGCATCGCGCGAAGGGCGTTCGATGAAAAGAGAAACGCCACCAGATCGCGCCCCGTGGCCGCGCGCACCCCCGCATAGGTTTTGTAATCAAGCCCAAGCTCGCGGGCCCGGCGCACGCGCAGGCGCACGATCTCCAATGGGAGTTTCGGCAGAAGCTCCTCGCGCGAGCGGCGCCAGGCATAGCGACGCCAGGCCCCACCCGGCTCCATCGTTGGGCCCTTGTTGTGGCCGATCCCGCTCATCCCGCCTCCGCCAGCCGCGCCACGTAACGCGCCAGCGTATCGATCTCCAGGTTGATGAGATCCCCCTCCGCCGTATCTGCCCAGGTGGTGACGGTTTTGGTATGGGGGATGAGATTCACCCCGAAGGTTGCGCCTTCAACTTCGTTTACTGTCAGCGATGTTCCGTTCAACGCCACCGATCCCTTGGGCGCAATGAATCGCGCCAGATCTGCCGGCGCGCAAAACGTGATCCTGGTGCTTTCACCATCATCCGCCATGGCCACCACCTCGGCAACGCCATCCACGTGGCCCGAAACGATATGGCCGCCCAACTCGTCGCCCACCTTAAGCGCGCGCTCGAGGTTCACGCACGCGTCCACCGCCCAGGCGCCAATGTTTGATTTCGAAACGGTCTCAGCGGAGATATCGACCGAAAACCAAGGCTCCGGCGCCTCCCCCAGCCCCGTCACCGTCAGGCACACGCCGTTACAGGCGATCGAAGCACCGATATCGATGCCCGCAACATCATAGCCTGTAGCGATCTTCGCGTGCAGGTCGCCCGCCTGACGCAGATCCAGGATCCGCCCGATATCGGTGACAATTCCGGTGAACATCGCCTTAACCTTGTTGGTGCACCTCCGTCGTAGTGGCGCGCCTGCGAGAGGGCAAGCGCGCGAATCGCGTGACAGAGCGCGCCGCAACGGGCAGTCTCCGCGCCAAACGGCCAAAGGGCAGCGCCAGATGGCAGGGACCGGCGAAACCATCCGCAGCTTTCTGTTGCTGCAGGGCCCCCATGGCCCGTTTTTCTGGGGTCTCGCCCGGCACCTTCGGGCTTCCGGCGCCCGGGTACACCGAATCGGCACAACGCTGGGCGACCGAGTATTCTGGCCGGAACGCAGCAGCTATACCGCATTTCAGGGCGCAATTGACGCGTGGCCAGCGGCAATCCGCCAAGCCGTTTCCACACATGATGTCACAGATGTGGTGCTTTACGGCGACACCAAGCCGCTCCAAGCCGCTGCCCTCGCCATCGCGCGCGCCGCGGGGCTTAGGATCCATGTTTTTGAGGAAGGCTATCTGCGCCCATGGTGGATCACCTATGAGCGCGACGGCGCGAACGGCCATTCCCCGCTCATGCACCTTGGCACGGATGACATCGCGCAAGCGCTGGAACGCGGCCTTCCCGATCATTTGGAAGCACCGGACCACTGGGGCGAAATGCGCCAGCACATCGTCTACGGGGCGCTCTACCATGCCTGCGTTCTGGCCGGCGGGCGCCGCAATGCAAGGGTGGCGCCGCATCGGGGTGTCTCAGTGACTCAGGAGTTTCGCCTCTATCTGCGCCGGCTCGCTCTGATGCCCGCACATCGGGCGGCCCGTGCCGCAGCGACCCGCCGCATCAAACGGGGCGGCTTCCCCTATCACCTGGTGCTGCTGCAACTCGATCACGATGCAAGCTTCCGGCACCACGGACCCTTCCCCACAAGCGAGGCCTTCCTCGCGCATGTTATCAACGGATTTGCCGAGGGGGCCCCTGCACACCATCACCTCGTCATGAAGGCACACCCGCTGGAAGATGGGCGCGTGCCCCAACGCCGCCTGATTGCGCGACTGGCCAGCGCCGCAGGCGTAAGTGACAGAGTGCACTACGTACGCGGTGGCAAGCTTGCCGGGCTGCTCGATCCGGCGCGCTCTGCCGTTACCGTCAATTCCACTGCCGCGCAGCAAGCACTCTGGCGCGGCCTGCCGGTGCGCGCATTCGGGGCCGCAGTCTACGCCAAACCAGAGCTAACGTCGAACCAGCCGATCGCGGCGTTTTTTGCCAACCCAACGCCGCCCGACCGCGCCGCCTACGCGACATTCCGCCAATTCCTGCTGGAAACCTCCCAGGTGCCAGGGGGCTTCTACTCTGCCCGCGGCCGGCGCCAGGTTTATCGACGGGTTGTGGATTTCATGCTGGCAGACGAAAGCCGCTACGCGCGGTTTTTTCCGCCAAGCGCGGCGCCAGGGCAACACCTGCGCCTCGCAACTTCCCGCAGCGGATAGGAAAAACTTCCCTTGCCCCCCTTGCTCGGTTAGCTTTGCGCCAAAGGCAGGCATAATAATCAGGTCTAGGAGACCGAGCAGTGAACTTTACGAAACTCCACCGGGCGCGCCCGGCGGCCGCTGTTGCGGTATTCGCCGTGCTTGCAGGCTGCGGGCTTCCCCGCTCCGGCCCGACGAAATCCGAAATCTTTTCCGGCTCCGAGATGCGCGACGGCGAAACCCTCGTGATCGAAGTCAATGACCGCGTCGCACAGGCCACGCGCCTGGAGCCGAGCCTCGGCTTTGGCGAGGGCTTCCTCAGCGCCGGGATCGTCGGTTCCGACACTATCCGCCCTGGCGATACGCTTGGTCTGACGATCTGGGAAAACGTCGATGACGGCCTTCTCGCCACCGCCGGCTCAAACGCCACGTCGCTGACAGAGGTGCAGGTGGATGGCGACGGCTTCATCTTCGTGCCCTATGCTGGGCGCATCAAGGCGGCGGGCAACACGCCCGAAGCGATCCGCCGAATCATCACCGAAAAGCTCAGCGCGCAAACGCCCGATCCGCAAGTGATCGTGCAGCGTGCCGCGGGCGACGGCGCCACCGTTTCGCTGATCGGCGGCGTGGGTGGCCAGGGCGTTTACCCCATCGAACGGCCCACCCGCACGCTCACTGCAATGCTCGCGCAGGCGGGTGGTGTGACAATCCCGCCCGAGATCGCACAGGTTACCGTGATCCGCGGCGGTCATACCGGCACAATCTGGCTCGATGACCTGTACGAAGATCCCCGCCTCGACATCGCGCTCAGAGGCGGCGACCGCGTGCTTGTGGAAGAAGACACGCGCTCCTTCACAGCGCTCGGAGCCACGGGCGCACAAAGCCGCGTGCCATTTGAAACCCAGACGATTACCGCCGTTGAAGCGATCGCAACGGTTGGCGGCCTAAACTCCAACCTCGCCGACCCCACCGGCGTATTCGTGTTGCGGACCGAGGAAGAAGCGGTGGCCGAAACGGTGTTGGGCCGCGATGTCACAGGCGATCAGCAAGTTGCTTACGTGCTTGACCTGACGGGCCCCAACGGGCTTTTCGTGGCGCGTGAATTCGAAATTCGGGATGAGGACACGGTCTATGTTACCGAGGCACCCTACACCCAGTTCACCAAAGTCCTCTCTGCCATCGTCGGGCCGCTTAACACAGCGAATACCATCGATAACCTCGTCAACGAGTGACGACGCGCCTGAGGGCACGAAACATGCCGCCGGGGAGGGCTCTCCCCGGCGGCTATTCGTCTATAACGGCGGGTTTCTGACGCAAAAACGCACCCGGCGGATCCTTGAACTGGCCGGATGGAATGTCACCATCGGTGCGCCAGGGCCGGGCGACTGGGTCGGCGTCTGGGGCCAAAGCCCCACGGCGCCGCGGGGCGAAGCAGTGGCCGAACGGCGCGATGCGCCCATTCTGCGGGTCGAAGATGCCTTTCTGCGCTCGCTCTTCCCGGGCCGCGACGGCGAGCCGCCGATGGGCCTGCTGCTCGATCAACGGGGCGTGCATTTTGATCCCGCGCAACGCTCTGACCTTGAGAAACTGCTCTCTACCGCGCTCCTCGACGATACTGCGCTACTGAACCGCGCCCGCGCTGCGATCGAGCGGATGCGCCATGCACATTTGACGAAGTTCGCCGCAGTCGATCCCGGCCTTCCGGTACCCACGCCCGGATATGTTGTGGTTATCGATCAGACGCAAGGCGATGCTTCGGTAACCGCAAGCGGCGCTGACAGCGCCACGTTTCGCGACATGCTGGTATCGGCGCGCGTGGAAAACCCCGGCTGCCCGATCGTCATCAAGGCCCATCCCGAAAGCACGGGCGGCCACCGGCCAGGGCACTTTGATGAGAGCGATCTCTCCGAAGGCGTGCGAATCCTTAACACGCCCGTCAGCCCCTGGGCGCTCTTTGACGGCGCTGTGGCTGTCTACACAGTCTCCTCCGGTCTTGGGTTTGAGGCAATCTATGCCGGCCATCGGCCAAAAGTATTCGGACAGCCATTCTATGCGGGCTGGGGGCTCACCGAAGATCGCAATCCCCCGCCCCGACGCATGCGCCCGCTCACCCGCGCCCAACTCTTCGCCGCGGCGATGATCCTCTACCCCAAATGGTACGATCCCTCGCGCGACAGGCTCTGCGGCCTGGACCGCGTTCTTGGCTGGCTTGAGGCAGAGGCGCGCGCCTGGCGCGATGATCGCACGGGCTGGGTGGCTGGTAACATGCGATTGTGGAAGCGCAACAATATCAATGGCTTCTTCGGCACAGTGAAACCTGTCTTATTTTCTGATCGGCCGCGCGAGGGCCGTCGCCAGATGGCCTGGGCCAGCCTCGGGCCGCAGGGGGAAGACACGGTGCTGGTGGAAGACGGCTTCCTGCGCTCCCGCGGCCTTGGCGCGAGGCTCACACCGCCCCTGTCGCTCGTGGCCGACGATCTGGGCATCTACTACGACCCGACCCGCGAAAGCCGGCTGGAACGATTGATCGAAGCCTCGCCCAACCTGCCAGAGGCCGAGGTGGCGCGCGCCGAACGCCTTGTTGGCCGGATCTGCCGCGCGGGCCTGTCGAAATACAACGTCGGCCAGCTTGATCTGCCTCAGATGCCGCGGGGCCGCCGCATCCTCGTGCCCGGCCAAGTGGAAGACGATGCCTCGGTTATCCGCGGAGCGGACCGGATCATCACCAATGCCGCGCTTCTATCCTTCACCCGCGCGCAAAACACTGGCACCGCGATCGTCTACAAGCCGCATCCGGATGTGGAAGCGGGCCTGCGCGCGGGCCGCCTGCCCGAGGGCAGCAGGGGCCATGCCGATCTGATCGTGACCGATCTCGATGCCCATGTGCTGCTCGAAGAAGTCGATGAGGTTTGGACGATCACCTCGCTCATGGGGTTCGAGGCCCTCCTGCGCGGCATTCCCGTGACCTGTACCGGAACGCCATTCTACGCCGGTTGGGGCCTGACCCGCGATCTGGGCCCAGTGCCCGACCGACGCACCGCGCGGCCGTCGCTTGCACAACTCGCGCATGCCGTGCTGATCGGCTATCCGCGTTACCGCGATCCAATCACAGGCCGGCCCTGCCCGCCCGAAGTGATCATTGAGCGGCTGGAACGCGGCGAACTTCCGCGCCCCGGCACGAGCAATCGCGTGCTGTCGAAGCTGCAAGGGCTTTGGGCAACCGTGGCGCGCCGATAGCTACCTGCCGCGATTGCCCCAATTCATCGTTGGCCGCGCTATACAATTCGCTGGCCCAGATCCCGGAACAAACCGAAGGCGCGGGGCAAGCACTGGTCCGTCCCGGCGGGGCAGCATCCGCCGAGTTTCCGCAGCGCTCGCTGCGAGGTTGCGTCGGCGGCTCGAAGTAAGATCGATCTCTAAGTGGAGGCCCCTACCCGCCTCGCACCCACCGGTGCAGCACATCCGCCCCAACGCGCTCCGTATCCACAAGTTCAAACCGCGGTGCATCCGCCAATGCGCCGACCCCCAGCGCTCCTAGCGCGGGCTGCCCCTCTGCCCCAAGCATCAGGCCAGCGGTAAAGCCCACGACCTCATCCACCACGCCCGCCTGCAAGAGCGATGCCGCAAGCGCGCCTCCCCCCTCGCAGAACACGCGCGTGATCCCCTCCGCACCAAGCGCCTTCAGCATGGCCGCCGGATCGAGTTGGCCGCCGGGCGCACCGGGCACGGCAATCAGCCGTACCTTGGCTTCGAACCAAGAGGGATCAATTGTCGTCCCCGCCTCGTGAAGCATCCAGACGGGGCCCTGCTCCGCGGATTGTACGAGCCGCCCCCCCAAGGGCACGTTCAGTCGCCGCGATGCCACCGCGCGCACCGGCTGCGCCACAGCGCCCATCTCGCGCACCCTGAGATCTGGGTCGTCGGCGCGCGCGGTGCCGCCGCCCACAAGCACCAGATCGTGCCGCATCCGCTCCAGATGCACCCGGCGCCGGGCGGCGGGCCCGGTGATCCAGCGGCTTTCGCCCGAGGCGGTTGCGATGCGCCCATCGAAACTCGAGGCGAGTTTCAAGGTAACCATCGGGCGCCCCTCGCCCACCCGGGTGAGAAATCCGCGATGGGCGGCACGCGCCTCGGCCGCCAGCACCCCCGTCGCTACCGCGATGCCCGCATCGCGCAGAATGCCGTGGCCCCGCCCCGCAACGCGCGGATCGGGATCTTCGAGCGCCGTCACCACCCGGGCCACTTCGGCGGCCACGAGCGCCTCGGCGCAGGGCGGCGTCTGGCCATGATGCGCGCAGGGTTCGAGTGAGATGTAAACCGTGGCGCCCCGCGCTGATGTGCCCGCCTGGGCCAGCGCCTGCGGCTCGCCATGGGGCCGCCCACCGGGAGCGGTGACCCCGCGTCCCACGATCCGGCCGGCTTTGACGATCACGCAGCCTACCGCGGGGTTGGGCCAAACCTGCCCCAGCCGCCGGGCGCCAAGCGACAGCGCCAGCGCCATAAACCGGGCGTCTGCCTGTGCTTGGGTTTGCGGCGTCACGCCTCGTCCGGCTTCGGCGGTCGCAACTCGCTTACAAACTCTTCGAAATCATCTGCGGCCTGGAAGTTCTTGTAAACGCTTGCAAAACGCACATAGGCGACGGTGTCGATCCGGGCGAGACTTTCCATCACGATCTCGCCGATCGTCTTTGAGGGAATATCCGTCTCCCCCATCGATTCCAAACGACGGACGATTCCGCTGATCATTTGGTCGATCCGCTCAGGCTCGATGGGGCGCTTCTGCATCGCGATCCGGATCGAACGTTCCAGCTTGTCGCGATCAAAATCCTCACGCTTGCCGTTGGATTTGACGACAACCAGATCGCGCAGCTGCACACGTTCATAGGTGGTGAATCGCCCGCCGCAGGCCGGGCAGAAACGGCGCCGCCGGATCGCGACATGATCCTCCGCAGGCCGCGAATCCTTAACCTGAGTGTCGATGTTTCCGCAAAACGGGCAGCGCATGCTTTCCCCCCAATCCTTCGCCTTATTGGGGGCCGTGCCCCGCAGTCCACACGCACTATAGGCATGCCGCCACAGATTGGGTAGAGGGGAAAACCGCCGCTATATCTTGGGTGTTGCAAGCGTCACGCACGCGCGCCAGAGCCGCGAAAACCCTCAGTTTTGCGGCATCAGAAACACCTCGCGGACACTCGCGCGCGGCGGGGCTTCGAGGATGTGCATCACCGCTGCAGACACATCTTCGGGCTTCAATTGGTCGGGCTTCGCTTGATCGAAAAACGGCGTGTCAACCATGCCCGGCGCCACCACCGCGCAGCGCCCGCCCCAGGCACGCATTTCTTCGGCCATGTTGCCGGCATAGCCGTGCACGAACCATTTGGTGGCGCCGTAGATCGATCCGCTGATATGTCGCCGTCCCGCCGCAGATCCGGTCAGCAAAAGGGTGCCTTTGGTTTTCCGCAACTCCGGCAGCGCCGCGCGCGCGGTGTAGAGTAGCCCCATGATGTTGAGGTCGACAAGCTGTCGCCATTCCGTCGGATCACCGGCCTCGGTGCCCGGTGTGTCGAGCCCTTTGCCGGCATTGGCAAACGCCGCATCAAGCCCGCCGAACCGCGTCGCGCAGGCCGACACCGCCGCCTCTTGCGCCGCAAGATCCGTCACATCGCCCGGCAGTGCGAGCGCCTGGTCCCCGATCTCGCCTGCAAGTGCCTCGAGTTTCTCAGCCGAGCGGGCAAGCAGCGCCACATTCCAGCCCTGTGCCGCTGCGGCCCGCGCCGTCTCGGCCCCGATGCCGGTGGACGCACCGGTGATGAAAAGCGTTTTCGCCATGATGGATCCTGTCGCTAGTGTGCCATATGTGCCGCGATCTCACGCCGGTGGGGCGCAGACCGATGTTCGAAAAGGTAAATTCCCTGCCAGGTGCCAAGCGCCATGCGGCCCTCTTTGACCGGAATTGAAAGGCTCACCGGCAACAGGGCGGCCTTGATATGGGCGGGCATATCGTCGGGCCCCTCGATCGTATGCGTGAGCCAGCCCATCGATGGGTCATCTCCCGGCGGCACGAGGCGGGCAAAGAAGGCATCAAGGTCATGGCGCACGTCGGGATCGGCATTTTCCTGGATCACAAGCGAGCAGGAGGTGTGACGCAAAAAGAGCGTCAAAAGCCCATCGCCTGTAACCCAATCCGCGATCTCACGGGTGATCTCGTAAAGCCCTGGCCCCCGCGTGGGCACGGTGAACCGCGCCTGCATTGGCCCGCTCAGATCTCGACCTCTTCGGTCTCGGGCAAGGGCGCCTCCGGCGTAGCTTCCCCATCCCGCTTCCGCCGGATGATGATATCGCCGTTGGGCAGCACTTCGGGCGCATGGTAGCCTTCGATCCCGCGCAAAGTGTCGGCAAAACCCTTTAGGGCAGGCTCCATCTCGGCCATCAGGCCCTCAAGCAAAAGCCGCGTGCCTTCGCCCAAAAGGTCCAGCCCCTCGCGCATCTCGCCCTCTTCGGCGGCGGCGGGCGTTACGGCAAGCCCCGCCGCTAGCACCCCGGCCAAAACGAGTTTCATAAACGGCCCTCCCAGAGCAGCGTGGCCTATATATGGCGGCTCTTGCGCGCATTCGGAAGGGCCTACGCCCCTTATAACGTGACATCCAGCGTTACCGGAAAATGGTCCGATGCCGCCAGCAGCGCCTCGCGCAACTCCACCGCTCGGTAGCAAGCAGCGTCGTCGAACGGATGCCAGATGCGCCAGCGAGGCTTCTTCGCGCGGAGGTCGGGAGACACCATGATATAATCCAAGAGCGCCTGCAGCCAGCGCTCTTCGTGGGGCAGCCAGAAGCGCGCGGTGGCGGGCAGGGCCGCGATCCGGCGCGAGATCACGCGCCGGGCATGGGGATCGTAAAGCTGCGCCGCGCCTGCCTCGCCAATGACGATTTCCACGCCTGAGCGCCCGAAAAGCTGTTCATATTCATCCAGCCCCGGGCCATCGTTGAAATCACCCAGAACGATCAGCGGGTCGCCCGCATCCAGATGCGCCTCGACCCGGCGCCTCAGCCATATGCATTGCGCCAGCTGCTTGCGGCGGTTGGCGATGGCCGCGCGCATCACCGCCTCGCGCCCCTTCGCTCCGTGGGGCGCCTTCGATTTTGCGTGGACCCCGATCATCCGGAAGGCCGCGCCATCGGCCGTTTTCACCGCCAGTTCCAGGGGCGGCTTCGACCAGCGAACAACGTCTTGCGTGTTGTCTATATCAAGATCGATGCGCATGGCGCCGTCAAAGCGCGGCGCGCCTTCAGCCCCGCGCTTGCCCGTTTCCGCACCCTTCGGATCGTGGCGCGCCTCGATCACATCGGGATCGTAGAGCAGCGCGATTTCCTGTTGTGTATCGTTGACATAGCCCATGATCGCCCGCCGCGCCCGCAGCCCAAAATGTGCGGCGAATCGTTCAAGCGCCACCACGCCATCGCGCCGCCGATGGGTATCGGGCGCTTCGATTACCATCACCGCATCGGCGTTAAGCGCGGTGAAGACGATGCCGAGGGCGGCTAGCTGATCGCCACGCGTCACATCCCGGCGGCCCGACCACTCAGCATCAGCCAGCATCTTGCCGCCGTCATCGAAGAGGTTGGTGAACCACTCAACATTGTAGGTCGCAATCCTCACCGCTGGGGCCTCACCTGCGTGCCCTCACGCCGCGCGGCCTTCAGAAATCTCTTCCCACGCCCGGTTGATCGCGATGAGCCGCTTTTCGGCAAGTTTCACCGCTTCTTCGGGCACACCGCGGGCCATCATCCGGTCGGGATGACTGTCGCGCACAAGGCGCCGCCAGGCGGCGCGCACATCATCGATTGGCGTGCCGGGGGCAACGCCCAAAACATCCCAGGGGTCGGGCGCCGCATCAGGCACAAAGCGAGCGCGCAGGCTTCGAAACTCGCGCTCGGGCACATCGAAGATACCCGCAACGCGTTCCAGAAAGTCATCCTCGGATGGGTGATAGTGGCCGTCGGCCATCGCGATGTGGAAAAGCCCCTCCAGAAGATCGGCCAGCACATCGCTGCCCTCACCGAACATTGCGCGAATGCGGCCCGCGTAGTCTTCAAACCCCGCCACATCCTGCCGGGCGAGGTTGAAGACGCGCGCGGCATTCTGCTCCTCACCCTTGGGAATTGTAAATACCTCGCGAAACGCCGCCACCTCATCGCGGGTGACCAGCCCATCGGCCTTGGCCATCTTGGCACCCAGCGCAATAACGGCAATCGCGAAGGCCACCGAACGCTCCGGCGGCGTGCGCAGCCGGTCGAACACCTCGCCGAGGCCCTCGCCCGAGGCGAGCGCCGAGAGGGCATCTGCTATGCGAGACCAGATCGACATCGGCCAAAGCCTATCCCCGCCCGGCAGGGGCTTACAGGATTTTCTGCATCAGGGTGAGATCCAACCAGCGGCCCCATTTGAAGCCTACTTCGCGCAGCGTTGTGATCTCTTCGTATCCCATCGCGGCGTGAAAGGCCCGGCCAGCGGGATTGGCGGAGGAAACACCTGCGAAAAGCGAGTGGTGCCCGGAAGAGCGTGCGTGATCTTCGAGCGAGATCAAAAGTTTGCGGCCCAGCCCTTGGCCCCGCGCGGCCGCGCCCAGCATGATCGAATGCTCCAGCGTGTGGGCATAGCCGGAACCGCCGCGGAACTGGAAATAGGTGGCAAAGCCCACGACCATGCCGCCGAGTTCAGCCACGAAGAACGGGTGACCCGCCGCCGCACGGGCCGCAAGATAGGCGGTCACGTCATCTTCGCCCATCTCTTCATGCTTGAAGCTGATCAGCGTGTCGCGGATCACATCGTTCCAATGACCGCAGATGGCGGGAACATCGCGCGCCTCAGCCGCGCGGATCGTCACCGCAAATGCCTCAGCCCATGGGGCGTGAGGATATCGGCGCGCATCTCGAAATAGGGCCCGGGCCCGAGGCGCACGCGCTCCAAGCGCAAAAGCGCGGGAAACTCCCGCATCAGCGCCATTGCGTCGGGGTGCGCGATCTCCAGCCGTTCCAGCCGGCAACCGCTATCGGGTAGTGCAGCGGCGGGATGGGCGTCCCCCGCCCATTCGATCAGCGCCGGTGACGCACCGCCATAGGGCAGCCGCCCATCTTCGGGCACAGCCATCTGCCAAGCATAGTCGCCCCGCTTGAAGGCCATCGGTTCACCCGAGGCCGAGGGCGCAGCCGATAGCGCAGCCAGCAAGCTCGCCGTCCGCAGGATCCAATTCGTCAGCCGCGGGCGCCCGGTGAAATTATCCAGGTCGAACCAGCGCGGACGGTTCGGTGCCGGCGCATCAGGGTTAACCGCGATCGCCTCGAGATAAACGCCGGGGCCGAGTGAGAGAAGCTTGTTATGCGTACCCATCTCGCGGTGTTCGCCCCCCAGAGCCAACGGCACGCCCAGCGCCTCTTCCACATGCGCAGCCGCGGCGCCAAGGTCTTCACCCGCTATAGCGATATGATCAAGTTCAAGCGTCATCTGCCCCGCTTTCCCCAGGAGGTTCCCAGAGCTCTATCTCATTTCCTTCTGGGTCACGAATACGCGCATAGCGCCCTGTTTCGGGCGAATTCCATTCGGCGCGCTGCTCTGCCGGGATCCCGGCCGCAGCGAGCCGGGCCAAAAGTGCATCAAGCCCGCGCACCCTGAAATTCAGCATCCACTGTTTCTCGGACGCCCAGTATTCGGTCTTGGCCGTAAATGGCGCAAAAACGGCATCGCCTGGCTCTTGCGTCCAGAAATCCTCAACCGTGATCCCCAGATGGGTGGTGTACCACGCCGTCAGCGCGCCCGGGTTTTCGGCCCGAAAGAAAACCCCGCCGATGCCGGTGACCGTGCCGCTCATGGAAGGGCCCTTTCAAAAAACGCAATCAGGCGGGCCCAAAGCTCGGGCTCACGGGGAAAACTGTAGCCATGCCCCTCGCCTTCTGCGAGCAAAAGATCGGCGGGGCGCCCGGCGGCGGCCAGCCGATCGGCCAGGCGCAGCGTCATTCGGTGATCCCACACTTCATCGGCTGTGCCGACCGACAGGAAGACCGGCCCCTCGTAGCGCTCGATCTCGATCGGGGCGCCGGGGGTGAGCGCGGCCTCCTCGCCGGCCCAAACCCAAGCGCGCGGGCCGTTTGGGTCGGCCGTGCGCACACGCCCGGTGCGCCGCATCTCTTCAGGGTCAAAAGCGCCGTTCACAGTGTCTGACGGCGCGTGTAAAGCGAGCGCCGGGATCGCCGCAGGGCCCGCTAGCACGGCGGCGAGAAGCGCCATCTCGCCGCCGCGTGACCATCCGAAAAGCCCCGCGCCGCAGCACCGGGGATGGGCGGCCAAGGCAGCGACCGCCGCGGGCACCGCCCGCAGATCCACGTCGCGGATTGGCCCGGCCCCGAAGAAATCACCTGCGCCATATCCAAGCGGCAGAGCCAGAAACCCGTGCACAGCGAGGATCGCGGCAAACCTGTGCGCCCAGCCCGCCATGGGCCCTTCGGCACCATGCAAGATCACTACACCCGGCAACGCGGCCCCTGTGGCTGGGCCATAAACGGGCCCATGGCCACCAAACTCTTCGAGCGTCAGAGCGGCCATCGCGTTAGGTCTTGATTTCGGTAAACGCGTCTCGCAGCGCCTGGCTCCAGGCGCGGCTCATCTCCTGAAAGCCCATGTCATCCGGCGCGATCCGGCGCGCTTCGCCCACCTTAAGCGCGTCGCGGGGGATCACGGTCAGATCCAGCGGCATGCCAACGCTGAGGTTCGATCGCAGCGTGGAATCCATCGACAGAAGCACCGCCTTCTTGGCATCGGCAAGCGAGGTCTGCGGCGTCACCACCCGGTCGAGGATCGGCTTGCCATACTTATGCTCGCCGATCTGCAAAAACGGGGTGTCGGCGGTGGCTTCGATGAAATTACCCTCGGGATAGACAAGAAACATCCGCATCCCCCCGCCCTTGCGCTGGCCCGCCACGATGAGCGAGGCCGAAGCCGCCTGCCGCGCATGATCCATCTTCGAGCGGACCTCGGATGAGACTTGCGACAGCGTTCGCCCCACGATTTCGGCGACTTGCAGCATCGTGGGCGTGTGCAGGATCGATTGCTGCGGATCGGCTTCAAGATCCGTCACCGCCTCTTCCAGCCGCGCCAGCGTGGTTTGCGTCACGCTCAGGCTGCCGGCCGTTAGGATCGCAATCACGCGCTCGCCTGGGTTTTCGAAGACGAAGGTCTTCCGATAGGTCGAGATGTTGTCGAGCCCCGCATTGGTGCGGGTATCGCTGAGAAGCACCATGCCCGCATCGAGCAGCAGGCCCACGCAGTAGGTCATCGCCTCGGTTCCATTCCCCCGTCCCCTGCCCGGCATCCTTAGGGGGCCACGCGCCGAAGGGCAACGGGGATGGCGTGCTGGGCTTTCCCCTTTCGGGCGATGCAGAAATCATGAAATCTCGCCCAACCAGAATCGGAGAGAGCGGCATGGGCGCACTTCAGCAGAAAAACACCGCATTGCTGCGAGAGGCTTGGGCACGGTGGCACGAGAGCCGCGGCACCGACCTTGCGATGTGGTATAACTATATGGCGCGGGATGTTCGCATTCTTTCGCTGGCCGACGGCGGCGCGGGGATGCCCTACACCACCGCGCGCCGGGGGCACGCCGCGCTCGATGAGTACCTCACGGGCTTGACCACTAACTTCACAATGGACCATTGGACGATTGACGAAACGGTCGCCGAGGGCGACCGCGTCGTTGGCATCGGCTCTACTGGCTGGACGCACCGCGCCAGCGGGCGATCGTTCGACACACCGGTGGTCATCGTTACAACCTGGGCCGATGGCAAGATCACCGACTATCGAGAGTTCTACGACACCGCGATGATTGCAGCGACGGCAGCTTAAGCCGCCGGAACCTGTTGAGAAGCATGCAGGACTGACGTGCGCTGCACCGTCCCGCGGGCCGACATACGACTAACGCAAGCGTCGTGTCGCGCGCAATGGTGCCCGAAAGCTTGGCCAATCGAGGCGAAGCGTCCGGCGTGTACCTCGGCAGATGAGCCTATTTCCGAGCGGTCCGCGAGGCCGATCGCGCTCAAAACCCCACCGCATCGGTATTCGCGCCGCAGAGAAGCACACCCAGCCGCTCCCCATCCCCCGGCACGTAAGCGCCCCCAGTTAGCGCCGCCAGCGCGGTGGCGCCGCCCGGCTCCACCACCAGCCGCAGCCGATCCCAGAGAAGCGCCTGCGCATCCCGGATCGCGGCATCGCGCACCAAGACCGACTCCGCAACATGTGCCTCGGCGATAGGGTACATAAGCGCGCCAACCTGCCCCGGGCCAAGGCTGTCGGCGGCAACACCGCCCGCGGGCGCTTGAACCGGCGCACCGGCCGCAAGGGCATGGTTCAGTGTGGGCGCGGCCTCAGGCTCCACCGCCACAACGCGCGGGGTGCCGGCGCACCAGGCCGCGACGCCGCCTATCAACCCGCCGCCGCCCACGGCTATCAAAAGCGTATCCACCTCTGCCTGCTGCAGAAACTCAAGCGCCACCGTGCCCTGCCCCATAAGCGTTTCGCGCTGGTCATAGGCATGGACTAGAAGCGCGCCGGTTTCTTCCGCATATGCATGGGTTTCGGCCATCAGCGCATCGAAGCCACCCGCCACCGGGCGCACGTTGGCGCCGTAGCTGCGGATCCGTTCGACCTTCGCCTTGGGTGTGAAGTCGAACACGAAAATGGTGGCCGGAACCCCCGCTGCCCGCGCCGCATAGGCCAGCGCGGCGCCGTGATTGCCGCCCGAGGCGCCCACAACGCCGGCTGCGGGCACCGCGCGACGCATCAGGTTCAGCACCGCACCCCGCGCCTTAAAGCTGCCGGTGTGTTGCAGCTGTTCAAGCTTCAAGGCCACCGGGGGAAGCGCCGGGTCGAGGCCAAGATCGCTGGCCGCCACCGCAACCACTGGAGTGCGGCGCACATGGGGCGTTATCGCTTCGTAAGCGGCGGCTATGTCATCTCGCGTGAGGGCAGCGTCTTCCATGGCGTTCCGTCCGGGGTCAAGCTCGGGCGAGCCTTGCCCCGGATCACGGGGGCTGTCCATGCCCAGCAACGAGCAGCCGGCAAGATGCTACATTGAGAACGACGTGCCGCAGCCGCAGCTGGAGCTTGCGTTGGGGTTTTCGATCGTGAACCGCGCACCGATCAACTCTTCGGAGAAATCGATCACGGCATTGGCGAGGAACGGCAGCGAAACGCTGTCCACCACCACCTTCTGGCCCGCGCCCTCCAGCACCAAATCATCGTCAGAAGGCTGATCCAGGCTGATATCGTATTGAAAGCCCGAGCAGCCGCCACCCTCCACCGCCACGCGTAGGGCTTTCGGCATGTCTTCAGCCGCATTGATTTCTGCGAGCCGTTCAAAGGCACGGTCGGTCACTTTCGGGGGCAGAGCAAGATCCATCGCGGGGGCCATCCTTTGGGCGTCGGGCGAAATATAGGGCTGCGCGGCGCGCCCCGCAAGAAAGCCGTCACGCCGTGCTCGGTGCGAAGAGCGCAGAAAACTGCGTGAATGCTTTTGCCGCGTGAGCCTCGATCTCGGTCTCCCCCGGCTCTGGCAGCGCGCCGATCGCACGGCGGATCTGCTGATCGCCGACAAGCAGCCGGATATAGGTTTCTGCAGCACCCTCAACTGTTTCGAAGCCCAAATCAGCTTCGGCCCCGGCTCGGGCAATCAACGCTGTGATCCGCGGCAAAACCGTGTCACGCCCAGCCGCTGCAAGCGCCTGACCCAACGTGCCGGTGGCATCGGCCGCAGCGGCACGGTTGAGCGCAATAGCACGGTCGCCCAACAGCAGACGCAGCAGCAACGGGCCCATTGCGCGCAGCGTTTCGATCGCCGGGGTGCCATCGGGCGCCGCATCGAGCATCGCCCGCAGATCGGCGCTGTTGCGCAGGATCAGCGCTTTGAAGAGGCCCGTCTTGTCGCCATACCAGTTGTAGAGCGTCTCGTTCGAAGCCCGCGCACGGCGCGCGATGGCCAGCATTGAGGTGCCGGCAAATCCCTTTTCTTCCAAAAGCGCATAGGCCGCCTCTGCGATTCGGGCTTCGCGGGCAGCACGGCGGTCAGGTTTGGGCGATGACTGTGGCGGTTTTTCGGGCAAGGGATCTCCGGGATTGGCGCTTGACAGAAACCGTACACAAGTTTACGGATTTCACAACCGTACATACAATTACGTTTTTGGAGCCTGCCATGTCCGATGACCAAACACCCCACCTCGCAACAGTTCAGGCCCGCGCCGCGCTGATCGCGCTGATCGTGCTCCAGGTCGTAATGCTCCTATCGCTATACTCGCAAACGCCGCCGCACCCGCCCTTGACGGTGGCGCCCTTTGCAATCGCACCATTTCTCGGAGCAGCCCTTGCGCTTGCGGCGGTCTCGTTGATGTTAGGGCCCGTGGAACATATGGCGGGCCGCGTCACTGGTGTGCTTGCCGTGTTGGCCGCGCTCGTCTCCTACGGGCCGCAGAAGTACATCGATGCTCAGATCGCTTTAATCTGGCCGTCTGTCTTAGCGGGCCAAATCGCAGCACTCGCCTTCGCGCACGCGCTCTGGGCGGCGCGGCAACGCAACGCGCTTTAACGTCTGCGACTTTCCTGCGGGCTTAGAGCGCGCACTAGCCGGCGAGCCGCGCCCTAAAAGGTCAACCGCTCCCCGGCACGCGGGGCCGCCGACGCCACACGGCGC
Organism: Pseudomonadota bacterium; assembly: GCA_039208375.1. GTDB lineage: Bacteria > Pseudomonadota > Alphaproteobacteria > Rhodobacterales > Rhodobacteraceae > JANQPC01. The sequence goes on along the minus strand of JBCCRC010000004.1, from coordinate 1,807 downwards.
GGCGAAACCAGCCGCGGCACATCGGGGTTCACCGGCTGCCACCGCAGCGCAGCCATCATCTGCGCCCGATCGCGCGCGTCAGCCTCTCGCTGAAGGCGCACCTTGCGTTGCCAAAGCTGCCCCGCCACAAACACGATCCCCGCCGCGGCGAGGCCACTGATAATCTCCGGCATGTCACCCTCACGCCAAACACTCGTTAACCGGGCGAAGATATGGCGGGAATGTGGCGACGGGTTAAGCGAAACCGTTAATTTGCAGTTAATTTGGCGACAATCGCGGAAAAACCTAAAAGGATTGGCGGCATTGTCTCCGAAATCGCAGCAGGCATCGGCGAAATAAGGCGTTACCAGACGGCACGCGACGCCGCGCGAGTGACATCTTCGAGCACTTCCATGGTTTGCGGCTCCACCTTCAGCACCCGGCGATCCACCTTGAAATACCAAAACGTGCCGTCGGTCGGCGGCAGCCCGTAGTACTCGGTGTTCAGAAGCACGGTATACTTACCCCTCGGCAGCGCCTCACCCACCGCATAGCGCGTCACCTCCGCGCGCTTTTCGGGCGTCAGGCACTTGGCCCCCGCGATGCGGCAGGCGGCCTCGGCAGACGAAGCGACGAAAAGCATCGCCAGAGGGAGAGCAAAGATGGGTCTCATGGGATCGCAGGCGCAGTGTTCCGGTTTCACAGTCAAGCGTCAATTCAGATGATCGTTCCGATCCCGGACCCTACGCATCGATCTCAATCCAGACGGGCACGTGATCTGAAGGCTTCTCGCGCCCGCGGATCTCGGCATCGATGCCAGTATCGCGCAAGAGGTCGGCGCATTGCGGGCTCAGAAGCAGGTGATCGATGCGGATGCCATCGTTCCTGTCCCACGCCCCCGCCTGGTAGTCCCAAAAGCTGAAATGCCCTGGGCCCGGCGTACGGGTGCGAAAGGCCTCTGTGAAGCCAAGGTTCAGGATCCGCCGATAGGCCGCACGCGTCTGCGGCATCGCAAGCGCATCATCATGCCAGACTTCGGGCCGCGCGGCATCTTCATCCTGTGGGATTACGTTGTAATCTCCGGCCATCAGCGCCGGTTCCTCGGCTTCCAGAAGCGCACGCGCACGCGCCTCCAACCGTTCCATCCAGGCAAGCTTGTAGTCATATTTTGGGCCTGGCGCTGGGTTGCCGTTGGGGAGGTAGAGCCCGCAGATTCGCACCGCGCGCGTGCCCACAACCGTGGCCTCGATCCAACGCGCCTGCTCGTCACTGTCATCGCCCGGAAGGCCGCGCGCGACGTCTTCCAGTGGGTACTTCGAAAGGAGCGCCACGCCGTTGAAGGATTTCTGGCCGTGGGTTTCAACGTTATAGCCCTTCTCCTCGAACAGCTCGCGCGGGAAATTCTCGTCGATTGACTTGATTTCCTGCAGAATGGCCACGTCGGGCGCCGCCTCATCCAGCCAGTCCGACAGCGCCTGCACCCGCGCCTTGATGCCATTGATGTTGAAGGTGGCAATTTTCATGGGCATGTTCCCCCGGAACGTGCCGGTGTTCTGGCTCAAGCGGCGGATGGGCACAAGCCTGCGTCCGCGGGAGTTCGAAATACCGGACAGGTGGTGCGGTACGCCCAAGACCGGCCAAAAATCGCCATACTATAGTGGTTTACGTCCACTCAGGAGGCGTATCTTGAGCTGCAATTCCCAGACCCGGATCTTCAACATGCCGTTCCGGATGGCGGTTGCCTTGTTGATGGTGCCGCTTCTGCTCTTCATGTCCGCCTGGATCCTTATTGTGCGGATGCCGGTACAGGAGGCGCTTGAGGCGCGCG
>JBCCRC010000003.1:0-89307 GCA_039208375.1 Pseudomonadota bacterium | reverse complement strand
GGTTGTTGCGCGTTTTCTTGTCCAGCACACCCGCCGCTTCAAGCATACGGCTGATCCGGTCGGTCGGTTGCGCGCCCTGGCCGAGCCAGTATTGCACGCGCGCCATATTCATCTTCACGCGCTCTTCGCTGTCTTTCGGCAAAAGCGGGTTGTAGGTGCCGAGCTTCTCGATGAAGCGACCATCGCGCGGCATCCGGCTGTCGGCGGCCACGATTGAGTAATGAGGGCGTTTCTTTGAGCCGCCGCGGGCGAGGCGAATTTTCATTGCCATGGTCTAGTCTCCGTTCTTTTCTGCAATCGTTTCATGGTGTTGGATTACTTCCTGGATGATGAACGCCAGGAATTTCTTGGCGAATTCGGGGTCCAGATCCGCCCGTTTCGCCAGGTCTTCAAGCCGCGCGATCTGCGTCGCTTCGCGCGCAGGGTCAGACGGGGGAAGGTCATGCATCGCCTTGAGCCGGCCTACCGCCTGAGTATGCTTGAACCGCTCGCCCAACGTGTAGACGAGGATCGCATCGAGTCGGTCAATCGAATGACGGTGTTCGGCGAGGAGCTCGGCCGCGCGCTGGGTGGCATCGGTCATTGCATACGGCCTTTCGCAAGATCGTGGCGGTAGACAAAGGCGGTATCCTCTGGGTCAAGCAGCGCCTCGGCTTCGGCGTCGCGGGCGGCGCCCAGCCGCTCGGCCAGCCGCGCAGAACGGGTGTTTTTGCGATCCACGTAGCTCACCAGGGTGGTCAGCCCCAACGCGCTCCGCGCGTGTTCCATTGCCGCGCGGCAGGCCTCGAACACAAAGCCTTTGCCTTCGCTCGACTCGGTTGCCATGTAGCCGAGCTCTGGCTCGTGGTCCCCAGGCTCGAAGCCAAGGCCCACGAAGCCCAGCACGGCCGCGTCAGTACGGTGCTCAACCGTCCACCACCCGTGCCCGCGTAAGATCCAGGTGGCTGTCATCTGCATGAACTCCGCCCAGGCCACCTCGCGCGGCATCGGCCCGCCGATCCCAGCGCTGCGCGGGCCCATCGCGATCTCCGCAAATGCGGGAAAGTCGGCCAGCGCCGGTGCACGTAGCCGAAGCCGGTGTGTTTCGATCACCGGCACCGCGCCTGCAATCCGCACCGCATGCTCCTCTGCTGCTCCGGGCGTGGGCAGTTCATGGGCGAAGGTCATCGAAGCGTCTCCGGGGCCGGGTGACGATAAACGAGATCCTCAATATCGGGGTTCTTGGCGGCATGGGGCGGGCAGGATGCGGCTGGATCGCGCAGCGCGCCCATACGTTCGGCCAGCGCGATCGAGCGTGCATTCCGGCCATCGATATAACTCACCGCCGTATCCCACCCCAAAACGTCATAGGCATAGGCGCGGCTGGCCAAAGCGGCCTCATATGCGTACCCCTTGCCTTCGGCGTCAGGCGCCCAGATCGTCCAACCGATTTCGCGTTCGGGCCAATCGGCGGGGTGCCACGGGCCCACCATGCCAAGCGGGATATCTGTGCCCTTTGCGCATAGAATGAATGAGCCATAGCCGCGTAACACCCACATGCCCGCCACGTGGCAGAAGCCGCGCCAGGCCTCGCGCACACCGCCGGGCCCGCCGATGTATTGCGCACGCGGGCTTCCGTAGAACGCTTCCCACACCGGGTAATCGCCCGGCTGGGGCGCGCGAAGGGTCAGGCGCTCGGTCTCAAGAATGGGCGTACCTGTCAGCGAAACGGTCATGCCCAGGCCCCCCGTGCGTGGCGGTAGACGACGGTATCGTTCGCAGTTTCACCGTCGGGCAGCGGAGCAGCCGGGTCGTGTTCGGCCCCTAGCCGTTCAGCAAGCCGGATCGAGCGCAGGTTTTCCGGGGTAATATAGCTCACAAGCGTCGTCAGCCCGCGAACGGCAAATGCCCATTTGAGCGCGGCCTGTGCGGCTTCGAAGGCGATGCCCTTGCCCTCGGCGGGGGTCATCAACGTCCAGCCAAGCTCCACCTCGGGAAACTCCGCCGGTTGCATGATCGCGATCTCGCCCCAATAGGTGCCGCCCGCCCGCGCTTCGATGGACCAGGCACCGTGCCCCTGAAGCGCCCAACCGCCGACAGCCGCCGAAAATTCACGCCACGCCTGCCCGCGATTCAGCCGCCCGGTGGAAAAATGCGCACGGTCCGAGGCGCAATGCGCCGCGAAGGCTTTGAAATCGCTCATCCGCGGGGCGCGCAGGCGCGTGCGCTCGGTCTCCAGCACCGGGATGGTTACGGCAGAGGTCATGCGGCGGCATCCTCTACTGCCAGAACGAAGCGGCGCGCATTGGGCAGATGCGCAGGCAGCGGTGCGCCCGCATCCTCAACACCGCCAAGCCGCGCGGCCATGCGCAGCGAGGCGGCATTCTCCCGGTCGATGATCGCCACCAGCGGCGCCTTGTGGCGCGCGTTCCAGGCGCGCAGCACCGCGCGCGCGGCCTCGGTGGCATAACCCTGTCCGGTTCGAGCTGCGTCCCAGATCGTCCAGGTCATCTCTGGCTCGTTGCCGCCGGGAAGGGCCATGGGGCCAACATGGCCAAAGGCGGCACCGCCAGCGGTGATCGCGTAGCGCCCGTAGCCACGCATATCCCAATGGCCGATCATCGCGCAGAAGCGCTCGAATACTCGGTGTTCGGGCAGCGGCCCGCCCACGCCCGCCGTGCGCCCGCCGGTGTAGTAAGCCGAATAGGCAGGGAAATCGCCGGAGACGAAGCCACGCAGGATCAAACGCTCTGTCTCGATAGTCTCCGGCATGGTGCGTTCAACCATCATTCCCACGCCTCCGGGCCAACATGGCGCCACACCTGCAACGTACCGAACTCAGGATTCACGAAATCGCGTTCGTAGGTGGCGCCGAGGCGCTTGGCCAGCGCAATCGAGCGTGTGTTGTCGGGCATTGAGCAACTGATCGCCGTAGACCAGCCCAACACCTCATAGGCGTAGCGCAGCGAGAAGCGTGCAGCCTCATAGGCAACGCCTCGCCCTTCGGCAGCCTCGAAGACAGACCAGGCAATCTCTGGTTCCGGCCAGCCGTCAGGGTGCATCGGTCCGACGATGCCAAGCGGGGCGCCCGTGTCGCGGTCCTCGATCATCCAGCGCCCGAAGCCGCGCAGATGCCAGTGCCCGATCAGCGCCGCGAGCGATTGAAAGGCAGACGAGCGCAGGTAGGGCCCACCCACCCCCTTTGAGCGTGGCGAGCCGCGAAACGCCGCATAGGCCTCAAAGTCCGAAAGCCGTGGCGCACGGTAGATCAACCGGCCTTCTTCGAAGGACGGGATCTCGATTGTGGTATGACTGGTGGGCGCGATCACTTCTTCTTCCCGAAGCCGGATAGGCCGGGGGGGAGTTGCATGCCGCCGCCGCCGGGCATGCCCGGAAGCCCACCCGGCATCTTGCCCATCTGCGCCCTAGCCGCCTCGATCTCGGCATCGCTGGGCATCGCGCCGCCTTTGCCGCCGAACATGCCGCCCATCTGGCGCATGAGGCCCTTTTTGCCCATCTTCCCCATCTTCTTCATCATGTCCGACATCTGCCGGTGCATCTTGAGAAGCTTGTTGAGGTCGCTCACCTCCATGCCGGCCCCCGCGGCGATGCGCTTCTTGCGGCTCGCCTGCAGGATCTGGGGATTGGCGCGTTCGCGCTTTGTCATCGATTGGATCAGCGCGATCTGCTGGCGGATCACCTTGTCTTCGAACCCGGCATTTTCCATCTGGGCCTTCATTTTGCCCATGCCCGGCATCATCCCCATGATGCCTTCCATCCCGCCCATCTTCAGCATCTGATCGAGCTGCTGGCGCAGGTCGTTCATGTTGAACTGGCCCTTCTGGAAGCGCTTCATCATGCGCTCGGCCTGTTCCTGTTCGATCGTCTCCTGTGCCTTTTCAACGAGGCTGACGATATCGCCCATGCCCAGGATGCGGCCCGCGATGCGTTCGGGGTGGAATTCCTCGAGCGCATCCATCTTTTCGCCGAGGCCCACGAACTTGATCGGCTGGCCGGTGACCGCGCGCATCGACAGCGCCGCGCCGCCGCGCCCGTCACCATCCATCCGCGTGAGTACGACGCCGGAGATGCCGATGCGGTCATCGAAGTTTTCGGCGGTGTTCACCGCGTCCTGACCGGTGAGGCCATCCACCACCAGAAGCGTCTCGCGCGGCTCGGCCACATCACGCACTTGCTCGACCTGGGTCATCAGCTCTTCGTCGATCGAAAGCCGGCCCGCGGTGTCGAGCATATAAACGTCGTAGCCGCCAAGCGTGGCCTGCTGCTTGGCGCGCTTGGCAATGTCCACCGGCGTCTGCCCCGGAACGATCGGCAGCGTATCCACCGCGATCTGCTGGCCGAGGATGGCAAGCTGCTCCATGGCCGCCGGGCGGTTGGTATCGAGCGAGGCCATGAGGATGCGCTTGCCGTTCTTCTCCGTTAGCCGCTTGGCAAGTTTCGCGGTCGTCGTCGTTTTCCCTGATCCCTGAAGGCCCACCATCAGGATCGGCGCGGGCGGGCTGTCAATCTTCAGCTCGCCGGGCTCGGCGTTGTCGCCTGCAAGCACATGGACAAGCTCGTCGTGCACTATCTTGACCACCTGCTGGCCGGGGGTGACCGATTTCGTCACCGCCTGCCCCGTGGCCTTCTCCTGCACCGCCTTCACGAAATCCCGCGCGACGGGCAGTGATACGTCAGCCTCCAGAAGCGCGACGCGCACTTCGCGCAGCGCTGTTTTGACGTCTTCCTCGGAAAGCGCGCCCTGCTTGGTCAGCCGGTCGAACACGCCTGACAGGCGTTCGGACAGATTTTCAAACATGGGGCGCAGCCCTCCTTGATGATTTCGGCACGTGCTCAAGATGGGCACATACCGGCGAAACGCCAAACGCCCCCGCGGGCGAATCCTCGCTGGCGGGGGGCGATCCCGGGCCGGGCCCGGGACCGGAAGCATACGCACTTCCGGCTGTGGCGGGCGGACTACGCGCCAGTGCCCGGCCTGTCAAGGCGGCTGCGAAGAGCGCACGTGCATCTCAAAGCTGCCGGAGCAGCAAAAGGCACGGTAGATCCGGGCCCCAAAGCATTGGTAACTCCTCGAACGGTTCAAAGTCCATGGCGGCATAGAAGGCACGCGTGTCGGCATAGTGCGCATCCGGATGACGCGCGCTGATGGTTTTGACTGAAAGATAGTCTCCCCCACGCGCCCTGACCCACGCCACCGTCGCTGCAACCAACGCCCGGCCCGCGCCCTGCCGGTGATGCGCGGGTAGAACACCCATCGAGTGGATCTCCCAATGCGCGCAGGTATGCCGGTGAAAGGATAGGTAGCCTGCGGGCCCGCCATCGAATTGGGCAATCAGCATTGGCGCTGCCACGGCATGCGCCACGTAAGCGGCCCGTGCTTCGGCGATCCCGAACCAATCGGGCAAGGCCTCGAGCACCCGCGCCGCAAAAGCGCCGTCCCCGCTGGAAAGCTCCACAATCTCCATGCGCTCAGTACACGCCGCCAGGCCTTGCGGGGCAACAGCAGCTTATTCTGGGTATGCTGATCTGTTAGACTTGGCGGTGGAGAAACCGCCGATGCCCTTATCCGCGATCTATGCCAATCTGTGCTGCAGCGATCTCGCGCGGGCCGAGGCGTGGTATACCACACTGATGGGCCGGTCGCCCGATGCGCGGCCGATGGCCGGTCTCATAGAATGGCATCACGGCCCAGAAAGCGGCCTTCAGATCTATGCCGACGCGGCGCGGGCCGGGCATGGCACGGTTACGCTGATCCTGCGCGGGCTCGAAGGCGAGCGCGCGCGCCTTGCGGCAGAGGGCTTGGATCCCCCCGAAATGCTGCAAGGCGGCACGACGCGCCTTCTGATGCTCTCCGATCCCGATGGCAATGCGGTCGTGTTGGCCGAACCTCAGTAGGCGCCGGCCAGCCAATTAGCGAGAATCGTCTCCGCTTTCCACCTCGACACGTTCCTGCGTCGTGACGGTCTCTTCCTTGACGTCATCCCAGGTGTGGCTGCCCGTGGATTTGGTTTTCTTTGTGCCGGTATCCTTGAACTCGGCCACGTAGGTGCCGCCGCCATCAACCTCAACGATTGTATCGCCTGCGTCGACAGAGATGGTCTTGGTCTCTCCGCCAACATGGCGCAGGCTCACCTCCTGCGATTTACTGGAACGCACGCGCATTACATGGGTGCCGTCGGATTCCGCGCGGCCCATCGACGTGAGATTGTCCTTCGCATGGTTCGAGCCGTCAGAGACGCCGCGTTCCAGCATACGGGTTCGCGTATGCGTCCGGGTCACGAGTTTCACGCGGCCGCCCGCATGGGCGCGGGGGCTGTCGCAATGCCCGGCGCCGCGCAACTGGCGCACCTGCGCTTCGGACAGGTCTGAATTCGCAAAACGGTCACAGCCGTGGCTGTTGGCGAATGTGGGTGTGGTAAAGGAAATCGCGGCGAACAGAGCTGCGCCGCACAGCAGGATGTGCTTCGTCATCGTTACGGCCTTTCGGCATTACTGGTTAAAACAACGCCCGGGACGCCCCGGGCACGGAGCGTCCATGCCCGCGAAATGGGGCACATCTGAGCAAATTTTAGGAAGTTCTTAAGTTAATGATTAGTTAACGCAACGTCACAACGGGCGCGGCCCTGGCGATGCAATGGATTGTCTAAGGGTGCCGCAAACCGCGTGCCAACCCGCTTGGGCTGGGATCTGTTTGGGGCAGATCGACCTAAGCCCTGTCAAAAGCCGTTCACGCGCAACGAATGTTACCCTTGCGGGACAGCGGAGTTTTCGGTCGTTCGGGCGCGCAGCGTATTCTGCCGCGCGCCCGGCGGTCAGAAAGTTCAGGCCGCGACGTCGAGCGCGGCAACCTGTGCGTTCGCGGCTTGCATCGTCGCGTCGGCATCCAGCATCAAACGATCTGCCGCGACAAACGTCACATCGGTAATCCCGATGAAGCCCAGCACATGGCGCATGTAGCCAGTTGCAAAGTCAATCTCCGATCCTGCTTCGGTCCCACCCGAAGCAACGGCGATTATCGCGCGTTTACCGCTTAGCAAGCCCTTTGGGCCGGTGTCGGAGTACTGGAATGTTAGCCCTGCGCGCGCCACCTGATCCACCCCCGCCTTAAGAGCGGCGGGCACGCCGAAATTATAGATCGGGAGGCCGATCAGTAGCGTGTCAGCCGCCTTGAGTTCGGCCACAAGCGTATCCGACAGCGCAAGCACGGCTTGTTGTTCCGAGCTTCGCTGACTGGCCTGGGTGAAGTTTGCATTCACCCAGGCCTCGGAAATCTGCGGAACGCCATCGGCCAGATCGCGGGTGATCACCGGAGTGTCGTCATCGAACCGGGCGACAATACGATCCAGAAGATCGCGCGAGACGGAACCGGTGCGGCGGGCGGAGCTGTCGATACGAAGAACTGTGTGGGGCATTTTGGTTGTCCTTGATGGATAGGTTTCTGGTCTGCCCTCAATCTTGAACCTTGCGAAATCGAACTCAATGGCGATAGAAAAACAGTATCTGTTGAAAGCTGCACAGAGAGCCCCGATGGAAAACTGGGATGAGATCCGAACGGCCTATCATGTTGCCCGGCTCGGCACGGTCAGCGGCGCAGCCGAGGCTCTGGGCGTGCATCATGCCACCGTGATCCGCCACGTAGATGCGCTGGAGGGCCGCCTTGGCGTGAAGCTGTTCCAGCGTCACGCGCGGGGGTATACGGCGACTGAGGCCGGGTCCGACCTGATGCAGGTGGCCCAGGCAACGGACGATCAGATCACCCAGCTTGTGGGCCGCATAAAGGGGCGAGGCGATGCGGTTTCGGGCGAGCTTGTGGTCACGTCGCTGTCGTCCATATCCCCCCTTGTCACGCCCACGTTGGTCCGCTTCCAGCGGCTCTACCCTGATGTGATCGTACGCTATCTCACAGGCGACAGGGTGCTGCGCCTCGAATACGGCGAAGCGCATGTGGCCATCCGTGCCGGCAACGCACCTGACCAGCCCGATAACGTGGTGCAACCCTTCGGCCAACTCGAAATCGGAATGTATGCGAGCGACGAATATATCAGCCGTAAAGGCCGCCCGAAGGATGAAACCGATCTTAAAGATCACGAGTTTATCGGCGGTGACAACGAGGCAAGCCGCGCGCCGTTCAACGCGTGGCTACGCAACGCAGTGCCGCCCGAACAGATCGTGTTCCGCTCCGCTGATAATGTGCTGTTCCGGGATGCAATCCTGGCAGGCGCGGGCATCGGCTTCATGTCGAAATGGGATGCAGACCGATGCCCGTCGCTGAACGAGATTTTCGCACCGCGCGATGAATGGTCTGCCCCGTTCTGGCTTGTCACCCACGTAGACCTGCATCGCACCACGAAGGTACAAACCTTCCTGAAATTCCTCAAGGAAGACGCCAAATCCTGGCATATCGGCCTCTGATGCCCCGCGCCGAGGCGCAGGGGCATCTGGCAATGCTTTTATTTTCGGCCCTCGTCGCGGGCTCATTCTCGCTCGGCGTCATGGTGGCGAATGACATCGATGCTGCCGCGCTGAACGCCTTGCGCTTCGGGATCGCCGGGGTGATCGTGGGCGCCCTCGCAGCGCTCTCTGGCGGGATCCGGCGCGCCCACATGCAGGCGCCATGGCGCTACATCATTCTCGGAGGTCTCTTCGCTACATATTTCGTTTTGATGTTCGAAGGGCTTAAAACGGCGCCCGCCGTCTCTGCCGCCGCTGTTTTCACATTAACGCCGGTGATGGCGGCGGGCTTCGGCTGGTTGCTTTTGCGCCAGATCACCACCCCGCGCATGGCGTTCGCGCTCGCCATTGGCGGCACGGGCGCGGTCTGGGTGATCTTCCGCGCCGACCTGTCTTCGCTTTTGGCCTTCGATATCGGGCGGGGCGAGGAGATTTATTTTTGCGGCTGCGTGGCCCACGCGATCTATGCGCCCATGGTGCGCAGGCTCAACCGGGGCGAACCCGCGCTTGTGTTCACGTTCGGGATGCTGATCGCGGGCTTTGCGCTTCTTCTCGCCGTGGGCGGGCCCGCGCTGGCCGCAACGCCTTGGGCCACCCTTCCCACCCGCGTGTGGGTTGCGCTGATCTACCTTGCGGTTTTTGCCAGCGCGGCCTCATTCGTGCTTCTGCAATTCGCCACGCTGCGCCTGCCCTCGGCGAAAGTTATGGCCTACACCTATCTTACGCCCTCCTTCGTGATCCTGTGGGAAGGTGCGCTCGGCCGAGCCGCGCCGCCAATGCTGGTACTGATCGGCATAGCGCTGACCGTTGTGGCGCTTTTGATCCTTTTGCGCCCCGAGCCCGGCCTTGACCGCCATCAAGGCAACGGGTCGGCCGCGGTGCTAGGCGGGGCAGAGGAGGTGCCCAATGCCAGCCGCAACAAACAAATCTGACCTGATCGCCGTTTGCGAGAAGGATTTTGCCAAGCTTCAGGACACCCTAGAGACTGTGCCGGAAGCTGTTGCCGCAAGGCCATTTGATGGCGGGGCATCAATAAAGGATACAGTCTGCCACCGTGCGGAATGGATCGCGATGTACTTGACGTGGTGGAACGATGGGCAGGCGGGGCGTACCGTGCATATGCCGGCGGAGGGTTATCGCTGGAACCAGCTTGTTCCCTTAAATGAGGCGATCCGAAAGGCCCATGCCGGGCTCTCTTGGGCCCAGGCGCGTGCGCTTCTTGAAGAGCGTCATGCGGCGCTCATGGCCCATATTGCAAAGGCGAGCGAGGCAGAGCTTTACGGTGGCCCGATGATCGGGGGCAACGGGAAGTGGGCGGCGGGGCGGTTTGCCGAAGCTTCTGGCGCCAGCCACTACCGCTCCGCCCGCACATATATTCGCAAATGCTTGCGGGGTTTGGCAGTTTAGGGCGGTCTTGTCGCGACCGATCACTGGAGCAGGGCAAGCCGGATGGGCGGCGGCCCGTGCCGGGCGCGGGCCGAGGGCGATTACTAAGGCCGCTACTCTGCGCAAGCGCAATGCTATCCTGAATCCCCGCCAAGCTCCCGCTCCAGAAACCGCTCGAACGCCTCAAGGTTCACCGGCTCGAACTGCCCGAACCCTTGCATCCAGACAGACGCATCGCGCAGCGCATCGGGCTCCAGCTTGCACCACTTCACGCGTCCGCGCTTTTCCTGGCTGATAAGCCCCGCGCGGGTAAGGATCATTAGGTGCTTCGAGATCGCCGCGAGCGACATCTCGAAGGGCTCGGCCACATCCGTCACCGCCATGTCGTCTTCCAGCAGCATCGAAAGGATCGCGCGACGGGTGGGATCGGCCAGCGCGGCAAAGACCGTATCAAGGGCGTGGGGTGTGGCCATACCCCGCCGCTAGCGGCGTGGGACGAAAAGATCAACCAGACGGTTGAATGTCGCCCGTACCGGAAAACCGCCTCCCGTCAGCATGACCATCAAATAAAATTCATAATTATCAATAATTTATATACGAAACGCCTTCGATTGACTCTGCCCGCCGCACGCCCTAGCTTCCGCGCGATCCAACCGGAGACGGGCCGTGGCGGAACCGCGCGACAAAGATGACGCGCTGAAGGCGCTTGAGGCACGCATCGCGGAAGCGAAGGCGGCCCAAGAGCCCGCGCCCCGGGCGGACGAGCACTATTCTCAGGCGCAGCATGCCTGGAGGATGGTGATCGAGCTTGTTGTCGGTCTCATGATCGGCTTCAGCATCGGATACGGGCTGGACTGGATGTTCGGAACGACGCCCGTGTTCATGGTGCTGTTTTTGATATTCGGCTTTGCCGCCGGGGTCCGCACGATGATGGCCACGGCGCGCGAATTGCAGATACAGCAGGCCAACGCGGCCGCGGAAGACGAGACGAGGGAGTAACAGGTGGCGGACGAGGCAACAGGCGGCGCGCTGGAATTCCACCCGATGGATCAGTTTATCGTCAAGCCACTCTTCGGCGGCGATACGATCCATTGGTACACGCCAACCAACGTCACCCTCTGGATGTTCCTCACCGTGCTCGCCATCACCGCGATGCTTGTGTTGGGAACGCGGGGCCGCGCCATCGTGCCCTCACGCGCGCAATCTGTGGCCGAACTGGCCTATGGGTTTGTCTATAAGATGGTGGAGGACGTTGCAGGCAAGGACGCGGTGAAGTTTTTCCCATACATCTTCACGCTCTTCCTTTTCATCATCTTCGCGAACTTCCTGGGGCTGATCCCGATGGCCTTCACCACGACATCGCATATCGCGGTGACAGCGGTGATGGCGCTCGCGGTCTTCCTTACCGTGACGATTGTGGGCTTCGTGAAGAACGGTGCGTCGTTCCTGAGCCTTTTCTGGGTGTCATCGGCGCCCGCCGCGATCCGACCCGTCCTTGCGGTGATCGAGGTGATTTCCTACTTCGTCCGGCCCGTCAGCCATTCGGTGCGTCTTGCTGGCGCAATGATGGCTGGCCACGCCGTGGTCAAGGTCTTTGCAGGCTTCGCGGCGATCGCGGCGATCGCGCCGCTTTCGATCCTGGCCGTTGTGGCCATCTACGGGCTCGAAGTGCTCGTCTCGGCCATCCAGGCCTACGTCTTCACCATCCTGACCTGCGTCTATCTTAAAGACGCGCTGCACCCGCATCACTAGCGGGCAGGATCCCGAACAGAAATCAGCCAATTCCAACGTAAGGAGAACACGGACATGGAAGGCGATATCGCAAGCATGGGTCAATTCATCGGTGCCGGCTTGGCCGCCATCGGCTCCGGCGCGGCCGCCATCGGGGTGGGCCACGTGGCCGGGAACTTCCTCGCCGGCGCCCTGCGCAACCCCTCTGCCGCCCCTGGCCAGACCGCAACGCTCTTCATCGGCATCGCTTTCGCAGAAGCGCTTGGGATCTTCGCATTCCTCGTCGCCTTGCTTCTGATGTTTGCCGTCTGATCCAGCCGGCTTTCCTTACGGTCGGGCGCGTTGTGCGCCCGGCGTCCACCCGAAGCGCGCGAAGGGCATAGGGTATGGCAACCGAAACAACTGGGGGCGAGGAGGCGGCGACGGGCCTGCCGCAGCTCGATTTCTCGACCTTCCCCAACCAGATCTTCTGGCTCGTCGTCACCCTCGTGGCAATCTACTTCATCCTTCAAAGGGTGGCGCTGCCGCGCATCGCGGGTGTGCTGGCAGAACGATCCGGCACAATCACGAACGATATCGCCACCGCCGAAGAGTTGAAGCTCAAGGCGCAGGAGGCGGAAGCCGCCTATGACAAGGCGCTGGCCGATGCCCGCGCTGAGGCGCAGAGCATTGCCGCCGAAGCCCGGGCCGAGATACAAGGCGAGTTGGATGATGCGCTCGCCAAGGCCGACGCCGAAATCGCGGCCAAGGCTGCGGAGAGCGAAGCCAAGATTGCCGAGATCCGTGCCGGCGCTCTTGATGCGATCCGCGACGTGTCGCAAGACGCCGCTGGCGAGATTGCCGGCGCCATGGGCGCCGAAGCCAGCGCTGATGAAATTGCGGCGGCGGTGGCCGAGCGGATGAAAGGATAGACCAGGTGCTGCGTTACATCCTGCCTTTGGTTGCGTTGGCAACACCCGCCCTTGCCGCCGACAAGCCGTTCTTTTCGCTGGCGAACACCGATTTCATCGTCTTGATCTCGTTTCTGCTATTCATCGGCGTGCTGGTTTACTTCGGTGTGCCGAAACTGCTGACGGGCGCGCTCGACACCCGCGCCGAAACGATCCGCAAAGAGCTTGACGAAGCCCGCGCCCTACGCGAAGAGGCTCAGACGCTGCTTGCGAGCTATGAGCGCAAGCAAGCGGATGTGAAGAACCAAGCCGCACAGATCGTCGCCCATGCGAAAACCGAGGCGGAAGCGGCGGCCGAGCAAGCCAAGGCCGATATCGAGGCATCGATCGCCCGACGTTTGCAGGCCGCAGAAGACCGGATCGTATCTGCTGAAGCCGCGGCCCTGCGCGATGTGAGGGACCGGGCCACGGAAATCGCCGTCGCCGCTGCAAGCGCCGTGATCGCGGGTAAGATGGGAGAGGCTCAGAGCGACAAGCTGATCGACGAAGCGATTGCAACGGTGGACACCAAGCTGCACTAAGCGTTCCGCCCCGAACTCTCTTCGAAAATACGCCCCGATCCTTCCTGAAGGGTCGGGGCGTTTCTTTGCCGGAATCGGACCGCCTAAAGCAGCCCTCGCTGCCGAAACATCGCGCGCAAATCGGCTTCGGGCCGCGCGCCGATGTGGCCGATCACCTCCGAGGCGGCGACGCAGCCCATGCGCCCGGCCGTCTCCAACGAAAAGCCATGGGTGATCGCCCAAAGAAACGCGCCCGCAAAAAGATCCCCGGCGCCGGTGGCATCGACGATTTCAACCGCTTCTGCCGGCGCGTGCCAGCGCGCATCGCCATTCAGGATATACGCGCCGTTCTCACCATCGGTGCAGGCCAGGATCTCAACATCCCCCGCACCCCTCGCAAGCGCTGCCTCGTAATCATCCGTGTGATACATCGAACAGATCTCGGCGCGGTTTGCGAAAAGCAGATCAATGTCATCTGCGATCATCTTTCGAAAGGCGTTGCGGTGCCGTTCCACGCAAAACGGATCAGAAAGCGTCAACGCCACGCGCCCGCCGCTGCGCTTGGCCGCTGCAATCGCCTTGGCGAACGCTTCATGGCTTTCAGGGCCGTCGAAGCGATAGCCTTCAAGATAGATCCACTCAGCGCCCCCGATCTGCGCCTCGTCGATGTCCGCAGGGGTAAGATGCTCGGTGACGCCGAGATACGTGTTCATCGAGCGCTCGCCGTCGGGCGTCACGATCACGATGCAGCGCCCGGTCTCGTCGTCATGGGTTTTCGGGGCCATGTGGGTTTCATAAATTGCGCCTTGTGCGCGAAGGTCATGGGCGAAAATCGCCCCCAGCTGATCATCCTTCACCTTACCGACATAGGCCGTGCGCCCGCCAAGTTGTGCGATCCCGGCGATCGTGTTGGCGGCCGACCCGCCAGAAATTTCACGCGCGGGCCCTACCGCCGCGTAAAGCTCCACCGCGCGATCCATGTCGATCAGTTGCATGATCCCCTTCTGAACGCCGTTCTGTGCGAGGAACCCCTCGCTTTCCTCAGCGAGGATATCCACCATCGCGTTGCCGATGCCGACAACGTGGAACTCTTTCATATTGTCTTCTCCTCAAACGCGCAGAGATCGCTGATCAGGCAGGTTGTGCACAAGGGTTTTCGCGCCTTGCACACGTAGCGCCCATGCAGGATCAGCCAGTGATGGGCATGGCGCTGATAGGGGGCGGGTACGTTATCCTCAATCGCGCGCTCCACAACAGTCACATCCTTACCCGGCGCGATGCCGGTGCGGTTGCCTACGCGGAAGATATGCGTGTCCACCGCCTGCGTGGGCTGGCTCCACCACATGTTCAGCACCACATTCGCCGTTTTGCGTCCGACCCCGGGCAGGCTTTGAAGCGCCGCGCGCGAGGCGGGCACCTCGCCGCCATATTCGTCCACCAGGATGCGCGAAAGCTTGATCACGTTCTTGGCCTTATTGCGGTAAAGACCGATCGTCTTGATGTGCTCGATCACCCCGGCTTCGCCAAGCGCGAGCATCTTCTCGGGCGTATCGGCAATCTTGAACAGTTTTCGTGTGGCCTTGTTTACCCCAGCATCGGTGGACTGCGCCGATAGCGCCACGGCCACGACAAGGGTGTAGGCATTCACATGCTCCAGCTCGCCCTTCGGCTCCGGTTCGGCGGCCTCGAAACGCGCGAAAATTTCGCACAGGGTAGGGTAGGGCAGTTGCTTGGCCATCTCGCGGGCTTATGGCGTGTCGCGCCGAGGGCCACAAGCGCTTCGGTTGCGCAGGAATCGGGTCGCGGCACGCCCTGCGCGGGCCTAGGTTGAGATCAGTACGAAGGAGCAGATCCATGAACCTGGCCGTGGCCGACCCCGAGGTTGAGAATGCCTACTACTATCGCCTGATGCGGCGCGCGATCGACAGGATCGATGCCGCCGACGGGCGCCAGCTTACGCTGGAGGATATCGCTGGCGAAATGAACCTCAGCCCCGCCCATTTTCAGCGTGTTTTTAGCCGTTGGGCTGGTGTCTCGCCCAAGCGCTTCCAGCAATGGCTTACCCTTGATCACGCCAAACAGCTCCTGGCCGAACGCCACACTACGCTTGAGACGGCTGATGCTGTGGGCCTGTCCGGCGGCGGGCGGCTCCATGATCTTTTTCTGAGATGGGAGGCGATGAGCCCCGGGGACTATGCCAAGGGCGGTGCCGGGCTCACCATTTTTTGGGGCTGGTTTGAAAGCCCCTTTGGCCCAACTCTGGTGATGGGCACCGAAAAGGGCATCTGCGGTATCGCCCTTGCTGCCGAAACCGGGGCCGAGCCGGCGATGGCCGATCTCAAATCCAGATGGCCCAGGGCCACTTATGTGGAAGACCCTGCGCGCCTTGCCCTGTGGGTGGCCGCCGCGTTCCGCCAAGCCGAAGGAGAGGCGCCGCTCTTCCTCATCGGCGCCCCCTTCCAGATCAAGGTGTGGGAGGCGCTGCTGCGCATTCCGACGGGCCATGTCACCACCTATTCCGATATTGCCCGCGTTATTGGTCACCCCAAGGCGGTGCGGGCCGTGGGCACAGCGGTGGGGCGCAACCCCATCAGCTGGCTCATCCCCTGCCACCGCGCCCTGCGCAAATCCGGTGGGCTTGGCGGCTATCACTGGGGCCTGCCGGTCAAACGCGCGATGCTGGCGTGGGAGTCGGCGGAAACCGCCTGACAGGCTGGCGGAACATTGCCGTTATCCACAGGTTTTTCCCCTGCACCTCCCCCCCGCGATAAGCTATGGCGGGGGCGGAGATGTGCCGAACACACCTGTGAGGACACGAAGGTAATGACACGCATGAATTCCCACCTCCTGCTCTCGGCTGCAGGGCTTCTCTTCATCGCCGGTTGCACGACAACAACCACCGGCCCCGGCGGCGAGCTGGAGCGTACGCGCCAGGGCGCCATCACTGGCGCCGTCATCGGCGGCGTAATTGGCGGCATCAGTGATAACGATGACCGCCTCGAAAACGCGGCCATCGGCGCCGCGATCGGCGCCGCCGGCGGCGCAATCGTGGGAAATATCCTAGATAAGCAAGCCGAAGAACTCCGCCGCGATCTTGATGGTGATATCGGTGTGATCCGCACAGGCGATGCGCTGATCGTGCGAATGCCGCAGGATATCCTGTTTGACTTCGATAGCGCCGTTGTGCAGCCTGGCCTGCGCTCCGATCTTCTCACACTTGCCGAAAGCCTGCGCCGCTATCCCGAAACGACAGTCGAAGTCACCGGCCACACCGATGAGGTGGGCAGCGTGTCTTACAACCGCGATCTGTCGCTCCGCCGCGCCAATGCGGTGGCCTCGGTGCTGATCCAGGCCGGTGTGCCGCAGGCGCGGATCCGCACCTTTGGCGCTGGGGAAGATCAGCCGATCGCCACTAACGCCACCGCCGAAGGCCGTGCTGCAAACCGTCGCGTCGATATCACGATCCGCGAAAACTGATCGCGGGACCAGCCGGGCCGCCACGGAAGAACGCCTGCGGCCCGGCGCTTTCCATCAACCGATACGCGCATTTTCCTTGCCGCCTGTAACAGGCGGTCATATCTTTTGACCAATCGCGCGAGGAATCATGCCGTTCGAAAAGGTCCAGTCGGAAAAGCTGGCGTATGCAGTGGTTCGCCAGATCGAACTTCTGATCCTGCGGGGCATTCTCCGCCCCGGCGAGCGCCTGCCCTCCGAACGTGAAATGGCCGAGCGCATGGGCGTGTCGCGCCCTTCGCTGCGCGAAGCAATCTCCGACCTTCAGGGAAATGGGCTGCTCGAAACCAAACCGGGTTCGGGCATCTACGTTGCCGAGGGCCTCGGCGCGCAGTATTCACCCGCGCTGACGCGGCTCTTTTCCACCCATGACGACGCGGTCTTCGATTACCTCGCCTTCCGCCGGGATATGGAGGGGCTTGCGATCGAGCGGGCGGCCCTTCTTGGCTCGGATACAGACCTCAAGGTGATCGATACAATCTTTCGCAAGATGGAAAAGGCTCATTCCAAGCGCGATCCGAGCGAGGAAGCCGCGCTTGACGCCGAATTCCATATGGCGATTGTCGAGGCCTGTCACAACGTTGTCATGCTGCACATCATGCGTTCGATGTTTGATCTTTTGCAGGAAGGCATCTTCTTTAATCGCCAGATCATGTTCCAGCAGCGTATGACCCGCGACAGCCTTCTGGATCAGCACCGAGCCATTAATGCAGCGCTGCAGGCCCGTGATCCTGCGGCCGCGCGCGGCGCGGTGGCCGCACATCTTGATTATGTGGAAACGGCGCTTCTGACAAAGCAGAAATCCGACCGCAACGAGGAAGTCGCGCAAAAACGCTTCGAGCACGAGCAAAGCCGCTAGTGGCGCGGAACAAGGCCACAAGTGGCGCCGTCGCCCGTTAAGCCGCCCGTCCCCGCCAGAGGATGAACATCCCCGAGGCCACGATCAGTGCCGAGCCCAGCATCATCGAGCCCGTAACCTCTTCCCCGAACAACGCCACGCCAAAGCCAATCCCGAACAGAAGCCGCGTGTAGCGAAAGGGGGTTACGGCGGACACATCGCCAGTACGCATCGCCCGCATCAGGCAGCCATAGGCCGCTGTGCCCGCGATCACCACGCAGGCCATTGTTCCGGCCACGGGCGCAGGCGGCCAGACAAAGGGCGCGCGATCCCATAGCGAAAACAGCGCACCTGCCGCTGCCACTGCGAGAAAGCCGTAGAAGCCCAGAACCGCTGTGCCAAGCGCCGCCGGGGCCGCGCGGCTCGCCAGATCCCGTGCCGCAAAGCCCAGCATTCCCAGTACTGCGAGGATTGAGAGTGCCGAGAACCCAGCCGTCCCCGGCTGCAGGATCACGATCACGCCCAGAAGCCCGATCCCGATTGCCGACCAGCGCCGCCACACCACCGTTTCCCCAAAAAAGAGCGCTGCGCCCGCTACCACCACGATCGGCGTGGCCTGCAGGATCACCGTTGTCGCCGAAAGCGGGGTAAGGGCGAGGGCGAGTACGTAAAAAAGCCGTCCGAAGATTTCGAATACGGCCCGCACCCGCATCGCGGGCGCCGCCGCCTCTGCCACGAAAAGCCGCGCGCCTCGAATGCGGGCCACCACCGCAAACACCGCGGCGCCTCCCAAACCGAAAAGGATCAGGATCTGCCCCACAGGCAGCGCTGCTGCGGCCACCTTCAGGAACACGTCCTCCACCGCAAAAAGCGCCATTGCGGCCACCATCCAAGCGGCGCCTATAAGATTTGCGCCGCGCGCTGTTGCTGCTGATACGTGCATTCTGCGCGATCTGTTCCCGGTGCGAGCCTCTCAATCAGCGCCGCCATTACTGTAAGAGGGGCCTCACCATCCGCACCCTCCGCGACGTCGAGCGCTGCGCACCTGAACTTCGCCGAAACGATTGCGGTCGAGGCCCCGGTCGGCAGCCCACTGATCTCACCGGCATCCATCGCCGCTTTTCACACCAGCCGCAACGCATCCGTCGCGCTTCGCGATCCATCGCAATAGGTTTGGCCTGCGATACCAACACAGGTGCGTCAAGCGGAATCAGGCAGGCGCACCAGCCCCGATTCCTCCGCCGCCATGGCCTTTTACTCCGCCCACCTCGCGATCCTGCAGGCGAACAACGAAAGCATCCTCAAACGGGGGGCAACAAGACCTGCGGCCTGATCCCCAACTTCGATCTAGGATACCCCGATGCGATGAAGCCGCGGCTCCTGCGGGCGGCCTGGGGTTCTAAAAAGATGCTGCGCGATATGCCCTGTGGCTAGCACCTCGTTGTCACTCCGGATCGAGGCGGCGTGTAGACTGACGTGATCAAGGCGACCCGGCCATCGACTGCTTTCACTGTTGGTTACACCGCCTAGACGCTTCCGGCCGGGCCCGGGGCCTTGAAGTCGGGCTGCGCCCACTTGCGCGGGCGGGCTCTTTCTTTTTTCGCTGCAACGCCGTAAGCTTCTCTGCACCGCAAAGAAACGCCGGGAGGCACCGCTGTGGCCGACAGCCCCCAACCGCTTCTTATCAAGCGCTATGCGAGCCGCCGCCTCTACAACACCGAGACGAGCGACTATGTAACGCTTGAGGATATCGCGATCTTCATCCGCGATGGGCGTGAAGTGCAGATCGTGGATCTCAAGTCAGGCGATGATCTTACCCGGCAATATCTGCTCCAGATTATCGCAGAGCATGAGAGCAGGGGTGAAAATGTGCTCCCCCTTGATGTGCTTACTGATCTGGTGCGCAGCTACACAAGCCAGGCGCAATCGGTCGTGCCGCAGTTTCTCGCCATGAGTTTCGAGATGCTGCGCGACGGGCAATCGAAGATGATGGAGAACCTTGCCAACCCGATGTCTGCCATGCCCGGCTACGATGCGATGAAGGCGCAGCAGGCGGCCTTCCTCAATGCGATGACAGGGGGCATGTCCGGCTGGTCTGCCCCCGATGCCGAGGATGAGGGCGAAGCGAAGGGCGAGAACGATCTTGCCACGATCAAGAAGCAGCTTTCCGATCTTCAGGCCCAGCTTGCGAAGATGTCGAAGTAGGCGCGCTTCACGCGACCTCCGCAAACACCGCAGACAGCGCCGCGCCGAGTTTATCGAACATCTCATCCATCTGCGCATCGCTCATGATGAAGGGCGGGCAGAGCACGATTGATTGCCCCAGTGGCCGACAGATCAGCCCGTGGTCGGTGCAGGTATTGGCGATCCGCTCGCTTACCGAAAGATCGGCTGCGAAGGGCGTTTTCGTCGCCTTGTCGGCCACTGCCTCGAGCGCTCCCATCAGGCCCTTCGATCGTGCCTCGCCAATGTTGGGGTTCTGGGCCAGCTCCGCGAGCCCAGCCTTAAACCGCGGTGTCAACCGCCTCACATTCTCCAACAGCCCTTCGTTCACGATCACATCGATCGCCTTAAGCGCAATCGCCGATCCCACCGGATGGCCCGATCCGGTGAAGCCGTGCGGAAACTCCTCCACCGCCTCCGACGCCGCCTGCAGCCGGTCGGAAAGCTCTGGGCCTAAGATCACTGCGCCCATCGGGAAATAACCCGCCGTCATTGCTTTTGATGCGATGATCGCATCGGGCATGAATCCGTAGGTTTGAGATCCCCAAACCTCGCCCGTCCGGCCAAAGCCGCAGATAACCTCATCGGCTACCAGCGGAATGCCGTGGCGCTTAAGGATCGGTGCGATGGTGCGGAAATAGTCCTCAGGCGGCGGGATCGCCCCGCCGGCACCCATCACGGGTTCGGCCACGAAGGCGGCAATCGTGTCCGGCCCCTCGCGCGCGATCACCTCATCAAGCTCGCGTGACAGCCGTGCCACGAAATCCGCCTCACTCTCTCCCTCGGCGCCCTCACGCCAGTAGTGTGGGCAGGTGAGGTGCAAGAACCCGTCGAGCGGCAGGCCAAAAAGCCCATTATAGGGCTTGCCCGTCATCGAGGCCGCCACCACCGTCACCCCGTGATAGCCGTTCACGCGGGTCAGGATCTTACGCCGCCCCGGCTGCCCCTCAGCACGCGCCAGAAACCATAGCATTTTCACCAGCGTATCATTCGCTTCGCTGCCCGAATTGGTATAAAACACCCGACCGCGTTCGAATGGCGAAACGTCTACGAGCCGTTCAGACAGCGCCACGGTCACATCCGCCATCCGCCCGAAAAAGGCGTGATACCCCGGGAAGCGATCATATTGCGCCTGCGCGGCGGCGCGCAGGCCTGCGTGATCGAAGCCTGCGACCATGTTCCAAAGCCCCGAATTGGCATCGAGGTATTTTCGGCCATGCACATCGAAAATGTAGGGGCCTTCCCCATGGGTCAGCACCACCGCGCCCCTGTCCCGGATCGTCGGCAGATCCGTGAAGCCGTAAAGCGAATAGGCATCGGCGCGGGATTCCCAGCTATTAGGCGCATCATCGGGCATCGGAGCACTCCTGATCACTGCTTTGCCACGCTAGCCGCGGGCGCCTCGCGCATCAATCGGCCACCCGCCAGATCGCCGGACCCGCGCGCCGACGTGCCGCGCCCGGCGTGCCGACAGGCGCCATTTTGTACTTTTTCTGTCTCAGAATAATCCGTGGGGCCGGCGAAAGGCCACGGGTTCGGCGCTGGCTCCAGCGTTTGCTCCCCAATGGCACACCCGCTAGCTTCGGCCCAAACGGGCCATGAATGGTATTGGGGGGCGCGTGGTCGACGCACCGGGAAAAATCACGCTCTGGGGCATTGAGGTCTTCGCTGCCACCGCCGAAGAGCGCTCGATCTCCGCCGCCGCCCGGCGACTCGGCGCTTCGGCCTCTTCGATCAGCCAGCAACTTACCAATCTCGAAACAGCCCTCGGCGCCACCTTGCTTGACCGCTCTGCCCGGCCCCTTACGCTCACCCCCGCTGGCAATCTTTTCCTCGCCCGCGCGCAATCAATTTTGAGCGAAGCGGCGGAGGCACGCGCCGAGCTTGCGATGAACGATCTGTCGCGCCTGTCGCGCTTCAACCTCGGCATGATCGAGGACTTCGATGCCGATGTGACACCCCAGCTTTTGGCAGAGATGGGCGACACCCTCACGCGTACGCGCTTTTTGTTGGAAACCGGCGCCAGTCACCGGCTCTACGACCTTCTTGAAACACGGGTGCTTGATGTCATCGTTGCCGCAGAACACGCCGCGCCCGCGGCGTGGATGGAGGTGCATCCACTGCTGGAAGAGCCCTTCGTCGCCGCGATCCCGAAAGGCGCGGTGCCGGAGGGGGCCGATCCGCTCGAAACCCTCCGCGCGCTGCCCCTCATCCGCTACACCACGCGCCACCTCATGGGCCGTCAGATCGCCACCCATCTGGCGCGCGAGAACTTGGCGCTACGGCACCGCTATGAGCTTGACAGCTACCACGCCATTCTCGCCATGGTGGCCGAGGGCGCGGGGTGGACGATCCTGACACCTCTGGGCTTCATGCGCGCGGGCCGGTTCCGCGACCGTGCCGATGTGATTGCTTTGCCACTGCCGCCGCTTTCGCGCCGGATCTCGCTGACCGCGCGCCGCGACGTGCTAGGGGCGCTGCCGGCCGAGCTTGCCGGCCGCCTCCGCCCGCTGATTGGCGATCTCTTTCTGGGGCCCGTCATGGCGCGGATGCCTTGGCTAAGCGACAGCCTTCGGGTGCTCTGATCCCATCGACGCCTCCGCCGCGCGCAAGAGCACATCGGCGGTGAAGTCGCATTCCGCACGGGTCAGCCGCGCGGGCAAGCGCACGTCGCAGGCCCGCATGAGCATCGCTCGAGTTTGCGGCAAATCCGGCACCTCACCCAAAAATCGCCAGTTCCAGAACGCCCGCGCATTGTCGGCCGACAGGCCGAACACCTGCACTTTCACGCCCTCTTCGGCGGATGCCGCAACAAAAGCCCGCACCTCATCCTCGCCCATGCCGACAAGGTTGAATTGGATCGAATCCGGCGCCCGATCTTCGCCCGGCAGGGGGGGCGGCACATCAAGCCAGGGCGAGCTGTTCAATCGCCCGGCGACATAATCGTGGTTTGCGCGCCCGTCCCGTACACGCCTTGCGATCTCTCCCAGTTGCGGGCGGATGATCGCGGCAGACAGGTTCGAAAGCCGCGTGTTGTAAAGCGGCAGCCGGTTCTGCCACGTTGCGAAGTGATCGTGCAGCACGGGGTGTTTCTTCCAGTTGTGCTCATAGGCGCCTGACATGATGACCGCTCGCGCAATCAGCTCCGCATCATCGGAGATCAGGATGCCGCCCTCGCCCGCATTCACGAGCTTGTAGGATTGAAACGAAAAGCAGCCCACGCGCCCGATCGTGCCGATCTTCCGGCCGTTCCAAACCGTGCCAAGCGAATGCGCAGCATCCTCGATCACCGGCACACCGCGGGCCTCCGCCAGCGTCATGATCCGGTCCATATCCGATGTATGCCCGCGCATATGGCTGATCAAAACCGCGTCGATACTGTCATCGAGCTTGGTCTCGAAATCGGCCAGGTCGATCCTGTAATTCGCGCCGCAGTCCACCAGCACCGGCACACATTCGGCATGCACCACCGCCGAGGGAACCGCGGCGAAGGTGAAGGCGGGGATCAGCACGCGCGCTCCCGGGGCAAGCCCCAGCGCCTTCATCGAAAGAAACAGTGCCGCCGAGCAGGAGGCGACCGCAAGCGCATATTTTGCGCCCATCAATTGGGCAAACTCGGCTTCCAGCAGGCTTACGGGCGCGTCTTCGGGCGTGGTGTAGCGGAAAAGGTCGCCGGACGTCAGCAGCCGCTCCACTTCGGCGCGGGCGGCTTCGGGGATCGGCTCGGCGTCGTAGGCATTGGGGGCGAGGGTCATATTTCAGACTTTCCGAAATGTGATTTCGGAATTCCTGTAGCTTACTTACGCCAAATGCGCGAGCGAATATGCGCACCAACCGGAAATCGGCGGCATCCCCCGCTGCGCTGCGGCCCCTGCACAACACCCTTCATCTTGGTGAAATACTCATGGTACGCCGCCGCGCTGCTTGCCCGATCTAAGCCCCATCGGTCGCAGCAGCCGGTTACACCCCCAGCCGGTCGCGCAGCGCGTACCAGGTCATCGCGAGCGCCAGAAGCGGGCTGCGAAACCCGCGCCCGCCGGGAAAGCGACTCACTGGCACCCGGGCCATCACGTCAAACCGCGCGCTCGTGCCCCGCACCGCCTCTGCCACGATCCGACCGGCCAGCGAGGCAAGCGCCACCCCGTGGCCCGAATAGCCCCCAGCGGCCCAGATCCCCGGGGCGGGCTGGGCGAGGTAGGGCATGCGGTTCATTGTGATTGCCAGCGTGCCTCCCCAGGCATAGTCGATCGGCACATCCGAGAGGCCCGGATAGATCCCCAGCATCGGCTTTTTTACCACCGCGGCGATATCGCGCGGAAAGCGGTAGCCGTAGCTTTCGCCGCCGCCGAAGAGAAGCCGCCCGTCTTCGGAAAGCCGCCAGTAATTCACCACGAAGTTGCTGTCGGCCACCGCAATATCGCGCGCCAGCACCTCTGCGGCGCGTTTCCCCAGCGGTGCCGTCGCCACGATGAAGTTGTTGATCGGCATCACATGGGCCGCCGTCACTGGCTCAAGCCCGCCCAGATAGCCATTGGCCGCTACGATTACATGGTCCACCCGTACCCGCCCGCGATCGGTGGCCACAAGTCCACGTTCGATCCGATGCGCAGGGCTATCTTCAAATATGCCTACGCCAGCCGCCGCTGATGCCCGTGCGAGCCCCAGGCAGTAGCGCAACGGGTGCAGATGCCCCGCTCCCCAATCGACCGCCCCGCCCGCGAAGGCGTCCGAGGGCACGAGGGTGCGAAACGCCTCGCGCCCCATCACCTCGATCTGCTCATAGCCGTATGTGTCTTCGAGGTGATCAGCATAGGCCCGCAGACCCGCCATCTCGCTTGCATGCCGTTCGGCATCGGCCACGCCGGGGCGGTAGCCTGCATCGATCCCGTGCGCCGCGATCAGGCGCAGAACCTCCGCCTTGGCCTCTTCGGCGATCTGCCAGAGGTGGCGCGCATCGTCGGGCCCCACAAGCGCCTCGAGCGCCTCCTGCTCCAGCCGCTGGCCCGATCCCACCTGGCCGCCATTGCGCCCGGAGGCGCCAAAGCCCACGCGATGGGCCTCTACCAACACCACATCTTGTCCGGCCTCCGCAAGCGCGAGCGCCGCCGTCAGCCCGGTATAGCCGCCCCCCACCACGCAGACATCCGCGCGCACCTCGCCCCGCAGGGGCGCGAAGCGGGGCAGGGGCTCGGCCGTTGCCGCATACCAGCTTGGCGGATACACCCCAGGCCGGTCATTGGCATAAAGCAGGTTCATACGTTCAGAAGCAGGTGCTCGCGCTCCCAGGGCGAAATCACCTGGAGGAATTCGTCATATTCCGCCTGTTTGACGATCTCGTAGACCTCGCAGAACCGCTCGCCCAGGATCTTGCGCACCGCGCTTGCCTCGCGGAAGAGATCGAGCGCCTCGAACATCACCTTCGGCAGCTCGTTCTCCTCGTCATAGGCATCGCCCTTGAAGGAGGGGCCCGCGCGCTCTTCGTTCACCATGCCGAGATAGCCGCAGGCGAGCGACGCCGCGAAGCACAGGTAGGGATTGCAATCCATGCCCGCGAGCCGGTTCTCCACCCGCCGGCTTTCGGGTTCGGAGACGGGGATGCGGATGCCTGTCGTACGATTGTCGCGCCCCCAGGCGAGATTGATAGGCGCTGCGTGATCGCGCACGTAGCGGCGGTAGCTGTTCACATAGGGCGCCATGATCGCCACCACCTCCGGCAAGTGCCGTTGCAGCCCGCCGATGAAGTGGAAGAACGCATCCGTCTCCCCGCCCTGGGGCCCGGCGAAGAGCGGCGCGCCGGTCTCGAGATCCACCACCGAATGGTGCAGATGCATCGCCGATCCCGGCTCCCCCTCAATCGGTTTGGCCATGAAGGTGGCATAGCAGTTGTGGCGCAGCGCCGCCTCGCGAATGAGCCGCTTGAAGTAAAAGATCTCGTCGGCCAGCTTCACCGGATCGCCGTGGCGCAGGTTGATCTCGACCTGGCCCGCGCCGCCCTCCTGGGTGATCCCGTCAATTTCGAAGCCCTGCGCTTCGGCGAAATCGTAGATATCGTCGATCACGGGCCCGTATTCATCAACAGCGCTCATCGAATAGGCCTGGCGTGCGGCGGCGGGGCGTCCGGTGCGGCCCATCATCGCCTCCACCGGCTGAAGCGGATCCGTGTTGCGGGCCACAAGGTAGAATTCCATCTCCGGCGCCACAACCGGCCGCCAGCCCTTCTTCTCAAAAAGCCCTACCACGCGTTTGAGCACGTTGCGCGGCGCAAACGCGATGGGCTTGCTCTTCTGATCATAGGCATCGTGGATCACCTGAAGTGTCCAATCCGCCGTCCAGGGCGCCGCACTCGCGGTGGAGAAATCGGGCTTCAGGATCATATCGGGCTCGGTGAACCCCTCCGCCCCCGCCGCTTCGCCCCAATCGCCGGTAATCGTTTGGAAAAAGATCGAATTGGGCAGGAAGAACCGCGTCTGCGTGGCGAATTTCGTGGCGGGCATCGCCTTGCCGCGCGCAATCCCGGGTAAATCGGCGATGATGCATTCCACTTCATCCAGCCGCTTGCCATCCAGATAGGCGCGCGCCGCCTCGGGGCATTTTTTCAGCCAATCAGCCATCCCGCGCCTCCCGGAAAAACGCGGCGATCCGCGTGGCGATGGCGGCACTGTCATCGCTCTGGCCGAGCGCGGCTCGCGCTGCGGCAAGCTGATCGGGGATGCCCATTGCGGGCCCCCGCGCCGCGATCAGCATCTCGATCGCCGCATCGTCATATTCTGGATGCGCCTGGATCGTGAGCGCGCGCTTGCCATAGGCAAGTGCAGCGTTGGCGCAGAACGCATCGCGCGCGATGACATCCGCCTCTGCGGGCGGCTCAACCACCTGATCCTGATGCCAGGCGTTCAGTCGCACCGTCTTGCCCCCCCAGTCGTAGCTGGTAGGCCCGACGGCCCAACCGCCGCTGAATTTCTCCACCCGGCCGCCAAGCGCCTGTGCGAGGATCTGATGGCCAAAGCAGATGCCGACGATGGGCACCTCCGCCGCATAGGCCGCGCGCAGGAATTCCTCGAGCCGCGCGATCCACGGCAGATTCTCGTAAGCCCCGTGTTTCGATCCGGTAATGAGCCAGCCCTCGGCGGCATCCACGCGTTCGGGAAAGATATCATCCACCACATCCCAGGTGGTGAAGCGAAAGCCTTCACCCGCCAAAAGCCGCTCGAAACACTGCGAATACGTGCCCACCGCGGCCCGCATCGCATCGGGGGCGTGGCCGGTTTGCAGAATGCCGATATGCATGGAACACCAAGTGGTTACGCGGGGGAGACGCTATCGCCTTGGCCTGACCCCGTCAAACCGTCTCAAGATAGAGCCGCAGCCTGTCGCGCGCTGAAAGCCCCGCGAACTGCGCGATCTCCTGCCGCTTCGTCATCACGAGATTGGCCACCAGATCGGGCCCGAAGATCCGCGCCATCACCGCGCTGGCTTCAAACTGCGCAACTGCAGTCGGCAGATCGCTAGCAAGGCCCGGCAAGGCGCTCTCGTAGGCGTTGCCAGTCACCGGCGTAGGTGGGGCGGCCCCGGCTTCGATCCCCTCCAGCGCTGCGCCAAGGATCGCGGCGAGCATCAGATAGGGGTTCACATCCCCACCCGCCACGCGATGCTCGATCCGCCGTGCCGCGGGCGGCCCCGTGGGGATCCGCAGCGCCACCGTGCGATTGTCATAGCCCCAGCACGCCGCCGTGGGCGCGTGGGAGCCGTCCACTAGCCGGTCATAGCTTGGCCCGTGGGGCGCGAAGATCACCGTGGCATCGCCAAGCGCACCGAGGCACCCAGCCACCGCATAGGTCAGCCGGGCATTCCCCGTCTCCGACCCATCGTCAAACACGTTCCGGCCCGCGCCATCGACAACGGAGAAATGCACATGCATCCCGTTTCCCGCGCCATCCGGAAAGGGCTTGGCCATGAAGGTGGCCGCCAGCCCATGGCGCCGCGCCATGCCCTTGACGAGCATCTTGAACAGCCAGGCATCATCCGCGGCCTGCAACGCATCGCCATGGCCGAGGTTCACCTCGAACTGACCGATCCCGCTTTCCGATATCGCGGCTTGGGCGGGAATGCCCATGGCCGCCGCCCCGGCATAGAGATCGGAGAAGAATTCATCGAACGCATCAAGCTCCGCCAGCGAGAGGATCGCCTCGCCGAACACCGGCGCGGGCGCGCCGGGCGGTGTGGGCGGGGCCGGCGCCACGCCGCTGTCATCCACGAGGTAGAACTCAAGCTCGGTCGCCGCGATCACCTGCCAGCCCCGCGCCGCGTAGCGCGCCAGCACCGCAGCCAGCGCATGGCGCGGATCGCCCGCGAAGGGCGTATCGGCATCGTGAAACATCCACATCGGGTGGAAGGCCGGATCGCCCGCCAGCCACGGCATCGGCACCGGCCCGCGCCCAGTGGGCAAGAGCATCCCATCGGCATCGCCCGTTTCGAACACAAGCGGGCTGCCCTCGATATCCGCGCCCGAGATATCCACGTTCAGCGCCGAATAGGGCATCCGCACCGCGCCGGAGGCGAGCTTCTCCGCATAGGACGCGGGCAGCCGTTTGCCTCGCGCCTGCCCGTTGAGATCCGCCACCCCGATGCGGATCGTGGCGCTCACCGGATGAATTGCGGCTTGTAGCGGATTCGCGCACGCCGCTCCTTCGGCAGATGCTGGTTCAACCTCCGGTTCATCAGCCCGAAGATGCCGATAATCACCAGCGTGAGAAGCACGAAATACCCCGCTACGATCGGATACGCGATGAACGGGTTGAAGGTGCGGTCGGCAAAATAGCTGGCATAGTAGAGCGCATCGCCGCGCTGCTGCCAGGCCGGGAAACCGGAGAAAAACACCAGCGTCGTGGCGTGAAAGAGAAAGATCGCCTCATTGGTGTAGCCCGGCCAGGCGAGCCGCAGCATCGTGGGCCACACCACGCGGCGGAACTTCACCCACCCCGTCATCCCATAGGCATCCGCCGCCTCCAGATCGCCCTTCGGGATCGAGCGAAGCGCGCCATAGAAGATCTCGCCGGAATAGGCCGCGGTGTTGAGGAAAAGAACGATCAGCGCGCCCAGCCACGCTGCTGAGAACGGATCGAAAATCGGGCTCACGCTCTTGAGATTGAGAAACAGGAAATAGGCGAAGAAAAACTGGATGAAGAGCGGCGAGCCCCGGAAGAGAAGGATGAACCACTCCGCCGGCTTGCGCAGCCAGGGCGAGGCCGCGGCCTTGCCCAGCGCCACCGCGGTGGCTAGGAAGAACCCTGCCGAAAGCGCCAGCACCCCGAAATAGATGTTCCAGAGCAGCCCCGATCCGATCAGAGTGAAGTGCTGGCAAAGCGTAAAACCCTCGCGCGGCAGAAGCCGCTCCCCGATCCCGATCGAGCGCAGCCCGTAATCCAGAACCGTCTCCCAGCAGCTCATGCGTGCGCCGCCTTCCGCTGCGCCTCGCCGGCCGCTGTGGCCTGGCCGTGGGAGAGGCGCTCGGTGATCCGGGCGAAGACCGCCTCGCTCAGCTTCGTGAAGCCGAGGTAGAAGACGAGAAGGGCGAGAAAGTACCACATCCGCCAATCACCGTGCGGGTAGTCGGTGAAGCGCGGCGTGGCTGTGCCCCCAAGTTCCCGCGCCCAGTAGACGATGTCTTCCACGCCGAGCAGGAACAAAAGCGGCGTGGCCTTAATTAGAATCATCCACAGATTTGTCAGCCCTGGCAGCGCATAGACCCACATCTGCGGCACAAGGATACGCCAGAAGGTTTGCCGCGGGCTCATCCCATAGGCTTCCGCCGTTTCCAACTGTGTGCGCGGTACCGCCTGCATCGCTCCGTAAAGCACGTTGGCGGCAAAGGCGCCGTAGACGATGGCGAAGGTCAGCACCGCCAGTGAAAAGCCGTACACTTCGTGCATCCATTGCGGGCTTGTCGAAAGCGGCAGTTTTGCCGCCTGACACACCACGAAATCGTTGCCCTGCCGCACCGGTTCCACCCAGTCCGGGCATTTCCAGCGGTGGCGCAGGTATTCGAAGGCCTGATCGAGCGCGATCACGAAGAACAGGAAAAACGCGATATCGGGCACCCCGCGCACGATCGCGATATAGATCCGGCCAAACCAAGAAAGCGGGAAGAAACGCGAGCGCGCCGCCATTGCGCCGCCGAAGCCGAAGAGAAGCGCCGCGGGCGCAGTGATCGCGAGAAGCAGAAGAACGGTTCCGAAGGCCACGTAGAAGTTCGAGTGCTTGCCTGTTGTCAGGTAGCAAGCCATCCAGCGCCAGGTCTCCAGCGTGGCGGGATCCGTGCAGAACTCGAAAATGGCGCCTCTCCCCCGGGGGGATCCGGGGCAGGCGCGTGGCCCGCCCCGGATCAGATCATGCGATCAAATCACTCGAACTGCGAGCTTACTTCCCATTTGGCGATCATCGCGTTCAGCGTTCCATCGTCTTTCATCGACTGGATCGCGGCATCGAACTTCGCCTTCAGCTCGGCATCCGTTTCGCGAATGCCCATGCCTACGCCATCACCCAGCGGAACATCGTCGCCCACAAACATCAGGTCGGCGTCGGCCTCCACGATCGGGGCGAGGAAGCTTTTATCGGCCAGCACCGCATCGGCCTCGCCGTTCTTGACCGCCGCGATGGTTTCGTCTGGTGTGGCAAATTCCACCAGCGTCGCCCCGCTTTCGGCAATGAAACCGGCCTGGATCGTGCCCACTTGCGCGGCAACCACGCCGCCATCCACATCAGCATCTTCCGACATGGCGACGTAGGCTGACGGATCTGGCGGAGTATAATTGGCAGTGAAATCAATCACCTCGTCCCGCTCATCGGTGATGCTCATGCCCGCGATGATCACATCGTAGTTGCCCGACACGAGATTGGGGATGATCGAATCCCACTCATTCGTCACCCATTCGCAGGTTAGTTCTGCACGCTTGCAAAGCTCATCGCCCAACTCGCGCTCGAACCCGTCAACCTCGCCCGCGTCATTAATGAAGTTCCACGGAGGGTAGGCGCCCTCGGTGCCCATGCGCACCATGTCTTGCGCCATCGCGAACGATGCCGAGATCGCCAGCGCTGCCGTTGAAAGGATAAGTTTTTTCATTGGTTTACTCCCATTGAACTTAAAGTCTTAGGCTGGTGCCGTCGCGCTTAGGAATTGCCGCAGCCGATCTGTTTTCGGGCTGCCGAACAGCGTGTCCGGCGCGCCCTCTTCTTCGACGCGGCCCTGGTGGAGGAAGACGACATGTTCGCTTACATCCGCCGCCAGCCGCATATCGTGGGTGACGATGATCATGGTGCGTCCTTCGCGGGCGAGATCCTTGATCACGCGCACCACTTCCTGTTCCAACTCGGGGTCGAGCGCAGAGGTGGGCTCATCAAATAGCAGCGCGCGCGGTTCCATGCACAGGGCGCGCGCGATCGCGGCACGCTGCTGCTGTCCGCCCGAAAGCTGCGCGGGATAGGCATCGCATTTCGCGCCGATCCCCACTTTGTCGAGATACATGCGCGCCTTGTCTTCAACCTCCGCCCGGTCGCGTCCCAGAACGGTTACTGGGGCTTCCATGACGTTTTCGAGTATCGTCATATGCGCCCAAAGATTAAACTGTTGGAACACCATCGAAAGATTGGTGCGGATGCGGGTGACCTGCGCGCGGTCTGCCGGATGGCGCCCGCCGCCATTGCCGCGCCACTTAATGGGCTCGCCCTCAAAGAGAATGTCACCTTTCTGGCTGTCTTCCAGAAGGTTTGCGCAGCGCAAAAGCGTCGATTTGCCGGAACCGGACGATCCAATCAGGGAAATCACGTGGCCTTTGGGCGCAACCATGTCCACGCCCTTGAGAACTTCGAGGGCCCCGAAGCTTTTGTGCAGGTCGCGAATCTCGATCACCGGCGCGGTCGGCACGGCTCCCCCAAAATGATTGCCCCGGCTGCGGAGTAAGGGCGGATTCCATGGTAAATGCAATATTTATCACCCGTTTGCCGCCGAGGAACCGGGCAAACGCCGCCTAATTCGGCAAAGGGGGCGGCAGGGGTTGGGCCAGATAGGCCGATTGCGGGATATGTGCGAGGCCAACCAGGCCCGTGGTGGCCCGATGCGCGGGGTCAAGCGCCGCGATGGCGGCCTCCACTGCCCGTGCGAGCCCAACGGCATCGCCGCCCCTCCGGGTGATATAAGGCAGGCCCGGCGTGGGCGTGGTCTCTCCAATCACCTCAAGCTCGGGGTGATCTGCAGAAATACCTCGCCAGCTGACCGCGTCGATAAACGCATAATCGGCATCACCGAAAGCCACTGCGGCGGCTGAGGCGGCATGCCCCCCAGTCTCCAGCACCCGGTCAAACGGCGCGCCGTGCGCGACAGCGGCCGCCCATCCCGATTGGGAACGGCCATCATTCACTGCAAGTACCGGCCCCGGTATCGGCTCCGCCGCCGGCCCGCGCGCCACGATCACGCTGCGATAGTAGCCGGGCGGGCACCCGGGCAGGCCGTAATCAGGTGTGCCGATCAGGTCCACAGCTTTATAAAGGCCCATCCGGTAGGGCAGCCCGCAGGTTTGTGAAAAGGCCAGATCGGGGCTGTGCCAATGCGCCCAAGGGTCACCACCGCGATCAAGTGCATCGGGCAAGGCGCCGCCATAGGCGCTTTTGATCCCGCTCCAGAGCGCATCGTATGCCGCGGCCCATTCCGGCCGGTCATACATCGGCAGGCTGGCGATCATCCGCGACGGGCTTCCACCCGTTGCCGGGCAAGTGCGGAATCGCGGTCATTCACGCCCAGAAGGTTTGCGACCAGTCGCAACAAGGCGTCTTCTTCGTGGTCGCGAACACCATCGGCCAGCACAACGTCCCACATCGCCTCAAGCACGCCCGCACGTTCTTCATAGGGTACGGCATCTTTGATGGCGCGGGTGAAACGCACCGTGTCGGGGGCCTCGCCCTCCAGAGCCTCGGCCTCCCGTTTCAGGGCGGCCACTTCGAACGGGGACAACTCGTAGCGCTTGGCGATCAGCCGTTCAATGCGGCGGGCCTCTTCCGCCGCATAGTCGCCATCGGATTTCGCGATCCGCACCAAAAGCGCGGTAAGCGCCAGACGGGCATCAGTATCGTTTAGCGGCTCCGGCTCTGGCCGGGTGAGGCGGTTCAGGAAATCGGCAAACATGCGCACCATATATGCCAGCCGTCCCGTTGGGGAAAGAAGGGCCGCGCCCCGATGCACCGACAGGTCTGACGGCAAATCCGTTAGCGGGCCGTATAAGGCCGCCCGCCGGTGGGCCGCCCGGACGAGCCGAAAGTGAAACGCGCCGAACCCTGCGGCCCGGCGCGTTCCCAACCAACACACTTGTCACACGGACGGCGTACTGCGCGTCCGCCACACCGGCCTTAAAGCGGGGGCCTTTGTCGACAGTCGGACGAGAAAGCTCATTTCCGTGACAGTTCTGTGTTCCAGGCGGTGCCCAGATTTCGCCACAGTTGGGAAACCCGATGCCACGTGCGGCACAATCAGCGGAATTCCGCGCAAGCCCTGCGAATATGGCCCGGTTTGTCACCTAAATCGCGACAATCACGTTAATCAATCAGCCAAGATTGTATCGAAACGCCTGCCACATTCGCTTTGTTGCGTCATGGGCAACGCTGCGTTTCCCTGTAATTCAGCCTTTAGAATTCTCGTATGGCGGGAAAATGGCCTGCCCGATCGCCAGGTTGTTATCGAAAATCAAGTCATCGATCGCGATTCCCGCTGGATCGCGATTGGTGATCGTGATGCCTGCGATATCCGCTGCCTCACCCTCGCGAAGAAAGCCGTAATCCCCGCGCCCCCAATCGAGCGCAATCTCTAGCTCTGCGATCCGCACCCCGTCGCGCCGGTAGAACGCCACCGTCATGCGCCCCGGCTCTCCGGCGCCATCACGTGGCTGCGGTTCCGCGGCTACCCGGAACCCGAGCGCAAACTGATCACGCTCGAACAACACCGCCACTGCGCCCTCGCCGCTCGCCTCCCGCGCCGGGTACCCGGGAGAGGCCAAACCCTCCAGTTGATTTGACAGCATGTAGATGAAGCTCACCGAAAGGTTCTCGCCGGGCGCGCCCGCCGCCAGCCGTAGCGGCCCTGCGGGATCGGCGACCACCACGTCATATCCGTCAGAGGCCAGCAACGTTTGGCCCTCAAATCGCTCCCCAAACGCCGCGCCCTTTGCGGGCTGGATTCCATCAAGCTTTGTGCCGGGGGATAGGTGGCGCGGGTAATCCTCAAAATCGATCCGCGCAACGAGCCGCCCTTCAAGCTCCGCATAGGGCACCCTTACAACCGGATCTGCCGAAACGGGAAGGGTGAGGGCGAGAAGGGCGAGAAGGGCGCGCATCCACGAAGCCTAGCCGAGGGGCGCATTGCCGCAAACAAAATTGGGCCCTTGCGCCTATACCAAGCGCGAGACTTCCTTCGCAGCGCGCACAAAATCAGCAAATAACGGATGCGGCGCAAACGGTTTCGATTTCAACTCGGGGTGGAACTGTACGCCGATGAACCACGGGTGATCGTTGACTTCCACGATCTCGGGCAACCGCCCATCGGGCGACATGCCGGAAAAAGACAGCCCCTGCTTCTCCAACTTCTTTCGGTACTTGATATCTACCTCGTAGCGGTGGCGGTGGCGTTCCTCGATGGCCAGCGTGCCGTACACTTCGGCCACTTTCGAGCCTTCTGCGAGGTTCGCGGTATAGGCGCCGAGCCGCATCGTGCCGCCCTTGTCATCTTCCACCTTGCGCGCCACCGTGCGGTTGCCCTGCACCCATTCCTTGAGGTGGTAGACCACCGGTTCGAACCGCTTCTGCCCCGCCTCGTGATCAAACTCCTCCGATCCCGCCGTCTCCAACCCTGCGAGGTTTCGGGCGGTTTCGATCACCGCCATCTGCATGCCGAGGCAGATGCCCAGATAGGGGATCTTGCGGGTGCGGGCGAATTCCGCGGCGCGGATCTTGCCTTCCGTGCCCCGTTCCCCGAACCCGCCCGGCACGAGGATCGCGTGAAAACCCTCAAGATACGGCGCAGGATCCTCGCGTTCGAAGATTTCCGCATCGATCCATTCGCTTTCCACCCGCACGCGATTGGCCATGCCGCCATGGGTGAGCGCCTCGGCGATGGATTTATAGGCGTCTTCGAGCTGGGTGTATTTGCCCACGATCGCCACCTTCACCACGCCCTCGGCGTTGAAGATGCGATCCTGCACATCCTGCCAGCGCGCGAGGTTCGGCTTGGGTGCGGGCGCGATCCGGAAAGCATCGAGCACCGCCTGGTCGAGCCCCTCGCGATGATAGGCCAGCGGCGCTTCGTAGATCGAACGCAGATCGGGCGCCGCGATCACATCCTCTTTGCGCACGTTGCAGAACAGGGCGATCTTCTCACGCTCCTTCTCCGGGATCGGCTGATCGGAGCGGCAGACGAGAATATCGGGGGCCAGCCCGATGGAGCGGAGTTCCTTCACCGAATGCTGGGTGGGCTTCGTCTTCAACTCGCCCGAGGCCGCGATATAGGGCAGGAGCGTGAGGTGCATGAAGATGCATTGCCCGCGCGGTTTGTCCTGCGCGAACTGGCGGATCGCCTCGAAAAACGGCAGCCCCTCGATATCGCCCACCGTGCCGCCGATCTCGCACAGCATGAAATCGACCTCATCCTCGCCGATGGCGATGAATTCCTTGATTTCATTGGTCACGTGGGGGATCACCTGGATCGTTTTGCCCAGGTAATCGCCGCGCCGCTCTTTTTCGAGCACATTGGAGTAGATCCGGCCGGATGACACACTGTCGGTCGCTCGTGCCGCGACGCCCGTGAAGCGTTCGTAGTGGCCAAGGTCCAGGTCGGTCTCCGCGCCATCGTCGGTGACGAAGACCTCGCCGTGCTCAAACGGGCTCATCGTGCCGGGATCCACGTTCAGGTAGGGGTCGAGCTTGCGCAGCCGCACCGAATAGCCGCGCGCCTGCAGAAGCGCGCCAAGCGCCGCCGAGGCAAGCCCTTTCCCGAGCGAGGAAACCACACCGCCGGTGATGAAGACGAAACGTGCCATGCTGTGCCGGATACCCCGCGAGCCTCATCCGAGACGGTTCATTCCGCGTGGGCGGCCAACCAGTCTCACGGGACTCACCGCATAAGAGATTCGGCGGCGCGGAACAAGAGCGCCGCTATATCCTGTGGGTTAATAACTGTGCGGCCCCAAGGGCTGCCGTTCGCTAGCTGCTACTCGACGGGGGGCGGGGCCACGAGCCCACCGCCGGCTGGCGGGGGCAGAAGATCGCCCGCAGGCGCGGGAACCGAGGTGTCGCCCGCCGGCGCTTCGATGCCCAGCCGGTCGATCACTGAGGTGTCGGCCGAGTTCTGCGCGGCGATGATCGTCAGCGTAATCGAGGTCGCCGTGAAGGCCACACCGAAGGCCCAGGTGAGCTTGCCGAGCGCGGTGACCTGCCCACGCGAGGAGACCCCGCCGCCGCCACCGCCGCCCATGCCCAGGCCGCCGCCTTCCGAGCGCTGCAACAGCACCACCGCGATCAATGCGAGCGCGAGGATCAGGTGAACGATCAGAACAACGTTTTCCATCGGGGCGAGGGCCTTCCGGGCTGGGGTGCGGTGGGTATCTAAAGGCGAGGGGGCCGTGGTGCAAGCGGTTGTTGGCCACGCGCGCGGGCTCGTGATCGGCTTACCTCTCCCCCGGTTCCAGAGCGCGCCAGCCGATATCCCGGCGGTACTGCGCGCCAGGCCAGCCGATCCGGGCCACCATTGCGTAGGCCCGCGATTGCGCCTCAGCCAGGCTTGCCCCCCGCGCAGTAACGTTCAGCACCCGCCCGCCCGCGGTAACGATGCCGCCATCGCTTTCGGCAGTGCCTGCGTGAAAGACCATGTGAAAACTGTCTTCCGCAACATCGCCCAGGCCGGAAATCGGCGCCCCTTTGTCATAGGCACCGGGATAGCCCTCGGCGGCCATGACCACCGTGATCGCGTGATCGTCGGCCCAGTGCACTGCCATCTCGCTAAGCCGCCCCTCTGCTGCGGCATGGATCAGGTCAAAGGCTTGGCCTCCCAGCCGCATCATCAGCACCTGGCACTCCGGGTCCCCGAAACGGGCGTTGTATTCCACCAGCCGGGGTGCGCCGTCGTCGATCATGAGCCCAGCGTAAAGCACGCCCTGATACGGGGTGCCGCGCCGCGCCATCTCGGCGACGGTGGGGCGGATGATCTCGGCAAGCGCACGCTCGGCCACCGCGCTACTCAGGATTGGAGCGGGCGAATAGGCGCCCATACCGCCGGTGTTGGGCCCGGTATCGCCCTCGCCGATGCGCTTGTGATCCTGCGCGGTGCCGATGGGCAGTACCGTCTCGCCATCGCAGAGCACGAAAAAGCTCGCCTCTTCGCCGCTCATGAACTCTTCGATCACCACGCGCGCGCCCGCCGCCCCGAAGGCCCCGGCAAACATCTCATCAATGGCCGCAATCGCCTCCGCCTCTTCCATCGCCACCACCACGCCCTTGCCCGCGGCGAGCCCATCGGCCTTGATCACGATCGGCGCGCCCTGCGAGCGCACGTAGTCCTTCGCGGCCTCCGCCTCCTCAAACTGGGCCCAGGCCGCTGTCGGCGCCCGCGCGGCATCGCAGATCTCCTTGGTAAAGGTTTTCGAGGCTTCCAGCGCCGCTGCCGCCGCGGATGGGCCGAATACCAGAAGCCCCGCCTCGCGCAGCCGGTCCGCCACCCCTGCGGCGAGGGGCGCTTCAGGGCCGATTATCACGAAATCGATGGCGTTTTCCTCCGCAAACGTGGCCACCGCGCCACCATCTTCGATGTTCACCGTCGCGCATTCGGCAATTGCGGCGATTCCGGCATTGCCGGGGGCCACGACCAGCCGGTCACATTTGGGGTTCTGCAGCGCGGCCCAGGCGAGCGCATGTTCGCGCCCGCCGCCGCCCAGAATGAGGATGTTCATGCACCCCTCCGCCGTTTCGCGGGCGCTGATACACGCGTGCCACGGTTTCGGCAACGCGCGGGCGGTGCCGCTTTTCGCCGTTACAAGAATCGGTTAGCTGTTTCCGTGGGGCCCGTTAGGAAAAGCGCGATGCAGAACGCCGCCCTCTGGTCTCGGCTTGAGGCCTACCAATTCCGCCCAGAAGACCCCGACAATACGCCCCGCGGCCGCCCGATGCGCGCCTCGATCGAAGCCCGGCTGCAAGAGTCCGAAAATTGGGCAGATGACTACATCGAAGACGTGCTCTTCGAATATCGTCGTTTCCTTTATCTTGCCCGGATCTCGCCGGGTCAGGCCACACCGTCAGAGATCATTGACCGGGCCTGGCATGCGCATATGGCCGACAGCCGCGATTACATCGATCTCCTGTGCCGCCGTGTTTTCGGTGAAATCCAGCATCATGAACCCTGTGCGGGGCCCGAAGATATGCCCCGCTATCAAACGCAGTACGAGGCGACGCGCGCGCTGTATCGGCGCGAGTTCGGTGCTGAGCCGCCCGCTGATATTTGGGAAAGCCGCAGCCCTGCAGAGCAGGCGGCAGACCGGCGCCGCGCCCGCTTGGCGGGCCTGGGCGCGCTGGGCATCGGGGCCGCGATCTTTGCCATCGCTTGGTTCGGCTTCGGCTGGAGGTTGGGCGCGATCTTCGTTGCCTTCGTGGCGGGTACAATCGCCCATATCGCGCTAGTGCCGAAGGTGCCGGGGCCCCGCTACCGCGCTTCCGACAGTTCAAGCGATGGCGGCGGCTGCGGGGGGTGCGGCGGATGAACCTGACCAATCCCGCGCTCTGGGCCCGCCTTGAGACCCACCAGTTCGATGCCGCCGAAGGCACGCTGCCCTTTTCCGGCAAACTCGCTCAGACCGAAGGCTGGGGGGCGGAGGATACTGAGCGCGTTGTCGAAGAATACCGCCGCTTCCTCTACCTGGCCCGGATTCTGGAGATCGAGCCCGCGCCGCCCCCTGCGGTGGACGCCGCCTGGCGGATGCATCTCACGTACACACGCGACTACTGGGACCGGCTCGTGCCGCGGGTGCTGGAGCAGCCGCTGCACCGCGATGCCGAGGCCCTGCGCCTCTCCCGGCGCCGCCGGGCGTTCTATTCGGCCGCCCGCCGCGCCTATGCACACGAGTTTGGGCAAACGCCACCGCGGGATATCTGGCAAAGCCCGCTGCAGCCTGATTTCGGCGGCCTGCTCGTTCTCTGCTTCCTCACGGGCTTCGCGATTGCGCTGGGCGGGCTTCTGGGCACTTGGGGCCTAGGCTGGCTCATCGGCTCGCCGATGGGCGGTGCCGTCGATAACGGGCTTGAAAGGGCGGGCGCAGTCTTCTTCCTCACGGGCTGGGCGCTTGTTTTCTTCTCCCCGCTCTGGGCCTGGCTCATCTCCCGCGCCCTGCCGCATCTGCGCACCACCAAGAAGCCCCCGCCCGGCACCACCGAAATCGGCATTTCGCTGCACGTCTCACGCCCCTGATCTTGGCCTCGGGTGCCCTGCGCGGTAGGCTCGTGGCCAAAGCAAAAGGGGCACCATGCAGGATCTGATTGACGACCCCGCGCCAGGCCAGAACGCGCCGGAATTCACCGTCTCTGAAATCTCCGGCGCCGTGAAGCGGGTGATCGAGGGCGAATTCGGGCGAATCCGCGTGAAAGGCGAGGTGGGCCGCGTGTTCAGGGCGCGCTCGGGCCACCTTTACTACGACATCAAAGATGACCGGAACGTGCTGGCCTGCACCACCTGGAAGGGCCAGATCGGCCAGCTTTCGGTTATGCCGGAGGAAGGGCTTGAAGTGGTGGTAACCGGGCGGCTCACCACGTTCGGCGCGCAATCGAAATACAACATGAACGTTGATGAGATGGCGGTCGCCGGTGTGGGCGCGCTGATGGCGATGCTGGAGAAACGCAAGAAGGCTCTTGAGGCTGAAGGCCTTTTCGCCGCCGAGCGCAAGCGCCCGCTGCCCTTCCTGCCGGATATTATCGGGGTGGTCACCTCGCCCTCGGGCGCCGTGATCCGCGATATCTTGCATAGGCTGCGCGATCGCTTTCCTCGCAAGGTGTTGATCTGGCCTGTGGCGGTGCAGGGCGATCGTTGCGCGCCGGAGGTGGCGCGCGCCATCGAAGGGTTTAACAGGCTCACCCCCGGCGGCGCGCTGCCCCGTCCGGACGTGCTGATCGTGGCCCGCGGCGGCGGCTCGATCGAAGATCTTTGGGGCTTCAACGAAGAGATCGCGGTGCGCGCGGCGGCGGCCTCGGACATTCCGCTCATCTCCGCGGTGGGGCATGAGACGGATACCACGCTGATCGACTATGCCGCAGACAGGCGCGCGCCCACCCCCACGGCGGCTGCCGAGATGGCAGTGCCCGTGCGGCTGGATCTTATGGCGCATGTTGAGGGGCAAAGTGCCAGGCTCGCTCGCGCCGCCGAACAGGCGATCACACTCCGCCGGCAGCGGCTGCGCGATCTCTCCCGTGCGCTGCCCCGGCCCGAGGCGTTGGCGGAGACGGCGCGGCAGCGACTTGACCGGGCGGACCGGGATCTTGACCTCGCGCTGCGCGCCGGTGTGCAGGTCAAAAGCGCACGGCTCGATCAGGCGGGCGTGGCGCTTCGTCCTGCGCTGCTTTCGGCGCGCCTGGGGCGGGAGCGTGAGGCGCTTGGCAAGCTCGCGGCTCGCCTCGGGCCTGCTGTGTCACGGCTTTTGAGGGATCAGGCGCGTGAGACGGCGCGCGGGCGCGAGCGGCTCGCGGAGGGGTCTGCGCGCCTCATGGCGACCTTTGCGCGCGGCGTGGCATCACGGCGGGAGGCGGTGGGTGCGCTGGACCGCCTGCGCGAAAGCTTGGGTTACGCGCAAACGCTGAACCGGGGCTATGCGCTCGTTTGGTCTGGCGACCGGCTGGTGACGGCGAAGGCCGCGGCCGAGGCGGCGCCGTCGCTTGAGATTGAGTTCCGTGATGGGCGAATGGCCCCGGCCAGCCGAGCAGCGCCCAAGAAACGCAAGGGCGGGGCAGAGGGGCAGGGAAGCCT
Organism: Pseudomonadota bacterium; assembly: GCA_039208375.1. Taxonomy (GTDB): domain Bacteria; phylum Pseudomonadota; class Alphaproteobacteria; order Rhodobacterales; family Rhodobacteraceae; genus JANQPC01. Next base: position 48,684 of record JBCCRC010000003.1, on the reverse strand, counting down.
TTTCTAAGATGGTGGTCGTCCCCGGCGCGGGACCGGTCGCAGGTGCAGACAAGACGCTGCGCTTCCCCACAAACCAGCGCTCGCCCGGCTCAAGTCAGCCACTGGCGCCCGCGAAAGCCGAGGCACTCCCCTAAGACCCGACCTCCGGGCCCAAGCACAGCATCGGCTCGTCGCTCGCTCGCGTCTCAAATAGCGTGGTGTTGGCCGGGTCGTTTTCAAACCGCGCCTCAAGCCCGGCGCCACGTCGAAAGAAGCTCCAGCATTGGGGCGCTTCGATCTCTTCGTATTGGAAGCAAATCAACTCGCCTTGCGGATACCACACGCCTTCCTGGCAGCGCCCGTCGAGGAACGACCAGGTCACTTCGCGGCCGTCGCGATACTCTTCAATCCCATAGGCCACCCCGCCGGAGGAAAAGGTCAGCGTGCGGCCGGTCGTATAAGCCTCGAATTCCGCCGCCGACATCGGTGTTTCGGCCTCAGCGGGCAGCGCGAGTATCAGAAGAACGGCCAGCATACGCATGGCCCAACACCTCGCACAGCCGTGCGTGCACGGCCAGCCCCCGCCCGCGATACGGCAATCACGTGGCCGAGAGTGTCGCTTTTCGCCTGTCGCTTGGGCGCGAGGCGGGTAGGATCACCGCCAGAACGGAGGGCCAGTATGGCATTGGACGGCAAGGAAAACGCCAAGGGCATCTGGAAGTCGGGCAAGGGGCGCGGGCGCAAAACGCCCAAGGGGCGCCAGCTTGAGGATGGCGCATGGCAAGATGTGCGCGCGCTTCTGGGTGACCGCCCGCGCCGCCGCGATCTGCTGATCGAGCACCTTCACCTGATCCAGGATGCCCATGGACACCTCTCGGCACCCCACCTGCGCGCGTTGGCCGAAGAAATGCGGCTCTCGATGGCCGAGGTTTGGGAAGTTGCGAGCTTCTACGCCCATTTCGATCTGGTGAAGGAAGGCGAAACCCCACCTCCCGCCCTGACTGTTCGCGTGTGCGACTCTCTGTCGTGCGAGCTTGCCGGTGCACACGCGCTGAAGGCCTCGCTCGAAGGCGGGCTTGATCCCGCCGAAGTGCGGGTGGTGCGGGCGCCCTGTATGGGCCGTTGCGATACCGCGCCCACTTGCGAACTGGGTCACAACCATGTCGATCACGCCACTCCAGAGAAAGTGATCGCCGCGATCCATGCCGGTGAGACGCATCCCGAGATCCCAGATTATCAAGCGCTGGCTGAGTATCGCGCCGAGGGGGGCTACCGCTCCCTGGCCGATCTTCGGTCAGGCGGCGATCCCGAGGCGGTGCAGGACGCGATCCTGGCCTCTGGCCTGCGCGGCCTCGGTGGTGCGGGCTTCCCCTCGGGCCGGAAGTGGAGTTTCGTGCGCGGCTATCCCGGCCCCCGCTATCTGGCGGTCAACGGGGATGAGGGCGAGCCGGGCACGTTCAAAGATCGCCACCACCTGGAACGCGAACCGCACATGTTCCTCGAAGGCATGCTGATCGCGGCCTGGGCGGTCGAGGCAGAAACCTGCTTCATTTACATGCGCGACGAATACCCTGCGGTCCTCGAAATTCTGCGACGGGAGATTGCGGCTCTCGAAACCGCCGGTCTTGTGCCCAAGGGCTACATCGATCTGCGCCGGGGCGCGGGGGCCTATATCTGCGGCGAAGAAAGCGCGATGATCGAATCCATCGAGGGCAAGCGCGGGTTGCCGCGTCACCGCCCGCCCTTCGTGGCCGAGGTGGGCGTCTTCGACCGCCCCACGCTCGTGCACAATGTGGAAACGCTCTACTGGGTGGCCCGCATCGCGCGGTTTGGGCCCGAGGTGATGAATGCAACCGAAAAGAACGGACGTGTCGGCCTAAGGAATTATTCCGTCTCGGGCCGGGTTGCGCGGCCCGGCGTCTATCTCCTGCCCGCTGGCTCCACGATCACCGATATAATCGCGGCGGCTGGCGGCATGGCGGCGGGCCACACCTTCAAGGCCTATCAGCCGGGCGGCCCGTCCTCTGGCCTGCTGCCGGCAACGCTTGCAGATGTGCCGCTCGACTTTGATACCCTGCACGAACACGGCACGTTCATTGGATCGGCCGCTGTCGTCGTTCTTTCTGATCACGACAGCGCGAAGGCCGCCGCGCTAAACATGCTGCGGTTTTTTGAAGATGAAAGCTGCGGGCAATGCACGCCCTGCCGTGTGGGCTGCGAAAAGGCAGTGAAGTTGATGCAGGCTGACCGTTGGGATCAGGGGCTTTTGGAAGAGCTCTGCACCGCAATGGCCGATGCCTCTATCTGCGGGCTTGGTCAGGCAGCGCCGAACCCGATCCGCCTGACCATGAAGCACTTTCCGAACGAGGTGTGAGGCGCTAGCGCGCGAGCGTTTCGCCGACCATCTCTTCCGACACGGCCCAAAGCCGATCTGCCGCGGCAGGGTCTATCGCGTACGGGCGAACGACGGTCATATCCTCGGCCTCCTCATCGACCGGAGCGATCTTCACATCCGCCAGATAGGTGCCGCCATGCCCGGTAAGCTCTGGTGCCGTAGCCGCATATACCTGCGTTGCCGCGCCCTGCGGAATAGTTTTCATTGGCAGCGCGCCACTGTCGATCATTGCGGTAAAACGCTCAATATCCGCCTCATCCATATGCCGCGCCAGTTCTGTCATGATCGCGCCGGGATGTACGGCAAACGCTTCAATCCCGCGATCCTTCAGCCGGGCATTCAGGCCCACCGCGAATAGCGCGTTGGCGGTTTTGGATTGCCCGTAAGACGTCCATTTTTCGTAGGGGCTGGTTTCGAACTGAATGTCGTCGAACAACACGGGCGACATCTGGTGCCCCGATGAGCTAAGCGCCACAACGCGCCCACCTGATCGGATCTGAGGCGCAATCAGCGCCGTCATCAGGAAGTGGCCAAGGTGGTTTGAGCCGAACTGCATTTCAAACCCATCCTCAGTTTTGTCTTCCGGGCAAGCCATGACGCCGGCATTGTTGATGACAATGTCGAACTCCGCGCCAGTCGCCCTGATCCGGTCGGCAAAGCTTCTGATGCTTTTGAACGAACCAAGTTCCAAAGCCTCCGCTGCCACCTCACGCCCAGTTTCGGCCTTAAGCTCAGCTGCGATTGCGGCAGCCTTCTCCTGGCTGCGGCCGGTTATTGTAACGTCTGCGCCATGGGCGGCCATGGCCCGCGCGCTTTCGCGGCCAAGCCCACTTGTGCCACCGGTGATGAGAACGCGTTTGCCGGTAAGGTCTATCCCTTCAAGAACCTCGTCTGCTGTTGTGTCGGCGCCGAATGCGCTGCGATCTGCCATGGCTTCGTCCTCCTATGCGGGCTTGGTCAAAGTGACATTTTATGTCGTTTTGTCTAAATTGACAAACCGTGTCCATTTGTCAAGAAGGCATCCATGGGACCGAAGGAAAAAACGATCATCGACGCCGCTGTGCAGGTGTTTCTGCGCTACGGTGTGAAACGCGCCAGCATGCAGGATATCGCGGGCGAGGCCGGGATTGCGCGCCAAACGCTCTACAACACCTATGCCAACAAGGACGATATCCTGCGTGCCGCGATCCGCCACTTCAACGAGGTGGCGATCGCGGCGATCCGGGCAGAAATGGGTGCGGCGAACGACCTCAATTCCCAGATCCGTCTTGTGTTCGATGAAATGGCGCTGAAGCCCTATGCGATGTTACATGCTTCGCCCAACGCGCAGGATCTCATCGAGGGGTTTAACGAGGCAGGGCGGACCGAGCTTGAGGAAGCGGCGCTTCACTACCGCGGGCTTTTGGGCGAGGTCTTGGCGCCCCATGCGCCGGCGCTTGCTGTGGCAGGCCTGACGCCCGAGGGATTGGCGGAGGTATTTCAGCGCGCAGCAGCCGCGTTCAAGTATCAGGCCGAAAGCGAGGCACATCTGGCCCGTCTTCTGGATGGTCTTGCAGGGCTGGCTGCTTCAGCGGCGGGCGATGCGCCCGCCCGGCTTTTAAAGGCCCCGCAAAAGGCATAAGTCACCGGCAGCGACCTGGGGGGTAAGCGCCGTGGCCTTCTTCAAAAAACTCAAGGACAAGCTCTTCAAGTCTTCCTCAAAACTTGAGGAAGGGTTGGATGAGATCGTGGCCGATGGCGGCAGCCTAGAAATGCCCGATCCTGAAGAGGTGCCTAGCCCGCCAACGCCGGAGCCAACGCCCGAACCAGAGCCGGTGCCTAACGAGCCCAACCCGCTGCCCGCGCCCGAACCGGAGCCCATTCCGGCAGAACCCGATCCTCAGCCCGAGCCGCAACCCGCGCCCACACCGCCAACGGAACAGCCGGACTTACCTGGCCCGGGCCGCGAGATCCCGAGCACGCCCGAGCCGCAGCCGACGCCGCCACCGGTGGAGGTTCCTCCTCCCCCAGGCGAGATGCCGCAAGCTGCGCCGATGGAGATCCCGCCACCCGCGACCGACGCCCAGACGGCAGGCAAGCCCGGCTTTCTTGGCCGCCTCATGGGTCGCCGATCAGATCGTCGCCCCGACGCGCCCGTCATGCGCCGTGCGCTGGATGACGAGATGCTTGAAAGCTTGGAAGAACTCTTCATCACCTCCGACATGGGCGTCGACACCGCGCTGCGCGTCACGGCCAACATCGCGGAAGGCCGGATCGGCCGCAAGCTTTCCACCCAGGAGTTGAAGGAGATCATGGCGGGCGAGGTTGCCCGGATCATGGAGAGCGTGGCAAAACCCATGCCGATTTATCCGCGCAAACCGCAGGTCGTGCTCGTGGTGGGCGTCAATGGCTCCGGCAAAACCACCACCATCGGGAAGCTCGCGAGCCAGTTTCGCGGTGCGGGCAAGTCGGTGGTGATTGCCGCGGGCGATACCTTCCGCGCTGCGGCCGTGGAGCAGCTGCAGGTCTGGGGCGAGCGCGCGGGCGTGCCTGTGATGACGGCGCCCGAAGGGTCCGATCCCGCAAGCCTGGCCTATGAGGCGATGGGGCGGGCCGAGGCAGAGGGCGCCGATCTTCTGATGATCGATACCGCCGGGCGGCTGCAAAACCGCGCCGATTTGATGGAGGAGCTTGCCAAGATCGTGCGCGTGATCCGCAAGAAAGATCCCGATGCCCCTCACAACACGCTTCTCGTGCTCGATGCTACGACGGGGCAGAACGCGCTAAGCCAGGTCGAGATATTTCAAAAGATCGCCGATGTGACGGGGCTTGTGATGACCAAGCTCGACGGCACCGCAAAAGGCGGCGTGCTAGTGGCTCTGGCCGATAAGTTCGGGCTGCCGATCCATGCCATTGGTGTGGGCGAGCAGATCGATGATCTGGCCCCGTTTGACCCCGAAGAATTCGCGGCAGCGCTCACGGGCCTTGATGCCAGCTGAGTTTTCGCCGCGCGCCCCTGATGTGGCCGAGTTCCGTGGCCTGCGCGCCGCCGCTCGGATGAGCGATTTCGGGGCGGAGGCCACCGAGATTTCGCTGGCAAACACCCTGCACGGGGTCTGGCTGCGTGATGGCGCGCGGCTTGTGGGCATGGCGCGGCTGATCGGCGATGGCGGCGCTTTCACGCAAGTGGTCGATGTGGCCGTGCATCCCGAATATCAGGGGCAAGGCCATGGCCACCGGATCATCGAGGCGCTGATGGGTTGGGCCGATGCCAACCTGCCCCGGGGCGCCTATATCAGCCTGATCGCCGATCCCGGCGCCGAACGGCTTTACGCAAGCCACGGCTTTTCCCACCGCACCGGCATGGCCCGCACCGTTCCGTGAGCGCCTGGCTGATCTCGCTGGAGGGCACCGAGGCGGGTGGCACGCTCGCCACCGCGCTGGCACTTCTCGCCGCCTTCCTGCACGCCGTTTTCGGCGCACTCCAGAAGGGGCGGCACGATCCCTGGCTTTCCCGCGGCGCGATCGACGCAAGCTATGCGATCATCGCCATGCCGTTTGCGCTTTTCGGCGTGCCCTGGCCCGAGCCGCATATGTGGCCGATCTTCGCGGGCGCGGTGGTAATCCATATTGGCTACAAGGTGATGCAGGCCAATGCCTATACATTCGGGGCTTATACGGTGGTCTACCCGGTCGTACGGGGCACCGGCCCGCTTTTCGCGGTGATCGGGGCCTATCTGATCTTCGGAGAGGTCTTCACGGGCGTGCAGTGGCTCGGTGTTGCGGTGCTGCTCACGGGTATCTTTGGGCTTGCCGTGTACAACCTCATTTTCCTTGAAACCGCGCGCGATACCCTGCCTTTGGCGCTGGGCCTTGCGGTGCTCACCGGCGGGTTCGTGGCGCTTTACACCACCTACGATGCTTACGGCATTCGCGCCACGGCCGATCCCTTCACCTTTCTCGCCTGGTTCTTCTTTCTCGACGGGTTGACCATGCCCTGGGTGGCCGCCTGGCGTTATCGCCGGATGGACGACCCGCCTGCGCTTGGCCCGTTGGCCGCGCGCGGGGTGATGGGGGCGTTCGTTGCGTTCTTCTCCTTCGGCTCGATCATGCTCGCCACCCGGCTCGACAAGGTGGGCGAGGCGGCGGTTTTGCGCGAAACCTCCACCGTTTTCGCCGCGCTTATCGGCTGGCTTATCCTCGGCGAAAAGGTGGGCCCCCGGCGGCTGATCCTGATGGCCTTGATCGCGCTGGGGGCGGTGATAGTTGAGAGAGGCGGATAGAGGCCAGACGACAATGCAGACCAAAGAGATCAATCCGGTTCTGAAACAGGTGCTTGAGCTTGGGCCGCCCATCCTGTTTTTCGCGGTCTATCTTTACGTGCGGGATGAGACCTACGTGATCGGCGGGACCGAATACGATGGGTTCATCGTTGCAGCGGCGGGTTTCGTTCCCGTCCTTTTGGCCTCAATCGCGGTGCTCTGGTGGCTGACGGGAAAGCTCAGCCGCATGCAGGTGTTCACCGCCGTGCTTGTGGTGCTTTTCGGCGGGCTGACGGTGTGGTTCAACGACGAACGCTTCTTCAAGATGAAAACCACCATCGTCTACGGCGTTTTCGCGGGGCTTCTGGGGCTGGGGCTTTTGCAGGGCCGCTCATATCTGGCCTGGGTGATGGGTGAGGCTCTTCCGATGCGGCATGAGGGCTGGATGGTCTTCACACGGCGCCTGATGATGTGCTTCGCCGCGCTTGCGGTGTGCAACGAGATCGTCTGGCGGACGATGTCGACAGACACCTGGGTGAAGATCGAAACCTTCGGATTTCCGCTGGTGCTGTTCCTGTTTCTCTGGACGCAGATTGTGGCACTGCAGAAATACGTCATCGAAGACGAAGACGCCTAAGCAAGGCGCTTGCCTGGCGCCGGCCTGTCTTGGCTGCTGGGGCGCATGGGTTTGGCGTTTTGGGTGACGCGCCCGCCCTGGTCGCCAAAGTTGGCGATGCCGCCGGGGTTGCCCCCGATGTCCTGATGCCCTCCTGCGAGGGGCATCGGCCTGGACAGACCGCCCCATATTTGAGAACGGGCCGCCACGGATCAAGCGCGGTGTGGCGCAGGGAAGCTTCGGGGCTGGGTCTTAGGAGAGTGGTGTTGCAGACCGGTTAGGGGTCCGTGCGCTGAGGGTATGTGCGCAGAAAGCCGGGCCGAGGCACGCCCGGCGCCTTGGGCTTGTTCCGGGCGCCGGAAGGGGCTTGCCAGAGCCACTCACTTCCGTCCAAAGAGCACCTCGCGCGCCGCACGCTCCTCTTCTGCCGTCCGCTTGCGGTCGCGCTTTTCCGCCCCCACCGCATGGCCGGCCTGAACGCCCGGCCGCGCACCCACTGCATCGAGCCAGCGCGCCAGGTGCGGCTTGTCGTCGATGACCTGTTCCTGCCCCTCCCAGAGCACCGCCCAGGGCCAGATCGCCATATCGGCGATCGAAAAGCTATCGCCTGCCACAAATTTCCGCGCCGCGAGCTGTCGGTCGAGCAAGCCGTAGAGCCGCGCCACCTCGCCCCGGTAGCGATCTTGCGCATACGGTAAAACCTGCGGGGGCTCCATCTTGGGCGCGTACTTCAGGAAATGGTGTGCCTGGCCCGCCATGGGGCCCACACCGCCCATCTGCCACATTAGCCACTGATCGACGGCAACGCGCTCAGCCTCCGTCTCACCATAAAATTGCCCCGTCTTACGGGCGAGGTACAGCAGGATCGCGCCGGATTCGAAGATCGAGATCGGTGCGCCTTCGGGCCCTTCCGGATCGACAATCGCTGGCATTCGGTTATTCGGCGCGATCTTCAGGAAATCGGGATCGAACTGATCGCCCTTACCGATATCCACCCAATGTACGGTGTACGGCAGGCCCATTTCCTCAAGCGCGATGGTCACCTTCCATCCGTTGGGCGTGGGCCAATAGTATAGGTCAATCGGGGCAGGCATGGCGCGTCTCCTGGATTAGTAGCTGCGCCTAAGATGGCAGATTGGGCGCGCCCCACAAGGCGGGGCGTGCGTCCGCGCCGTCACGCTCAGGTGAAGGGGGCAGGATCGACAGCGGCAGACGGTCGCGCAGGATCGCCCGGTATAGCCGGAACAGCCCCGGGCGCAGATAGCCCGACCAGTGGCACACGGAATGCGCGGGTGGGCGGGTAGGGAAGCCGCGCAGGGCAAGATGGGCGCGCACCTCCGGATCATCGATATCCAAATCGCGCCAGAGTCCGGGCGCCGCCCCGATCCCGGCGCCGAGTGCACGCCCCCCCGCCCAAGGCAGCTGTAGCAGGCCTTCAACCATTAGGTCGAACGCCCGGTTGGCCCGGCTGGTTACGTTCACAATCTCCGCGGTGCGGCCCGCAGGCGTTGCAAGTGCCGTGCCCGCCCGCGCCTGAAACTCCGCTCCCGAAAGCAGGATCATCCGGCCCACCCGCCCGGGCGCAAGGCCAGGCAGAGCGCCAAGCCCCACCCGCACGCCAAGGCTGTGGGCGAAGACATCCACTGGGCCAGCGCGCCGCGCACCGATCTTATCGATCAGCCGTGAAAGCGCCCGCCCCGCAGTGTGGGCCCGCGCTGCTGCCGCCCAGATGGTGCCCCATGCGTCCCACCCAAAGGCCACGCAGAGCCCCTCGCCGGGTGCGCCGCGCCCAAGGCCGAGGTGCCGGGGCCATGAGGTCGAGCGCCCGCCGCGCGGTGGGGTGAGCGAAAAGATGTGATCGTGCGGGTTCCGCGTGGCCGAATGGGGCGAATACTTATAGCCGTGGATCAAGATCACGAGCGGCGCCTCTGGCGGCAGGCGTGTCAACGCTGCTTCCAAGGCGCCGGGAGCCTCCGGCGCGGGGTAATCGCCTACGGCATTGTATCTCACGATGCTCATTTGCCAACATCCACAAGATCTTGTGGATGGCGCCTAGCTGGCACATACGACGTTGCCGTGAAGGCGCCATGACACCTCGATGACGGTGCTTGACCGCCAAGGGGGCACATCGTACGACGCAGCGTGGCGATTTGTTCACCGGATTGCGGGCCACGTAAAACATGCCGCTAAAGAGGTCTGGGACGATCCCGCCCCCGACGCTCGCGCCCGGGGGCTTTTTGTTGGAGACGTCCATGAGCGACAGCTGGCAGACCCGCACCAAACTCGTCCACTCCGGCACTCGCCGCAGCCAGTATGGTGAGGTCGCGGAGGCGATCTTTCTTACCCAAGGCTTTGTCTATGACAGTGCCGAGGCCGCGGAAGCTCGCTTTCTCGATGCGGGCGAAGACGAGTTCATCTATGCCCGCTACGGCAACCCCACCGTGCGGATGTTTGAAGAGCGTATCGCGGCGCTGGAAGGTGCGGAGGATGCCTTTGCCACCGCCAGCGGCATGGCCGCCGTCAACGGCGCGCTGACGTCGATGCTGCAGGCTGGCGATCACGTGGTTTCGGCTCGCGCGCTATTTGGTTCCTGTCTCTACATCCTTGAAGAGGTGCTCGCACGCTACGGCGTGGAAGTTACCTTCGTGGATGGCACCGATCTGGCCGCCTGGCGCACAGCGATCCGGTCCGACACGAAGGCGGTGTTTCTCGAAACGCTCTCGAACCCCACGCTGGAGCTGATTGACCTGCGCGCGGTGGCCGATCTGGCCCATGGGGTGGGGGCGACCGTGATCGTTGATAACGTCTTTGCAACCCCAGTGTTTTCCCGCGCTCTCGATCTTGGGGCCGATGTGGTTGTGTATTCCGCCACTAAGCATATCGACGGGCAGGGCCGCGCCCTGGGGGGCGTGATCCTGGGGCGCCGTGAGTTCATCCGCAAGACGGTGGAGCCCTATCTCAAGCACACCGGCGGGGCGATGAGCCCGTTTACCGCTTGGATTATGCTCAAAGGGCTTGAAACCCTGGATCTTCGCGTGCGCGCCCAGGCGGCGGGGGCACTTGCGGTGGCGCGCGCACTGGAAGGCGATAACCGGCTGGTGCGCGTGATCTTCCCCGCGCTGCAGGGTCATGCCCAGCACGGGCTAGCCGCCGAGCAGCTGCCGGAAGGCGGAACGGTCGTGGCCCTCGATATCGCGGGCGGGCAGGGGGCTGCGTTCCGCTTCCTCAATGCTCTGAAGCTGGTAACGATTTCGAACAATCTGGGCGATGCCAAATCGATCATCACCCACCCCGCGACGACAACGCACCAGCGGCTCAGCGATGAACAGCGCGCGGCGCTGGGGATCACGCCGGGGCTGGTGCGGCTGAGCGTTGGGATCGAGGATGCGGGGGATCTGATTGCGGATCTGCGACAGGCGCTGGATGCGGTTTGATCATGCGCGGACGGGGTGACGGCATCGTTGGTCTTCGCGGTGGCGTGAAGCGCCACCCGTCGTGCCAAAGGTGCGCATTCCGCGCGATGGGAGGGGACTGGCACTGCCTGAAATTACGGTCAGGCGGGAAAGATAGGCCAAGAAATCTCGAAACATGACCGCCAAGCCCTTCCTCATCCTCCAGCTCCGGCCCGAGCGCGACGCCTCCGACGGCGAATTCGCCGCGTTCCTCGAGAAGGGTGGCCTGCCCGAAGAGCGCGCTCACCGGATCGACCTGAGCCGCGAACCGTTGCCCGCACTGCTCGAGCTGACTGCTTTTGCGGGTATCGTCGTTGGCGGTGGCCCAGGCTGCGTGAGCGACGAGCCCGCCGCTAAGCCGCCGGAAGAGGCGCGGATCGAGACGCAAATCCTGTCGCTCATGCCCGAAATCACTGAACGCGATATGCCGTTTCTGGGCTGCTGCTACGGCATCTCGATCCTCGCCCACCATTTGGGCACTGAGGTCAGCAAACGCCGCTGGGGCGAGCCTGTGGGTCCGGCGCAGGCCACGCGCACCGAGGCCGGTGCCGCGGACCCCCTTTTGGCCGATCTACCCGATAGTTTCCCGATCCTCGTTGGCCACAAGGAGGCCACACAGGCCCTGCCTGCAGGCTGCGCGCATCTCGTTGCGTCAGACACCTGCCCATTCCAGATGATCCGCTATGGCCGGAATGTCTATGCCACCCAATTCCACCCCGAAGCCGATGGCGGGGTGTTTGCCGAGCGCATCCGCATTTACAAAAATCATGGCTATTTCGCGCCGGACGAGGCGCAGGCTCTCACCGATCAGGCGCTGGCCACCGATATGCGCGAAGCCCCGCGCATTCTGCGAAACTTCTTTGATATATATGGATAGTTTCGTTGAATGCTCCGGCCGACGATATCTGCGGAATTCTCCCAATCATTTGATCGCTGCGTGATTTTGACGCAACTTCTTCTGGACATCGCGCGCACCCACCCCATCTGTGTCGCCCGATGCGACGGGCACGAAGGGGCTTACGATGAACATCCACACCGCCACGCTCGACAGAGAAATCACGCGCGAAGATGTCGAAGAGGCACTCACCACACTGCGCCGCTACGCTGAATCCGCGCCGGCGGCCGAAGCCACTGCGGTTGACCCTGAGATCGCTCGCGCGTTGCCGGGCGCCGAGGTTGTCTATCCTGCGCTGAGCCGCGCCTACCCTGCAGAATTCCGCGTGGATGATGCGTATCGTGCTGGGTTGCCCGATCTGCAGAACGGGCCCGAGAGCTTGATCAAAGGCGCGCATCGGCGCATTCAGCATGTGGGTATCTCGAACTTCCGTCTGCCGATCCGCTACCGCACCCGCGACGGCGGCTTTCTCGTGCTCGAAACGTCAGTCACTGGCACCGTGAGCCTGGAGGCTGACAAGAAAGGCATCAACATGAGCCGCATCATGCGTAGCTTCTATCGCCACGCCGACCAGACGGCGAGTTTCGGGGTGATCGAAGCGGCGCTTGATGATTACAAGGCCGATCTGGGCAGCCTCGACGCTCGCATTCAGATGCGGCTCTCTTTCCCGATGAAGGTTGCTTCGCTGCGCTCTGGCCTCGAAGGCTTTCAATACTACGACATTGCGCTGGAGTTGGTCGAAACTGCGAGCGTTCGGCGCAAGATCGTGCATCTCGACTACGTTTATTCGTCGACTTGCCCGTGTTCGCTGGAACTGTCTGAACATGCACGCGAAACTCGCGGGCAGCTGGCCACCCCGCATTCCCAGCGGTCCGTCGCCCGCGTTTCACTAGTGCTCGACGAAAGCGCGGGGCGGCTATGGTTTGAAGATCTCGTGGATCTTTGCCGCGCCGCCGTGGCCACCGAGACGCAAGTGATGGTTAAGCGCGAAGATGAGCAGGCGTTTGCGGAGCTAAATGCAGCCAACCCAATCTTCGTGGAAGATGCTGCCCGGCTCTATGCTGAACAGCTTCAGGCCGATCCGCGGGTGAGCGATTTCCGGGTGGTGGCAAGCCATCAGGAAAGCCTGCACAGCCACGATGCAGTGAGCGTGCTCACCCATGGCCCCACGTTTGAGGCCGAAAGCCTCGATCCGCGCTTTTTCGACACGCTCTTCCACGTGGGCTGAGGTGGCCCGCGCGCGGCGTTAATATACCACGCGCCCGCGCTTGGTGTTTCGGAGGCTCACACCCATAGTAACGATTGGTGGCGGGGCCTTGCCGGTAGAGGCGCAATTCGCGGTGGCGCCCACAAGGCTGCCGCGACCGGCTCCTTTGCTGAAAAAGCTCAGATCCTGCAAAAACAGTGCATCGTCGATGTAAAAGCCCATGTCGCGCAAGGCGCGCCGGCTTTCGCGCAGTAGATCATTGCGGGTGAACTGGCCGACGCCGCAGATGAGAATGTCATCCTCAACCGGCATTGCCATCCAGAGCGCCTTGTAGCTTGCCGGCCCCTCCGTCCACCGCATTTCGAATTCGAACCAGTCTTCGGAGGCGGGCATCTGCGCGACCACATCCCCCGCCTGCGCCGCCGACGCCATGCCAAAGGCGAGCGCGGTGGCTAGGAAAACAGTCTTTGCCGACATCGGCTTACTCCTTATCAAAACAAAAATGCTATTCTTCCCAATATCGTGTCCTGCAGTGCGTGCCGTAACAAGCGCCGCCGGCAGCGCGCGTGCATTTGCGTACATACTTCGAACAATGGCAGCGGTATGCGGCCACTGTGTGAGACCGCCGATGGCGCAATGTGGGCGCGAAACCATTCGACAATCGCGGTAAGTTTCTTGTAATTTAATCAGCGTGGGGCTTTCTAGCAGCGCCTTCGGGCCGAATGACAGGATGCATGCGGCTACTTAAATTCGGCAAGCCAGCCCTTGCGACGGTGCCGGACTTACCCACAACAGCTGATTTTTCGACTGAAAGTACGGCTTTCGGCGCCGATGGGGCGCTGGCTGTGCTCTATTGGCCGGCCTATTCCAACCCGTACCAGCGCCTGTTCTATGGCCGCGCCGCGGATCAGTATTACGCCGAGCCCGGCGATGCAGAGGCTGCACTTTCCGCAGTGCGAGCGAATCCTCGCGGTGGGATCTGCTTTCACATCCATTGGCTAAACCGGCTGTTTCGGGATGCTCAGCAATCTGGTGACCCGGCCGGGCACCTCGCCGCGTTCCTGGCCATCTGCGATCAAATCCGTGCGGGCGGGGGCAAGATCGCCTGGACCATGCACAATCTCATTGAACACGAAAGCATCGACGAGGCTGCCGAGCGCCGGTTTCGCAGCGATCTAGCCCAACGCGCCGACACCGTGATTGTTCACGGCGATCGTGCCGCGCACGCGGCTGTAGCAGAGTTCGAGACCCCGCAAGACCGAGTGCTGAACGTGCCCCATGGAAGCTATATCGGTGTGTACCCCAACAAGGTAACCCAGACAGAGGCGCAAAGGGCGTTGGGCCTTACCGATGCCGAAACAGTCTTTGCCAATGTGGGTCAGGTGCGCCCTTACAAGGGCTTGAACGCCCTTGTGCGCGCCGTTCTTACCATTGAAGGCGAGGGCGCGCGCGCAAAGCTGGTGATCGCCGGCAACGCAAATGCCGATCAACGCGCCGCGCTCGCCGAAGCCACCGGAGACTCGCGCGATATCGTGACGTCGCTCGACCGTGTGCCTGATGACCGGCTTCAGATCTATCTCAACGCCGCCGATTTCATCGTTCTGCCCTATCGCGCAATCCTCACATCAGGTTCGGCAATCCTTGCCTTTTCTTTTGCGCGCCCGGTGATTGCACCTGCAATCGGCGCGTTGCCGGAGTTGGTGCAGGATGGCGTAAACGGCCTTTTGTACGATCCGGCTGATGCTGAGGGTTTGGCGAATGCCTTGCGCAGGGCAGCCGCCACCCCCGCGGCAACCCGAGCGGATATGAACGCCGCCGCGTTCCGCTCTGCCACTCAACTGCGGTGGCGCGACGCGCGCCTGCCATTTGTGCGGGCGCTCGCCTGCCACCCCGACAGCTGATCCCAACCGTCAATGCAATGCCGGAGGTGCTGAAATGCCCGAGCTGCGAAGCTACTTCTAGGAGGAACGGATAAAATCGAGACCCCGCATGTTTTGGGATCGACGCATCCGCAAAAGGCCCTGGAACGATTTTCGATACGGAAACGCCGGGGATGTTTTTGTGCGGGAAGTGGTGTCGCGCGGCTACCCCGAGGCGACCCCGGTCAATCAGATTACGGCCCCGCGCCTGCTGTGCATTGGGTCGATCGCTCACAAAATGGCTGCGGGGGATGTGCTTTCGGGGATCGGCGCGCGGTCTCAGGAACTCCTGGTGATCGATCCCGATCAGATCCATGTCTACGCCCTGCGCTGCCCTATCACGTTCGATATTTTTAAGCGCCACGGATATGACGGATCCCA
Source organism: Pseudomonadota bacterium (assembly GCA_039208375.1). GTDB lineage: Bacteria > Pseudomonadota > Alphaproteobacteria > Rhodobacterales > Rhodobacteraceae > JANQPC01. The sequence continues at coordinate 33,599 of JBCCRC010000003.1, read as the reverse complement.
GGTAAGGTTCTTGGCCGATCCCGGGCTTCTGATCGGCAAGATGTACCCAAAGGTTGCGGCGCGCCATGGGCGGGTTGCCTTTATCCCCCACTACCGTGAACGAAAGGAAGTGCGCGCCAGTATCCCGCCCGGGATCACCTATATCGATATCGATGCGCCGCTTCACCGGCTCGCGCGGCAGATTCAGGAGGCCGAGTGTGTCTACGGCTCATCCCTGCACGGCATCATTTTCGCGCAAGCCCTGGGGCGGCCCACCGTGTTTGTGCGGCCGGCCACAGAAGAGCCACTTCAGAAGTTTGAAGACTACTACCTTTCGGTTGGGCAAACACCGCCCGTGCCAATTGACTCGATTGCGAACGCCGATCTACGCACGGCGCCAACCTCGCCCCCGGAACTTGCCATCGACATAGATGATATCGTTCTCCCGGAAGCCTCTTTCCTGCAGGCGCGCGGCATTTTGTGCTGATCGGCCTCGCGCCCCTGCCGCTTGACACCCCCCCGTGCTCGCATCAACGCTCGCGGCCATGATCGACCTGCGCCCGGTTGGATATGTGGTGGGGATGCTCGTCTTCGCCCTGGGCCTTGCAATGCTGGGGCCGATGGCGATCGATCTCGCCTATGGCAACGGCCATTGGCGGGTGTTTCTGGAATGTGCGATCCTCACATCGCTCACCGGAGGGATGGTCGCTCTGGCTTGCGCAAATGCGGTGCGCGAACGGCTGACCATCCAGCAAACCTTTCTTCTGACCACAGGCGTCTGGCTGATGCTTCCCGTTTTCGGGGCGCTGCCCTTTGCCCTTGGCGCCACAGAGGCGCGCTTCGTCGATGCGTTTTTCGAGGCGATGTCTGGCCTCACCACAACCGGATCCACCGTCTTTGAAGATCTTGAGGGTCTTCCCGAGGGCCTGCTCTTTTGGCGCGGGCTTCTGCAATGGTTCGGCGGCATCGGCATAATCGTTGTAGCCATGGTCTTCCTGCCCGAGCTTCGGGTGGGTGGGATGCAGATCTTCCGCTCTGAAGGCTTTGACACCATGGGCAAGGTGCTGCCGCGCGCCGCCGAGATTTCATCGCAGATCTCGGTCATCTACTTCGCGCTCACCTTCGCCTGCGCGCTGAGTTACTTGATCGCCGGCATGAACGCCTTCGACGCGGCCACCCATGCGATGACCACGGTGGCCACCGGCGGGTTTGCCAATTACGATCGCTCGTTCGCCGCCTTCGGCCCCGCGGTTGAGTACGTGGCGGTGGTGTTCATGTGCCTCGCGGCCTTGCCCTTCGTGCGCTACGTGCAGATCGTGGCGGGAACGGCTCGGCCGCTGCTGCGCGACCCGCAGGTGGGGGCGTTCTTTGCAATCCTGGCGGCGCTGGTGGGCACCGTGACGCTTTATCTCTGGGTTCAGGCCGGTGTCCCGAACGAGATCGCTTTCCGCAAGGCGCTTTTCAATGTCACCTCGATCCTTACCGGCACGGGCTATGCGAGCGCGGATTACAACCTTTGGGGTGCGTTCCCGGTGGTGTTGATCTTCTTCACCGGGCTTATCGGCGGCTGTGCGGGATCCACCTCTTGTTCGATCAAGGTGTTCCGCTACCAGCTTCTCTTCTCGGCGATCAAATCGCAGATCCGCCGCATCCACTCGCCCCACGGCGTATTCACCCCACGCTATGCCGGGCGCACGGTGAGCGATGAAATCCTGAACTCGGTGATGGCATTTTTCGTGCTCTTCACAGTGTCGCTGGGGTTGCTGGCGGTGATGCTGGGGGCCACTGGGCTGGATTTCATTACCTCGGTGTCAGGCGCAGCGGCGGCGTTGGCCAATATCGGGCCGGGGCTTGGGGCCGAGATCGGGCCATCGGGCAACTTCGGCGGGCTGAACGATACCGCTAAATGGCTACTCATTGCCGGCATGCTGATCGGGCGGTTGGAACTGATGGCGGTCTATGTGATCCTCACGATCGGGTTCTGGCGGACAGGGTAGGGCTGGCGCTCCGGCTTGCCCCGGTCACTCCCAGCAATTCACCAGAACCGTCATATCCGCTGCTGAGATCGCCAGATCCTCGGGATCTAGCATCCCGCCGGGATCGGCGGCTTCCACCACCACACCGTTTTCCGAGAGGAACGCCGCCAGTGCCGCCCCGCTGGCGGTGAGCGCCACGTCATTCGGCAGGGCCCGTTCGCCCTTGTCTGGCGCGAGAAGTAGCCCCGTTACGGCGCCATCGGGCATCAGAACGGGGCCGCCGGCATCACCCGCTTCCGCGGCGAGCGTTAGGCGCGCGCGCCGGTCGTCGCCGGTAAGATCGCGCACATCCTCAAGCGTGCCATAGGTCAGCGTCGGCGCGCTCAGAACACCGCCGAAGGAGTAGCCTGAAACGGCGATCTCGCTTCGAAGCGGCGCCCCGGTGGTGGCCAGCCGGGCATAGCCAATCGGCGCTAGGGGCGCGCGGGGTTCCAGAAGCGCAACGCCAAGTCCGGCATCCTTGGCCGCGAGCGCCATATCCACATCCTCGCCCAGCGTCACACGGCTGCAGGCGGTAAGATCGGCTGCAGCCGTGGCCACGCGGCCATCGCCATCCACATAGAACCCGCTTTGCGCCCAGACGGGCGTGCGAATAGAGAGCCCGGCCACCAGATCGGGCCGCTGATCGCCAAACCCGCCCGCATCGTCGGGCAGCGCACCGGGCAGCGCCTGAAAGCTCGCCCGCAGCGCATCGGCGGCCAGCGTCCGGCGGCGTTCATCCCCCGCAGGCCAGACAAGGATATAACCCTTGATCGCGCCATCGATAAGCTCGGCATAGGCGAAGGTCTCCCGCTGCCGGTCGGCCCCTTCGATGCGAAAGCTTCGCCGATTCAGGGCGCGGCTCCCCTCCACCGGCACGACCGTGAGCGTTTGCAGCACGTCATAGAGCGCTGCCATCCGATCCCGATCTCCTTCCTGGGAGATCAGGATTACCTGTACTTCATCGGCACTGGTGGCGCGGTAGTGGGCGAAAGGGGCCTCATACCGGTCAAACGCCACAAGCGCGGTTGGCAGATCTATGGCGATCCCTGCGCCCTCGTCGAACACGAGCTGTAAGCCCAGGCTTTCCCGCGTCTCCCGCAGATCGCGGGTGACAGCGGCGCGCTGGGCAGTGGTGAGAATGCCGGTGGGCTCAAACCCCCGCGCCGCCTGCCAGTCGGCCATCGCGTTGCGGGTGCCGGGGCCGATCAGGCCATCGAGCGCGCCGAAATAGAAGCCCTCCCATTGCAGCGCCGCTTGCAGCTCTCGCCGCGCTTCGGGAGAAAGCGCGCGTTCACTAGCACGCGCCTCGGCGGGCGTCTCATCGGGCAGAGCGGCCGGGGCGAGCGGCGCGGCAAGGCCTGGCTCGGGCAGGGGTGTGACGGCAATCGGCCCGCCGCCGCGCGCCACGTCGGGCGCGGGCGCCAGCGCGGCGATGCCGCCCTCAGGCCAGAACGGGGTGGCGAAACTGCTGCCCTCGGCAATGAAGCTGTCCCTTGGGATCGCGCCGCGGGCCAGAAGGCGAAGGCGTTCGGCTTCCGCCACCTCACGCGAAAACGGGCCTATCACTATGGCATACCAGCCGCTTTCCAGCCGGAAGCCGCCCACGTTTTCAAGCGTCGCGGACCACGCGCGCGCCCGCGCCTCGGCCTGCGTAAGGTTCGGGCGCGCCTCGATCTGCACCCAGGCCTCGCTCGCGCCCTGGCCGCTCACTTGTGCGATGGCGCCATATGCGCCCGCCCATAGCATCATCGCTGTGATCATCGCTCTCAGCATTCTGCCCCCATCTTCTGCCCGTATCGCTGTTCTGGCGCCTGCGGTTTTGGTGAATCTATCAGCTTTCGCAGGGGTTGCACGCCCCGCCGATGCGCTTGATTGACCCTTAGCGACACGTTGCCTATTGAGAACGCGATTTTCGGGCATGAGGCACGGGCAATGAACGCACCGCACGCGCGGCCAACCTGTTTTCAGGAGATTATCCTGCGTCTCCAATCCTATTGGGCCGCCCAGGGCTGCGCGATCCTGCAGCCCTACGATATGGAAGTCGGGGCGGGCACGTTCCACCCCGCCACCACGCTGCGGGCGCTCGGATCGAAGCCTTGGGCGGCGGCCTATGTGCAGCCCTCCCGCCGTCCCACCGATGGGCGCTATGGCGAAAACCCCAACCGATTGCAGCACTATTACCAGTACCAGGTTCTAATGAAGCCCTCGCCGCCGGATTTCCAGGAGCTTTACCTCGGCTCCCTCGCCGCGATCGGGATCGATGCGGCACTGCACGATATTCGCTTTGTGGAGGATGATTGGGAAAGCCCCACGCTGGGCGCCTGGGGCCTGGGCTGGGAGGTGTGGTGCGATGGCATGGAGGTTTCTCAATTCACCTATTTCCAGCAGGTGGGCGGCCATGATTGCAAGCCGGTTTCTGGGGAACTGACCTACGGGCTCGAACGGCTGGCGATGTATGTGCTGGGGATCGATCATGTGATGGAGATGCCTTTCAACGATCCGCAATCCCCAAGCCCGCTGACCTATGGCGATATCTTCCGGCAGACGGAGGAGGAATACAGCCGCTGGAATTTCGATCTGGCCGATACCGAGAAGCTCCTGCGCCATTTCGAGGATGCGGAGGCCGAATGCGCCCGCATCCTAGACGCCCCGGCCGAGGATCCCAAGACAGGGCGGCGCATTATCATGGCGCATCCCGCTTATGATCAGTGCATCAAGGCCAGCCATGTCTTTAACCTGCTCGATGCGCGGGGTGTGATCTCGCCCACCGAGCGGCAGGCCTACATCGGCCGCGTTCGAGCGCTGGCAAAGGCCTGCGCGGATGCGTTTGTTAAGACCGAGGCGGGGGGCGTTGCGGCGTGACGCTCACTTCATCGGTTCCCGTGCTGCGCGTGTCGGATTACCCGCGCGCCCGGGCCTTCTGGACAGCGGTGCTGGGGTTTCGGATCGTCGGGGAGGCGGGCGAACCGGTGACTGGCTTCGGCATCTACCAGCGCGATGCGGCGCAGGTGTTTCTTGAAGCTTGGCAGGGGCCCGAGGCCCCCTATCACCGCTGGCGGGCCTATTTTCATACCGATGATCTGCTGGGCCTGCGTGTGCATTTCGAAGCGTCGGGTGCCACCTTCACGGGCCCCACACGCACCGAATACGGGATGGACGAGATCGAGATCGCCGATCCTGACGGCAATCTTGTTTGCTTCGGTCAGGATGCGGCATGAGCGGCAAACTTATCGGGATCGTGCTTGTGGTGCTCGGCGCGGCGGCGGGCGTGGGCATGTATTACCTGCAAGTCTATCACTTCTACGATCGGCTGGATCCGGGCGCGGTGGCGCTGACAGTGGAAGAAGCGGGTGCGCTGCGCGCGCTGGAGGCCGGCAGCCTGAGCGCGATTGATGCGACAAGCTCGCCCATCCGGTTCCGTGCCTGTTTTGAATTGACCGGTGAGGTTGCGGGCGATCCGTATCCTGGGGCAGTGCCCCTGAACGCGCCGGGCTGGTTTGACTGTTTCGATGCCGCGGCCATCGGTGCGGATCTGGAAAGCGGCACTGCTATCGCGGTGACTGGCCAGCGCAATATCGTTTACGGGATCGACCGGGTACTGGCGATCTATCCAGATGGCCGGGGCTTTGCCTGGCACCAGATCAACGCGTGCGGGGAAGAGGTGTTCGACGGCCGCCCCGCGCCCGAGGGCTGCCCGCCCCCGCCGGAAGGAAATTCCTGATGCCCGACCTTCTGATCGAACTCCTCTCCGAGGAGATCCCCGCCCGGATGCAGGCGAAGGCCGCGGCTGACCTGAAGCGGCTTGTCACCGATGGGCTGGTGGAGGCAGGGCTGACCTATGCCCATGCCGGCGCGTTTCACACCCCGCGCCGCCTCACGCTGGCCATCGAGGGGTTGCTCGCTGAAAGCCCGGCGGTGCGCGAAGGGCGCAAGGGCCCGCGGGTGGATGCGCCGGAGAAGGCGCTGGAGGGATTTCTGCGGTCCACCGGCCTTGCGAAGGATCAGCTTGAGGCGCGGGAAGACAAGAAGGGCGCGGTGTGGTTCGCGGTGATCGAGCGGCCGGGCCGCCCGGCGGCAGAGATCATTGTGGAAGTTCTGGGCGCAGCGGTGCGCGGCTTCCCCTGGCCGAAATCCATGCGCTGGGGCACCGGCAACCTGCGCTGGGTGCGGCCCTTGCAGAACATCCTCGCCGTGCTCTCCGATGAGGGCGGGGCCGAGGTTGTGGCGGGCGAGATCGAGGGGTTTGCGCTGAACGATCGCACGGTGGGCCACCGGTTTCTCGCCCCCGATGCCTTTGCGGTGACGGGGTTTGACGATTACGCGGCCAAGCTCAAGCGCGCCCATGTGGTGCTGTCAGCCGAGGAACGCGCTGCGCATATCGAGGCCGATGCCGAGAGCCTCGCTTTCGCCCAAGGGCTCGAAATCGTGCCCGATCCGGGCCTTCTGGCGGAGGTTGCGGGGCTCGTGGAATGGCCCGTGGTGCTGATGGGCGAGATCGGCGCGGATTTTCTTGACCTGCCGCCCGAAGTGCTGCGCACCTCGATGAAGGAGCACCAGAAGTTCTTCTCCGTCCGGAACCCGAAATCGGGGCGGATCGAGAAGTTCGTGACCGTGGCCAATACCGAAACCGCCGATCAGGGCGCCACGATCCTTGCGGGCAATCAGAAGGTACTCGCGGCCCGGCTGGCGGATGCGAAATTCTTCTGGGAGAACGATCTGCGCGTGGCGGAGGCGGGGATGGGCGCCTGGGTGGAGGCGCTGGAAACGGTCACCTTCCACGGCAAGCTTGGCAGCCAGGGCGCGCGCATCGCCCGGGTGGCGGCCCTGACGGACGCGATTGCGCCCGACGTGGGCGCGGATCCGGCGCAGGCAGCCCGGGCAGCGCGGCTGGCGAAGGCCGATCTGGCCTCCGAAATGGTCTACGAGTTCCCCGAATTGCAGGGGGTGATGGGCCGCTACTACGTGGCCGCGGCGGGCGAGAGCGTGGAGGTGGCCGCGGTGGCCGAAGCGCATTACGCGCCGCTCGGCCCCTCCGATACCGTGCCATCGGCACCGCTATCGGTGGCCGTCGCGCTGGCCGACAAGATCGATACGCTGACGGGCTTCTGGGCCATCGACGAGAAGCCCACGGGATCGAAAGATCCCTTCGCGCTGCGCCGGGCGGCGCTGGGCGTGATCCGGCTGGTGCTTGAGAACGGGTTGCGGGTTGAACTGTTTGAGCCTTTGAAATCCGCGGCGAAGGCGCATCCAGAACCTCAATACAGAGGAGATGACCGTTTTCCGGACGGTGTTTCGATGGAGGAGCATCTTGGGAAGTACGATCGGAGCGATGGGCCTTGGTTCGTTGCGCGATCTGTACTCACCTTCTTCCACGACCGTCTGAAGGTCTACCTGCGCGATCGCGGGATCCGGCACGATGTGATCGACGCGTGCCTGGCGATGCCGAATGCAGATGATCTCACGCTTCTCGTCAAACGCGCCGAGGCGTTGCAGGAGGTGCTGGGCACGGAGGAGGGCGAGAACCTGATCCAGGGCTTCCGCCGCGCCCATAACATCCTGCGGCAGGCGGAAGAGAAGGATGGGGTGGAATACTCCTTCGGCGCCGATCCCAAGTTTGCCGAGAACGATGCGGAGAAAGCCCTCTTCGCCGCGCTCGATACTGCCGAGGGGGCCATTGCGCCGGCGCTCAAGGCAGAGGATTTCGGCGCCGCGATGCAGGCGATGGCGGCGCTGCGCGGGCCAGTGGATGCGTTCTTCGAGGCGACGGTCGTGAATGCCGAAAGCGAGGTATTGCGCCGCAACCGGCTGAACCTTCTGCACCGGATCAGCGAAACCTGCGGCGCCGTGGCGGATTTAACGCGGCTGGCGGAGTGATGCTGCACCGCGACATCGCCACGCTTGTCAAGTTGGGCTGACATCTTATCCTGCGCACGAAGGAGTCGTGCCGCGGTGCAGAAACACATTGATATCCCAGAGTTTGTGGAGATCACGCCCACCGCGCCGATTTCCGCAAGCCTGCATGGCGGCCGCGCGAAATGCCTGCAGCGGCTGGTGCGGCTGGATATGCCGGTGCCGAAAACCATCGCGCTCTCGTTTCCCACGGTGCGCGGCCTTGCGGCGGGCAACATCCCCGATCTTGACGAGTTGGTTGCGCTGTTTGGCCCGCGCCCGCTGCTTTCGGTGCGCCCTTCAAGCCAGGATCCCGATTGGGGCGGGCCCGGCGCCATCCTCAACATCGGGATGAACGATGCCCGCCATGCGGAGCTGACCCAACTTCTGGGCCACGATGCCGCCGATGCGCTCTACCGCCGCTTCGTGCAATCCTACGCCGCCCATGTGGCGCGGCTGGATCCCGATGTGTTCGATGAGGCCGAGGCCGATATCCCTGTGGCTGACTTGCTTGATGCCTATGAGGATGAGGCTGATGAGCCCTTCCCGCAGGATCCCGCGCGGCAACTGGCCGATGTTCTGCAATCCATGGCGCGGGCGTGGGAAGGCACAACAGCGCGGCTTCTCCGCCAGGCCAAGGGCGCGCCGGCGGATGCGGGCCTGGGCCTCGTGGTGCAGGATATGGCGCTGGGCGTGGGGCCGGCGGAAAGCGGATCGGGCGTGATACAGTTCGTGGATGGCACAACGGGGCTGCCGCAGATCACCGGGCGTTACAAGAGCCAGAGCCAGGGGCGCGATGCGGTGCGCGGGCCCGACGAGGCGATCTATCTTACCCGCGATCCGCGCGGGGCCTCGCTGGAAGAGCTGTGCCCGGAGGTGTTTGCCGAGCTTATCCGGCTGGGCGGTCTCTGCCGCGCCCGACTGCGCGAAGAGATGCAGATCGAGTTTACGATCCACGCTGGTGCCCTTAGCGTGCTTGACGCTGTGCGCGTCGTGCGGGGTGCGCGCGCCGAAGTGCGCATTGCGGTGGCGTTGGCGGAAGATGGTGTACTGAAGCCCGAAGAGGCGGTGATGCGGGTGGAGCCCGGCACGCTTCCAGAGCTTCTGCACCGCCAGGTTGACCCACGCGGCCGGCGCGATGTGTTCGCCCGCGGCATTGCGGCAAGCCCCGGCGCCGCGACGGGCCGTATCGTCTTTACCGCCCGGGCGGCGCAATCGAGCGCGGCGCGTGATGAGCCCTGCATCCTGGTGCGGCGTGAAACCTCGCCCGAAGATATACGCGGTATGCATGCCAGCGTAGGGGTGCTGACCGAGCGGGGCGGCGTAACGAGCCATGCCGCCGTGATCGCGCGGGGCCTCGGTTTGCCATGCGTTGTAGGGGCTTCCGGCATGCGGCTCAATCGCCGTGAGAAGACGCTCGTGGCCGATGATGGCCGGGTGTTCCGCGAAGGCGACATGATCACTCTCGATGGCTCGGCGGGTGAGGCGCTGGCGGGTGTGGCGGCACTTCTTGAGCCGGCGCTCGACGACGCCTTTCAAACGCTGCTCGGCTGGGCGGATGATGCGCGCGATATCGCCGTGCGCGCCAACGCCGATACGCGCGACGAGGCACGCATGGCGCGGGCCTTCAGGGCCGATGGCATTGGGCTTTGCCGCACCGAGCACATGTTCTTCGAGGAAGATCGCCTAACGGTGATGCGCGAGATGATTTTCGCGGATGGCGAAAACCGCGCGGCCGTAATCGAGCGGCTTTTGCCGATGCAGCGCGCCGATTTCATTTCGCTTTTCGAAATCATGCAGGGCACGCCCGTGTGCATCCGCTTGCTTGATCCGCCGTTGCATGAATTTCTCCCCCACGGACGCGAGGGCCTGAGGGAACTGGCTGACGCGCTTGATCTTTCGGTGCAAACGGTGACTCGCCGGGTCGAGGCGCTCTCGGAGTTCAACCCGATGCTCGGGATGCGCGGCGTGCGGCTCGGCATCGCCGTGCCCGAAATCTACGATATGCAAGCGCGCGCAATTTTCGAAGCCGCAGTGTCGGCCAGCGTGTCAGGCGATCCGGTGGTTCCGGAGGTAATGATTCCCCTCGTTTCCGCCCGCCGTGAGGTGGAGATCGTAAAGGCCCGGGTAGATGCAGTGGCATCTGCCGTTCGGGCCGAAAGCGGCACGGCCTTTGATTACCGATTGGGCGTGATGGTTGAAACGCCGCGCGCAGCGCTGCGGGCCGACGAGATCGCCACCCAATCGGCATTTCTCAGTTTTGGCACCAATGACCTGACACAGATGGCCTACGGGCTGTCACGCGATGATGCCGGGCGCTTCATGGGCAGTTATGTCAACCAGGGCGTGTTTGCGGAAGACCCGTTTCACAGGTTGGATATCGACGGTGTGGGCGAGCTTCTCATGATCGGTGCAGAACGTGGGCGGAAGGGGCGCGGCGATGTGGTGCTTTCGGTTTGCGGCGAACACGGGGGCGATCCCGACAGCATCGCCTTCTGCCGCAGCGCGGGGTTTGACTACGTTTCCTGCTCGCCCTTCCGGGTGCCGGTGGCGCGACTCGCGGCGGCCCGACTGGCAATCGCGGAAAATGACGGGATAACCTAGCCTTCTGTTTCGCACTTCTCGCGATAGTTGAGGCGTTTTTCCACAAGTTATCCACAGAATCCGCGGAAATCCGCACATCCGGGTTAACGATTTGGGCAGAATATAGACGGCGCGTGCGCGACCGGCTAGGCGGAGGCTCGACCAGGGCGCTGCTGCTGCGCTCACGTTGCCAGATGGGGGCAAGATGTTGAAAAGACCCGCACTGTGGGCCGCTGCTGCGGTGGTGTGTGTGTTGGGAGCGGGGGCTGCCACCGCGGAGGTTGTGCTGAGCACGTCCGGCAACCCGACCGCCACACTTAACGACGCGTTTCGCGATGTTATGAAAACCGAACGCCAGGGGTTTAGCACCGTGACGCCCGGTAAGGTGCGTAAACTCTCTCGGCAGATGCGTGGGCCGTTGCGCGAGCGCTCCGCAGATGATGCGGTGGTTGACCGGTTTCACCCCGATTACCTTTCTGCGCTTCCTGCCCCGGCTGGGGGCGAACGGTGGCGCTGCATGGCTGAAGCGCTGTATTTCGAGGCGCGGGGTGAAACGATCCCGGGCATCTATGCGGTGGCCGAGGTGATCCTCAATCGCGTGGACAGCGCAAACTACCCCGATACGGTTTGCGACGTGATTTATCAGGGCACCGGTGAACGTTACCGCTGCCAGTTCACCTATGCTTGCGATGGGCGCAAAGAGGTGATCGATGAGCCGCGCGCCTATGAAAAGGTTGGCAAAATCGCAAAACTGATGCTGCGCGAAGATGCGCCGCGCACGCTGACGCAGGGTGCCACGCACTACCACACCAAATCCGTAAACCCGCGCTGGGCCAGCGTTTACCCGCGAGTGGCCACGATCGGCTACCACCACTTCTACCGTCAGCCGCAGCGGGTTGCGCAACGGTAAGGTCGCCTTCCGCCCGTAACGGGCCGCAATTGGCGCGAAGACATCCGCGCCCCGGCGTAAAGCTGGGGCGCGTTATGTTTGAAATGGGGAACCCTGCGTAATGACGCGCGATCTTGCCCTTGCTTTCGAGCACCCCGAAGCCCGCGCAACGGCGATGGCGGGTGACAATCCGCGCGATCGGATTTCGCTGCGCGATTACATCGTCGAGGCCGAAATTGGTGCGTTCCAGCACGAACGCCGCCGCACACAACGCCTGCGCTTCAACGTGGTGGTGGAGGTGCGTGCGAAAGGCGACCTGGCCGATGATGTAGATCGGGTTCTTAGTTACGACCGGATCACCGAGGCGATCGCGGCGGAACTGGCGGCAGAGCGACTAAACCTTCTGGAAACGCTGGCAGAACGGGTGGCCGAGCGCGTGCTCGCCGCGCCACAGGCCGCAACGGCTTTCGTGCGGATCGAGAAGCTCGATTTGGGCCCTGGTGCGCTTGGGGTTGAAATCGTGCGGAGCGGGGCGGGCCCGCAAGCGGTGTTAGAGGCGGCGGCAGAGCCCGCGCCTGCTGTTATTTTCCTGTCAAATGAAGCGCTTGTGTCGGATCGTTTGGGCAGCTGGCTCGATGAGATCGCGGCCCTGGGCCAATCGGTAATCCTCTGCCTCGGCTTGCCAGATGCCTCGCAGGTCAAGACAGGCCACCGCCCCACGCAGGCGCGCATCGATCTTCTCGCTATCGAACAAAATGCCTGGGCGCTCGCGGCCCGCGACGCGCGTTGCATCGTGGTGGCCAGCCGGACAGAGCTTGATTGGGCGCGGGGCCAGGGGCGGATCAGTGTTTGGGCGCCCTCGAAAATGGTGTTCGACGCCGGCCCCGACGGGCCCGCGCCGGGCGGTTCGCCCGAGGCCTTGGCCGCCTGGCTGGCTGGCGCGTTGGGTGCCGCGCGGCTCATCTATGTGGGCGCCGATGGCCCGGAGGGTGAACATTTGGCCGCAGATGTTCACGCGTTGCTTTAGGCGATGGCGGTATATTACCGCCCGCTCATGCAAACCGGCCCGACGCGGCCCGCTGGTGCCCTACCCATCGCGGGTGGCTGGGGTTGGGCGACCCATGCCGAGCGCCTTGAAAGGAAGCGGGCGGCGGAGGTGGTTCCCGTCTCCGAGATCCCCGATGCTCTGCGCGCAGGTCTTACTGCCCCGCGCCCCGATCTCTGCGGCCTGACGCTCGATACCCCGCGCCTCATGGGCATTCTGAATGTCACGCCCGACAGCTTTTCCGATGGCGGGCTGTACCTCGCGCCCGACGCCGCGGTGGCGCGCGCCCGCGCAATGGCGACTGAAGGGGCCGAAATCCTCGATATCGGCGGTGAATCCACGCGGCCGGGGGCAGCGGAGGTGGATGTTGTCGAAGAGATCCGCCGCACCGCGCCGGTGATTGGCGCCGTCGCTGGGATCGGACCACGTATCTCCATCGACACGCGGAAGGCGCCGGTCGCGGAGGCTGCGCTATCGGCCGGGGCTGCGATGGTCAACGATGTGGCCGCGCTGAGCTTCGATGCAGCACTCGCTCCGCTTGTGGCGGCGGCGGGCGCGCCCGTCTGCCTAATGCATGCCCAAGGCACGCCCGCCACGATGCAGGCGGCGCCGCACTACGAAGATGTGTTGCTCGATGTCTACGATTTTCTGCAATCAAGGGTTGCAGTCGCCGAGGCCGCTGGCATCAAGCGAGCCCGTATCATCGTGGATCCCGGGATCGGATTTGGCAAAACGCTTGAGCATAATATTTCGCTTCTTCAGGGCCTTAGCCTGTTTCACGGGCTTGGTTGTCCGATCCTTCTGGGCGCGTCGCGGAAGCGCTTCATCGGCACTATTTCCGGGGCGGAAACAGCCCCCGCCCGGATGCCCGGATCGGTCGCGATTGCGCTCGCAGCAGTGGCCCAGGGTGTGCAAATTCTCCGTGTTCATGATATCCAGCCAACATGGCAGGCCCTCGCGCTCTGGCGCGCGGCAACAGGCATTTAAGGCGATTTGAGAGGCGGATATGGCGCGTAAGCTTTTCGGCACCGATGGTGTGCGCGGAACGGCCAACACTCACCCCATGACGGCGGATCTGGCGCTGCGGCTCGGCGCGGCGGCAGGGCGGTACTTCCGGCGCGATCAATCCGCCGCCCACCGGGTGGTGATCGGCAAGGATACGCGGCTTTCGGGCTACATGTTCGAGAACGCACTGACGGCCGGCTTCACCTCTACGGGCATGAACGTGCTCTTACTGGGCCCCGTGCCTACCCCCGCGGTTGGGCTTCTGACACCCTCGATGCGGGCCGATGTGGGGGTGATGATCTCCGCCTCACACAACCCTCACGAAGATAACGGCATCAAGTTTTTTGGGCCTGATGGCTACAAGCTCTCCGATGAGGCTGAGGCCGAGATTGAGGATATTCTTGCGGGCGAGATCGAGCCTGCACAGGCCCGCCATATCGGCCGCGCGCGGCGGATCGACGATGCGCTCTTCCGCTATGTGGAACGTGCGAAATCTACGTTCCCGCCGCACCTTCGGCTCGACGGGTTGAAGGTGGTGATCGATTGCGCCAATGGCGCGGCGTACCGCGCGGCACCGCAGGTTCTTTGGGAACTCGGGGCCGAGGTGATCCCGATCGGCGTGGCCCCGAACGGCACCAATATTAACGATGGCTGCGGCTCCACCCACACCGCAGCGGCGGCGGAGGCCGTGGTTCAGCATGGTGCGGATGTGGGCATCTGCCTCGATGGCGATGCCGATCGGGTGATGGTGCTCGATGAAACCGGTGCGGTGGCCGACGGTGATCAGATTATGGCGCTTCTCGCCGGGCGCTGGGCGGGCGAGGGCCGACTGAAGGGTGGGGCACTCGTTGCCACGGTACTGTCAAACCTCGGTTTGGAGCGGCATCTTGGCGAGAACGGGATCGCGCTGCACCGCACGGGCGTGGGCGACCGGTATGTGGTGGAAGCGATGCGCGCGGGCGGCTTCAACATGGGGGGCGAGCAATCGGGCCACATCGTGATGACCGATTACGCCACGACGGGCGACGGGCTGATCGCGGGCCTGCAGTTTCTGCGCGAGATGGTAGAGACGGGACAGCCCGCGAGCGCGCTTGTGCGCTGTTTCGCGCCGGTGCCCCAGCTTCTCAAGAACGTACGGTACGGTACGGGCGTCGATCCGCTTTCCGCCGAAGCTGTGCGCCGTGCGATTGCGGATGCCGAGGCGCAGATGGGTGCGCGCGGGCGGCTTCTGATCCGAAAATCGGGCACCGAGCCGCTGATCCGCGTGATGGCGGAATGCGAGGATGAGGGGCTTCTGGGCCAAGTTGTCGACGGCATCGTGGCGGAGGTTGAGGCGGCGGCCTGAGCACTACGCCAACCGCCGCGTGGATGATCCCGCCGGGCGATAGGGCCGTACATGTGGCCGGAAGGTGCCGTGCAGCGCGGGCGATTGACTGCCTGCGACAGTCAATCCGCTTTCCCTTCCGCCCCGCCCCGCTACCATCCTTGCGGTAATTACTCCGCGCGCGCCACCATGCCCTATAGCTGGACAGATCCGACACCTGCCACGCCAGAGCCGCCGCTGGCACACCTGCGCCTTGAGCCGCACCAATCGCTCAGCCCGCAAGGCTTTGTGGCCTTCATGGCGGCCACGCTTGGCTTCATTCTTCTGCCGCTTCTTGCCGTGTTGGGCACCCCGATCCTGTGGGGCATTTTACCTTTCTTTGCGGCGGCTGTTGCGGGGGTGTGGTTTGCCATTCATCAAAGCCGCCGCGCCGCGCAGCTGACAGAAGAACTCACCTTCTGGCCCAATCGGCTAGAGCTTGTGCGTATCAATGCGCGCGGGGCGCGGCAGGATTGGGAGGCAAATCCCTATTGGGTGAGTCTTCATCTTCACCCCGAGGGCGGGCCGGTGGAAAACTATCTGACGCTAAAAGGCGGCGGGCGCGAGGTGGAACTTGGCGCGTTTCTTAGCCCCGAGGAGCGCGCACAGCTTCACGGCACACTGGAGGAGAAGCTTGCCCAACTGAAAAGCCAGTCTCGCCACTAGGCGAAACTGGCGGTGAGCGCGCGTGTGCCACACAGAAGGCGCAGGGTGCTCAGCCCCTGAATACCGCTCTGGCAAGGCACCTAGGCGGAAACCGAAAACTCCCTGAAAACAGTGCCGTCCGCGTAAGGCCGCACGTCGCTGCAAGTCAGGCTTGGCGCGGCGTGCGAAGGGCCGAAAAGCGGAACGCCGCCGCCAAGAAGGGCAGGGGCCTCCTTCACGCGCAGAAGATCGATCACGCCCATCTTCGCTAGCGATCCCGCCAGCGCACCACCACCGCACAGGTAAACGGGGCCTTCGACCTTCAGCGCCGCAATCGCGCTGGCATCTATCTCGCGCCAAACCTCCACCGCCCATCCCGGCCCGGACGACAGCTGGCTTGAGATGACAACGCTGCGCATGTGCGGGTAGGGGTTTTGCCCGGGCGCAAGTCCGAACCGGTAACCGAATTCGTAGGTCTCGCGCCCCATCAGGGCGACGGCGTATCCGGCAAGGCGACTTAGATAGTCATCGACCACCGCGCCCTCATGGGCGAAGCGCGAAACATCACCGCCAGGGCCGGCGATATAGCCGTCGAGCGAGACGGCAACGTCATAAACTAAGGGATGCATGGAGTGCTCCAGGGTCAAGTAAGGCAGGTGGCTCCCGACCGGGGCCATGAACAAAAATGCCGTTACTTGATCACTGCCAGAGCACTCCCTTATTCGCTCGCAGATCCGGTATCATGCAAGATGGCTCAAGCCAACCGATTCTTGACCATCGGGCCGACGCGCCCAAAATCCATCTGCCCAGTATAGCGCGATTTCAACGCGCCCATAACCTTGCCCATGTCGCGGATCGAGTCAGCGCCTTCGCTGCGGATTGCGGTGTCGATCGCTTTTGCGATTTCGGCTTCATCCAACTGGCGCGGCAAAAAATCTTCGATCACGGTGATTTCCGCGCGTTCCTTGTCCGCAAGCTCGAGCCGCCCGCCTTCTTCATAGGCGCGCGCGCTTTCCTGGCGCTGTTTGACCATCTTGCCGAGGATCGCCATCACCTCGGCATCACCGACGCCCTCTTCGCGGCCCTCACCACGCAGCGCGATGTCGCGATCCTTGATCGCGGCATTGATCAGGCGCAGCGTGGAAAGTCGGCCCGTATCCTTGGCTTTCATTGCGCTTTTGAGCGCGTCGTTTACGCGATTTCTCATTCCCATTCCCAGGCCTCATCCCCTGAAAACTAACGAACGCTCAACATAGGCCTGCCGTCCGGCCCTGACAAGGGCGGGCTATGGCGCGATAACTATCTGAAAAATATGCAAAACGTGATTTTTCCTCCGGGTTGACGGCCCTGCGCGGCCCCCGTAGTGTCCGCCAGATTTTCCGCTGCCGGAGCTTCGTGATGCCTGCACATCCCACCGCCTGCTTGGCGCTCGCCGATGGCACGCTGTTCTATGGCCGGGGCTTTGGCGCCCCAGGCGAAACCACCGCCGAGCTTTGCTTTAACACCGCGATGTCGGGCTATCAGGAGATCATGACCGACCCGTCCTACGCGGGCCAGATCGTAACCTTTACGTTCCCACATATCGGAAATGTGGGTGTGAACCCCGAGGATGACGAAACCTCAAGCCCCGTGGCCGCTGGCATGGTGGTGAAATGGGATCCGACAGAACCCTCGAACTGGCGCGCTGCAGGCCCGCTGGGCGATTGGCTGGCGCGTACGGGGCGGATCGGGATCGGCGCCCTTGATACCCGGCGGCTTACCCGCGCGATCCGCCAGCAGGGCGCGCCGCACGTCGCACTGGCGCATGATCCGGAGGGCAGGTTCGACATCGAGCGGCTTGTGGCCGAGGCGCGTGCGTTCCCCGGGCTGGAAGGGCTGGATTTGGCCAGGGATGTGACCTGTGCGCAATCGTATCGTTGGGACGAAATGCGCTGGGCTTGGCCCGAGGGCTATGCCAAACGCGCCACGCCGGGGCGCAAAGTTGTCGCCATAGACTACGGCGCCAAGCGCAACATTCTGCGGTGCCTCGCCAGCGCGGGGTGCGACGTGACCGTGCTGCCCGCCACGGCGACAGCTGAGGATGTGCTCGCGCAGAACCCGGAGGGCGTGTTTCTTTCCAATGGTCCCGGCGATCCAGCCGCCACAGGCGAATATGCCGTGCCGATGATCCGCGAGGTGCTTGAGCGCAGCGAGATCCCCGTATTCGGCATTTGCCTTGGCCACCAGATGCTGGCACTGGCCCTCGGTGCGGAGACCGTGAAAATGAACCACGGGCACCACGGCGCGAACCATCCGGTCAAGGATCTTGAGACCGGGAAGGTGGAAATCACTTCGATGAATCACGGCTTCACGGTGGATAGTCAGAAGCTGCCCGAAGATGTGATCGAAACCCACGTCTCGCTCTTCGATGGTTCGAACTGCGGGATACGGCTGGCTGACCGGCCAGTGTTTTCCGTTCAGTATCACCCAGAGGCAAGCCCCGGGCCGCAGGACAGCTACTATTTGTTCGAACGTTTCGTGGGCGCTATAGAAGCACGGGGCTGAAGGCGGCGCGGGCGATGTTAATTCGCGGTTGAGTTAAGAGACGGTTAACCTTTTGCGTTCAACCGTGGCGTGTCTGAATTCGCTACCGAACCATGAACGCCCCGCTACCGATTTCCCAAACACATTCCACTATCGAACGGGCGCCGCGGATCGCCAACGCCCCACTGCTGGGCGACCTGCTTCTTCGGGCAGGGGCGGTATCGGCGCGGGATCTTAACCGGGCGCTGAATGCCCAGGCCCGTACGCCGGGTACCCGGCTCGGGCAGATCCTTACCCGTCGTGGTTTCGCCGCACCACGTGCTGTAAACCACGCGCTTGCCCGCCAGCGGGGCGCACGCGAGGTGGATTTGGCCAATTGCCGCCCCGACCCCCGCCTGATTGACCGGATCGGCGCGGACGCCTGCCTGCGCCTTGAATTGCTTCCGGTCCGCCGTGCCGGTGCCGTTACCCTTGTTGCCACGGCGCGGCCCGCCGCCTTCGCGCGCCTGCGCCCGGCGCTAGAGGCACGGCTGGGCCCGGTGCGCATGGCCCTTGCGGCCGCACCGGCGATCCGGGCCGCACTTGTCGCCGCGCGGCGCGATTGGTTGACGGCGCGGGCTGAAGCACGCCCACCGCAAAATGCGACATGTGCAACCCTGCGGCCAAGCCGTATCGCCGCGAGCTTGGCGGGCTTGGCGATCGCGCTTGCTACAGGGTTGATCACCGCACCTCTGTCCACGCTTTCGGTGCTAACTCTCTGGGCGGCCGGGGCGCTTTCGGCGATGACGGTCCTGCGCGCGCTCGCGCTCTGGGCGAACCTTGCCGGGCGGCGGGATCGCGCGCGCCGTTTCGCCTCGACCCGCCCGCATACACCGCCCGGCGCGGCGCCCGACAATGCCCCGCGCATATCGATCCTGGTGCCGCTGCTAAATGAGGCGGGGGTAACCGATTTCCTCGTCTCGCGCCTGACGGCGCTCAACTACCCTGCAGGGCGGCTCGAAATCCTCTTCGTCGTCGAAGAGCAGGATGGCACCACGGGCAGCGCGCTTGGAACAGCGCCCCTTGCCCCGCATATGCGTGTCATTCATGTGCCGCCTGGCCACGTGCGGACCAAGCCCCGGGCGTTGAATTATGCGCTTGATTTCTGCCAGGGCGAGTTGATCGGCATCTACGATGCCGAGGATGCGCCGCAGCCCGACCAACTCCTTAAAGTGGCCGCGGCTTTCGAAGCGGCTGCGCCGGACGTGGCCTGCGTTCAGGGCCGGCTTGAGTTTTACAATGCACGCGACAGTTGGCTGGCTCGCGCCTTTGCGGTGGACTATGCGGCGTGGTTCGGGGTGCTGCTGCCCGGCCTCGCGCGCTTGCGCTTTGCCATCCCCCTCGGCGGAACGACCCTCTTCATCAAGCGCGACGTCCTGGAACGTATCGGGCGGTGGGATGCACATAACGTGACCGAGGATGCCGATCTTGGCATTCGCCTCGCTCGGAACGGTTACCGTACCGAGATCATCGATACCGCCACGGCTGAAGAGGCAGTTACCCGCCTGCGCCCCTGGCTGAAACAACGCAGCAGGTGGCTGAAGGGCTATGCCATTACCTATCTGGTGCACATGCGCGACCCGCGCGCGCTTTGGGCCGAGCTTGGGCCGAAACGCTTCTTCGGGTTCCAAACGCTGTTTCTTGGATCGCTGTCGCTGTTTCTGCTTGCGCCCGTCCTCTGGTCATTCTGGCTTGTTCTGCTTGGGCTGGGCCACCCGCTGGCTGCAGCACTGCCTGGCGCTCTTACTGCGGGGCTGATCGGCCTATTCCTCGTTGCCGGCGCGTTGCAAATCGCGGCCGAGATGCTCGCCACAGCCGTGCCGCGGCATCGGTGGCTCTTCCCTTGGCTCGTAACGATGCCGCTATACTTTCCGCTGGCCACGCTTGCGGCATACCGCGCGCTGATCGAACTGGCCGTTCGGCCCTTCCACTGGGAGAAGACGGAACACGGATTGCCCGGCCCTCTGTAGGGCCAGATACGAGCGGGTTCTTTTGGTTACGCGAGGTAACCTTCAACGTAGTACGCGATGCGGCGCGTCAGCGCGGTTCAACATCCGCTGCGGCATTGGCCATCAAACGCGTCTCGAACGCTTTTGAGATATGCGCCTTTAGCGCCGAATAAGCGCCTTCTCCATCGCCGCTGGCAATCGCCTCTACGATCCTGTGATGCTCCTCGAGTGCCGTGCGCCCGCGGCCTTCGACGGCCAGCGAGGTCGTCGCCATCAGCGCCATCGAGCGGTAAACGAGATCGAGCTGCTGCACCAGAAAACGGTTATGCGAGGCAAGATGCACCTGCCGGTGAAAGCGCCGGTTGGCGCGCGCCAACTCGCCCGGGTCAGCGACGAGCGCGGCATCTTCCTCTACCATCTGGCGCAGTACGCGCACTTCCTCTTCCGTGGCGTGCCGGGCTGCGAGGCGGGCGGCGAGCCCTTCAAGCTCGGAACGCACGAAGTACAACTCCGCCATCTGGCTGTGATCAAGCGAGGCGACGATCAGGCTGCGCCCGTCGCGGGTGAGCAGCGATTGCGTCTCCAGCCGCTGCAGCGCCTCGCGGATCGGGGTGCGGGACACGCCGAAGCGCTCTGCCAGCTCACTCTCCACCAGCCGGTCGCCAGGCGTGTAGGTGCCGTTGTCGATCGCCTGAAGGATCAGCTGGTAGGCATCTTTCTGATTTGGTTTCGCGTCGCTCATCGCCTGCATCCCCCTGATCGCGAGAGGATAGTGTGCGTGGTGGGGGGCGACAAGCGTTGCCCGCCGCACCGCATCGCGGTAGGCCCCGGCCATGGCCGCTTCATACTTCCAGCACGTCGCCCATTGGGTGTTTGACCTCGACAATACGCTTTATCCGCCCTCGGCGCGGCTTTTCGATCAGATCGAGGCGCGGATGACGGCCTGGGTGATGGAAGCGCTCGACCTTTCGGAAGAAGAGGCCGATCACCTGCGGGCGTCCTACTGGGCGCGACACGGTACAACCCTTGCCGGGCTGATCGAGAACCACGGGATCGATGCGGAGGCGTATCTTGAGGACGTGCACGATATTTCGCTTGATGCACTCGACCCGGCGCCAGATCTTGCCCGCGCCCTCGGGGCTTTGCCTGGGCGGCGGATTGTTTACACCAACGGCTCGCGCGGCCATGCCGAACGCGTGCTGGCCGCGCGCGGGCTCTCGGGGCTGTTCGATGCGGTCTACGGCGTCGAAGACGCGCGCTTCCGCCCCAAGCCCGAACGCGCGGCGTTTGAGGCGATTTTTGCCGCGAGCGGAATCGATCCGGCACGCGCGGCGATGTTCGAAGACGAGCCGCGCAACCTTGAAGCGCCCCATGCGATGGGGATGCGTACCGTGCACGTGGCGCCGGCCCCGCATCCGGCGCCGCACATTCACCATCATACCGAGGATCTGGCGGGATTTCTGTCGCAGCTCACGTGAGCGCGCTTTCCGCCCTGCCGCACGCGCCCTAGGTTCCGACATATGAGCAGGGTTGAGACGGATATCTTCATCTCCGGTGGGGGAATCGCCGGTCTGGTTGCGGCAGCCGCTTTCGGGCGCGCTGGGTTTTCGGTGGATGTCGCCGAACCCGCGCCGCCCGCCGAAACGGCCGAGGCGGAGGGGTCAGACTTGCGCTCCACCGCCTATCTGCAGCCCGCGCGCCGGCTTCTTGAAAAGGCTGGGCTTTGGGAGCATCTCGCCCCCCACGCCACGCCGCTTGATGCCCTCCGGGTGATCGACACGGCTGGCTGGCCGCCCGAAATTCGGACGACCCGGGAATTTGCGGCACACGATATCGGCGAGGAACCTTTTGGCTGGAACCTGCCCAACTGGCTCACCCGAAAAGTGCTGACCGAGGCGATTGCAGGCATGGAGCGGGTGACGCTGCGGCTGGGGTCGGGCTTTAACGGACTCGTAGCGCGCGACGCCGAGGCGCGGATTGCGCTGACCTGTGGCGCACGGCTCACCGCGCGGCTCGCCGTGGCCTGTGATGGGCGCGCCTCTCCGTTGCGTGAGGCTGCGGGGATCGGTGTGTCAACCACGCGCTACGGCCAGAAGGCGCTAGCCTTCGCGGTGACCCATGACGTGCCCCATCACAACGTGTCTACCGAGATATACAATGCCGGTGGCGCATTCACCCTCGTGCCGCTGCCGGATGTGGAGGGGCAGCCTGCCTCCGCCGTCGTGTGGATGAACGATGGCCCCAGGGCCGTCCAGTTGCTTCATGCGGACCCTGCGGCGTTTGAGGCAGAGATGGCCGCACGCTCGGCCGATGTTATGGGTGCGCTCACGCTCGCGTCGCCGCGCCGGATCTGGCCGGTGATCACCCAACGCGCCCGGGCCCTGACCGCGCCGCGCGTCGCGATCGCGGCCGAGGCCGCTCATGTGCTGCCCCCGATCGGCGCCCAGGGCCTCAACACGTCGCTCAACGATATCGCCGATCTGGTGGCCCGCGCCGAGGCCGCGCCGGGTGAGATCGGCAGCCCCGCGATGCTTGCAGGCTACGCTCGCGCCCGGGCAGGCGACATTTACGCCCGCGCCGCTGTCATCGACGCCTTCAACCGGATCTGCCGCTCTGATCATGCGCCCCTACAGGCGCTGCGCAGTGCTGGGCTGAAGGCGGTTCACGATATTGTGCCGCTTCGCCGGGCTGTGATGGCCGCGGGGCTTGGGCCCGGGCGGGAAATGCGCTTTGCCCTCCGCCGCCGTCGCGTTTGAGTACTCTTTCCGCGATGAAGGGCGGGGTTTCATCTTGGCGTAAATACTCCCGCCGGAAGCGGCCTACCCGATTGGCCCCGCGCGCCTTTCTTCGCTCAGAAGCACATTTGCTTCAACGTTGCCAACGCCCGGCAGGGTCATGATCCGGCGCCGCAGCACGCGCTCGAAGTCCGGCAGATCGCGTGCAACCACCCGCAGGCGGTAATCGTAGAGGCCAAGCACGTGGTGTACCACCTGAACTTCGGGGATGGCAGAGACGGCGCGTTCGAAATCCTCTAGGCTAACGCGGCCTTTCGTGGCGAGTTTTACGCCGAGAAAAACGGTCACCCCGAACCCCGCCTTTTCGAGATCAAGCGCCACGCGCCGCCCGGAGAGGACGCCCGCCTCTTCCAGCCGCTTCACCCGCCGCCACGCCGCGGGTTGCGATAGGCCGAGCGCCCGGCCAAGGGCGCCGGCCGATTGCGTGGCATCCGCCACAAGCGCGCGCAGGATCTGCCGGTCGGTCTCATCGAGCGCGATCATATCGGCAGCGTCTCTTGCGCCTTGACGGTGGCCACCTGCATCAGGGCTTCAATGTCTGTGATGTGCGGCAGCGTGAGGATGCGCTCGCGGTAGATTATCTGGTAGTGGGCAATGTCGCGGGCGATGACGGACAAGCGTAGGTCGACGCGGCCTAGAAACGTCTGGATTTCCACGACCTCGGGGATTTCGCGCGCGGCGGCGATGAAATCGTCAAACGCGCGGGGTGCGGATTTTTCCAGCGTAATGCGGAGCGACACCTCCACCTCGTAGCCGAGCGCCCGCCAATCGATCACCGCATGCACGCCGCGGATCACGCCCTCGGCTTTCAGCCTTTCCATCCGGCGGGAGAGCGCGGCAGGCGACAGCCCCACGCGCTCGGCCAGCGCCGATCCGCTGGCCTCGGGGCTGGCCATGAGCTGGCGAAGGAGACGGCGATCGATATCGTCTAGCATGACATCTTTGCATATGTGGATTTACGCAAATGATTTTTGCGCAAAATCCGCAAAACAGTCAAACTTCGCAGACAATCGCGCCATACCGCCCCTATGCTGCCGCACGACCCAATGGCACAAGGCCAACCGGACAGTAAAGGACAGGGAAATGCGCGTTTACTACGACCGCGATTGCGACATCAATCTGATCAAAGACATGAACGTGGCCATCCTCGGCTACGGCAGCCAGGGCCACGCCCATGCACTGAACCTGCGCGATTCGGGCGCGAAGAACATCGCCGTGGCGCTGCGCGATGGCTCGCCGTCGGCGGCTAAGGCCGAGGCCGAGGGCCTCACCGTGATGGGCATCGCTGAAGCTGCGGCCTGGTGCGATCTAATGATGTTCACCATGCCCGATGAGCTGCAGGCCGAAACCTACCGCACCCATGTGCACCCCAATATCAAGGAAGGCGCGGCGATTGCCTTCGCCCATGGCCTCAACGTACATTTCGGCCTGATCGAGCCGAAGCCGGGCGTGGATGTGATCATGATGGCGCCCAAGGGCCCCGGCCACACAGTGCGCGGCGAATACGTCAAGGGCGGCGGCGTGCCCTGCCTAGTGGCGGTAGATCGCGATGCGTCGGGCCGTGCGCTCGAGATCGGCCTTTCCTACTGCTCGGCGATCGGCGGTGGGCGTTCGGGCATTATCGAGACGAATTTCCGCGAGGAATGCGAAACCGATCTTTTCGGCGAACAGGCGGTGCTCTGCGGCGGGCTTGTGGAGCTGATCCGCTGCGGCTTCGAGACGCTAGTCGAGGCGGGATATGCCCCCGAGATGGCCTATTTCGAATGCCTTCACGAAGTGAAGCTTATTGTGGATCTGATCTACGAAGGCGGCATCGCCAACATGAATTATTCGATCTCGAACACGGCCGAGTATGGCGAATATGTCTCGGGCCCTCGCGTTTTGCCATATGACGAGACGAAGGCGCGGATGAAGGCAATCCTCAACGATATCCAATCGGGTGCGTTTACGCGGGATTGGATGCAGGAATGCGCGGTGGGCCAGCCGTTCTTCAAATCCACTCGCCGCAACAACGATGCGCATCAGATCGAAGAGGTCGGCGAAACCCTGCGCGGCATGATGCCGTGGATTTCGGCGGGCAAGCTGGTCGACCAGGCAAAGAACTAGCGGATCGGCGGGGCGCACCCTATCGTGGTCCGCCATGCCCATGGCCACCCCCACGCCAGACCGCCCCGGCCCGCTGAACTGGGCCCTGCTGACCGTGCTCGGCATCGTCTGGGGCTCGGCCTTTATGAGCATATCAATCGCGCTTGAGGGGTTCGGGCCAATCACAGTGGCGGCGCTGCGAACGTCGATCGGGGCGATTGCGCTTCTGGCCGCGGGTGCGGCGCTCGGCCAAAACCCCACGGCCATCCCGGGCCGCGTGGGTTGGGTGTTCGCCGCGGCAGTGGGGATTACAAGCTCGGCGCTTCCGTTCCTGTTGCTGGCCTGGGGGCTTCAGCACATTCCTTCGGCCTTCGCCGGCGTTGCCATGGGTGCGGTGCCGCTTCTGTTGCTGCCGCTGGCCTATGTGTTTTCACCCGAGGAAGGTATCGGCCCGCGGCGGGTCGCCGGGGTCGCGCTGGGTTTTGTGGGGCTGGCGGTGCTGATCGGCCCCGGAGCTTTCGCGGGCGGCGGTGATCTGACGGGGTTTGGCCGCCTTGCCTGCCTCGGGGCGGCGGCATGCTACGGAGTGAGCTCGGTTCTGACGCGGCGCGCGCCGCCGATGCCGCCGATCTCGCTCGCAGCGGCATCGCTTTTGGCCGGGGCCGTGGTGCTTGTTCCGCTTGCACTGGCCCTTGAGGGGGTGCCCGACGCGGCGCCGGCCCGCGCGACGCTCGCGCTTGTGTATCTCGGGCTTCTGCCGACGGGCATTGCCGCGCTCTTGCGGGTGCGCGTGATCCGTACAGCGGGTTCGGTGTTCATGAGCTTGGTGAGCTATATGGTGCCCGTGTGGGCCGTGATCTTTGGGGGGGTCCTTTTAGGAGAGGCTCTTCCGCCGCAGCTTCTCGTTGCGCTCGGATTGATCCTGGCAGGTATCGGGCTCAGCCAATGGCGCAGCCTTTCGGCTTTATGGCGCGGGTAGCGGGCCATAGCGCCGCCTCAAAGCAAGTGCCTTAGCGCATGCTGGGGTTGCGCGAAGACAAAAGGGCCCGCGCTGCCGCAGGCCCTTTTCAACGAATGATGACGGCGTGCGCCTAGTGGGCCGCGCCGCGATCCCAGTCTTCCCGCTTCGGAAGCGTTTCGAAGGTGTGCTCTGGCGGCGGGGAGGGCAGCGTCCACTCCAGCGTGTCGGCATGCTCGTTCCAGTAGTTGTTTTCCGTCACCCGCCGCCCGTAGAGCAGCGTGTAGGCGATCACGCCGATGAAGAACACGAATGAGGCAAAGGCGATGAACGCGCCGATCGACGATACCCAGTTCCAGTAGGCAAACGCTTCTGGGTAATCGATGTAACGGCGCGGCATGCCGTTCCGGCCTAGGAAGTGCTGCGGGAAGAAGGTGAGGTTGGAGCCGATGAACATCGTCCAGAAATGCACCTTGCCCGCCCATTCGGGATACTGCCGGCCAGACATCTTGCCGATGTAGAAATAGATCCCGGCGAAGATACAGAAGACGGCCCCAAGGCTCATCACATAGTGGAAGTGTGCGACCACATAGTAGGTATCGTGATAGGCGCGGTCGACGCCCGCTTGGCTGAGAACGATGCCGGTGACCCCGCCGACCGTGAAGAGGAACAGGAAACCGAAGGCCCAGAGCATGGGCGTTTTCAGCTCCACCGACCCGCCCCACATCGTGGCAATCCACGAAAAGATCTTCACGCCCGTGGGCACGGCAATCACCATAGTGGCAAGCATGAAGTAGGTTTGCTGCGTGAGCGACATCCCCACCGTATACATATGGTGCGCCCAGACGACGAAGCCCAAGGCCCCGATCGCGATCATCGCCCAGACCATCGGCAGGTAGCCGAAGATCGGTTTGCGCGAGAAGGTGGCGATCACATGGCTGATGATGCCGAAGCCGGGGATGATGATGATGTAGACTTCCGGGTGCCCGAAGAACCACAGGATGTGCTGGTAGAGCACCGGATCACCGCCGCCGGCAGGATCGAAGAAGGCAAAGCCGAAGTTGCGATCCATCAGCAGCATAGTGATCGCGCCCGCCAGTACCGGGAGTGCGAGCAGGATCATCCAGGCGGTCACGAAGATGGACCACGCGAAGAGGGGCACCTTGAAGAGCGTCATGCCCGGCGCGCGCATGTTGAGGAAAGTCGTGATCATGTTGATCGCGCCGAGGATCGATGAAGCGCCGGAGACGTGGACAGCGAAGATCGCCAGATCCATCGAATAGCCGCCCTCGGTGGTCGACAGCGGCGGGTAGAGCACCCAGCCCACGCCCGATCCGAGCTGTCCATTGCCACCAGGTGAGAGGATCGAGGCCACCGCGAGCGCGGTGCCGGCCACGTAAAGCCAATATGACAGGTTATTCAGCCGCGGGAACGCCATATCCGGCGCGCCGATCTGGAGCGGCATGAAATAGTTGCCGAAGCCGCCGAAAAGCGCCGGGATGACCACGAAGAACATCATCAGGATGCCGTGGCCGGTGATCAGCACGTTCCAAAGATGCCCATTGGGCGTGCATTCGCCTGCCGCCGCCGCCGTCATCCGCGCACCCTCAAGGCACATGTACTGAACGCCGGGCTCCATCAGCTCCATCCGCATGTAAACGGTGAACGCAACAGCGATAAATCCAACCACGCCGGAGGTGATCAGGTACAGAATACCAATGTCTTTATGGTTGGTGGACATGAACCAGCGGGTGAAGAACCCGCGCTCGTCATGCGCCTCATGCCCGTGGACGGTGGCGTCGGCCATACGTTAGCTCCTGAGTGGCTATCCGCGCCTGAGTTCGCGCTCGCGCGGTTTGTCGGTGTGTTTTCTAGTTTGGAAGGGTAATTAGAGCAATATAACAGAGTGCTACGAAGGCGGATAAAGTGTCTCACCCCCGGGCCGTTCGGGCGAGAGGTTTTCGCCCTGCCTGTGGTCGCGTTTGGGTTGAGAGGGCGAGATCAGGCGCGGCCTTGGCCCATCGGCCGTTGGGTGCGGGCGAGAGCAGCGGTGAGCAGCCGCGCTTCGTGGGCCTTGAGCGAGGGGGCCGCTGGCGCGGTTTCGGGAACCATCGATTGCAGTTCGAGCCGGGTCATTGCCGCGAGTGTGCCAAGCCCGTTGGCGCCGGGGTAGAAGCTTTCGCTTAGAAGCCCCGCCGCGTCGACGATGCGGTGACCGTCAAAAACCACATGATAGTAGGTGACTTCGTCGCAAGGCGCGCGCGTAACGCCGGGGGCGCCGACAAGGTGTATTGCAGGCACCAGCCAGGGTGAGGTGCCGAAGAAAAGCTCGGCCTCGGGCAGATCGATCCGGATTCGGTGTTGCGCAGACACGCGGATGGTTTCGCGATTGCCAAGTGCGCCCGCCGCAATCTTCACAGGTGCCCGGGCGCTCTGACCATCCCCAGGGCTGACCAGAATGCTGGCTACAGGTGCGGCCGGGTCTTCCAGCGTCCAGACCAAATCGCCGGTTTCGAGTGCTTCGACCGCGCGCGAGCCATTGGGCGTTCTAAGCCGGGTGCCCGCGGCAAAGCACACGGCAAATGTATTGTAGCGTGTGGTGCCGGTATTGCTGCCGGCCACCTTTACGTAGGTCGTGCCGGGTGTGAGGAACTGATCAGTAGCGAACCCCCATATATCGGCGAAGTTGCCGTTTTGCGAAAGCACGGTGAGAGTGATCGTTGGCCCCGTCGGGCTGCCGCCGCTATCAAGGGCGCGCAGTTCGATGATCGATTCCGCCTCCACCTCGGTGCCGTTCGCCACCAGCCCGCCGCCATCGGTAATCACGTGATCTTCCTCTCGATCATCGTCGAAGCGCCCGCCGCGAAAGGTATCGTCAAGCGTGATCGATTGGGCGGAAAAGCCCGATTGGTAAGTAAAGATCGTGCCATTCGGTGTGCTGGAGTTGTTCACGACCGGGCTGCCGGGCGAACCGCTTGGCGAAGACGGATCGATCAGCAGAGATGCGTTATCGAAGGCAAAAAACGTTCTGAGAACCATGCTGCAACCTGCGGTGAACCCTTAGGCGTGCCCCGCACCTCGCGGGAAAGCTGTCAGATCGACGACGGCGCGTAAAGGGATGCGCTAGTGCTGCGCCCGGATCGGCGCAGGGGTGCCGGGCTGAGTGGGCTTTAGCAAGAGCCGCGCTTCGAACAGACGCAGACTTCGAAAGGCCTTGGCGTGGTGGCGGATCTCCTGTGCCGCGCCTGGCGCGATCTCTGCCAGATGCCCGCGGTGCCCCTGCGCTTCGAGCCAACGCCGGGCCGGGCCGGACGTGAAGAGGGCCTCAACCCAAACGCCTGAGGCGCGCAGTACGACATGCTCTTCGAAGAGAAGGTGAAAATAGGTGACGCCGCGTGCGAAAGGTGCGGGCCTGGCTTGCCCCGTGGATTGAAGCGCCTTGGCCGGCACCAAAACCGGCCCGTCAAACAATAGCGTCGAAAGGGGCGTCTCCACGCAGAGGCAGTGATTGGGCGACAGGGAAAGCGGGCGCGTTGCGCCGAAAGAACCGGTTTCCACAGCGATCGGCGCGATGTGCGGCAGCGCTGCCAACGTGGCCGGCCCGTGATGCGCCCAGCCCACCGCGACCAGAGTGTGGGCGCGGCCGTCGCGGCCAAGAACTCTGGTGCCCGGCGTAAGGGTTTCGATGAGTTGTAGGCCCTCGGTGGTATCGATTAGCGCACCGGCGCCAATACAGATGAAATCGGGCACGCCGGGTGATGGCGTGCCTTCTTCGAAATCACCCGATGCATTGCGGGAAAACGCGATTCCGTTCGGTGCAGAGGAGTTGATCGACTCGCCCGCGCCAAGCTGAACCGCGTTGTCGGGAAAGCCCGAAGGTGGGTTCGGGGCGCGCGGGGGCGTGCCATAGGAAAGCGAAACGTAGCTTGGCGGCGCAGTCGTTGTGTCCAGCAGGAAGATCGAATCCCACTGAGACCCTTCTCCATCGGGCAGGAAGTTGAAATTCGCGGGGCCTCCGGAATCGAAGAACCCGGGCGGGGTTGGCCCGGTATACTCGCCCAAAACGGTGGCGGTCTCTCCCGGCCCAATGGTGGCCCCGGTCGGAAACTCAAACAACAGGCCATTCTTTTGTGACCAGATCTGAATGCCGCTCAGCGATACGGTGTTGGCCGTGCCATTCTGGATCTCGATGTACTCGTCGGCCTTGTTTATGCCGCCGTCCCCGTCGGTATCGATGGCTGTGCCGCCGGCATTGTCTGCCAGGATTTCGCTGATCGCCAACCCATTGGCGAGAAAGTCTGGCATGAGGGGTCCTGCTCAAAATGAACGTGATCGGGCGGTGTGCGCCTGCGGGCAGAAAAGCCTATAATGGCGTCGCTGGGAAGGGCGTGGTAGCGTTGCGCGCGAGCCGATGTGCACCTGTTGACACCCTAACAGACTCCTTTTATATCGCGCGCACTTCGGCGGCGGGGCAGCCCAACAGCCGACATCGAACTTGAGTGGTCACGATCCGGCAGACCTGCCCGATCCTCTGGAGACCCACCGCGTCGCGCCCGCGATCAGGGCGCGGTTGCGGTTTTTCCTGTTTTGCGGACGCGCAGGGCGGGTTTGTGAGACACGAGGGATGCGGCGCGCGCCTCCCACCGAGACGAGATGAGCACGGGGTAGAACCGGAATGCCAACGATCCAGCAGCTGATCCGCAAGCCGCGGCAGCCAAAAGTGAAACGCTCGAAATCGCTGCACCTGGAGGGATGCCCCCAGAAGCGCGGCGTGTGCACGCGCGTTTATACCACCACGCCGAAGAAGCCGAACTCCGCCATGCGGAAGGTGGCCAAGGTGCGGCTCACGAACGGCTATGAGGTGATCAGCTACATCCCCGGTGAAAGCCACAACCTTCAGGAACACTCCGTTGTTCTGATCCGCGGCGGCCGGGTGAAAGACCTTCCGGGCGTGCGCTACCACATTCTGCGCGGCGTGCTTGATACGCAGGGCGTGAAAGACCGCAAGCAGCGCCGTTCGAAATACGGCGCCAAGCGCCCGAAGTAAGAGGAAGCCAAGATGTCCCGCCGCCACGCAGCCGAGAAGCGCGAAGTTCTGCCCGATGCCAAGTTTGGCGACCGCGTTCTGACGAAATTCATGAACAACCTTATGGTCGACGGAAAGAAGTCCGTCGCCGAACGCATCGTGTACAGTGCGTTCGACCGTGTGGAAGACAAGCTCAAGCGCGCGCCCGTTGAGGTGTTCCATGAAGCGCTCGACAACATCAAACCGTCGGTCGAAGTACGCTCCCGCCGGGTGGGTGGCGCCACGTACCAGGTGCCCGTCGAAGTGCGCCCTGAGCGCCGCGAGGCGCTGGCGATCCGCTGGTTGATCACAGCCAGCCGCGGCCGCAACGAAAACACGATGGAAGAACGCCTCGCCGGCGAGCTGCTCGACGCCGTCAACGGCCGCGGCACCGCCGTTAAGAAGCGTGAAGACACCCATAAGATGGCTGACGCCAACAAGGCATTCAGCCATTACCGCTGGTAACCCCAAGCCCTAGGACCCCTCCCATGGCACGCGATTATCCCCTCGAGCGCTACCGCAATTTCGGCATCATGGCGCATATCGACGCCGGTAAAACGACGACGACCGAGCGCATCCTCTTCTACACCGGCAAATCCTACAAGATCGGCGAGGTGCATGATGGCGCCGCGACGATGGATTGGATGGAGCAGGAGCAGGAGCGCGGCATCACGATCACCTCGGCGGCCACGACCACATTCTGGCAGCGCCAGGAGGATCCGTCGGCCGAGGGCACATCGGACACCAAGTTCCGCTTCAATATTATCGACACGCCCGGCCACGTGGATTTCACGATCGAGGTCGAACGCTCGCTGGCCGTGCTCGATGGCGCCGTGGCGCTCCTAGACGGGAACGCCGGTGTTGAGCCGCAAACGGAAACTGTCTGGCGCCAAGCGGACCGCTACAAGGTTCCGCGCCTCGTGTTCGTAAACAAGATGGATAAGATCGGCGCCGATTTCTTCAACTGCGTGCACATGGTGAAGGATCGCACGGGCGCCACCCCGGTACCGGTGAATTTCCCCATCGGCGCGGAAGATCAGCTCGAAGGAATCGTTGATCTCATCACCATGGAAGAATGGGTATGGCAGGGCGAAGACCTCGGCGCCTCCTGGGTGCGTCAGCCGATCCGCGACGATCTGAAAGCTACCGCCGATGAATGGCGCAACACGCTGATCGAGGCTGCCGTTGAGCAGGACGACGATGCGATGATGGCCTATCTGGAAGGGGAAGAGCCGGACGAGGCCACCCTGCGCAAGCTTATCCGCAAGGGAACACTGAACCTTAGCTTCGTTCCGGTTCTCGGCGGTTCGGCTTTCAAAAACAAAGGTGTGCAGCCCCTTCTCAACGCCGTGGTGGATTTCCTGCCCGGGCCGCTCGACGTGCCCGCCTACATGGGCTTCAGCCCCGATGACGAAACGGAAGAGCGCAACATCGCCCGTCACGCGGATGATGCCGAGCCGTTCTCGGGCCTTGCCTTCAAGATCATGAACGATCCGTTCATGGGCTCGCTCACCTTCACGCGGATCTATTCGGGCCACCTCAAGAAGGGCGAGGCGGTTCTGAACTCCACCAAAACGAAGAAAGAGCGCATCGGCCGGATGGTCATGATGCACTCCAACAAGCAGGAAGAGATCGAAGAGGCATTCGCTGGCGACATCATCGCGCTTGCGGGCCTGAAAGACACCACGACGGGCGACACGCTCTGCGATGCGCAGAAGCCGGTGGTTCTGGAAACGATGACCTTCCCCGATCCGGTGATCGAGATCGCCGTGGAGCCGAAAACGAAGGCCGACCAGGAGAAGATGAGCCAGGGCCTTGGCCGTCTGGCCGCCGAAGACCCCTCCTTCCGTGTGGAGACCGATCTTGAGTCGGGCCAGACCATCATGAAGGGCATGGGCGAACTGCACCTCGACATCCTCGTTGACCGGTTGAAGCGCGAGTTCAAGGTCGAGGCCAATATCGGTGCGCCGCAAGTTGCCTATCGCGAAACCATCGGCCACGAGATCGAACACACCTATACTCACAAGAAGCAGTCGGGCGGTTCGGGCCAGTTCGCTGAGGTGAAGATGATCATCACGCCAACCGAACCTGGCGAAGGCTACTCCTTCGAAAGCCGGATTGTGGGGGGCGCGGTGCCGAAGGAATACATTCCCGGCGTGGAAAAAGGCATCAACTCGGTGATGGACTCCGGTCCCCTTGCCGGTTTCCCGGTGATCGATTTCAAGGTCGCCCTGATCGACGGCAAGTTCCATGACGTGGATTCGAGCGTTCTGGCGTTTGAGATCGCGGCGCGGATGGCGATGCGGGAGGGCCTCAAGAAGGCCGGCGCGAAGCTTCTCGAGCCGATCATGAAGGTCGAGGTTGTAACGCCCGAAGAATATACCGGCAACATCATCGGTGATCTCACCAGCCGCCGCGGCCAGGTGCAAGGGCAGGAGACGCGCGGCAATGCGATCGCGATCAACGCCTTTGTGCCGCTGGCCAATATGTTTGGCTATATCAACAACTTGCGTTCAATGAGCTCGGGCCGTGCGAACTTCACCATGCAGTTCGATCACTACGAGCCAGTGCCACAGAACATCAGCGAAGAGATCCAGGCGAAGTACGCGTAAGCGCCCGCCAGAAGCGAGATAACAGGAGGCCATCATGGCGAAGGAAAAGTTTGAGAGAACCAAGCCGCATGTGAACATTGGCACGATTGGCCATGTTGACCACGGGAAGACGACTCTGACGGCGGCGATCACGAAGTATTTCGGTGATTTCCAGGCC
>JBCCRC010000002.1:0-111726 GCA_039208375.1 Pseudomonadota bacterium | reverse complement strand
ATGCCATATTCGTGAAGCATCCGCTCAACGGCACGCTGGCGGCTGAGTTCAATTTCGAGAAGTCGGTCGGTGAAAAACAGGATCGACGCGGCCACGCCGAGTGATCCGAAGCGCTGCATGAACTCAGAATGGCCAGAGAGAAGCGACCATAGGGTGCCGATAACGTACGCGGCTAGCGCCACTAGCGCGATCATGCGGGACATGCGCGATAGTCTTATCATGCCCCGGCGGCTCACACCGCCGCCCCCAAAGGATCAAAAGTTGGGGTAGATAACCGTTGCGGGCGTTGGGTCTTCGCTGAGCCCGTAGCCGGTATAGGCCACCTGGAAGAGCGCCACGATGATAAGCGGTACGATGACGCCGGCGGCAAAACCGGCGAGCTTGCCTTTGTTGCGCTGCAAGTCGTCGCTTGATGGGAAGCGGCGCATAATGGCTTGCATAGTTTGGTCTCCCTCACGTCTTGAACGGGAGATATGTGCGTGGCGCAGGCGGTCAACCCTTGGGGCGACAGGCGATCGGGCGGATTTTCGCGGCCCGAGACGGGCGCGTTGCCACGCCCGCCTGGCCCAAACACGAGGGTTTGGCTTGGGTTACTGCCCGGTTCCCTCAGTAGGCACAGCAGTGGCTGGAGCGGTTTCCGCGCCTGTTCCAGCACCGGTTGTTCCACCGTCGGGCGTGCCAGTGGCCGCGCCGAAAATGATAAGCCCGAGAAGCGCCAGCACGGCGACAAGGCCGATAACGGCCCAGAGGCCGCCGCCATTATCGGGGTCGCGAGAGTAGTCCATCGCGCGAGCGCCACGCTCGTGGCTTGGCCGATAGTCGTAGTCAGACATGATTGGTCCTCCTTTCGCACCCCAAAGGATGGGGGCTCGGGAAGGCCGCGCGAAGGGGGCGCGGGGGCCCAGTGGGCGGATCGGCCAAATGTGGCGGGTTTCGGCGCTGCGGCGCGGCCAACCCCCGCCGATGGCGCGGAATTGTGGGACGCGGAGGGAATATGAGAGAGAAAGCTTGAACGCGCTCGCTGCCGGGCACGCCACGCTGCCCAGAGGGTGATGCCCGCGACGCGGGGTGAGCAGAATGGCCGCCGTGGCGCTCCGAACGCGCACCTTCTGTGCGCCGGGGCGGTGCGGGCAGCGCCGGGGCAAGCCCGGGCGGTTCGAAGGATGCTCAGCGAACCAAACGGGATCATGGAGCACCCCGCAGCAACTCACGCGTTTGCGCTTCGAAATCTGCGAAAGAAATCTCCTCCGTCTCGAAGTGGCAGAATAGATCATGGACGCGAAAAACCTTCCGCTCAGCGCAGTATTCGAGAATGGTCACGTTGCCTTCAAATTCCCAATCTCCGCCATCGCGTGTCTCTTTATGGAAGAGCTTCCAGAACCTGCCGTAAGTTAAACCGACGGCTTTTACGCTCTCGGCAGGACCACGTGAAAGGCGCTTTACACGTGTAATCAATGCGCCACCCCCGCCGCCACGCTCTCATCAATGAACCGCCCTTCGCGGAAGCGTTCCAATCCGAACGCCGCCGCCAAAGGCCCCGGGGCGCCGCGCGCGATCATCTCCGCGGTGGCCCAGCCAGAGCCCGGGATCGCCTTGAAGCCGCCCGTGCCCCAACCGCAGTTGATGAAGCAACCCTCAAGCGGGGTGGGCGAGATGATAGGGGAGCGATCGCCCGTCATATCCACGATCCCGCCCCATTGGCGTAGCATCTTCAGCCGGGAGATGATCGGGAAGGTTTCGACAAGCGCGCGCACCGTTTCCTCGATATGCAGGAAAGAGCCGCGCTGAGTGTAGTTGTTGTAGCCATCCGCCCCGCCGCCAATCACCATCTCGCCCTTGTCGGACTGGCTCATGTAGCCGTGCACAGTGTTGGCCATCACCACGACATCCATACAAGGCTTTATCGGCTCCGAGACGAGCGCTTGTAGCGCCACGCTTTCGATAGGAAGCCGGAAGCCCGCCATATCGGCCAGCACACCGGAATGGCCCGCGACAACGATGCCCAGCTTGGCGCAGCTGATGGGCCCCTTCGCCGTTTCCACCCCCGTCAAGCGCCCGTTTTCCTGGCGCACGCCGGTTACGGCGCAGTTCTGGATGATGTCCATCCCCATCGCCGAACAGGCCCGCGCATAGCCCCAGGCCACGGTGTCGTGCCGCGCGGTGCCGCCCCGGGCCTGCCAAAGTGCGCCAAGTACCGGGTAGCGGGGCCCGCGGATGTCGATAATCGGGCAAAGCTCTTTCACCCGCTCAGGCCCGATGAACTCGGTATCGACGCCCTGAAGCGCATTGGCGTGTGCAGTGCGCTGGTAGCCACGGATCTCATGCTCCGTCTGCGCCAACATCATCACGCCGCGTGGGCTGAACATGACATTCATGTTCAGATCTTGGCTCATCGTCTCGTAGAGGCTCCGCGCCTTTTCGTAAATCGCGGCGGACGGATCCTGCAAATAGTTCGAGCGAATGATCGTGGTGTTGCGTCCTGTGTTCCCGCCGCCGAGCCATCCCTTTTCGAGCACGGCGACGTTGGTGATGCCGTGGTTTTTGCCGAGGTAATAGGCGGTGGCGAGCCCGTGACCGCCCGCACCGACGATGATCACGTCATAGTGTGCCTTCGGCTCGGGCGCCGCCCAGGCCCGCTCCCACCCGCTGTGGTAGCGCAGTGCTTCGCGGGCAACGGCAAAGGCAGAGTAGCGTTTCATGGGCGTTTTTCCTTACTCCCGCGGATCATTTCTCTCGCCTCGCTACCGGGTTGCCAAGTCGCAACCGGCGCTTTCGGCCGAAATGCGACATCTGGCCGGTGCCTGGGGGTTTTTCCGCCCTGCCCCGGCCTATAAATACGCGGGACGGAGGCGGAAACGGATGATGTTCTGGATTGTCAGCGGCGCGATGGCTGGGCTTGTGGCCCTGCTCTTAGTGCTTGCAATCCTGCGCCGGGGGGCGGCTGACGGGTCCGCAGCCTTCGACGTGCAGGTGTATCGCGACCAATTGAAGGAAGTGGAGCGCGATCTGGCGCGGGGCGTGATCTCCGAAAGTGAGGCCGATCAGATCCGCATTGAGGTTTCGCGGCGGCTTCTGGAGGCCGACCGCGCCGGGGCGCAGGGAACGGCCGAGGTGGATGGTGCACCGCGCGGGCTATCAGCTGTGATGGCTGGCGTGGTGGCGCTGGCGGTGGCTGGCGGCGGCCTTGCGCTTTACGCCCGTGTTGGCGCGCCAGGCTACCCTGATCTGCCGCTCGCCGCCCGGCTGCAGATGGCCGAAGAGGCGCGGATCAACCGGCCAAGCCAGGCCGAGGCAGAAGCGGACGCCGCGCGCGAGGCGATGCCGCGCCCGGACGCCGACCCCGACTATCTTGGTCTTGTCGAACAACTGCGCACCGCCGTGGCAGATCGACCGAACGATCTTCAGGGCCATATGCTTTTGGCGCGCCACGAGGCCGCGCTTGGCCGCTTCGATGCCGCCCACCGCGCTCAGGCGCGAGTGCTCGCGCTGCAGGGCGAGGCCGCGACGGCCAGTGACTATGCAGATTACGCGGATCTTTTGGTGCTGGCCGCCGGGGGGTTCGTGTCGCCCGAGGCAGAAGAGGCCGTTGGCGAGGCTCTGGCGCGCGACCCGGCCAACGGCACGGCGCGGTACTACTCGGGGCTTCTGGCCG
Organism: Pseudomonadota bacterium; assembly: GCA_039208375.1. Classification (GTDB taxonomy): domain Bacteria; phylum Pseudomonadota; class Alphaproteobacteria; order Rhodobacterales; family Rhodobacteraceae; genus JANQPC01. Next base: position 108,074 of record JBCCRC010000002.1, on the reverse strand, counting down.
CGCAAACCGGCCGCGCAGACGTTGCCTTCAGGATCTGGCGCGCTCTTTTGGAGGCTAGCCCGGCTGATGCGCCCTGGGTGCCGCCGATCCGGGTGCAGATCCTTCCGCTTTCGCAGGTGGCGGGTGTCGATTACGTCCTGCCACCGCTAGATGCTGCCCCGGTTGGCCCAACGATAGAAGATGTCGAAGCCGCCGAAAACATGAGCCCCGCCGCGCGTATGGAGATGATCCGTGGAATGGTATCGGGGCTTTCGGAGCGTTTGGCCAGCGACGGTGGGCCACCGGAAGACTGGGCGCGCCTGATCCGCGCCTACGGGGTACTCGGCCGCAGGGATGCCGCCGCAGCGATCTGGGCCGAGGCCCAGGAGGTGTTCCCGGACGATATCAACCGCGTACCGATCCTGCGCGCGGCGCGCGATGCGGGCGTTGCCCAATGATTTTCGACGAGATTGAGGGGTTTGCGGCCATGCTTCCGGCAGGTCGCGCCATCGCCGGGCTCGACTTTGGGGAAAAGACGATCGGGGTTGCGGTTTCAGACCGGACGCGATCGGTCGCCACACCGCTTGAAACCGTGAGACGAAAGAAATTCACGCTCGACGCGGCGCGGCTCGCAGAAGTATTTGCAGGCCGTGAGATCGGTGGCGTGATCCTCGGGCTGCCGCGCAATATGGACGGCAGCGAAGGCCCGCGTTGCCAGAAAACACGGGCATTCGCGCGCAACCTTGGCGGCGTTATCACCCTTCCCATCGGGTTCTGGGATGAGCGGCTTTCAACGGTCGCGGCAGAGCGTGCGCTATTGGAAGCCGATACCTCGCGTGCGCGCCGCAGCGATGTGATCGACCATGTGGCCGCCAGCATTATATTGCAGGGCGCGCTGGACAGGCTGGCGCATCTGAGGCGGGGTACATGAGTAACGACGATAAGAGCGTGTGGCAGCGCGACGAAATTGCATCGCCTTGCATCAAGGTCTGCGTGATCCATCCCGAAACCCGGCTTTGCACCGGGTGCCACCGATCCATCGACGAAATCGGGGCGTGGTCACAGATGACCGATGCGGCGCGGGCCGCAGTGATGGCCGAATTGCCCGGGCGTGAGGCGCTTTTGCGAAAACGGCGCGGTGGGCGCGCCGGCCGGGCCGCGCGTGTAGGCGCTAAATCCAAGCCGTGACGGGAATCTCGGGGCGGAAATAGGCGATTATGCGTGGGGTCGCATCAGGCCCCCCGGCCCAAGGCGCAATACCATGCAACGTGTGGCGGTGAACAAGGTAAGCCTCGCCGGGCCGGCACAGAAGTGGCACGGGCCGGCAGGTGGCCAGGGCCTCGCGCCGTGCGGCATGATAGGCCTCTGTAAGATCAATCTCAGGCCACATGTCAACCGGATGGTCTGAAAGCGCGGCGCCTAGCGCGGTGCCAATGATCCGATGACTGCCACACCATGCAATCATCGGGCTGCAGCACTCAGTAACTTCTGTGAGCGGTAGGCCGAGGATGAATCCGTGTGCCTCTTTCAGCATGCGGCGGCGGGCGGGGCCTACTGGCAAAAGCCCATCCACATGGGCCCCTGCCCGGTCGCGGCGAAACCGGTGCTGCGCATCGCTCTCACCTGGATCACGCCCGGGGTAGCCCGGCGCCACGGCGGAGATCTGAGCCCGATCCCAGCGCGCCGGTGCGTCTCCGCGCGCTGCGAGCGCGTCGATCACAGCGCCGGCGAGCGGGTGCCCGGGAAGGCCGCCGTCCGGCCCATTTGGCAGCACGTTTACACCGGCAAACCACGTGCCGCCGTGGCGCCAACCCGCGCCTGTGGCGGCGAGCGCTGCCTCGGCGATGCCGCGCGCCGCGCCAGCCCAGGCTGCGATACTTGGATCGTAGGGAAACCTCGCAACCCCGTCGGGCGCGCCGGTCATGCGGCGGCGGCCTGGGGCACGTGATCAAGCGCGTTAAGAAGGTCCGCAACGCCAGCGCCCTCGCGCGCGCCAGCCTCTGACAGAGCGCGGCGCCATGCCCGCGCGCCCGGTTGGCCTGCAAACAGGCCCAACATATGACGTGTGACAGCATGGAGCCGCCCGCCTTCCGCCAGGTGTGCCTCTATGTGGGGCACCATGGCTTCGACAATTTCACGCGGGCTGGTGACTGGCGACTTTGCATCGCCAAAGATGTCGCGATCTGCGGAGCCCAGGATGGCCATTGGCGCTTGATAGGCGGCGCGCCCGATCATCACGCCATCGATCCCTTGCGCCAGAAAACTCTGCGCCTCTTCAATGGATTGGATGCCACCATTGATGGAGATGTGAAGATCGGAAAACGCGCGCTTCATCTCCAAGACGATGGGATAGTCGAGTGGCGGTATATCGCGGTTTTCCTTCGCGCTCAGCCCCTTAAGCCAGGCCTTGCGCGCGTGGATCGCAACGCGGCGCACGCCGGCCTCCCGCACGGTTTCCAAAAAAGCCGGAAGCACCTCGTGAGGTTCCTGATCATCAACACCGATCCGGCACTTTACAGTGATCTCAACACGCGTGGCCGCAATCATTGCCGCAACACACTCCCCCACAAGCGCGTGCGTCTTCATCAGCACAGCACCGAAGCAGCCCGATTGCACCCTATCGGATGGGCAACCAACGTTGAGGTTGATCTCGTCGTAGCCCTCTTCGGCCCCGATCTGCGCCGCCCGCGCCAATTCAACGGGATCGGACCCGCCCAACTGCAACGCGACGGGGTGTTCGCCCGGATCGAACCGAAGCAAGTGCCGCGCAACACCGCGGACCAACGCCGGCGCCGTTACCATCTCGGTGTAAAGAAGCGCGTGGCGGCTGATCAAGCGATGAAGGGCACGGCAGTGACGATCCGTCCAGTCCATCATCGGCGCTACGGAAAGCGTTGCCGCTTGTGTGGCTGCATTTAGAGGCATCCGGCGTTCTCCTCAGGGCCGCTCGCAGTTGGATACGGCCTGCGATGCTAACATACCCACAGGGCATCACGGCCGCCACCCTGCCCCGAACGCCGCGTGCGAAGTCACCATGTTTGAGTGGGTCGGACGATTTGCATTTGGGCAATCTTCACTCAAGGCAAAATCGAAAGCATGATGAAGACTGTCGTCCATCATGCTGGGACAGCGGGCATGGGGCCTGCTTGGGGCAGCCCGTAGATACCAAAGACATAGGGTGCGCACTGCTACGGGATGGCCAACCAAACGGAAGTTCGCTGCTGATGCATCGAAACGGGCTCCAAATGGGCATGGAACTCGATCCTTGCCGGCAATCGGTGGCCAAACGCCAGAACCCGCAGTCGGCGAAACGCGGTCTCATCTGGCAAGAAATTACTCGTCAATGCCGTGGCGAAGTTCTTCGACCAACCAAGCCCGAAACGCTTCAACTTGCGGCTGTCGGCGCGGCCCGTCTGGTTCGACGAACCAATACGACGTCCCGGTGGGGAACCTTCCCGGGAACGGCGCTGTTATCCGGCCCATCGCAAGAGCATCCTGTGCAAGGGTCTCCCACGCAAGGAAGACACCCTGACCTGCAACCGCTGCATCGATACACAATGACGCGTCGGAGAACACTGGGCCGTCACCGAGCGCGTCCTCCGACATGCCATTGGGACGGAGCCAAACATCCCACCCAAACATCGAATGCGGTTCGCGAATGATTGGCACATGCGCAAGGTCGGACACATGGTTCAGGCGCTCCGCCAAACCCGGCGCACAGACTGGGAAGATACGCTGCTCGAGGATTTGCTCGGCGCGCACCCCGGGCCAGTTGCCCCACCCCACGCGGATACACGCATCAACTTCGCCCGGCCTTGGCGCAACAAGATCAACCGACGCGTCGATCCGCACACGGATTTCGGGATACGCTTGAGTGAAGCGCCCCAACCGCCAAACAAGCCACTTGCCAGCAAAGACAGGCGCAACGGAAACGGTGATCGCGTTTTCGGTGCTTCGGCGCGTCAAAGACACAGCGCGTGCGAGCATGGCGAAGCCGTCTGAAAGATAGGCGGCAACGTCACGGCCCAGTTCCGTTGGTTCCAACCCCTTCGGCTTGCGCTCGAAGAGTAGTCTATCAAGCTGCGCTTCTGCCTTGATAATTTGCTGGCTCACCGCCCCCGGGGTTACCCCAAGTTCATCCGCGGCGGCGCGAAGGGTGCCAAGGCGTGCGACTGTCTCAACGGCCCGCAAGGCGGTCAGGTTCACGCTGGAGAGCTCTTGCATATAGAAAGTCTATACATGTGGCGAACAACTATCGATAAAAAAAGCTGCCTTAGTGTGGTTGACTGCAGGCATGCTTTATACATTACGCTCCGCCGTCGCGGCCAATATCTCACGCTTAATCCTTGGGAACCGAGATGTAAGCGCGACTGACAACGAAATTGATGCCATGCGATGGCGACGTGACCCGCTATCGCATCCAGCCATCCGCCGCATGAGCCAGCGCGATATCGCGGACCTTCCGTTTGACCCGGTTAGAATTCTACGGGATTGATCACGCTACCCCGCGAGCTGCCCGGCTGCCGGAAGTAGGTGGCCACTTTTTTACCGAAACCCGCGTTTGTGAGAAGCGATGCACTTCCCTTCGGGCGGCCGTGTTTCAATGCATCCCGATGCAGCTTTCGGCCGAAATGATGCCTCGCGGCATTGTGCATTAAAGCTTTGTTTCGCGTTGGAAAATTTGGCTAGGAATGCACTGAACCAACGCCGTGCCACGTTTAATTACCCTTCACCGGGCTTGCTCTCCCAATCGTCATTCCAAGTAAATCGGTCCCTGCCCCCATCGTTAAACCAGTCAAAAAGGGGCACCTCCGCGAGAAGGGGTGAAAAATCACCCATCAGTGGATGAAAGAAAGCACCCCCAAGTTAAACATTTGACGAATTGTTCGCAGGGTTGAGAAACCGTAAATCAAGCTCACCGAACGCAAGAACGACGCGTTTGGCGGCATACCGAGCAGATACGGTACGCAGGATCCTAGAACGGGATATCGCAAGACAAGAAGCGATTGGTTTACGTTGAGGTTGCGGCGGTTACGCCTTCAGACCTGGGCGTTGGTTCTAGGAGTGAAGATGATGCCCATCAATCTGGATATGCTGGTTCTCGGCGGGGTTCTGACAGCTGTGCTTTGTGTTCTGCACGGCGAAATGGCCGAGAGCTTTCTCAACCTTTCGCTCAGCGCGTTCTGAGCCGCTGAATACCACGGGCGAGATAGGAGATAGAGTGATGAAAAACAGTTTCCCCTATCCCAAGCGGGCCGCTGAAGTGATCAGCCTCCACCGCAATAACTCGTTCAATCGCGCTCTCTTTGACGTCGTACACGGCCTTAGCGACGAGTACTTGAAGGATCTTGACGAGGCCCTGGAAACCGTAACCCAGGCCGCAGGTGCTCTTCCTGAGGCAATTCAGTTCGTCCTGCGCCGGGCTCAGTGCATTGAAGATGCCGAGCGCGTTGTTGCAAGCGTGTGCGCGCGCCGTGACGATCACACATTCCTCGAAGCAGCCTAAAGGGAAGCGGGCACCCAGGAGTGCGCGCTGGCGCAATCAATCAGCCTTGATCGAGCACCATAAACAATTAGGGAAAACCCTTCCCTACTGTTGCCGCAATGAAGCCGAAATTGAAGCAATCTGTCCCTTAGCAAGGTCATGAGGGATAGAAACCATGCGAGTGCTTTTGGTCAGTTGTGATCGAGACGTTGCGCTGGGGTACGAGGGTATCCTGGCCGCACGTGCATCGGGCGAGCTTATCGTTGCGCAAAGCGCCACTGAAGCGCTCGCGATCCTTACCGATGTTCAGGCCGTGTTTTCACACATTCTTGTGGATTTGGCGCTGCCAAAGGCATCAGCGCTACTGGTTTGCGATGCCGTAGGAAAGTCCCCGCGCTTCGCCAGAACAAAGCTATGGGTGATCGACGCCGAGGAAGATGAAGGCCTGGTGCGAAGCGCACAGCAGCTTGGTGCCCAGAAACGCGTGCGGCGCATGTCCATGCCGGGAGAAGCAGGCCCGAGAGACGCCGGCAACAACGCACGAAATGAGACGCCGAATGGAATTGCCGCTACGGCGCCCGCGCCCGCACAGGCGCCCGCTCCGGCACCGACCCCAAAATCGGATGGCCAAACAGCACGTTCAAGCGCGCTGTCGTTCGAAGATAAGACGCGCATACCGGGCGTTCGGAACTGTGTCAGTCGCAGCAAATTTGACGCGTATTTTGCAGCAATGACGAAAGCGGAGTTATATAAGGCGCGCCTCGTCGCGCTCGAAATCACAAACGCAGAAGCCATCTTCCCAAAAGTTACGCCCGACGATTTTCTTGAGATGCTAAGATATGTGGCCCTCGGCATCAGCGATCACTTTTCGCAGGTGCCATCGCGGCTCACCTATAACGGCAAAGGCGTTTTCTTCTGTGCCTTTCTTGATCAGTTCGATCTAGAGCCCGATGAGTTGATCGGGTCAATTCGCCAGGCATCGGCGGACGCGGAAATCCAAGTTCAACTCATTTTGAACCGGCTACACCTTAGTGTTGGTCGCGTAAAACGGGCCGCCGGCGTGTTTACGTCATTCCCCACCAAAGACAGCACCCAGGAGCCGGCGGCGCCCGGGCGCGAGGCTGTGCAACCGGCGGCGGCAACGCCGGCGCCGTCACCCCGGCGGCGCGTGCAAACGAGGTTGCTCAGGTTCGACGCATAGCCTGCTTCCCGCAGTTGCCCAAATGCGGTGCGCTCTAGCGCTTCAGGGCTCCGAAACGGCGCTCGTCTCAAAAGCGTCGCGCGAGATCCTGCGCAGCTTGGCCTGACGCCTTCTTGCTAAAAGAGCAACAAGAGCAGTGGCAGAATGAAGGCTCCGAACACCCCACCGCCGCCGCCGCCGTCTGATCCATCATCAAAGCCATCATCTGCTGCAGCCTGCGTGATATCGTCGGGTAGGCTGGCGGGGGGATGTGACAGAATTGGCAGATCGGCCATCTGAAGCAGTATCTCGCTGCCTTCCGAAACCGCCTCAAGTTCGGTTGAAGCGGCATCTGTCTTCGCAAAGGCGAGACGCACAACCTCATGCGCGCCAAGCTCTGTAGTGATCGCGTTCTGAAAGAGCTCCACGTCAGCCTCTGTCCGTACGCCTGGCGCATAGGTCGCGGCCTCGGGACTTTCATCCACATGCGGGTTATCCACTATCCCGAAATCGTGCATCCAATTCGGGTTCTCGCCGACGCTCAGACGATCGGCAAAAACGGAGGTGTAATCCGCTGCGAGATTATCGATTTCGATGGTGACTTCGGTATTCGGATCCGAGCCGGCGGCGATGAAGACGATGAGCTTGTCGTCCCCTTCAAACGCATACGTCGTTGCCGCCGCACTGCGATCATACGGTTCGTCCGAAGAAAGAATCCGCGTACCCTCGACGCTCTCATAGATCATTTTGAGCATCTCGCCGCCGACAAACAGATGGTCGTCGCCATCCTCATCACGCCAGGAGAGGCGGCCTGGATGGATCACGTCGACCCCAAAGGCCGCGCCCGCGTCCATTCCCGCTTCCACATATGTGGAAAAGCCCTCAAGGATCAGGCCGGGATGGAGCGCGCCATAGTCGTAATCGAGCAAAAGATCCTGCCAATAGGCCTCAAAATCGGCGTTGGTTCTGGCGTCGAGATCCACGTCAGCCTCGGTGAGATGGGGATTGTCATCGAGGAAAAGGTCAAGCGCAGAGTTGCGCGTGAGTTGAGCGACGTTCCAGGCCGAAACAAAGAAGTCGGGCTCCTCTCCCCCAACGCCAAGGATATCGGCTTCCCACGCCTTGTTGATTTCGATCTGATCATCCACGCGCCCGTCAAACCCCTGAGTTTGAATGGGAAACCGGTGGTGAATTAGCATTTCCGTATTTTGAAGGGCGAAGTCGCTCAACCCGTCACGAAGATCATCATCTTCCCACATCTCGCGCCCAGTCTGCACAGCAATCGTAACGTCGGCGCCAATGGTGTTTACCGTGTGATCGCCCAACGCGAGCGCGATTTCTGTGACCACGATATCGGCAAGGGCCGCATACTGGGCGGCGGCACTCGTTGCGCCGTCTTCAAAGTAAGCGTAGAACTCACTGCCGACCTCGAGGATCAGTTCCTTAGGCAGCGCACCGAAGTCACCCCCCAAAAGCTTACCCATGAAGTCACGAACGTCGTTTGCTAGATCCGCTTCGCGCCCCTGATAGCGCACGGTGGGCAAGACAACGGACAGCGCAGCATCCTGCTCGTTTGCAAATGTCATCATCTCTGACAGGCCGGGCCGATCTATGGCGTCGTTGTAGAGCTCTTCGTACTCAAATCCGTACCGATCTGTCCGCCGTTCGGCGAGATCGCCGCCCGGCCAAACAAGAAGCCCTGGATCAAGTTCGTCGATGTGAGCTTCGAAACGGGCGTCGCTTCGATAGCTCACGAACCTTGCGCCCATGGCCAAGCGGTCGATTTCCGTGCTCTCTGGGGCGACAGCGGCTGCGCCAGTGTCTAACTCAAAGTGTAACATTGCACTTGCCTTCCCAGCCGGAAAGCAAAGGCCTCACGTGCACCGAAACGCGTGCGTTTCGGCGTTAGTTGCGTTCTTTATCGCTTCTAGGTGCACCGCTCGTTCCTTCGCGGTGCTGGGGAATGTGAGGACCTAATTAAAGCCGGCCGACGTTCAGATTTCTTCCTGCTACGTGCCTGACATTCTCAAAGCGCACTTGCTTGAGAGGACAGGCGGCTGACCGCAGAGATATCCAGCGCGATCGGCTGAACAGCCCGACCGGATGCCACTGCGCTTTGCACTAGCTGAACGGCGGCATTCTGCGTCACCTGCTGAGTGTCAAATACATTGCTCAGTGCTGCGTACTTGCGCACGAGCTTGTCGACCACGTTGGGGTCAGACAGTGTTTCAAGATCAAGCCGCGAGGCAATGAGTTCTGCCTGGCGATCAATGTTCGCCGTCCCGATAATATCGGGGAACCCAAGCGCACGGCGGATGAACGCAGCCGTGTCGCGGTCTTTGAGAATGTCGAGCGGTCGCTCGATATCGGCGACCTTCTGGCGGAATTCCAGCACGGCCCCGACGCTTTCATTTTGGTCGTAGACATCGCTTATGAACTGGGATTCCAGATACCTATCTACCATGTCTTCCTGCCAGCGGGCATCAAGCGTGTTTGTGTTGCCAACCCCGTTTTCGCCAAATCCGAGGGTGTCGTACATTTCTCGGAAGCGCGGGTCCGTCAGCCTGTTGACGAGCGCGGTGCGCTCATCAACATCGCTTTCCAGCACCTTTTGGATCAGTGCCTTGCCAAAGATCTGATCCTCAAGATCGAACGCCTTCATGACGAAGACGTAGAGTTCGCGATCCTCGATCAGCTGTTCCGCGGTTTGCACGTCTGCGATGCGCTCACGGAACGCAGTAATCGCGCGCGCGTGCTCGGGCCTGCTGCGCAGGATCTCCAACTGCCGGTCCCTCGTCGCATCAACAAGGGTCAGCGCTGTCGATGTGGCAAGACCGGCAATCGGTATCATGGCATCGCCCCCGCAGAGCGCTCGGCTACCGGCGTTACCTTTCCGGCCGAGCGTGCGATCAGCAGCTCTTCGTGCTGCAATACGGGGCGCAGCTCGGTCAGTGCCTTGTAGTAATCGCCCTGACTGACGTAGTTCGCTGCCTCAAAAATATGGGCAACCTGCGCCCCGCCAAAGACGGTCGCCAAAGTCGCCAGATCGCGCTGGATCATAGGCACAAGCTTTTCGCGCGTCGCTTCCTGTGTGAGCGCCGTTTGGATCAGGAAATAGACCTTGCTGACCGGCGTCGCCGCCGCATCGGGTTCAAGCAGATCCTTGCCACGGATCACATCGCTTTGCGTCTCAACCATCAGAACATGGCGACGGTCAGAGTTTTTGACGACCGCGCCGTTGATGATCAGGCGTTCGCCGGGCTTAAGGTTCAGTTTCAGCGGCATGATCTATACACCCTCGACCGAGGCAACCGAAGGCACGCCACGCAGGCCGTCCGTCACCGAGCGGTTGATCGATGCAAGCGGCGCAACCTTGGCTTCGCCAGACATGATTGCGTTGGTTTGACGCTCGACCCAAAGCGCGATTGAGATCAGCGACGCGCGCAGATCGGGCGGCAACTGATTGCCTTCATCAGCAAGATCATGTTTCAGCGCCATCCAGAATTGCTGGTTTTCGGCAAGCGCTATCGCGAGGCCGTTTGCGAGGATGTTCAGGCGGGCAAGGCGGGTTTCGGCGCGATCGAATTCTTCAGCGATGCGCTCAATCTCGGAGGTGATACGCGACAGCACGCGGCGTTCGATATCGCGGGGCGCTTCAACCTCTCGAATGTTCCTTTTGTAAGCGGCAAGACTCATTGCTTCTGCGTTCCTTTGATCCTGGAGTTCTCTCAGGAATGGCCGGGGGATGCGGCGCCCCGAGGGAAAAGGGCGCCGCACTTATGGCTAGGCGGCAGAGCCGGGATCACCGGGATTATCCAGCTCCACCTCCGGCCCTAGTTCACCGAAAAAGGCTCAGGATATTCTGCGGAGCCTGGTTGGCGATCGACAGGGACTGTGTTGCAAGCTGCTGCTGCACCTGAAGTGCCTGCAGGCGTGCTGCTTCCTCTTCCATGTCGGCGTCAACCATAGCGCCGATCCCGTTGTCGAGGCGCTCAGTCAGGGCCTTTAGAAACTCCTGCTGCGTCTCAACAGCCTTTTCGCCGATGCCGAGCGACGTTGCCGCATCAAGCGCAGCGGTCAGCTGCCCTTCAGCGGTCGCGAGATCAGCGGCCAGGTCGGTCGAAGTGCCAACGTCGATGGCATCCAGAGCCGTCGCAACAGCGCCCAGATCGACGGGCGACACGGTCATGCTCGTGGTGGCAAAGCCGCCAACGCGGGTGATACCCGTCACGACCGTAACGTCGGCACCACCGGCGACCATCGACACACCGTTGAAGGTGGCCTGCGAGATCGTGGTGGTCATCTGCGCGACGAGCTCGTCGAGTTCCTGCTGAACCTTTGCACGGTCGATGTTGTTTTCCTGGGCGAACGCCACGCGCTCAACAAAGTCTTGCGCGAGTTCGGCGACGGTTTCGGCACCAAGACGGCCCGTTGCGAGCGAGTTCTTGGTCAGCGTCAGACCTTCGTCGATGGCCTTGTACATGCCGCTGTCGCTCTTCATCGTCTCAGAGATCGAGAAGTAAGCGGCATTGTCCTTCGCCGTCTGAACCTTGAAACCGGTCGAAACGCGGTTCTGGGTTTCGGTCAGGCTCATGTTGACGTCGCGAAGGGTTGCGAGGGCATTCATAGCCGCCGCGTTCGTATGGATCGAAGCCATAGTCGTTCTCCTGTGCTTCTAGCGTTGGTGTCCCGTCTTCTGTCGGGCGGCGAGCATTTGCCCACGCTGAGGAGATTGTGCCGTTTGGTTAATGGCTGGTTAACGTTTCACAGGGAAAGGTCGACGTCTTGGCGGCGTGACAGCCCGTGGCTGACCTTGCCCGTGCGATCGTAGAGGCCGCGCAACGATTCTGCGGCGGAGTTGCGCGTCAGTTCCGAAACGATTTCGGCACAGGATCGCGCCATACGCGACACAAAACCGGAGTTCCGCTTCAGGTGATGCTGCAGGTTTGCCAGGGCACTTCGCAGCCGCTGAGCATCGGGGCCCTCGCCCCTGAGGAGCCGTTCGATATCAGCGCCGGCTGCTTCGAGCTGAGCCGCGAGTGCTTCTTTCTCGGTCACGAGTTCCTGCAGACGTTCAGGATCGGTCTCCGAAACAGCCTCCAACTCGTGCTTGATCACCTTCGTAAGGGCCTCAATGGCCACGATATGCTTTTCGGTGTCGGCCATCCTAGCCTCCTGTTTCATCGCCCGGGAGCATCGGCTCGCGATAGGCAGAGATTGCGTTGGTTACGCCGCCTGAGATGTTGGTCACGCGGGACTGGGCAATTTCGTCGGCGATGGATTTCGCCAGGAAGCTGCGCCAAGTTTCTTCTGCGTGGCCGCCGCCCATGGCGCCGATATCAACCGTCTTAAGCATCTCGTCGATGGCCTGTGTCAGAAACACGGCCTCAAACTCCTGCGCCGCCCATGCCTCTTTCGCAGCGGGGCCCGTCGCCGCAGAGACGGTGCGGTGCGTAAGATCCAGCACGCCCGGCGTCGGCCCTAACGCATCGGCCGGCATCAGATAATCTCAAGATCGGCGTGCAAAGCCCCGGCCGCCTTGATTGCCTGCAGAATGGAAATTGTCTCAGTCGCGCCGACACCAAGGGCGTTCAGGCCATCGACCAGCCGCTGCAATGGCACGCCACCCTCCAGTATCGCGAATTGAGCCTCGCGTTCCTGAACCTCCACAATTGTGTCGGGAACAACTACGGTTTCTCCAATCGAGAATGGCTCGGGCTGGGAGACGACCACATCTTCCTTCACGATCACAGTGAGCCCACCCTGGCTGATCGCCACCTCGCTGATCCGAACATTAGCGCCCACAACGATCGTTCCAGAGCGCGCGTCGATGACGACCTTGGCCACGTTGTCGGGCTCAATTCGAAGGTTTTCAATCCGCGCCATCAGCTCAGGCAGATCGATGCGCCCCGAGGCGCTGACCACTACCGTGCCGGAATCCACCGCATCTGCCCGGTTGCCACCCAACGCGCCGTTGATCGCCTCTTCAATGCGCAGGGCCGTCGTAAAATCGGGGGAGCGCAAGGCAAGCCTAATGCTATTGAGGCCCTCGAAATCAAACGCGATCTCGTTTTCCACTGTCGCACCGTTCTCGATACGGGCTGCCGTGGGCACACCTTCAACGATTGAGGCGTTAATTCCCTGCGCCGCGAAACCGGCAACCGCAATCGGCCCTTGGGCAACCGCATAGACGTTGCCATCAGCCCCCGTCAGAGGTGTTACGATCAACGTGCCGCCCCTAAGGCTGGTTGAATCGCCCATCGACGACACCACCACATCGATGCGCGACCCCCGCCGTGCGAAGGGCGGAAGCGTAGCTGTGACCATGACCGCGGCGACATTGCGGGTGCGTAGATCGTAGCCTTCAAGGTTCCCCACCCCAAGCCGCTCCAGCATGCCGACAATGGATTTCTCGGTAAACGGGCTGTTGCGCAGGCTGTCGCCCGACCCGTTCAGCCCCACCACGAGACCATAGCCAACGATCTGGTTGTCCCGCACCCCTTCGAAGGTGGCGATATCCTTGATGCGCGCGGTTGCGCCTGCGGTTGTGGGACCCAGTGCACAGAGCAGCGCCAGCCCAAAAATCACTGCGTGTCTCACCAGTTTCACCGGTCTGATCATCCGCGCCTCCATGCGCCTGTTGCATGGATACACTAAATTTATTCTTGCTTATGTCAAGATTAAAAATTTTATTCTTGTTATCGAGCCCGCCGCGTAGAAACACCATTGCTGGCGGGGGCCACACAAGGACGCGTCGTACTTATGCAGTTATTTGTTCACGAGCCCCGGACTGAACGCCTACAGGGGCTTAAAGCCGAACTGTCCAATGCCGGATTTTCTTTGGTTCCGATCAACGACGCTTATTTTTCGCGAGATCTATCGCTGCTGAACACCGAAGGCGCGATGTCGTCGGCCTTCCTTTTGGCCGACACCGAGGACCTTGCGGACCAGATCGAAGCCCTGCGTTCGGCAAATTGCGGCCATCCGATTGTCGTGATGCGCGACTTTCGTAATGCGCAGGCCACCTCGCAAACCCTCAATCTTGGCGCAGATCAGGACATGGTAATCCCAATCAAGGGCGTCGAACTCCTTGCGCGGATCAATGCAACGATCCGGCGCACGAAAGGACACATAGCAAAAGAAGTCCATGTCGGCAGCGTTACAGCCTACCTTGATGGCCGGGATCCAGAGATCGACGGGCAGCGTGTGCGCCTCTCAAGCAAAGAGTATGAGATCTTTCATCAGCTTGCGTTGAACGCCGAGCGTGTTGTGTCGAAGGCGGCCATTTACGATTCCGTCTATGCCGTCGCCGAAGTGCCGCCTTTCGACAAGGTGCTCGACGTTTACATTTGCAAGATCCGCAAGAAGTTCGATGCGGTAGCGGAAACCAGTTCGGCATACATTGAAACGGTTCATGGCCGCGGCTACCGCCTAAGCGCTGATGCGTTCGAGCGCCGGCAGGCAGCCCAATAGTGGCTTACATGAAGCTCAGGAACGTTAGCCGGGAAAGGCGCGCATTGATGGCGTAGGTCGCCTCAAGCTGTGTTGATAGCAGCGTAACGCGATTGGCCGCCTCGTACGGATCGACCCCTTCCAGAACCCCAAGCTGGCGTTCATAGAGATCCGCTCGCACCTGCTGGTTGCCCAACGTTTGCGACAGAAGCGCCTGTTCGCCGCCAAGCCGGGTTTCAGCAGCCTCCAGCATTTGAAGCCCCTCGCCGACAGCCTCCATCGCCGTGCCAACCCACGCCTCGTAGGCACCGGCATCCGTAATGGTCGACGGATCAACTGCCGCGATCATGGCAAGGCCCTGAAGCGCCGTCCGAAACGCCGGATCGTTGGCCTGGATCCCGTATTGAAGCACCATCCCGTTATCGATCAGGGCGGTTTGCCGGGGGGATGGAACGCCGGGGGCCGCCTCCAGGGGCGTGCCGTTGAAGAAGGTGGCCTCAAAATTCGTATCGGGCGCCAGGGTGTTTGCACTGTCGAAGATGACTTGGACGTCTCCAGCTTTGGCACTGGCGTCAGCGGCACTGGTAATCCCGCCTCCGACAATTGCAGCCATAACGTCTTCGGGTGACAAACCTGTGCTCGCGTTTTGTTCGTCAAAGCGCTGAAGCGTAGGCCCGCTATTCTGTGTTCCCGCAAAAAGCTGAGCGCCCTGGTAGGGCGTGTTTACAAGTGTCGCGAGCTGGGCATAGGCCGCGCGTGCGCTTTCTTGAAGAACAGATCCAATTGGCTGTTGCGTTTCACTAAAGCTCACGCCCGCTTCGAGGAAGCTTTGCAGGGTTTCGCGTGACTCTGAAAGCGTTGTCGCCATGACTTCAAGGCGGTTCTGCAGCAACTCATTGCTTGTCATAAATCCATCGAGACGGATTGCGCCCGAGCGAAGCGACAAAAGCTCCACCGACCCACTGCCAAGATCGCGGAACGGATCGGCCTTTCTGCCCGTGGAGGCTTCATTTGCCGCCTGGTTTAGCCGGCCATCAATGTCGGCGGCAATCTCACGTCGAAGGTTTGCGGTCGTTAGGGTTGATGGATTGTGGATCACGGTCATCAGTGCGGCTCCTAGACGGCAGCCAGCAAGGTATCGACCATTTCGGATACCACTGTAATGACACGGCTATTCGCCGCATAGCTTTGTTCGATCAGGATCAACTGCTGTAATTCATCGTCGACATCGACACCCGAGAGGCTACTGCGCGTGGCCTCAAGCGAGGCAGCGCTGGCGCGGTATGTTTCCCGCAACTCCTCGGCATCGGTACGCACACGCTGCTGGTCGGCGCCCATTGCCGCGGCAAACTCCGCGAGCGTTGAAGATGTGCCAAGACCTGCAGCGCCATCAAATGCCTGCTGGCCTTCCATCATGCTTACGAAGGCCGAAAGCTGGGTTGCATCCGCCGGAGGGCCCTCCGCTGCGGCCGCGATGCCATCCCGAAGACGCCAGACATCCCCACCCGCCACAGGGCGCACGGCATCATTCACGCTGATGCGGCCCGCAAGGCCGGAAAGGTTGCCGGGATCGAACGCTCCGCCGCCATCGGTGAAGAGGCTCGCGACGCCTGCCGTTACTGTGGCATCCGCGGCCTCGAACCCAACCATAAGGCCGCGTGCCAACTCATCAAGCTGCCGTTGAGCCTGAGGGAAAACCTCGCGCAACAGCTCGATCTCCCCAGCGAGGCGCGCCTCCGAGAAGCCCCGCGCGCCATCCCGCCCCGGCGTGATATCGCGGCCGTCGAGGATAAGCGATCCCGTCGCGGCCTCAAATGACAAAAGCTCGTAGGCATTGTCTTCTACCAAAGGGCTACCGTCCGCGCTGTAGACAGACCCGCGCCCGGCCGCGTCGAACACGGCGCGGGTATCGACGATTTCGGCAAGAGCATCGAGCTGGATATTCAGTTCGTCGGTCAGCATAGCGTGCTGCTGCGTGCCCGGCTCGACCCCGACGATACGCTGGTTCAACTCGGCAATCTTGGTTATCGCGAGATTTGCAGCGTCGACGCTTGCTTCGACGCGCCCCTGCACGGTGAGCATGGCTTCATCTAGCGCCGCGTCCGCCGCGTTGAGATCACGTGCCAGAGCTTCCGATGCCGTAAGCGCTCCGTTCTGGCGTGAGATCTGTTCGGGCGCATTGGCAAGCTGCACGAAAGCCGTTTGCAAATCCGCGACGCGGTTCGACAAGCTGTTCGGATCATCGGGCGACCCAAGCTGGCCCAGATAGAGGGCGGTACCCGAGGCGAGCGCGTCCTGCCGGCCCATGCGGGCGAGCTCCATTCGATGCATCCGGTCAACCGCACCATCGGCGTCGCGCCTTATGCCGCTGATGGCGGCGATCCCCATATCATCAGTGGTGCGCAAAACCGATTTGCGCGCGTAGCCCGGTTTATCGGCATTTGCGATGTTGGCCGACGTGGTTTCGGCCCACTTCTCAACGGTGCTCAGCCCGCTACGGCTGATCCCGAATGCACTTGTCAGGCCCATGGCGGAACAGCTCCCTCTGTCAGATCAAGCGCCGTTAGCGCTTGATCCGCATGGTTTCGTCGAGCATCTCGTCGACGGTTGTGATGATCTTGGCGTTCGAAGAGTATGCGCGCTGGGTCTGGATCAGATCTGTTAGCTCCTGCGCGATCTCCACGTTTGAACCTTCAAGTGCACCTGAGGTGATAGATCCGGTTGACCCCACGTTCGCGGTTCCGAGCTCGAACGCCCCACTGTCACGCGACACAAAATAGGCGTTGGCATCAGTTGCGATCAGACCGTTAGGGTTCGGCACCACAGCGAGAGGAATGCTGAAGAGCGCCTGGCGGCCCCCATTGTCGAACACTCCGAAGACGTCTCCGCGGTCATCGATTTCCGTGCGTACGAGGGTTCCGCTGGCGCTGCCATCGCTCGAAACATCCAAGGGCGAATAATCGCCCGAGAACTGCGTAAGCCCGTCAAGCGAGCCTGGTGCCCCAAGGCTTACTTCGATGGTTTGCGGTGTGGCGCCGTTATTGATCGTCAATGTCGCCGTGCCGCTTGCGGGATCGAAGGCAAAGCCCGCAGGTGCCGTGGCAAGCGAGGTGGCGCCGGAGTAGGTTTGCGGGGCTCCGGCATTTGGACCGCTATCGTTGAAGGCCACATCCACGGTTCCGTAATCTGCCCCCGTGCCGTCACTAATGGTCAGTTGCCACTGGTTTGCAGTGACGGTCGGCTGCCAGGAAAACTGCAGGCGCTCGGATGCGCCGAGCGGCGAATAGAAGCTCGCAGAACTCACGAAGGCATCCCCAGGTGCGGCGACGCCCGTGGCCTGCTCCGGCAGGTTGCCGGAGAGCGACATGGTGGTCGTGGGCTGCCCCTGAACGGTCATGTTGCTGGTGTTGACGGTCGTCAGATCGGCAAAGGTGTTGCGATCCACCACGCCGAGCGAGCCGCTCGTATCATAAGGGAACCCCGCCAAATAAAGGCCGGCTGCGTTTTTGAGGTTACCATTCTCATCGGGGCGGAAGGAGCCCGCGCGGGTGAGCATGTAGTTGGCCTGAACCGGATCATTGGGGTTTTTTGAGACAACGAAAAAGCCCTGGCCGCTGATGGCCATATCGGTGGCACGCTGTGTCGTGCGAAGCTGGCCATCCGTATCCACTTCGGCGGTTTGCACGGCGCGTACACCGCCCGCCGGCGCAGCCTGCCCGCCCGTTGCGGTTACCGTGGTGGTCACCATCTGCGCGAAGGAGCGACGATACCCGTCCGTCCCGGCATTTGCGATATTAGCGGAAATCTCACCAACCGCAGTTGCGTTAGCCATAAGTCCGCTGACACTTGCCTGCATGGCGTTCGAGATGGACATGACAGCAAAATCCTTCTTGTGAGTAACACGTGGTCATGGATGATCTTGCGTCCTATGGTTAACGCAAAATTAAAATCGGCTATTCTTGTTGATCTTGTTCGCGCACATCGACGAGTGCATCGACATCCGTCAGTACCTGGCTTGCGCGTTCGACAAGGGCTTCAAGCGCTTCGCTTCGGATGTCGGGATCAATCGGGGCATCTAGCGCGACTTCTTCGGTAAACGCCCCAAGGTCAAAATCCTCGCGTTGGGCGAGCAGTTCGCCAAGCACCTTTGACAGGGCGGTGTCCCCGCTACGCTGTGCGGCAAGAAACAGGTTCACAGCATCACGGGTGGGAAGCCGATCACCCAAAACACCGGCGAGTTTGAGGTATTCAAGCCGTGCCAGTTCCCACTCTTCGGCCGCAAAATACTGTTCCGCCAATTCACGGATATAGCCACTTGGGGTGGCCTCAAGCGCATCTGCGCTTTCTTGCAGCGCCTCGCCCGTGCGCCCGAAGTAGTCGGCGCGCAGAGAAGCCAATCGTGCCGCCGAGCGCGGTTCGTCAACCCGAAGCGGCTGCACCAGCAGCGCTTTGGCCCGCTCCAACTGCCCCCCCGCCAAGAGCGCTTCCGCTTCTTTCAGGCGCAGGATATCGAACCGCTCGTCCGGCGTTTTAAACAGGCCGAGGCTTTCTGCGGCGGCAAGGTATTCGCCGGTCAGCCGAAATTCCTGCGAGGCAAGCCCGGTGATACCAACCGACAGGAGATAATTACCAAACCTCTCAGCCAGCACATCGAACCCCCGGAAGAAACGATAGTCCCTGGCAATCCGCGCATGGGTCTCAATGACACTATTCAAATCGGCCCCGTCACGAAGAAGCGCTTCATACGAGTCGGCCAGGATCGCACTGGCGCGGGTTTGCGCACCCTGCGCCTCGGGCGAGCCGGCATGATTCATCATCAGCGTAGAGAGCGTTTGGAGCGCCCCAAGCCGATCGCCTGCTCGCAGTTGCACCTTTTCGATGCGGAGAAGCGTGCCGCTCGCCTCAGGCCCGCGCCGCCACGCCCCGTAGATACGCATGAGCATATGCTCCTGCTCATCAGCCGTGATCCCACCGTGCGCTACCGCAAGATCAACCATCTGCAGGCGGGCCCGGTGGCCCCACTTATCGACACTGCCCGATGCGGCAGCGAAATGGTCGAAGGCGCGCAGTTTCTCGCCGTATTGAAGGGCGGTATGCCCAAGCAGATAAGAAAACGCGGCGGAATTCGCGAGCCCGGGATGGCCTTGGAAGGCCTCGACGAGCGCGCGGCTCGTCTGCCAGTCATTCGCATCGATCGCCGCGAGCAGCAGGTATGGCAGTGCGCGCACCTGAATTGGCTCGGGCAAGGCGGTTAGATCGCCGACATTGGCCGACAGCGTTGCCGCAGCCTGCCCGGCCTGCCCCGCGCGCGCCTGTGCCAGCGCCTGAAACACCTCTCTTTGCGCCGCGGCCTCGAAGGCGGCACTGGGCACCTGCGGCGCTGCGCCCGGCCGCGGATCAAGCACCGTTGCCTGGGCAATAAGGGTGCGCTGCTGTTGCGCCCGTTCGGGTGGCAGCGCGCCCGCGGGAATGCCTTCGGCAAATGATAGAGCTTCGAGGATCAAGCCATCTCGAAAATAGCGCTTGGCGAGTTCAAGGTGTTGGAGCGCTCGGGCAGGATCGTTTGGCGTCCGCGGCTCGGGCTCATTCTCCGCCAATGCGGAGAGCATCGTGCGTGCCGCGGTAGAGAAGGCGGGCGCGGTGCTCAAAGGACGGCTTTCCCCAAGAACACGCTCCGCAACCGCATCCTCCGCTGCCTCGTCAGGTGGCGGATCGGCCGCGATTGCTGGCCCGAGTGCGAGACCAGCCACAAAGGAAAAGGCCTGCAAGTTTTTTCTATTCATGTACATGTCGAATTTATACTTGCATTTATTCTTTGAAAGTGCAATATCTATTCTTGAATCATGCAGACGGACGGATGTCTTGGAGACGAACTCGTATATTTCCCTATCGCTTGCAGCAGCGGCCCGGCGAGATCTTGAGGTCACGGCGAACAATATCGCCAACGCCAATACCGCGGGCTTTAAGGGTGAACGCGTGGCGTTCGAGGCCTACCTGCTGGCGGATCCCAGCGGCGACGACACCGAGTTCGTGATCGATGCTGGTTCCTACGTCGACACGCGCCAAGGCGCTTTCGTGCAAACCGGCAACCCGCTCGATATCGCGCTCAACGGCGATGGCTGGCTGTCTTACCGCACACCTGAAGGCCAGATCGCCTACGGGCGTGACGGGCAGCTTTCGCTGAGCCCGGAAGGTGTGCTGCAAACCCAATCGGGTGCCGAAGTGTTGGATAGCGGCGGCGGTACGATCACCCTGCCTCCCGGCATTGCCGATCTTCAGATCTCACCTGAAGGCACGATCTCTTCCGAAGAGGGCGAGCTCGGGCAGATTGGCATGTTCGACGTGCCCTCGATTCAGTCTTACGAGCGGCTCGGCGCGGGCATGTTTGCCCCGCCCGAGGGCGCGCCCGACGATACCCAGCCCGCCCAATCCACCGAGATGGTTCAGGGATCCATCGAAGGCTCCAATGTGCACCCGGTTGCCGAAGTGACGCGCCTGATGGAAGTGCAGAAATCTTACGAGCGAGCCACCAAGCTCATCGATAACGAAGACAAGCTGATCCGTGACGCCCTGCGCCGGATCGGGCGCATGGGATAGGCAGGAAAGGATACAGACATGAAAGCGTTGAGTATCGCTGCGACGGGCATGCTGGCCCAGCAAAACAATGTGGACGTGATTTCCAACAACATCGCGAACGCCAACACCACGGGCTTCAAATCGGCCCGGGCCGCATTTCAGGACCTGATCTACGAAAACGTCTCGCGCGAAGGGGCGCTCACGTCAGACCAGGGCACCATCGCCCCCACGGGCATCGACATCGGCCTTGGCGTACAGACCGCCGGCACCGTGAGGCTGAATACCCAGGGCGGCTTTCTGGCCACCGAGAACAGCCTCGATGTGGCTATCGATGGCCAGGGATACTTCGTGGTGAACCTGCCCGATGGGGGCCGCGCCTATACCCGTGACGGCGCCTTTCAGCTTTCCGCCGAAGGCCAACTGGTGACGATGCAGGGCTACGAGGTCGATCCCGGCGTGGTTGTCCCGCAGAACACCAAGAGCATCGAGATCAACGAGCAAGGGGTGATAATGGCCTATGTCGAGGCCGATCCAAACCCGGTTGAACTTGGCCAGCTCTCGCTCGCCACCTTTATCAACGATGGCGGCCTGCGGCCGATGGGGAACAACCTTCTCGAAGGCACAGCCGCATCCGGTGATGCCACCAACGCCAATCCCGGCGACCCGGGCTTTGGGATTGTGCGGCAGGGGTATCTGGAGAACTCAAACGTTAACATCATCCAGCAAATCACTGATCTGATTTCGGCCCAGCGCGCCTATGAGATGAATTCCAAAACCATCGAGACGGCTGACCAGATGATGTCGACCGCGAACCGGGTGCGCTAGTGATGATGCGTGCCTTCGCCATGGCCATCGTGCTTACGAGCGCTCAAAGCGCGCTCGCCACCGATATCGAAACTCTCGTGGAAGAGCAGTTCCAGGCAGAATGGAACGGGGCGATTCCCGACAACGCAACGCTGCGCATCACGTATAGCCCCACCCTGAGCGACGCAGTGGCGCTGCGGGCCTTCTGGGCCGATCCCAGCTCCGGCCAGTTCGTGGCTGACGCGTTCCGCGAAGATGGCAGCGTCAGCCGGGTATCGGGTTTTGCGATGGTGATATTGCAAGTGCCTGTGCCGACCCGTCAGATTCAGCCGGGCGAGATCATCGAGGACAGCGACCTGTCCGCAATCGAGATCCCCGCTCAACGCATCAACAGTTTTGCCGTGACGGATACCGAAACGCTCGTGGGCATGGAGGTACGGCGCCTTTTGAACACTGGGCGCCCCGTGATGGCACAGTCCGTCATGTCGCCACGGCTTGTGGAGCGCGGAGAGCATATCCGGATCGTCTTCAATGACGGGGGCCTGAACCTTAGCGCAACGGGGCGCGCGCTGTCGGATGCTGCGCTTGGAGATGACGTCAAAGTCGTAAACCTATCCAGCAATCAGTCCGTCATCGGGATTGCGACCGCAGATGGTATTGTCGAGGTCTTTCAATGAAATCAGTCTACTCACGTCTTCCCGCCAGCCTTGCACTGGCCGCCGTTGTCAGCGGTTGCGGCGGGGCATTTGGGGATTACAATCCCCGTATATCGAACATCCAGATGAACGGCCAAACAATGCCGGAGGCGTCGCGCGTATCGGTTCCGATGCCGCCGCCCCAAGCCGAACCCGTGTTCGCCCGGGCTGAGGCCGCCTCGCTCTGGCAACCAGGGGCCACAAATTTCTTTGCCGATCAGCGAGCCAGCCAGATCGGAGATATCTTGACCATCGACATCAACATTGATGACGAGGCGCAGCTTTCAAACGCCACCGCACGCAGCCGCGACGGCTCGAGCAGCATGGGCTTCCCCACCTTCTTTGGGTACGGCACGAAGATCGACAAGGTCCTGCCCGGCATTGGCCCCGAAGATCTGCCCACCGGCCATATCGTTGATCTCGATGCCTCCAAGGCCGCGAGCGGATCGGGCTCGATCGATCGCGCCGAGACGATCAACCTCAAGGTCGCCGCGCTGGTTGTTCAGACCTTACCCAACGGCAACATGGTCATCGCCGGGCGCCAGGAGGTGAAAGTGAACTCCGAGCTTCGCGAGCTTCGGGTAGCGGGCATCATCCGGCCGCAAGACATTCAGCGCAACAATGTGATCGCCTACGACAAGATTGCAGAGGCGCGGATCACCTACGCTGGACGCGGCCAGATCTCTCGCCAGACCCGGACAAGCCTGGGTGAAGGGGCGCTCGACATCATTCTGCCTTACTAGGGAGACATTTACGGCTGATTTACCTGCGATCCGAACCAGATTGGTTCGGGTCCGGCAGGTCGGTCATGCGGTGTCGCAATTTCGTTTCGGTTTTTTTGATCGCCCTTGCGCTGTCTGTAAAGACCAACGTGGCCGCGGCCGCGGCGGAAAATGACACCAAGCTTCCAGCTGAAACCGCCACCACCGTTGATATCGGCGCAATTACCTTTGCCGTCGATACGCCGAGGCATACCCAATACCTTGTCACCAAGATCATGTTCCACTTCGCCGACGAGTCGGAGGCTGAGCGCTTTCGCGAGGCGCGTAACCTCGTGTGGCTGCGCGACATGGTTCTGACGGGCGTTCGCGATGTGCGCCCGAACTACGTGACAGCGGATGTGGACCTGGAGGTGCTGCGCAAGCGGTTGGAAAAACTCGTGATTGCCGAGGTGCCGACGCTTCAGGAAATCGATGTGGCGTTACTGGGCCGGCGCAATGTGCCGCGCCGCTAGCCGCTCAATCCTACTGAACGGCCAGAACGCTACTCGACGAAATGGTTTCGCCAGTGCTGAGAACCAGTTGCGACGTTTCCCCGTCTAGGAGCACGCTTTCCACGCTCGCACTCACATAACCGATGAAGGGCACAGGCTCGCCCTCTTCATCGAAGGCTTCAAGTTCAAACACCAGATTCTCGTTCAAGACTTCCGCGCCGGTATCATCCAATCCGTCCCACAGCACCTCCTGGCGCGCGCCGGGCGCGCCCGGCAGGCCCCCCATCGTGCGCACGAGATCGCCGTCTGCAGTTCTGATAAGTGCGGTAACCGAGGCAGCCTCGGCGGCAAGCTCATATCCCAAGGGTCCGTTCGTATTGCGGAAGCTTTCGCCCACAACGGTGACATCGCGCCCGATCAGATCCACATCGGTAAGGTTATTCGCCGCCGCGATCTGGCCTGAGATTCCTTCCAGGTTGGTATTCACCGCAACCGTCTGTTCCACCTGACTGAGTTGGGCCAGCTGGGTCACGAACGTCGAGCTATCCATCGGCGCCAGTGGATCCTGGTTTGAAACCTGAGCAGTAAGAAGCTGAAGGAAGCTGTTGAAATCACCCGCCAAACGGGTGAGCGCCGACGCATCCTGCTCTCTGGCTTCTGCGATGGGCGCTGCGGGAACGGATGAAATTGCATCAGTCATAAAGTCACCTTTTCTGCGTTCAGTCCGTCAGGTCGTAATGTCGAGTGCGCCGGAGGGGGACGTCGCGTGCGCCGCCGCGGGACGGATAGGCATCAGAGCTTCTTCGGAGACCAATGGGCTAGCGCCGACGCTCTCAATCTCATCTCTGCTGCGCGGCGCACCGCGATCTTCATAGGAGGCGTGGCCGCCAAAGCTTTCAAAGGCCACTTCCCCATCTTCCACGGCCACACCACCATCGCGGAGCATCCCAAGGATCATATCGCGGTCATTTCGGAAGGCGGTGAGGACCGCGGCGTTTTCCGCGCGCAAGACGACTCGCAGTTTGCCAGAATCGTCACGGGCCACTTCCACTTCGATGTCCCCCAATCCGCGCGGAGTGAGTTCCACACGGGTCTTGCCCTCTTCAAACACCGTGCCGCGCACCTGTGCGGCAATGTTGCGGGCAAAAGAGAATGCCGGCGCAAGATCGGCGCTTGCGCGCGACGCGACCGCGGCGGGCGCCTCGGGGCTCAGCGCCGCGGCGGCATCGGTCGCGGCCGATGGCTGCGCCATCGGCGTGATCGCCTGCACCATGGCCGGAGCCTGGCCCACTGGTTTCGGGGCTTCGGACGTGAAGGTAAGATTGGCGAGGGCCGCCTTCGGCGCTTCGCGCGGAGCAGCGAGTGGCAACTCCTCCCCCTGAGCATTCGCCCGCGGTTCAGATGCCGGGGTAATCTGGGGCAACGGCTCTGCGGGAGCGGCGGGATCTGCCGGCGCTGTTACCGCAGCCGCTGGAACCGCGCCTTGGACGGATGCTTGCGGCACAGGCGTTGCCCCGATCTGGTTCGGTGTTACAGCTGCCGTATCTGGTGTTGGAGCGCCAGCGGCAGAGGCTGCGAGTACAGGTGGCGCGGGCGCGTCTGCACCCGGGACAGGCCCCGCCGCCTGCGAAACGGAAGAAACGGGCGCGGCCCCCGCCTGAGCCGCCACGGGCAAGGCGGATCGCAGGACGCCCATCGCGTTTTCAAAGGCCTGCATCGGGCCAGCCAAATTGGCCGTGCCAAGCCCAAACTGAAGCGTAGTGCTTTGCGTCAGTTCCGTAGTGATCATCGTGGTTAACGACGCGGGCACGCTTAGCGATTTTGATTGAAACGCGGCCAGTTGGGTTTGAAATTCGGAGATGAAGCCGCTCATGACATCGGCTTTGGCACCAAGGCTGGTAGCAGATTGAAAGGCGCCCTGCGCCTCAAGCGCCAGTTGAGACAAGTCGTTCAACAAGGTGTCAATGGCCACCAACAGGTCCGTACCCTCTGCGGCACTCCCATGTTCGGCCATCTCACCGCCCTTTGAGCCCGCAGGTGCGCCAGGCATCAGGGTCTTCTGCGGCACTGGCGCGGCCGTCTGCTTCAATAGTTCGGGGAAAATCGTACTTGCCCCTGCCCCCGTAGGCGACGTTGTAGTGGATTGGGGCGATTGAGGGGCCGTGGCGTCGGTGCCCGGCATGGCCGTGGGGATCATCTGCATCGGCGCGCCTCAGTGTTCGAGCATCGCAAGACTGAAGCCGCTGCGCTGCAAGATCTGTCGAAGCCGTACGATGGCGCGGCGCTCGATCGCACGAAGGCGCTGGCACGTCACTTTCACAAGGATATCGTGCGCATCACCTTTGACGTGCTCTCCATCAAGGCGGCGTCGAATGACGGCCTGTTCCATTGGCTCAAGCTTTTCGAGCGCCTCGTCAAGCAAACGGCGGACGGCATCCTGCGCAGATTGCTCTGCCACGAATTCTTCTGGTGTTTTGTCAGGACAGATAACAACGGCACCTACCTCAGAGGCCTCATCAACCCCCACCATCGGCTCAATCGCCGCCATCGCTTCTGCATTGGCCGTCGGGTCCAACTTGCCGGACCGTGCATCGATGAACACGCGCGTCGGCACATCGACGATACTGGAAACCGTTGCTTGCGCCGCGGCCACTCGGTTGCGGATGAACCAGACGGCATAGGTATTAAAACGCACATCGCGATCCAGATCGAAGCGCGACGCCGCATCGATCAGCCCCATCATGCCTTCGGCCATTAGATCGTCGAGATCGGTGGCGTTTTTTGCCCATTTCCGTGCATGCGCCCGGACCTGCCGCGCGTGTGAGCGCAACAACATCCCAAGGGCCGCGCGATCGCCGCGGCTTTGCCAGGCTCTGAGCGCGGCGCGCTCTTCTTCAACCTCGAGCGGTGGCTCATTTAAGGCGTTCTGAAACATGGGCATATCTTTGCGTTCCCTTATTTTATTCTTGTATTTGACCGATAAATCAGCCGATTTACAAGAATAAATTGGTTAATGATGGATTAAACTCTACGAGCCATGTCCTGCGCCAAGGGGGCATGCGGTGCACCCGACGCGCCCGTCAGCATCAGCATGTCGAGAAGATCCGCCGTCGGGCTTGGCGAAAGCATCTCGGGCAGGAACCGGGCGGTTACGACTTCGTCAGCCAGATGTCTTGTCGCACGCCCTTCAAGCGCTGCAGCGAACGCGCGGGCCATTGCCGTCTTGAATAGAGAGGTCTCCACCGAAGACTGCTCACCTGCGAGTCTACACACCACCGACATCAGCAGATCGGCGATGCGCCGCATCTCACCGCGCTCATCCGCGAACGGGGCGTCGGCCAGCTGAACCACATCGACGATCATCTGTGCCGCTACCGCACCAAGCGCTTTCCATACGGTGGGGAGATCGCCGGTTGCCCCGAGGCCGTTGGCCGACAGACAAACGACAACCGACCCTGCAGGGATGTCGAGATCAAGTTCTTCGGCCAAAACATCTCCGAGCGGCAAATCGGGCATAAGCTCTGCCGTTTCCTGGAGCACCTGGCCGCAAAGGGGGCCTTCCGGAACTTCGATCAAAACGACCTGCGTTTTAAGGAGTACCGTAAGCAGGTCGAAAAATTTGTGTTTTTGGTGGGGTAGAACCGCTGCGACCTCTCCGGTCCAGATGGCATGCAAAAGGGTATTTGTCGTCGTCGTCATTGGGCTTCTGCTCCAAGGCTTTTTGCTGCGTCCTCGCCCTGGTTAAAGTCCGGTGAAGATCAATTTCCCACTATTTTCAGTTCTGTAGATTGCATACTTAATATATACTCTCCCTATGCGTTGCGCGTACAAACTCTATACAAACATTATACAATCTGGCTGACCTGCTTCGCGCCACGCACACCACAAGATATTGTGGGCGGGCATCGCAGGTATCTAGATTTATGAGTTCTAAGAGGAGGGATGAGGGCGATCTGGCCCAATACTGCGGCCAAACCCCCAACTGTTTCGCACAACGGCGGTATGCAGGGCCGCCATTGCGCTATTGTTTCTTATTGAGGCCCTAATTCTGCCCCAAGCCCAAGGGCTGAGGCCGGAAGGCTCGAGGGATACTGCAGCAGGATCGCAATCCGCCGGTTTTCCGGTGCATCGGGCGCAATACCCTCGATGGGGTCAGTCTCGGCATAGGCGGAGACCCGATTGATCCGCCCAGGATCGACACCCACGCTGATTAGCTCACGGCGGGTTGCATTCGCCCGATCCGCCGAAAGCTCCCAATTGGAGTAATCAACGCCATCTGCATAGGGCAGCGCGTCGGTGTGCCCCGAGATTGCAAGGGGCCACGTCTTGTCAGCGATTGATTGGGCGACCGTGGCCAAAAGCGTCTTGGTGCGCCCCTCGATCACAGCACTACCGATCTCAAACATCGATTTGCCGTCTCCGTCCACAAGCTGGATCTCAAGCCCGGCCGGAGTGATTTCGAACGTGAGGTTGTTTTCCAGGTCTGCGAGCCTCGGT
The DNA here is from genome assembly GCA_039208375.1 of Pseudomonadota bacterium. Taxonomy (GTDB): domain Bacteria; phylum Pseudomonadota; class Alphaproteobacteria; order Rhodobacterales; family Rhodobacteraceae; genus JANQPC01. The sequence goes on along the minus strand of JBCCRC010000002.1, from coordinate 80,193 downwards.
TCCGCGGCGAGGCGCGCCACGATCTGTTCCCCGATTTCCTCAAGCTCTTCGCGGCGCTCAGCCTCCGCCTCGATCAGCTCAGCCAGCGATACCTCTGCCATATCTTCGAAATCCATCGCGGACTGTTCACTTTGACCGGCGGCGCCGGAAAAGCCGTCTGCGGCGTCTTCAGTTGCGGATGCACCGGGGAAGCCATCCTCGTCAGCGATCTCGCCCGCGGCCTGGGCGGGAGCCGCAGGATCAAACTCCATATCATACCGGATGCGGCTATCGAACACGGCAAGCGGGTTTTCCTGCCCGAAGCTTGGCAGTTGCGTTTCGCTGCTTGGCCCGTCGGTGCCCGAAAGGATGCCGTCTTCTGCAAGAACCTGGCCGGCGAGAAAGCCCTGGCCCTTACCGCCTGCTTCCGAAAGGCTTGGGGTAAAATAGTCGGCCAAGCCACGCAGCGCTTCCTCATCCGACGCGGCGAGGATCCATAGCAGCAGGAAAAACGCCATCATGGCCGTCATAAAGTCGGCATACGCCACCTTCCAGCCGCCGCCATGATGGTCGTCATGGCCGTCATCCTCGATCTTCTTGATCAGTATCGTTTGCTGCTTGGCCATGGGCGGGCTCTCAATTCTGTCATGCACTTCAAAGGCACGCCGCACGGCCGAGGGGCCGCGCATGTGCCCGGGCAACTTGGCTGGTTGGCGTACGCGATACGGTAGGGGCTACCGCGACGAGACTGCTACGGGATTGCGGTCACTCGACCGGATCAGCCTTGGTGCGCTCGTATCGACCCAAGCCAAGCTTTTTCGCCGTCTTTGCCTTCATCGCCGAATATTCAGGCGCCACGAGCGGAAAATCCTCCGGCAGATTGAACTTGGCGCGATACTGCGCCTCGGTCAGGCCATGTTCGGCGCCAAGATGGCGCTTGAGCATCTTGAAGCCCTTGCCGCAGCAGAGACAGTAGACCTTGGAATTGGTTACGGCCTTTTCGACGGGAATTGCGGGCTTTGCTGCTTCAAACGCCAGTGGTGCGACAGTCTCTTCGGGGGCGGCGGAAGGTGCGGCGTCGCTTCCAATGCCATGGGTCAACTTCAAGGTAAGTTCCGCAATGTCTGCAGCACTCACATCAGGCCGCGCGGCATAGGCGGAAACGATCTGCGCGATCATTTCGTTCTTGGTGTCTTGTTGTGTCATCTTCTGACCTCTTTTTTCACCCGCGTCGGGCGCGGGATCTTGGCCTCTGCTCGACAGGCATTACCCGCGCCTGTGTTCAGGGCCAATGTGGTAGCCGATTTCTTCGGCTCACGACATGCTGCGCAAAGCGAACAGCGCAGCTCAAGTATTGTTCACAAGGAAAACTCAAATCTTCGCTTTCCCGTTATGTTTGCTTCTTCGGTTACATTTTGGTTAAATCTGTGCCTATAAGCAATCGTCTTCACTTATCTTGTGTGTTTGTTGGATAAGAACCGGCAAGCCGGATGATATCCTTGGCCTCTTGCGAAGTGCCCACCTGCACCATTGCTAGCGCGACCGCCGCCGCAACGGCCGGGCCAAGCATGCCGCGGCGTTTGGGCTTAGGCGTCACCTTGGGCTTTTGCGCCCTTGGTTTTGGCTTGCTCGCACCGGCGGGGGCCAGCGCCGGCAAGGTGATCGTGAGAACCTGCCCTTCGGCGCGGATGAACACGCGGTGGGACGAACCTGCGGGGATGTCTGGGCAACCCTCAGGGAGCGACTCGAGCGGTATTTGAAAACATCCCGGTAGGTTCTTCCGATCGTAAGGCGGGAGGGAGATCACCGCCTGCAGCCGCCGTCGGTCCCCCGACAGCGCCACGGGATGGGCAAAGATATCATCATTCGGCGCGCGCTCGCCAACCGGACCTTCAATGGCGATCTTCAAAACCGTACCGGCGCGCTCAATGTGCCCCCAATGGGCAGTGGCAAGCGGTTGCGCCGCCGGCGCGGGCGGCTCGGCTGCTGGTTCGGGGCGGATGATGCGCATACGGGGCGCCGCGCGCGCTGCGGCTTGTGGAGGCGGCGGTGCGGGCGCATGCGTCAGTTCTTCTGGTTCAGGCATAGCCCAGCTACCGGTTGCAGCTTGTTCTTCGCGCCCCGCCCGATCCTTAACGAAGGCCCGCGCCTGCCCTGGCAAATCCGCCATGTCGGCCAGCATGCCGCAAAGCTGCTGTTCTTCGCCGAAACTCAGGCGCCGCGTCGGATATCCGCCAAGCGTTGGAACAATCACAAAATCGGAATCGTCGCGCCCAAGCAGATCCGCCACCTGCGCAGGCGCGTTGGCGACATCCTCCTCCTGCACGAACACCAAATCGCTTCGACCACCCTCTTCTAGGCAGAGCGCCACGCGCAAGCCATCGGGCCACCCACGGTGTAGCTGCCCCATCGTCTCGCCGTCCGGCAGGTAAATCAGTGTCGTTGGATGTTCCATCCTGAGAGCACTCCATGCAAAACTTGCAAACACCATGAATTTATTCTTGATAGATGTCAACTATCCTTGTATTCAACGATCAATCGTACATGGATTCACTTAACCGCTGGGGTGCGACGTGTCACTCATTCTTGGTCTTGCGATGGTCTTCGGCTTGGTGTTCGGGGGCTTCATGTTATCGGGCGGGAAGATGGACATCGTCCTCTACGCCCTGCCCTACGAAGGCATGATGATCGGCGGTGGCGCGTTCGGCGCCTTCGTCATCGCCAACTCGTTGAAGGTGGTCAAAGGCTCCGGCGCTGGCCTTCTGAAAGTCCTTAAAGGCCCGCGCTGGAAGGCCAATGATTTCAATGACCTGCTACTTTTGATGTTTGAGCTGACGCGGCTTTACAAATCAAAGGGCATGACCGCACTCGATGAGCATATCGAGAACCCGCATGACAGTTCGATCTTCTCGCGCTACCCGAAAATCCAAAATGATCACTTCGCGATCGACCTGATTACCGACAGCTTCCGCATGCTCTCGATGCAGTTCGACGACAAGTATCAAACCGAAGATGTAATCAACGCCAAGATCAAAAAGCACCACCACGAGTCACTAGAGCCCGCAAAAGCCATTCAAACAATGGCGGACGGCCTGCCCGCAATTGGCATCGTCGCGGCCGTTCTGGGGGTGATCAAAACGATGTCTTCAATCGACCAGCCGCCAGAAGTTCTTGGCAAAATGATCGGCGGGGCGCTCGTAGGCACATTCCTCGGCGTGTTTCTCGCCTATTGCATGGTCGCGCCGATTTCCGGCCGATTGAAGCAGATCGAGGATGAAGATGGGGCCTTCTACCTTGTGATCCGCGATATCTTCGTTGCGATGGTAGCCGAGCATCCGCCGGCGATCTGCGTTGAAATCGGACGCGGCAGCATCCCAACCCATATGCAGCCCGATTTCTACCAAGTCGAAACGGCTCAAAAAGAACTGGCGGCGGCATGATGCGGCTTGCCTTCGGGGGCATGGCCTGTGTTCTGGCGTTTTCTGCGCCGGCCTTTGCGGCTGACCCGGTGCCCGAGCCGGACGAAGAGCCGGATCTCTCCACCCTGCGCCTAACAGCGCCACCTCAGATACCGCCTTTTGACCCAGAGCTGCTCGAACGCATTCGGCGGGCCCTTGCCGCGGTGGATGCAGGGTCCGCGGGCGCGGCCAAACCCGCACCCACCGATGAGTGATGCAGCCGAACGCCGCCTCGCAGCGCTTCGATTGCTGAAGGGGCTGGAAGACCACAAGCTCGCCCAGGCGGCACAGTTGCACCAGCAAAGGCAGGCCGCCGCGCAGGCGCTACAGGACGAGATCGACACGCTCATGACACGCGTCGATCAGGAGATTGAAGCGGCCGACGCCGATTCAGTCCCCTATCTGCCAATGTTTGTGCGCGCATCGCAGAAGATTGCAGCAGATCGGCGGGCAAGCCAGGCCAAACTCGCAGATCAGGCGCGGCGCTCAGAGGCAGAGTTTGGCGCCATCTATCGGCGCGTTACGGTAATCGGCCTCGCCGCCGATAAAGCAGCTGCGGATCAAGCCGCGCGACGGGCCAGATCAGAGCGGGCGAAGGCGCTTGAAGGCATGATTGCGCGATACGACCGCGACACACGCAACCGCCCCTAGCTATTTTTTCCAAATCGGAAATCTATGCGCCTGTTAACTCAGGATTGCGTCGCAATCCATGATCAACGGCGCGCACTTCGCCTCGGCAGCAGCGGATTTCGCTGCTTCGCGCCACAAACTCTGCCAAGCTTTGCCCCATTAATGCCGTAATTCGGCTTGGGGGCTTTCATGTACGGAACGTTTACGCAGGACCTCGCAGTCCTCGGTTGCAGCGAAGTAAGCACGTGGGATGACGTGCGAGCAGCCTACCGCGCGATTGCGCGGCACTTGCATGGGGAACTGCAGCGAAAAACACCAGGATCGAATGAACGGCTGGTTAACCTAAACGTTGCATATGAACGGCTGGCGGGGAGTTGGGCACCCAAGCCGAAGGCGCGGTCAGGGCCGGCCCAACCCGAAACGGCGATCACGTGTGGCCCGGAATGGAAGGCACGGTTGCAGACGGCCCTGCGCAAGGCTGCCTTCAAGGCGGCCTTCGAGGCAGCGCGCGATCCCGATACGGGAAACTACGGGGATCCCCGGCGGCTTCAAAAAAAGTCTGCCCCTGCGACCTTCATGGTGGTGAAGGCCGTACGAGACGGCTTCGATCTTCAACTTTACGTCGACCGACCGCTTCAAACCGGGCGCATATTGCTTGCCGTGCCCGAGATCATCTGGCGGCGGAACGGCGGGATCGAATTCGGTTCAACCGAGCGTGTGATCGCATTTTCGCTGCCTCGGAACGCCCGCCGCGTACAGGTTGATTCAGCACGCCTACAGTTTGGGGGTGACACTGCGGCGAACTGTGCTATTTACCAACCATAGGTTGATGCTTTGCTGGCATGGGTCGGCAGAGACCATCACTATATTTCCATACCTTTTTTCGTTGTAAGGCGTTGTGTTTCTTGTTGTTGCGTGCACGGCACACCGCTCGATCCATTTCGTTAACAAATCAACTAACGGTTAAATCAATCGTGTTGACTATTTGATCAGAATAACGACTACTTGGAGTTGATACTCCTTTTTACCGAGCACGGGATTACCCCCGCCTCCGCAATGCGGAAAAACCAGGAAAGACCAGAACAACACCGTTAAAGACGGGAGAGCAGTGTAGTGCCCGCAGCTTTGCAGAAGGTCAGTCACCGCGCGTCGATCCAGACGGACATCCTTGAGATGCTTATCCGCAATGAAATTGTGCCTGGCCAACACATCAGCGAAGAAACTCTTGCGGCCACCAAGGGCGTGTCACGCACACCTGTCCGCGAAGCGCTGATTTTGCTGGAGCGCCAGAAATTGGTGGTGAATGAACCCAATCGGGGTTTCTTCGCCGCCACGGCATCACTCGCGGGCCTTCGCAACTACTTTGACATGGCAAGCTGGCTCTTCCCCTTTCTGGTTCAGCGGGCCGTGCGGAACCTGCGGGGCGAGGTCACCCAACCCGCCGCCACCTTGCTTAATGCCAGCGCGGATGAGCCCTCAGGCGATCTTTTAGTTAAGCATTTCCAATTCGTGGGTTCTATCGCGCTCGCAGCACAGAACCCCTTTGCGGCCGACACAATGATCGCCGGCGAGGCATTCCACTGCATGACCCGCGCGAGCATTTTGTCCGATTGCGCGCCGGAGGTATCACACGCCTCGAACGTTCAGATTATCGAACACGGGCACCGCCTGATTGAACTCATCAAGTCCGGCGACGCAGACAAGGCGGTTGAGGGCGTTTTGACGGCGATGACGCAAGCGCGCACGTTCCTTGCCTCGCAATCGATCTAGGCTCGCGCGGCACCGCACGACCGGCGGCTAGTCAATATATTCTTCGGTATCGTCTTCGGCATTCAGCACAAGCTGAATGACATCCTGTGCCAACAGTTGTTTTGCGCATTCGACAAGGGCCGCCTGCGCATCCCGCACATCGCGCGCCCGTACCGGGCCCATATTGCCCATCTCTTCCACCAGCATGTCGCGTGACCGCGTTGGCAGCGCACTGAGGAAGTGGTCTCGCAGCTCTTCCTTGGCGCCCTTAAGCGCGAGTGGAACCGTGCTACCAGACACCCCGCGCATGACCTTCGCGAGATCCTGGCCCTCGATGCGAACGAGATCATTGAACGTAAACATCTGCGAACGGATGATCTCGAACTCCTCAGGCGATCGATCCGTGAGATGCGCAGACACCGATTCAAAAAGCTTCTCGTCAAAGCTGTCGAAGAGCTTGGCCATCCTTTGGACGCCGGGAAGTTCACCTGGATTTTGGTTTGCTGCCAGTACATCGCTGCGAAGCGACGCTTCGATCTGCGACAAGAGATGCTCGGGCACGTCGTTGAGCTCCAACATTCGTTCGAGTACCCGCATCATTCGGTCTTGACCCAAGAGCGGCAGCACACGCGCCGCCACAGCAGAGGGCAAGTTAGCTGCGATAACTGCAATCGTCTGATCCTGTTCGCCTTCGAGGTATTCAGCGATAGTTTTCTCATCAACCTCCGCGATCTCCTGCCACAGCGCATTTTCCGTTTTGCCGGAATTCGTGCCGATATCCTTCATGATCTCTTCCACCCGCTCCGCCGGTAGGAACGTGGATAGGAGTGCCTTGGCGGTCTCAAGCGTATTGGGGCGGATCGTGGCTGCCGTTTCGATGAAATCGGCAATCACCTGTTCCGCAACCTCGGCATGGATTGGCCCAATGCCCGAGATCGCACGGGTGATCGTCTGAATTTCGGCATCCTCAAGCCGTTGCATGAGCGCCGAGCCACGCTCTTCCCCCATACAAAGAATGAGTATTGCTGCCTTTTCAGCTCCGGAAAGATTCATCGCGGCGGGCCGTTTATCGAGCGTTTCGGTATGAACAGCGGTCGTGGGCATAGGTGTAATCCGTTGTCTTTAGGCGCCGCGGTCATAACCCGGTGGCCGTGGAGTAGCTTTGGATCATACTGCCGGCCAGCATGTACCAGCCGTCGATCAGCACGAAGAAAACGATCTTGAATGGGAGAGAAATCAGAACGGGTGGAAGCATCATCATACCGGCGCTCATCAGGATCGATGCCACGATCAGGTCGATCGCCAGAAACGGAAGGAAGATAAGAAAGCCGATGGTGAACGCCCGGCGCAGTTCCGAGATCATGAAGGCCGGGACAAGGGCGCGCCAGCCAACCTCTTCCACCGTATCGGGCACCGGTTCGGGGGCAACGCCATCGGCCTCTGCCGCGATGTCCATGAAAAGCTGAGTATCCTTGGGGCGCGTGTTGACAAACATGAACTCTTTAAATGGTGCCGCCATGCGTGGCATCGCTTGCGCCTCGGTGATCGAGTTTTCCATCAGGGGTTCCACCCCCTGTTCCCAAGAATCCTGGAACACCGGCTGCATCACAAAGAATGTCATGAACATCGCCATGCTGGTGAGCACGATGTTGGGGGGCGTCTGGTTGAGGCCAAGCGCCGAACGCAGGATCGCGAACACGATCACAAAGCGTGTGAAGCTTGTGGCGACAACCAAAAGGCCTGGCGCGACGCTCAGAACGGTTGTGAGTGCGAGAAGCTGAACGATGCGCCCGCTCAAAGTGGCCCGTTCATCTGAATCTGCGGGGGCGTTGCTGACTGTGGCCGCAAGGTCACCCAGCAGCGTACCAGTGTCCTGCGCCTGTGTTGGCGTGGCGGCCATAGCCAGAAAACCGGCGGCACACAGCCAAGCCAAAGCGCCGCGATGGAGTGGGTGAAGACGTCTCACAATTTTGCCCCTATCCGTGCCGCATCTAGGCGGCCGTCTCCTTGAGAATTTCCGTCAACGTCACACCCACCCGGCCATCTTCCAGTTTGGTGAGGTCGCCACGGGCGATGCGTTTGTGGTTGACCAGAACATCAACACTGCCGCCAATTTCACGATCCAGCTCAACGATGGAGCCGCGCCCGAGCGCCAGAAGATCGGCGATGGGCATGTTGCAGCGGCCAAGAACCACCTGCACCTGCATTGTGATCCCCATTAGTGGGTCGAGCGTGGCGCTCTCTGGCGCATCGCCTTGTTCGGCCCGGCCTGATGCCGACGAGACCTCCAGCGCTTGAAGGCTATCTGTGGGCGATGCGGCGTCAGCCGGGGGCGAAGCCACAGGGGCTTCGGGGGTGTCTTGGGCTTCAGTCATGGGTGACGCTCCAAAATGTCAGTGGTCTGAGGGTGGTGTTCGGCAAGTGCCTGGCGCACCGCGTTCACGATGCTTTCGGTGATGCGGGCCAGGCTGAATTCCATTGACCCGTGCTGCCATTCGACACGGGCATCGCCGTCCTGCATCGCCGGGTCAGCTTGCACCGAAACGCGCATGTCCTCGTTGCCAGCTCCGAAAGCGTCGGCGATCGCCGCGCCGTGATCCTGCAACACCGCGTCAGAGACGGTTACACGCAGCGTGGGCACCCCACCGGCAAGCGCTATGCAGCGCTTAATCGAGTCGACCGCACGATCCTTAGAGGTTGCCTCAAGGATCTCCGGCAAGACACGCTCACACGTGTTCAGCGCAAACTCCAATAATTGGTGTTCAAGCGCCCGGCGGTGTGCCTCAGCATCGCGGTGCAGGGCCGCAGCCCTTTGCGCCAGCGTATCAAGGGCAAGCTGACGCAGTTTGGCGCGATCGTCAGCCGCCTCTTGCCGCGCTTCCGCCAGCCCTGCGCCATGGCCCTCGGCATATCCCTCGGCCCGAAGCCTTTGCTTCAGCTGATCGAGCGCAAGGCCATCGGTCGTCAGCGCCGCTGCGGCAAGCGCGCCGCCGTGCAAGCGCTCTTGATCGAAGTTTCTTTGGAAAATTCCGGTCATACGCTTCGCCCCTAAGCCGGTTTCGATAGCCAGCTTTGAACTGCTTGCGTTGCAAGCTCTGGCCGCTCGGTTACCAACCCACCCGCGCTTTCAATCGCATGGCGGGAGACGCCGCCCTGAACGGCCGCGATCTGCACTGTGTCATCCATCGTGGTGGCGCCAGGAGCGAGCACCATACCCGGTTGGCCAAGGGAACTGGGATCTCCCTGGGTAAGCTGCTGGACCTGGGCGCCACCATCGGCAATCGCCACCGGATCTGCACCGTCAGAGCCGAGTTGCGCATTGGGTTGCGGGGCCTCCAGCAGCATCCGAACCACGGGGCGAACACCGAAGGCCAGCACTGCAACAACGAGGACCAGCGCGAAGAGGCCGCGTAGAACCGAGGGCAGATAAGCCTGCACCGCCTGCCCGAACCCACCCCCAATTGGCCCGTCGAGCTCGTGCGAAACAGTTACAAATTGCAGGCTATCGACGGACACGATATCGCCGCGAGCCGCATCGAACCCAATGGCTGCGCGGATGAGTTGGGCGAGGCGCTCAAGTTCTGCTTCGTCGCGTTCCGCGTATACCAGAGCCTCGTCGTCGCCTTCAGAGTAGACACCATCCACCAGTGCCGCGACCGAAATGCGCTCGATCGCCCCAGGCTCTGCCACGGTTTCGGTGAGCGTGCTCGCAATCTCGTAATTGATCGTCTCGCCGGTGACTTGAGACTCTGCGACCGCGCCGCTGCCGGCGACCGCGCCATCGTCAAAGGGCGGCAGATTGCCAGCGGTGCCCACTTCGGGGCCGCCTGGTTGTTGATCACGCGATGTCTGCTCGCGCGTTTCTGTCGAGCGCACCACCTGGCCTTCGGGGTCAAACCGTTCTGACCGCGTGACCTGACGCACCGTACTCAGATCGACGTTTACTTCGACCCGGGCATTTCCGACGCCCACGCGAGCATTCAGAATGTCGGTGATCTTGCGCGCGATCCGATCTTCGATCTCGGACTGGCGCGAGTGGAGGGCGGACTCGCCTGCACCGTCGGCATCATCGCCGAGGATCGTCTCACCATTTGCCGACAACACGGTGACGCGCTGCGGAACAAGGTCGGGCACGGCAGATGCCACAAGCGCGCGGATCGCGGCGCCCTGTCGCCGCCCGATTGCGCCGCCGCTACCGGCCGAGATGATGACCGAGGCGGACGGTTCTGGGCGATGCCGAGCAAACGCCTCACGTTCCGGCAGCACAAGATGCACCCGGGCTGCTTCGATCCCGTTGATCGTCTGGATCGAGCGCGCAAGCTCGCCTTCCAGCGCCCGAAGCCGCGTGACCCTCTGAAGGAACGTGTTCATGCCCATGCCGTTGGCGCCGTCAAAAAGCTCCCAACCCGGCATCCCGTCGTTTGGAAGCCCGGAATCGGCAAGAACCATACGCGCACGCGGGATGTCTTCTTGCGGCACGCTTACGAGCGAGCCGTCGGGCGACACGCGCACGCGGAAGCCAGCTTGTTCAAGCGAACTCACGATCCGGCTGGCGCTCGCCGGCGACAGCTCGCTGTAAAGCGCTGCGTAAGTTGGCGCCATGACGGCCCCCAAACCGAAGAGAACCGCACCCAGCGTTCCTGCGAAGGTAAGCGCAAGGATCGAAAGCTTAACGCCACCGAGCGCCTTCAGGTTTTGGACGATGCTGCTCACTTCTACCTCTTAATCTTGCTTTGCCACTTCTATACTTCTCATATTTTATCCTTGCAAGCATAAATATAATTTATTCTTGTATTTATCCTTGTGTCAGAGTAAAGGTAACGACAAAGGAGATCCTTCATGGCCAAAACGCCCCTTGAAGATCAGGACACCGATGCAGAGCAGGCCGGCGACGCGGAGGGCCCTGCCCCGAAACCGCGCCGCAAGATCATCCTTGCAGCTGCAGCCGTAGTTGCTCTCGCGGCTGCGGGCGGCGGGAGTTACCTGTATTTCAGCACGGGGTCCGAAACGGCGGCGGCGGACAACACCACAAGCCCCGGGGGTGAGAAGGCTGACAAGAGCCCTGAGAAAGGTGGCACGCCCGTTGCCATCAACCAGCAATATGCCGTGGCGCCCTTCAAAGAGATCATCGTCAACATCTCGTCGATCACAATCAATGGCCAGGCCTCATCGAGGTTTCTCAAGCTGAACATCGCGCTTGTCTACGACCCGAGCGCCGAGGGCGCGGAGCGGATCGAGGAGAGACAGATTTACATCCGGGACTCCTTCGTTGAGTTCCTGCGGCAGGTCACCGAACGAGATCTCGATGGCTCAGCCGGGCTTGCCTTTCTGAAATCCGAACTCCTGCATCGCGTTCGCCTTCTTTCAGAAAGCGATGCGCCGAAGGATCTGCTGATCGCAGACCTGGTGATCCAATGACCGATACCCAAGCTGATGCCGTTGAAGATGAGATCATCGCAGCCTCTGGCGGTGGCCCCGCGCGATTGTCGTATCTAGAGCTTCTGGCGGGAGCATTCGCCGAGGAACTTGGCGCGGATCTTTCCACGTACCTGCGGGCAAACGTGTCGGCGGGGTTTGGGGGGATCGAATACCGGTCTGGCGAGGAAATGCATGGCGAACTGGGCGATGCGATGGTGCGTCTAACAGCAGAGTTACCGCCATGGCCCGGCAAGATCGTTCTTGCCTTCGAGCGCTCCGTAATGCTGGCCATGGTAAACGCGCTTCTCGGCCAAAACACGATCGAACCAGTGAATGACGAACGCCCATTCACACGACTCGAAACACGATTGGTTCGTCAGATTGCAGAGAAGGTTCTCACACGCTTTGCAGCCCATCTGGCAGCTGTTCGCACGCTCTCGGTGAGCAGCCTTGAGATTGATGAGGTAGACGAAGAGGCGCCCCCCTGGGCTTCGGCCGAGCGGTGCTTCACGCTGAAATCCGAGTTCTCGCTTTTGGACTGCACCGGCGCCATGACGCTCATCCTTCCCGAAGACAACCTTGCCGACGACCATGATCTCATCGCCATTGTCCCGGAAGCAGCGGGCGGGCTTGACAGCGAATGGCGCAGCGAGCTTTCGGATCTCTTGCGGCAGGCTGACGTGACGCTAACAGCGGTACTCGCCGAAACGAAGATCACGCTTGCCGACGCGATGCAGTGGCAGCCTGGAAAGGCCATCGCCCTTGGGATCGATACGTCGCGCGAACTGGACGTTCTTTGCGAGGGCCGGCCCGCGTTTCGCGCCGTGGCTGGCCATCGCGACAATGGTGCAATCGCGTTGCGGCTCACCACCGAAGTGAAATTGGAAAGGTAAGACGAACATGGCAATCCTGATTGATGCGATTATCCTGTGCTTGCTCTTGGCGACGATCCTATATGCGTTCCTTGTTGAGCGACGCCTGCGCGCCTTGAAAGAAACGCTTGGTGAGCTTGAGCCTGCTATCGGAGAGTTCTCTCGCGCGGTCGACCGCAGTGAAGGCTCGGTTGCTCAGCTGCGCTCGGCGGCAACCAATCTGACGTCTGATATGCCGGCTCCAGCACCGGCGAACCCAGCGCAGGCCCAGCGCGACCTTGGCCCACGCGCCGCGACGCGCCCAACGGCTGCTGTTAGAGTGCCCGCGAAGGCCGAGCTGATTCAGAGCTTCTTTGACAGCGCGCGCGAGGGCCAGGCATGACACGGCTCCGCGCCTCGCACCTCTTTCTCGGCGCATTGACGCTTGCTGCGGCTGGCAAGATCGGGCAGCTGGGCAGTACAGCAATCTCTCCCAACGAACACGCGACCATGGCAACCGCGCTGAGCGTAGTGAGCCCTGCCGCCGCCGCTGAAGGCAGTGAGGCAGAGACCGAACCCCAGGTCTGCGAAGCTCCCGAAGCCGTTTTCGCTGAGATCAAGCGCGAGCGTGAGCTTCTGGTTCAACAGTCCGACGCCCTGCTTCAGCAAGAAGCGCGTGTTCAGATCGGGCAAGAAAAACTGGCGGCCGACGCACAGCAGTTGCGCGAGTTGAAGACCGCGCTGGAAGAGCTTCTAGCCAAAGTCGAGGCACAGCAAACCGCCGATGTAGAGCGGCTCGTCAATCTCTACCGCAACATGAAGCCGAAAGCCGCAGCGGATATCATTAACGAAATGGATATCGAGATCTCGGTGCTAGTGCTCGGCACAATGCCGGAACGGGATGCCGCGCCGATCCTCGCGGGGCTCGATGCCGCGCGGGCGCGGGCGATCTCGAAGATCCTCGTCGAACGCTCTAAACTGCCGGGCGATCAGGATTTCTCGGGCCTGCGCCTGGAATAGAGCCACCGAAGGCGGCGCCGCTAGGGGCCGCCCCTACCCTTGTTTGGTTTTTTCATGCAAAGCGCCATGTCAGATGCATGGCGCACTAGTCTTCAAGCCGCAGCCGTGCACCCGCGGGCGGCTTCAGATTGAGGTCGCGCTTGAGCCCGATCACGTAGCTTATGATCTCTGCCACCGCGCGCCAGTGTTCGGTCGGCACCATCTCATCAACCTCGACTGTGGCGTGCAGGGTTCGGGCGAGAGCACGGCTTTCGACAATCGGGATATCCGCCTCGCGCGCAAGCTTCCGGATCTGGGCCGCAATCTTGTCAGTGCCCTTGGCCACGCAAACGGGCCCCGCATCTCGGCCCATTTCATAGCGCAACGCCACAGCGTAGTGCGTGGGGTTCGTAACGATGACCGAGGCAGTCGGTACAGCCGTGGTCAGGCGCTGCCGCGCGCGCTGGCGGTGAATGCTAGCCCGCTTGGCTTTGATGATCGGATCACCTTCGCTGTCTTTGAATTCGTCACGCACTTCGCGCAGGCTCATGCGCTGCTTTTTCAGCCATTGTGACCGCTTCCAGATAATATCCGTAGTGGCCGTAAAGGCGAGTAGGGCCGTGGTGGCAACAAGCGTGTAGGTGGCGGCTTCGCGCCCGTACTGCATGAAGGCTTCCGGCACAAAATGGGCCGATTGCCAGATGTTCACGACCGCATCACGGCCAAACCAGAAGGCGAAGCCAACGATGAACGCCACCTTCGCCATATTTTTTGCAAACTCCACCATCGCATCGGCGGAAAACAGGCGCTTGAACCCGCCAATCAGGGAGATCTTGGACCACTTGGGCTTGATCCGCTCGACGGAAACGACCGTTTCGCCCTGGACGATCACACCAAAGAGCGCCGCCATGACCATGAGAATTGCGATGGGCGTGAGCAATTTTCCGGTAGAGGCCAGCATACTGTTCACGATGATCCCGAGATCGCGCATGCCCGTGCGCCCCGCCCCGACCTCCAGCGATGACGCGGCGGCCATAGTGTTGGCGAGAACTTCAGCGAGCGACGTGAAAATAGAGGGCGCCATGAACACCGTGATCATGCACAGCGACAGCACGCCCATCAGGTTCGACGGCTCGCGGGATGAAGGAACGTCACCCTTCTTTCGCGCGTCGGTGAGCTTCTTTTCCGTCGGCTCTTCCGACTTGGTGCTGCGATCTTCCTGGTTTGACATTTCAGCGCCTCAGAACGTCAACGTGCGGAGCCATTCGGCGAATGCTTGCAGGAAGCCCGAAAGCGCAGGCGCCGCGCTGATCGCAAGAACCAGCATGCCAAAGAACAGCAGCACAGGCACGGCCACGAAGAATACCGGGAGGGTTGGCATCATCCGGTTGGCAAGCCCGAGGCCCAGGTTCAGGATCAGGCCCATAACGTAGAACGGCGCGGTGATCGCCACACCGATGTAGAAGCTTTTCGAGGCGGCCATGATGATCTGTTCCGCCAAGTCGCCAATAGGAACCTGCCCTACCGGAAAGAGCTCATAGGTCATTATCAGCGCGACGATGATCATGTGATGCAGATCGGTTGCGAAGATCAGCGCGATACCGGCCATCAGCATGCCGCTTGCGATCATCGTCGACCCCTCGAACGAGCCTTGCGATGGGGCAAAGGCGTTCGAGAGGCCTGCGACAAGCCCCACTTGATAGCCTGCGAATTGAAGCGCCGACAAAAGGATGCGAGCGGTAAGCCCGATCCACAGGCCGATGGTGATCTCGGTGATCAAAGCAAAAATCGGCAAGCCGGTGACGCCGGCCGTCATGGCAGGCACGGGCGTTGCGGGCATTAGGCCGGCCGAAAGCGCCAGGGCAAGGGCAAGGCGATAACGGATCGGAACCGTTTGTTCTCCGAAGCCCGGCATGAATAGCATCGCGGCACCGATTCGTGCAAAAACAAGGATCATCGCAAAGAGCTGCGTTTCGAGGAACTGCTGCAGGTCCATTTTACGCGCCGATACGACCTACCGTTTTCAAAGCTGCCTTTCGGTGAACCTCATTGTGGGAAATCACCTGAGTCATTGGGCTCACCCGCTCCAACAGGGAACGTACGAACCCACGCGCCTCAGGGCTGACCATGATAGCGGGCCATTGATCCTTCTGCGCGAATTCCTGAATCTGCTTGCGAGCCTGAAGCACGAATTCCTGCATCCGGCTTGGCGACATAACGATGCTTGTTTCTTCCCCGTTGGTGCCCACTGCGCCTGCGAGTTCCTTCTCCCATTCGGCGTTGAGAGCGATGACCGAAACAAAGCCCTGCTCGTCCGCAAGCGACCGACAGATCTGGTTCGAGAGCCGCTCGCGCACATGGTTTGTTACCTGCGCGAGATCGCTTTTCTTTCGGGTAATTTCGGCAATCGCTTCGATAACAACAGGCAAGTTCCGGATCGAGACACGCTCGCGCAAAAGCTGCTGAAGCACCTGCTGTAGCAAGATCATCGGCGTGGTTCCGGGAATATCGGCCACAAGCTTTTGGTATTCACGGTCGAGGGACTCGACGAGGCTTTGCGTTGCACCAAAGGTCAACAGCTCCGCCATATGCTCTTTGATCACCTCGGTCAGATGCGTGGTGATCACGCTTTCGGGGTCAACAACCGTAAGGCCCTCCTGTTCCGCCGCGCTCGCTTCGCTACGGTCGATCCAAAGCGCATCAAGCCCGAACGTTGGATCCTTTGTCTTTTCTCCCTTGATCTCGATGGGCACGTCCGGCGGGGCGATTACGAGCATCCCGTTGGGACGGATCTGTCCCCGCGCGGCCTCAACCCCATGCACGAGAATGGCGTATGCGTTGGGTTCAAGCATCGGCTCATCCTTGATCCGCACCGAAGGCAGCACAAAGCCGAAATCGCGCGCGAAGAGTGTGCGCAGGCTCTTGATCTTTCCGGGCATGGCCGCGCCCGACTGGCGGATCAGCGGCACAAGGGCCGAGCCAACCTCAAGCCGGATCTCATCAAGCTTCAGCGCTTCCTCAACGCTCCGGCTTTCGGCATCGGCGGCGTCATCTTCGCTCATAGGAGTCTCAGCCAGAGCCGCAGCCGAAGCCGAGGCGGCGGTTTGTGTGGCATAGCCGAGCCCTGCCAGCAGGATCGACAGGAATGCAAAGATAGCCATCGGGAAGCCAGGCAAAAGGCCGATCCCGAAGAGCAATGCCGATGCCATATAAAGGGCTTTGGGGTAACTGCTTAGCTGGCCGAGCACCGCCTCGTTGGCCGCGCCCTCGGTGCCGCCCTTTGTGACGATTATGCCGGCCGCAAGCGAAACGATGAGCGCGGGGATCTGGGTTACCAATCCATCACCGATGGTCAGGACTGTGTAGGCATTTGCTGCCTCGCCGATCGGAAGGCCGTACTGGACGACGCCGATCAGGATGCCGCCAATGATGTTGATCAGCGTAATGATAATCCCCGCCACGGCATCGCCGCGCACGAACTTCGACGCACCGTCCATCGCGCCGTAGAAGCTGCTTTCGTCCTCAAGGGTTTTGCGCCTCTTCCGGGCTTCCTCTTCATCAATGAGGCCAGCCCCGAGATCCGCGTCGATGGCCATTTGTTTACCCGGCATCGCATCGAGCGAGAAGCGTGCCGAAACCTCTGCAATTCGGGTGGACCCCTTAGAAATCACGACAAAATTGATAACCACAAGAATCACGAAGATCACGACGCCGATCACGAAATTGCCCGACACGATGAAGCGTGAGAAACCTTCGATCACTCCGCCGGCTGCGCCCGGCCCCGTATGGCCTTCAGACAGGATCAGCCGTGTTGACGCCACGTTGAGCGACAGGCGAAGCATCGTGACAACGAGTAGAAGCGTGGGGAAGCTGTTGAACTCAAGCGGTCGCGGAATCCAAAGGGCGACCATCAGGATCAGAGCCGAAATAGAAAGCGAGATCGCAAGGCCAAAGTCCAGCACAATCGGCGGAAGCGGTACAAAGAGAACGGCAAGTACGAGCGTAACACCGGCGGCAAAACCGATATCACCGTTGATCTTGCCAAATCGCGAAAAGAACGCGCTCGCCTGGGCCTGGGTGCTCATCTGCTAGGGATCCTTACGGGGTGGGCCTTACGGCCTGCATCAGCGGCGTGACCTCCCCAGTCACAAAGAGGCCACCGGCCTGCGCACCGGCAGCCCCGCTGAGCGAAGAAGACCAGATCGCAGCGCCTGTGTGCGCTGAGCGCGCCATAGCCACATCCGGAGCAGGCACGGGAACAGCTTCGGGAGCGCGGGCAGAGAGTTGGCGCAGCGCATCAATTTCCTGATTGGCAAGAAGCACCTTGCGGCGCAGCGAGGCCAGATACCGGTCACGCATCTCGGGCGTAAACGAATGGTAAGATCCTGCCGCTAAGGTCCAGCTTCCGGTTTGGCGGTATAGGTCACGCAGGAACCGCGCAGCGTAATCAGCGTTGCGATTTGGGTCGAACCCTTCCTCGAGCGACGCAAACGCCTCGGGGTGCCACCGCAAGTTGATCTGCATGCAGCCCACATCGATCGAACGCACGCCATTGGCGAGCTGCGCCCGCACCCACGACATCGCTTGCGATCGGTTTTCGAGAAGCCGGCCCGTTCCCTCGGCATTCGCCGCCCATGGCCAAACGGTCAGCACGCCCTCGCGGCGCGTGCCAGCCTCCTGAAGACCGATGCCCAATAGGATATTGTTTGGGATTTCGTAGCGTTCTTGCGCAGCGAGGATTGCGCGGACGCAGACGCCCGCATCGCTTTGCGCGGCTGGCGCGGCGGTGGTGCCAGGCACCTCTTCCACCTCCGCCCGCATGGGCCCAGCGTAGAAGCCCGACCAATCGCTGGCCTGTGCCGCGCTTGCGCAAATCGCCAGCGTCAATGCGGTAAGCGCCCGAATCAAAACGCGCCGCTCCCGATCCGGTCGAACACGTTCGAGGACAGCTGAGCGAGTGTTGTGTACATGAAGGGCGCAGATGCGATTAGGCCCAGAAAGATGACTACGATCTTGGGCACGAACGTCAGCGTCATTTCCTGGATTTGTGTCAGCGCCTGCACGAAGGCGATGACGAGGCCCACAACAAGCGCAACACCCAGTACAGGGCCAGATCCGATGAGCACGGCCCAAACCATTGCGCTGAAGGCTGTGTAGACTTCCTGATCACTCACAAGCGAGTTTCCTTCCGTAGCGCGTGCCCTAGATCGGCATGCGCATGATTTCCTGATAGGCCTGCACGACCCTGTCGCGGACAGACACGGCAACGCGAAGCGAAGTTTCCATGTCCATCGTCGCTTCGACGACGGCCTGCGTATTCATCTCCCCGCGTAGGCCCGCTGCGGCGGTCTGTTCGGCCTTGCGCATGGTGTCGAGCGCATCGGCAGAGGCATCGCGCACCATCTCGCCGAAATTCGCGGCTCCCGACTCTTGCGGGGCCGCCCCGCGCGATTTCAGATCCTGGCTTGTTTGATACGCGCCCTGGATCGCCGCGTTAGATATGATCGAAGTCATCCCCGACATTGCCGCCCTCGCCTCACTTCAGCAGGTCAAGCATCTGCCGCCGCATCCGGCGGCCGGCGTCGAACATGTTGATGTTAGCCTCGTAGCTGCGCGACGCTTCGCGCATGTTGTTCATCTCGATAATCGAGCTGACGTTCGAGGTGCGGACGTATCCACGCTCATCCGCTGCCGGGTGAACGGGGTCGTATTTCAACGGAAAGTCTGACGTGTCACGGTCGATCCCGCTGACCTTTACCTTTGAATCACCGCTCGCCCGATCGACCAACTCGGAAAACGATACCATCTTCCTACGATACGGATCTTCGTTGGGCGTGTTTCCCGTCGAGCCAGCATTCGCTACGTTTTCGGCGGTGATTTTCAGGCGCACGCCCTGAGCGTGCATGCCACTCGCGGCGATCGCAGAGATGGATTTCAAAGGGTCCATCGCAAATCCTCCTTACCGAACGCCCGTCGCCGCAAGACGCACGAGCTCATGGCCTTTTCGATAAAGGCTGGCGGCCAGTTGGTAGTTTTCGTTGATCTCGTTGGCCTTGATCGACTGCTGCTCAAGTGAGACCGTGTTTCCATTGGGACTGGACGACCAAGCATCAGGATCCTCTTCAACGCCCACGGAGGAAGCCTCAGCCCCTCGGATATGGCCGGGATGCGAGACCTTCAGAGGCGCTTGCACCCCATCGGCTAGCATCTTGTCGAACTCTTCGGTCGTCCGCGCCTTGAACCCGGGCGTATCCGCATTCGCTACGTTTTCCGCCACAACACGCTGCGTGTTTGCGAGCCAAGACATACGCTTTGATGCAAGATTAAAAAATGATAGGCCGTCCATCGCTTGATGCCTTTACAAGATTTAATCGAACATTTATCATGAATAAAAATCGATGCAAGGATTTTATTCATGCTTATGGCAGCAGCCAAGCTTAACGGTGTTTTTGCGACGAACGTTGGTCATCGCCTCGCCGGTCAGGTCGCAAGCGTTTCTGGGCTCTTGTTGACCGTTCGCGGCCTCGGGCGCCTTGTGGGCATAGGCCAGCACTGCCTTGTGCATGGCGCGCTGGGGCCGGTCCGTGGCGAAGTTGTCAGCATAGATGCCGGGGGGTGCGGCCTTCTCCCCTTCGGCAAGTGGGATGGCGTCATTGAGGGCGATCCCGTCGAAGTGCTTTCAGAAGGCCCCGTTCTGAGCCCGCATGCCTCTTGGATCGGGCGCGTCCTTGACGCATTTGGATGCCCGATCGACGGCGCAGGGCCCTTGCAGCGGGGCCTCTCCCGGCGCCTGCCAAAGAACGACCCACCCGCTGCCTATTCGAGGCGACGCACGGGCCAACGCATCGAGACGGGTGTAGCCAGCATCGACATGTTCACCCCACTCTGCCGCGGGCAACGCATGGGTATCTTTGCAGGGCCAGGCGTTGGCAAGTCGACCCTGATCGCAAGATTGGCCTCTCACGCGGATGCCGATGTCGTGGTAATCGGCCTTGTCGGCGAACGCGGCCGCGAGCTGCAAGATTTCGTGCAGCGCGACTTAGGCGAAGACGGCATGGCCCGCTCTGTCGTTGTGGTGGCGACGAGCGATCAGCCGCCCCTAACTCGGCGCCAGGCGGCGTGGTCAGCAACCGCAATTGCCGAGCACTTTCGTGATGCGGGCCAACACGTGATGCTGATCATCGATAGCCTCACGCGGTTTGCCTATGCACAACGTGAAATTGGGCTTGCCGTGGGCGAACCGCCTGCACAACGCAGCTTCCCGCCCACAGTTTTTGCGGAGCTGCCCCACCTTCTCGAGCGCGCCGGGCCGGGCACGGCACATCAAGGTGACATTACCGCGTTGTATACAGTTCTCGCCGAGGGCAATGATCCGGATGATCCCATATCTGACGGCGTCCGTGGAATACTCGACGGCCACATCCTATTGGACCGCAGCATTGCAGAACGCGGCCGCTTTCCCGCGATTGAACTTCTGCAAAGCGTATCGAGAATGCTTCCGGAGTGTCATTCTTCAGAAGAAAATCGGCTTCTTGGCGAAGCCAAGGCGCATATCTCCAGATATCAGAATATGGCAGACCTGATACGGATGGGCGCCTATCAAGCCGGATCGGATGCTTCTGTCGATACTGCTATACACGTGGCAGAGGGGTTGGAGCATTTCCTCATACAAAACTCAGAGACCGCCCTTGATAGCCGTTCGGCCTTTGAGGCCCTGGCCGCACTGCTTTCGGAGAAGTAGCGCGCCGCGCCACCCCGTGTACCGATGAAAACAAGGCGTTGAGAAAGCGCAGGGCGTCGACGTAGAAGGATAGAGCGGCGCAGACGTTTTGTGCTTTACGCTACATTGCATGTTCCCAGCTAGCTTCCAAAAAGCAGACGCAAGGATAGAGGGATGCCTGGCACCACTCCGTTAGCGCGAACGGATCCATCGGTGCGGTTTTTTCTTGACTGAAGAGGCTTTTTTAGCACCAGCGCGTCCCATCTTGGGTTGTTTCGCGCGGAATCGCATACTACTCTCACGAGGTGATATAGCACCAAGATATTTGTGAGTCTGCGCAAGTTTCGTTGTAGATCCGGGCATTTACGGTTCAGACGACATCAACATTGCGTTGCGGCGTACCTAAGCGGAAAAGGGAAGATACGAGACGGGTTGTAACTTAGACGGGGATCTACAAACACAGGCTAGCCAGTGCTTCTCAGCAAACGAAAACCTGAAAACCAGTTTTTCGTAACTTGGTGAGGCACACTTTGCTAGCTGTCGCTGGGGGAAGGGCCGATTTGCAGTGAACTTGCTGGGCAGCTTGCGGACTTAGTCAGTGGTCCGCCAAGCCACGTAGTGCGCGTTGCGCGAATTCTGCAGGATCCAATGATTATTTCGATCCTGGAGATTTCAGCATATCTTGATAAAGAAGATATTGAGCAGCTTTTGTTCATGGCTGAGGATCTCGAGGAACAGCGAGCGCGCAATTCAAAGTAGTTTTCCATCAGACCGAAACTAATGAGAAGGCACATTCGCCAAATCATTTCTAAACAACAACGAGATCGACTTTAGGCATCTTTTGAGAAAAGAGTTTTGCCGGCAGGTTTCCGAAGAGGGCCTAGCCCGCATAAGCCGGCATGTAGCATGAGCCACTCAACGGCTTACTCTTGTAACTTCTGCGACGAGGTCCGCCAATCGTGACGCGAAGGCTTCATCTGACAAATCCACAAGCGATGAAACCAATCGACGCGCTGCCGCCGTTTCCAAGAAATCGGACTCCCTCGAACAGCCGCTGGAGTTTCCACCCTCTGCCCCACCCGTCGCAAGATGGATCTCATCTATTAACTTGCTTGGGTGCACGCCAAACGCGCGCGCTGCCGAAAGCAATCGGTGAACCGAAACACGATTTTGTCCAGTCTCATACTTCTGTATCTGTTGCGCGGACGTTCCAATCTTGCGGCCCAGTTCATCTTGGGAGAACCCAACATATTTTCTATGCCGCCGAAACACCTCGCCGACCGCCTGATCGGTCACTTTGGGATCGTTTGGAATTGTCATCGTAGAACGAGCAAAGTACTCAGCTTGTGTTGAACGTGTTGCAAGGGCGCTACACGCCTCAACGTTAAAGTTCGATGGGACATGATCCGTAAAAAAAGTCAACACTTTTCGAGACTTGGCCGATTCTAGGCGCCGCTCCGCCAATAACCAAGCCCAACCGCTTCCTGCCCTTGTTCAACTTCTCCTGCGGGCCCGATACCTTGCAGGTCATAACGGCTACCGTGCCGCTGCTTTGAAACCGTGCCTCTCTAACACTGTGCGGCGACCTTCTCGGCCGCTTTCACCTCGGCGCCGGAACCTAGCTTTCGTTACACTTCCTTCCCGGTCGAGGCTGGACATAGTTCAGTGTGACTGGGTTTCATCGAAGAATTTGACGGATACGCTCGCGCGGCGCGTAAGGTGGGCCGTTTAGTGGAAAAATAGCCAAAGAGTTTTGCCCGACCGATTCAGAAGGCTGCAACAGCTCCGCGACCTCGAGGCATTGGCACAGACGTGTCGCGAGCCCAGCCATTGCCAGAGGCGCTGATTGAGAGCGGCGGATGCCAGTTGCACAGTTTGGTCCGCAGTTTCCTTTTTGGCCGACCGGCCAGCGCTAGCCGGCGCCGAGGGGGAACTATGCGGCGCCGGCTAACCACCTGGGGTATGGTCGAACAAGAAAAGATGGAGGGTTCATCCAGCCTGTTCAAAATAGAAATTGCATCGATTGCGGCTTGACCCGCGGATATGTTTGACAATTTTTGGGCAAACGTCCCTGCGCATTGATAGATCCAGCATTGAGCGCGTTTAACACAAGATCGAGACACATCTGTATAGGAAGCTAACATCAGTGTTTTCAGACCCTATATTGAGCTTCGTCTGCGGAGCATTATCGCGTTGGTTGTTGGCGGGCGAAGACAAAGTCTTTCTCTGAGCGCTGCGAATGGGTTGCCTAAAGGGTGACACCACCGAAGCAGGCTTTGGCATTAGAATAGAGGTTACTGGTACGTGAGCCGGTTAGAGCCCAAGAATTCAATCGCCTGGAGGTGAGTGTTATATCTTGCGCATCCGATTTTCTCAAAATGCCGTCGCGTTCCAACACAAAACATTTCAACTCCCACTACTGCTCGGCATCATCGCCTCAATGCGATCTAAAACGGCACGCCAGCGTTGGAAAAACAGCAAGTAGCCAGAATTCTCAAGGCGTTCGAAGCGAATGTGCGGCCACTCCGCTTCCCACTCGTTGACCGTTTCGGGCGGTGCATGCTGATCCTGATCCCCAACCATGAAGTGCACGGGGATTGATTGGCACGCCCGCACGGCCCAGCGCCAATCGCGCGTTTTCGCGAAGACTTCCCGGGCAAACGCATCATGGGCACTATGGGTTTTAGAAAGCGCAACTTCGGAGCCCGCAAGCATTGCCTCCAACACCTCGGGCTCTTCGATCGTCGCGAGGTCCGCCGCACTCACGGCGTAAACCGCGTGAAGAAAGCTGCGCCGTCCGATCCGCCGTGCAAGGCTAAAGCCGGATTTGACCATGAAGGGAAACAGAGTTGGGGCATACCGCGCGTTCGCGGTGATGAAACGATGCCATTTGCCCATGCGCTCGTACTGACGGGAGGCTGTCATTGGCAGCGCGCCCGCAGCCATAAGTATCCCGCTTATGCGTTCGGGCTGTCGGGCCGCGATCTGGTGAGCGTACCAGCTGTCGTTTCCCAGTGAGATGATCGGGCAACGCCGGATCCCAAGATGATCAAGCAACGCATGCACGTCATCTGACAGGGTCGGGCCATAGGAATCTGTACCGACGTCTCGCGGCAGCGGGCTGGATGCCCCGAAGCCGGCCCTGACGGGAACGACGACTTGCAGACCTCGGCGCGCTGCCTCGGCCTCGGCTGTGGCGGGCCAACGCACAAGCCCGTAATCCATCGGCAGGAATAAAAGGGGGCGCCCGTTCCGATCGCCTAGAATGAGGTATTCGAAGCGGCGCCCATCCGGCCGGGTGATGCTTAGAAAGGAGCGTGTTTCCAGTCGCGCACCGCCGTTGCTGGCACCTGCGGAGGCCGCATGTGCGGTTTCAGTCACCGCGACAATGTCCATGAGCGACAGGCACACTCTGATGAGTTCAGCTTGCCCGTGGGTTTCAGTCTTCTGAAAGATCGCCTTCAGTTGCGTGCGCACTGTTTCGAGCGAGCGGCCACGGCGTTCAGCGATGTCCTTGATGCTGAGCGCTTCGACAAGGCCGCGGATCACCACGATTTCCGATGGCGTCAGCCCAAACGCCTCCGACAGCGTTTTGTCGAGCGTAGCCGGCCACTTGAATTCTGATGTCACAACTAAGGCGAAGGGATCAGCGCCTTGCAAGACGCGCACCTGTAAAAGCGTCACGCGATCTGAGGCGGATGACCGCACGCGCATCTGAACGGTTCGGGGCCCGCGCCCGGCAAAGCCGCGGGCCAACCCGTGTTGAAGGTACTCACCCGCGCCGGGATCAAATGGCAAGGATGACACCGGCGTGCCCTCGCGAACGCCAAGCCAGCTTTCCGCTATCGCGTTGGTCCGGCTGACGCGCAGCGATGGATCCACGATGAAGGCTGCCACGGTGCGGAATTCGGCGAGAAGCGCCTCACGCGCGTCGGAGGAAGCCTCGGCTCGATCAAGAAACACATTGGCGCGCTCGCAATGCGACTCGATTTCGAGGTCACTAAACACCTCGCCTTGATCAACGGAGCCGGGGCGTAGGTGCCCGACCCGTTGTTCCCAGATATCGAGTAACTCTTCGTAGCGCGCTGGATCTAATGCAACGTCATAGAGGCGGCTGATGATCTCGGAACGGGCGCTACCGTGGGGGCTTGCGCTTTTTTTCATCGGCAGTTGCTCCTGGCGCACGCGCAAACGCGTAAAAGCGCAGACGCGCTCCACCAAGCTCCCACACCGGCGAGCACTCATCATATCGACAATCCCAGCACTCTGAAGATCGCAGGCCGATGTTCCGGCACACGTGAGGGTAGATTGGCGAATTGTCGCCTTCTCGGCAGGGCCGTCGGCGACTTGTTGCTGAGAACGGCTGTAACGGTCGCTTCGGGGCCGCCCGTCTACCCCGTTCGGGTGACGCGGCGTCGAACAACTGCGCCGTAGGCTCCCCAGATGCGCGGCGTCTCCCGTGAGAGAGCGTGGGGAAATTGCTCTCTCCGCCGTGGGGATGCGCCCGCTAAGCATTTATATTGGCGGAGATTTTTCATGAGAACTATTTGGGGCTCGGTCGCCTTGTTGCTATGTGCGTCAGCGGCAACTGCCGCGACGGTGACCGTGGACGGTAACACGATCCGCGTTAGCGGAGACTTCGATTGGACGGCTGGTGCGGGCTACGTTGATCCGGTGCGCGCGTCCGCAACCTATGCCATTGAGTTGCCTATTGCGGGTACGCCATTCGACCCGTCATTCACGCCACCACTGGCTGTGCGTCAGCAGGTCCCCCCAGCAATCGGCCATGGCCTGCCGGTTATCATTGGGGATCCGCAAACGCAGGATGTGGAACGCGCAGGGGCGGTTTCTGCTCAGGTTTTCAACTGGCACGGTCCACGTATGCCGATCCTGCGGCCAGATAATGCAGCCCTCGATCCTCAACCCGAACTCACGGATCAGTACATCGGCCTTGGAGGCCTGCGTTATGTGACCGACAGCCCGAACGGCACCAGCAACGTCACCTACATGAACTTCTTCCTCAACTTTAACGAGGACTACAGCGAACTGCTTTCCGTTTCGGCCACTCAAGTCATCGAATCCTCCATCTTCATTCCGCTACCCGACGGCGAAAGCATTTCCGAACTTGGGGTGCTCGTGGCGCTAGGTGTGGACACTTTCGAACCGATCCCGGTCGAAAAACCGTTTACATCACAATGAGTTCCATAGTCCCGCGCAGGACCATTTAGTCATATCCGGTTTGATCGTGGGGCTCGCCGCGTCAACCGATGCGGGGTCAAAAAGATCGCCGCCGCCACTCCCAAGGACATGACAGTCGAGAGGAAGACCAATGGCAGGACCTATTTTTCATCTGGCCCGTATCCGGGCATCCCTTTCCCCGAACGCACGTCGCCTCAAGCGAACCCTGGAAAACCAGCGGCCGATGCCGCCAAGCGCGGTTCGGTCGCTCGACGTCCTGCCGGACAAACTCTTTTTTGATTGGTCGGATTGGGTGGCGGCATGGGTAGATCCCCTGAACAGGGCCACTGCCGACTGCGGAACTGTGGTGGCCTGTCGGGCGATTTCAACGGAAGGGCGGCTTTTATGGCTTGTTCGCAAATCCGGCCTGGGCCGCGCCTATCACTCCCGCGAAGAACAGGCTGGGGCAGCGATTGCCGATGCGGAAAGGGCCTGGCGGCGCCGGCAGGAACAAAAGATCTTCAAACCGCAGGTGCGTGCCATCGTATCGGATCTGCGATGGCTGCGCGTTCGGCACGCTGTTCTCATTGATGACGCCTATCGGTCTCCGCTCTGCGACGAAGGGATCGACTCCTTTCTCCGCACGTTAAGGATTGCTGGCTTTCGATCTTATCCGGGCTGGCTCGTGGGATGGTTGTTCGCGATCGACCGGCAGGTTGGCTTCGTACTGTGGGAGGCGCACTTGCGTGTTGCTGCCGAGCGTCGCGGCGATAGCGAAGTGGGCCGGGACGTTGTGCCTTACCCGGTCGTTCGGCGCGGCCTGAAGTGAGCGCCCACCGCCCTCGCGTCCTTTCGCAAGCCTAGCGCGACCTCGGCGGCGTGGCCCCAGCTGCGTGACGACGCCCTTTCACCCTGGGCGGAGAGCCCCCGTGCCGAACAGCCTTTCAGACCAAGTAATATCCACGGCGCCATCCGGCCCCTATCGCGGCTTTAGCGTGCCTGTTGCCCTTGGCGCGCTCGGAGCCGTGGTGGCACTGTTTCTATGGATCATCCTGCAGGCCGATCAGGCGATGGCGGCGCTGACGCTAGGAAAGGAGTTTACGCTTTCGTTCTTCCATTCTTGGTTCATCTACGCGATTAGCGGCTTCGTCGGTCTTTGCCTCTGCGTTGCCGCGCTACCGGCTTGCGGCCGGATCAGGCTTGGAGCCGATGGCGAGCGGCCCGAGCATTCCACACCTGCCTGGCTTTCGATGATCCTTTGCGCGGGCATTGGCGCCGGCGCCTTGATCTATTCGGTGAGTGAACCTCTCTCGCACCTCGCGCTAAATCCCAGCGTGATCAATGGCAGCGTCGAAGCGAACTCGCACGCCAACGCAACGCTAGCACTATCCTACACTTATCTTCACTGGGGCTTGTCGGCCTGGGCCTGTTACACTGTTCTTGGGCTCGCCATCGCCTATTTCGGCTATCGCCGACGCATGCCGCTCACGATCCGCACGGCTCTCAGCCCGCTGCTGGGCCGTTCTTACGACGGCCCTCTCGGCGACGCCATTGATGTGATCTCCATCCTGGCCATCATCATGGGAATCGCAACAACACTTGGCTACGGCGTACGCCAGTTTGTGTTCGGCGTGAACGTTATCGCAGCGTCGTCCACGCCCAGTTCTCCTCCGTCAATGCCGGACCCCTTATGGCAGTTAGCGGCGCTGGCGCTGGCGGGGGCTATTGCGACGACGTCCGCCCTCATGGGCGGGATCAAAGTGTTGTCTGTCCTCGGCGCGTGGCTTTTCGCCGCCGTATTGATCGGCTTTTCTTTTGTGGGGGATTTGGCCGCGGCGCTTGAGCGCCTGGCAGTGTCGGTCTGGACCTACATCGCGAGCTTACCCCGCAACGCAACCCATGTGGCCGTGGCCGACGGCACCGAACGCGCGCAGGTTATGGCGGCGTGGCAGATAGATTGGACAATCTTTTACTGGGCATGGTGGATCGCGTTCGCGCCGTTTGTTGCGCTGTTCCTGGCGCGCGTTTCACGCGGCCGGAGCCTGCGGGCTTTCATCTTAGGCTGCATGATTGCCCCAGTTGGTGTCTGCGCGATCTGGTTTTCGTTTGTCGGCGGTACGGCGCTTGACATCCAACTGGATCCTGCAGCGGGCATTGATCTTCAGCGCGTCGCGACTGGCGCACAAATATATGAAACAATTCGGGAAATTGCAACGCCCGGCATCGCCCGGTTCTGGAGCGCCATCTACGCTGCACTCCTGATGCTGCTTCTGATAACAACGCTGAATGCCGGTATCCTTGCTATCAACGCTATTGCAGCAGCGGGGTGCGAGACGCGCTGCGTTCCTCACCACATCATCGTATGGGGGGCGGCTGTCACCGCGATGATCGGAAGCCTCATCATCGCGGGCGGGACGGAGGCGATCCGCAACGCCATGATCATCGGCGCCCTGCCCTTCTCATTCGTCATTGCGCTTGCGGGTGTGTGCGTGGCGGTATCGCTGGCAAGGGAACTGCGGCGCACGAGGGCCTAAATCTCGTTTGAACAGACCGGTTTCTTGTTCTTTCGATGGCGTTCAACGAGCCGGCGTATCTGCGGGCCTCGTGGCGAAAACCTTGCCATGCGCGGCGTTGCAAATATCGCATCACCAAAGATTGCCTTTAGTTCTTCAAGCGCGTCCAGCGTCATGCATTCAACAGCCCCCGGCCCTAGGTAGAGCGTTTCCGCAAATGCGCCGTCCGCTTCGACGACCTCATGCTCTGCGCAGATGAAATGGTGATAGCTTACGCGGGCCAAGTCTGTCGCAATCTCGACGCCATCTAGAGGCAGTAGCTTCTTTGCAGGCACAAGCACTTCCGGCGCGTTAAACATACGGATCGCGATCTTGGACCGCACGAGGATGCGATGCTGAGGTGAAACAATCAGGTCTTCCGAAGGGGTGCGCAGGCCCAGCGCGCCGGCCTTTATGCGGACTGGCCGTAAGTTTGGACGAACGGCAAGCTCATCGCATTCCAGGGTGCGGCTGTTGATCCAGAGAATGGTTTGCGGCCCGTGATCCAGCGTCATGACCGCATCCCCGGCGCGTAAGCCCTCCACCGGGCGTTGACCGCCCGGCGTAGCGATGCGAGTGCCCTGGGCAAAACACACCACACTCTCAATTTCGGAAAACGCGCTTGTTGATACGACGCTTCCGTCATCATCGAGAAAGCTGATTGTCCCGCTTTCGCTGGCAGGATCACCGCCGGTGTAGTCAACTCGGTATGGTGTTTCGATGCGGATCACATCTACGTCGGACCCATCCGGATCTTCGCCGCCGAAAATCGTGTCACCGCCTTCGACGTCGGCGATCACAAATTCGTCGCTGCCGTCGCCGCCACGAAGCGTGTCGCTGCCAGAACCGCCCGTGATCTGGTCTGCACCGGCGCCGCCATCAATCTCATCATTGCCATCGCCACCGAAAAGAGTGTCGTCGCCGGGAATGATGGTCTCCGCGACCGTCGCGGCATCAAAGAAGATATCTGTAACCCGGACGCCACCCGGATTGTCATCGGTGCCCGTAAACTCGATCTCCAACCGCGCCACCGGCCCGGCGATACTGACAAGCAGCGAGTTGCCGGGCGTTGTTCCGACCCCGGCTACGCCTCCGGTTTGTTCTGCGGTGTCGTTTCCCGGCGCACCACCCGTATCAGAAAGGGTAAGGTTGTCGCCGGCTACGAGCGATACGACGACCTCGTCACCTGCCGCGTTGAAGGCACGAACCGTAACGCTGTCTTCCGCGTTTCCACCACCGTTGCTATCGATATCGTTGATGCGGAACGACAGGTTCCGCACCTCATTCTCGATGTTCGGGGCACTTGCGGAGAATTCGAAGGTGGCGCGGCCGGTTGAGCTTTCGTCATCGTCGGCCTGTAGTTGCCCGCTGCTGTCGGTGGAGACGGTTTCGCCCCCGCTGTCGATACCGGCAGTATTTGCGGTGAAGGTATCGAATGCAAAATCAACGTCCCCTTCAAGAGTAACGAAGCTCGCCTCAACATTAACGAGCCCGGTGTTTTGCACCGTGCCCCCGATGAGGTTGTCGCCATCGTCAATTTGCCCGCCATTATTCGGATCGGGTATTTCGTCCCAGTTGAATGACTGCCGCGTCAGCGTCACGCTGCCGTTCTCGCCATCACCGAGGATCACATCATCGCCTTCGCCACCGTCGATGGTGTCATCGCCGCTGCCGCCTTCGATAGTGTCTGCCCCGCCCCCACCATCGACAGTGTCGTTGCCCGCTCCGGCGAGGATCGTGTCATCCCCTTCCCCGCCTGAGACCGTATCGTTGCCGGCATTGCCGCGCACATTGGCGCTTGCCAGATCGATTGGGCCGCCACCGGTATCGGGGCCCGCAATCGTGGCTTGCAGTTCTTGCTGCCCAGCACGTTCAAAGAAGATGATGACGATCTCGTGCTGGCCGGGGGCCAGGTTCACGTCACCGTCTACGAAGGTGATCGGCTGCAGGCCGTCGTTATCGATAATCTCAACGCCGTCGACGTAGAGGCGTGACCCATCATCTGAGCCGAGATCAAAGGTATAGGTGCCACCGGTTTCGATTGTCAGCGTCGTTGAGAGGCGAACGCCGAAATCGCTTTCATCATCCCCGAATTGCGCGAAAGCCGATGGAACGTTGACTGCATCAAACCCGCCGGCATTGTAAACTGTCTGGCCTGGCCCGATATCGCCGTTGGTGATGTCGAACCCCGCCGCGGCAAGGCTAGACGTCGTTGTGCCGTCTAGTTCGATCCATTCGAACCAGAACTTTGATCCATCGAAGGTGTTCTCAGCAGACTGGTTGGTGCCACCAGTATCGTCGCTGCCAGTAACGTCGACCACGCGTTTTCCCTCGGCTAGTGGAGCAGTACACAGAGAGGAAGGTTTGCAGATCCGTGGCCCCACGGTAGCGAGGGCGGCGCCGTATGGCCAGACCGAACGCGGCAATTGGACAGGCGACGCTCTTTTCTAGCCGATTGTGTTGGTACGCTTTGACTTTTTAAAACGTGCTGACTAAATCAATTTGTATCCAAACGGATACAAACTCTGCATAGCCGCGGTGATGCCCGACGAATTCTCAGAGCTCTCTCAAGGGGAGCGCGCATTTTTTAAGCTGATGCAGGCAATTGAGAGCGGCGTTTATCAGCCGGGCGACCGGTTGCGCGAGATCGAAGTGGCGGACCGGCTAGCGCTTTCAAGAACACCGGTGCGCGAGGCATTGCGCCGCCTCGAGGCCGACAACATCGTTGAGCACCGGCCGCGCGTTGGAGCGGTCGTTCGCACCCTTGGCCAGACAGAAGTGGTGGAGCTCTACGAGATGCGGCTTGTGTTGGAACGGACGGCGGCGCAAATGGCCGCAAAACACGCCGCAGATGCGGAGATCGATGCACTGGCGCGTATCAATAGGGACATTGCCGATGCCGTTGCAGGCGGCCCCCGCGCCGCCGCGATGAACCAGAGCTTTCACGGGGCGATCTATCTCGCGGCGCGCAACAGATTTCTGCTGGAGGCGACACGCGCGATGAATAATGCGCTCATGCTCCTCGGGCCAACAACATTGGCGGATGCAGAACGTGTCGCAACCGTGGCGCGTCAGCACGGGCAGATCATCGAGGCGCTTCGTGCGAGAGATATAGAAGCCGCCGGGGCAGCAGCCGACGCGCATCTTCAAACCTCTCTTAGGTATCGCCTGAAAGTCATGCGCGGATGACGCAGATCATCGGAAGCCATATCATCGCGGGGCTTGGCGTTGCCGCCTTCCACTACTTGCAACTCCCGCTTCCCTGGCTCCTGGGCCCGATCTTTGCCTGCCTGTTCGCCGCCCTTCTTGGTGTTCCGATGGCCGGCATTCCTGTTTTGAACAACGCAATGCGTTCTGTCCTCGGGGTCGCCGTCGGAGCCACATTTACTGCAGCGCTTGTTGCAAGCCTGGCGGCGATGTGGACGACACTGGTGCTCGTGCCCATCATGATAGCCCTGGTCGGCTTGATAGGCGTTCCCTACTTCCAACGCCTTTGGGGATTTGACTTCGCCACGAGCTACTACTCCGCCATGCCCGGCGGGCTTCAGGATATGCTTGCTTTCGGCGAAGAGGCGGGCGGTGACGTGCGCGCCTTGTCTTTGATCCACGCCACGCGGGTGTTGGCGATCGTCGTGGCTTTGCCATTCATCCTGAAGGGCTACTGGGGGGTTGATTTGAGCAATCCACCCGGCGTCCCGGCCGCAACCCTGCCGCTATCGCAGCTGGCGCTGATGGTATTTGCGGGGCTCGCAGGTTGGCAGGTTGCCAAGAGGATCGGCCTTTTTGGGGCATCTATCCTCGGCCCGATGATTCTTGCGGGCATTCTGGCGCTGGCAGGCATTTTGGAGCATCGGCCCCCGGTTGAAGCGATCTGGGCCGCGCAATTCTTCATCGGGATGACAGTCGGCGCAAAGTATTCTGGCATTACCGGCAGCGAATTGCGCCGGGATGTGACCGCTGCTCTTGGCTTCTGCCTAATCCTGTTGGCACTTTCGGCAATCTTTGTTGAAATAATCTACCTCTTTCAACTCGCTCCGCCAATGGAGGCGCTCTTGGCCTTCGCACCGGGGGGCCAAGCCGAAATGACCATCCTTGCGCTGATCGCCGGGGCCGACATGGCATTTGTGATCGCGCATCACGTCTTACGGATCGTGACCGTTATTCTGGGCGCGCCGATTGCGGCCAGGTTCTTTCAATCAGGGCCGCCCGGCTAGACGAACGACATGCCGCATCGGCTGCGCCGGGAGCCTTTAGCAACTCTTTGCGCGCACCACGCGAGCCAAGCGCGCAGAAAACAGGCTTTGCCGCGGCTCTGCCCGCGTTCGATGGCTTCGCTAGGTCTCGTGTTGGCACTCAGGCTGGTTTTTTGCACCGCCTTGCTCCGACACCCTTGGGGAAAGATCTAGTCAGCCGGCCCCGAAATCCTTCGGGCGAACGGTGCGAGGCATGCCGTAAGGTCCCGTGCCTGAAATAGGTGCCACAGGTTGTCAAACCCCAGCCTTCGAACGCCGCGAGGGCAGACCAGCTGGTGGCCTGCCCCCGCGTTTGTCATCGATCACTTCGTGAACGATCAGGCGATGCTGTCGTCATCGAAGATGATCACCAGCTCCGGTTCCGCGCCTGGGCCATCGAAGGCATGGGCCGCCCGGCTGCCCGACCCTTCGATGAGGAAGCCGAAGGCTCCATCGCTGACACCATCGCTGCCGATTACGGCCTGGATGAGAGCCGTGAGATCGGGTGTGCGATAGGTGCCGCCATCGACCCATACTTCGACATCGTCCCAATCGATGTCATCGGCCAAGTATGTCCGATCCGCAGGCGTGTTGCTGTCGCCATAGGTCACCGCGTTCTCGGTGTCTTCGATCTGGATCGTAAAGGACGAGGCAACATCGCTGTCTTCGAAAGCCTCGAACTGCAGGTAGGCGTCGGTAATCGTGGCTCCATCGGGGATGTCGATGCCGTCGAAGCGCAACCCGACATACTGTAGCGCACCACCGTTGAGGCCAAATTCCAGATCCGAGCTTCCGCTAGTGCCGAACTCCTCATAGTCGTCCGAAGACGCATCGATCGGGATGACGAGATCTGCACCGGGCGTGCCACCTCCGCCGCCACCGCCAACGTCGGGATCGCCTTCGATAAAGGCCGAGTTCGACGCCCCGCCACCTGGGTTCGAACCCTTGTAGAGTTCGAAGTAGTCCACGTGGAAGCCCTGGCTCCGGCCCTCGATCTGGATCGTGTAGAGGCCAGCTTCGGTGATGTTGATCGCAGCGCCGAAGTTAGCCGGGGCGCCATCAACACTACCGGTTTGGCCCCAGTTGCCGTTGTTGGGGCCACCGAAGACCTTGATGAAGCCGTTCGACAGGGGCTCTGCTTCGTTTGTACCGTTGCCGGTGAGGAACTCCTCAATGTCCCCGTTTCCGGGGTCTTCGGCGTGCTTGAAGTTAAGCCACAGATCGTTCTGCTGATCCCCGGCAAAATCCCCATCCCGCGAGACGATGAAGCCGAAGTTGTAGACGCCCAGAGCATCCTCGGGCACGAAGATCGTGTATTCAAGGCGATCGCCCGTTGCCCCTTCAATGGCGGTCGAGCTGTCTGACCCGAAGAGATAGTAGCCATCTCCCTGGAAGCCGGATTGGTTGCCGTCCCCATCGGCGGAAGTGAGGTAGTTCCACTTTCCGTCAGGATCAGTGCCCGCACCCGTTCCGTTGGGATCTTCGATCTGGATCTTGAAGAACGTGTTGTTCCCCGATCCTTGGATTTCGAAGTACCCATCTACAGGCTGTCCGCCTCCGCCCGATCCGTCGACCGGGGTTTGCGTCGGGTTGGTCAGATAGATGGGCTGGCTCACCGGGCCGCTTGGCACCAGATCGCTGGCACCAGATCCGTTGATGGCCCCGCTATCGCTGACCGGAACCACCACCGCGGCTGTCAGTGCGATCGGCTGAACGTCATCGCCGGCAAAGCTCTCGCCGCTGTCGGTGTTGACGTAGTCGAACGCACTTGCAGGAACCACGGCAGTGCCGCCCGCCCCGATGGTGACGTCTACCGTCTGCACATCGAAGGCATTGTTGACGGCGAAGTCAGAGTGGTTCTCATCCAGCCGCGCCTGGATGACGTCGGCCACCAGATCAGGCGAACCGCCGGCCGACGCATCTGTGGGCTGGAAGCCCTTATGGAGCGTGACTCGCACCACGTCGCCCGGGGCACCGGACACCGTGATCACCGGCACCTCGCCCCCATAGGTGCCCACCTGGCCGGAGGCGAAGATGCCCGTTCCGGTGGAGACCGAAAGGGTTGCCGTGCTTTCCGGCCGGCCCTGCACAGCCTCGCCCGCAGCACCCGCTTGCGTGGTATCGCTGCCCAGGTGGCCCGTCGCCGTCGTACCGTCGGCGAAGAGCACCGTGAACGTAGATCCCACAAGCTCTGCGCCAGACTGGCCACCAGTATCGAAGCCGTTCGAGGTGACGTTGTTGGGGTTCAGCAGGCCAGAGGAGAAGCCGGCAAGCGAGTTGCCATCCCCATCGCCCGAGAAGCCGACTGTTTCGCCGCCGTCGAAGCCGCCGTCTGAGCCGTCGAAGCGGATCAGTAGGCCACGATAGCCGCCGCTGATGTTCGACGACCCTTCACCGGAGGTATCTGCCAGTGGTGTCGGCCCTTCGAAGAACAGGTTGTCGTCATTGGAACCACCAACACCGTTTGCACCGGTAAAGAAGGCGCCTGTGCCATCGTCCCCGTCAATTTCGAAGATAGCCGAGGCCGTGTCACCGCCGGTCCCGTCATTGTCGAAGACCATGTCCCCGAACACGGCGTTCCGGATGTCGATGAAGACAGCCGCCACTTCTTTGTCACCGGTGTTGGTGAGTTGAAGCGAGTTGTCACCGAAGTTCGACGAGTCGACGGTGTTGTTGCCATCCATGATGGTCAGCACGACCGAGCCGTTGCTGCCGCCATTGTTGGTGCTGTCGACCGCCACACCTTGGACGATGCCGTCGAAGTCACCGTCATCAACACCAAGAACCTCAAGAGCATCTGCCGGATCTGACGGCGGGTTCACCGTGCCGCCCCCGTTGATCGGGTTCAGGCCGCCTTCGATGATTTCGATCCCGTTGACGATCGCGTTCTGAACGTTGTTGTTCAGGAACTCGATGTTGAGGGTATCACCCACTACTTGGACGACTGTCGAGACGACGCCGCCACCGCCAGCGCCGAACGAGGCGATCGGGCTGAAATCGTTGACCGCGAGCGCTCCTTCAATCTGAACATCGAAGATGCGCGAGGTTGGCGATTGCAGGCCTACCGCGTCCGATGCTTCGGCAAAGTAGAGGTTCACCGTCACCGTATCGCCCGCCTGGATACCCGGCAAATCACTGACAGGAATATTGTAGGCGAAGGGTGCATCATCGGATCTTGCAGTTGCAAAGATCGCATTCGGCACATCGGTCAGGCCCGGTGTTGCCGGCGTCGGATCCGTGTCTCCGCGATTTTGCGGCCCGGTAAAGTAAAGCGGGTTGGCCGTCGTGTCTTCCAGCCAGTTTGGCCCATCGGCCACCGCAATCTCCGGCCCGAAGGCGTTGATCCGTAGAAGCGCATCACCCGGCGCGGAGCCACCGCCACCGCCAACCGGCGGCACGTTGGCGGACGGATCGTATTCGACAACCAAAGTGTCAGAAATCTGGGTCACTTCCCCGTTCTGATCCACAACACCAGCGCTGAAGTAGTTGACGCCGAGATTGCCGTTGGCCGAGGCTTCCTGTGTCGTTGACCGCGTCATCGGGATCGTGCCGTTGAAGACACCGTTCTCATCAAGCTGCACTTCAACCACGTTGGCAACCTTCTGGGCGTTGTTGCCCTGGATGCCGTTTGGCGCGGTTGCCGGCGGATCGGCACTTACGCTGCTGCCGTTTGAGACAAAGGCAGTGTCGAGGATGAACACACGCGCGGTGCCATTGGCGTTTTCAACACCGGCATCGATCGTGATCGGCAGGTTGGCCTGGTTGACCACGCGTGCATCCGTTGTGCCGTCGCCAAGAGTAAGCGTTGGCTCCCCCAGATCGGGCTGTCCTGCCTTCACAAGCGCGCGGCCCGCAAGCGTATCATCGGGTGGTGTGATCGCGGTAGTCGCAGTGCTCCCGTCATCGAACTCGACGGTTACCGTACCACCCGCAATTTCGAACCCGGCGACAGCACCGCCGATCGGGCCGGACGTTGCAGTGAACGGATCGATGTCGATGGAGAAGGACAGAAGATCACCAACCGCGAAGGTGCCTGGCGCGAAGTCGAGAATAAGCTGGTTGTTCCCCTCCCCGCCAGTCTGCGGGTCGATGATTTCATCGCCCATAGTGACAGTGAAGTTGTCCGCCGTCAGGCCAACGGTGCCACCATCCAGCTCGAATGGCTTGTTGGCACTGTCCCCAATGGGGCCACCTTCCTCCTCCGTCTGCGTGTCGAAGCCCGTGTCAGGGATCATCGTGTCGGCAAGATCGATGATCACCTTCGTGATCGAGACATCATTGGCAGACTGGTTTTCGATCTGCATTGCGTTGGCGCCAAACGTGCTGGTTCCCAGTACACTCGTGGCGCCGGCATTGGCCGTGAACAACGCCTGCCCGTCGGACGGGCCCGTCACAACCTCACCCTTCCGGACGATTTCGATGGCATTGATGATCGGGTTGTCAGCCCCATCCACTGCATCTTGTGCAAAGCGGATGTTGAGCGTGCCGTCGTTCACCGTGACGTCGTAGCTGACCACCTGAAGATCGCCGCCGCCGCTTTGGACCGAGGGATCATAGTTGTTCAGCTCGCCCGGCGACGACCCTTCAACTTCGATGTCAAAGATCCGGTTGCCTGCCGTTTGGTTGCCGCCGAACAGCTCTGCGAAGTAGAGCTTAACTTCGAACTCACCAGGCCCGCCGAGATCACCCACTGGAATGTCGTAGGAGAACGGGGCGTTGCTTGACCGCGCGGTGTTGAGAACGTCAACCGGAACCTCGGCCGGGACCAGGCCGGCATCGCCGGAATAGCCCTGCACATCGCCCCGGTCTTGTGCGGCGTCGCCGCTTTCGAGGGTCAGGTACTGGTTGTTCTCGTTCGGCGCCGTGCCGAGATCGTCCTTGAGATCGGCCTGCCAGTCAGGGCCGCCGTCGTTGGCAGCCACCAGCGCACCGAAGGCGTTGATCCGCAGCACAACTTCGTCTTCCGTGGTTGTCGTGCCGTCGGTTACCGTCAGCACCACCGGAATGGCGGCCTCTGTCACTTCAACACCGATCGTCGGATCGTCAAGTTCCACCGTCACGTCGAGTTGCGGGTTGTTGGCAAGATCCAGCAACGCCCCTGCGATGAGGTTCAGCGAGATGTCACCCGTTACGCCATCCGTCGCAATCTCGAACAGCGCCGCGTCATCACCTGTCAGGTTCAGTTCGAACGTGCCCAGCGCATCGTCGCTGACGAGGATATCGGCAACTTTGGTGGCTGCTGTCGTATCCGCATCTTCGAGGATCTCTGTGATAACCGGCGTCACACTGATGACCGGCGCTTCGTTCACGTCGCCGATGGCAAGCGTGAAGTCGGCAAAGGCATCCACGAGCGGATCGCCCACCTCGGCATCATCCACCTGAACGGTAACGTCGAAGGCAGGCTTGGTCTCGAAGTCGAGCGCCGTGCCGGCCACGAGGAACAGTTCCGTGCCCACAATATCGAAGCTCGCCGCATCAGCGCCTGCCAGGGACAGAACATTGGTGCCAAGATCGTCATCGCTGACAAGAATGTCTGCGACTTTGACCGCGGCGGTGGTGTCCGTATCCTCTGGCAGTTCCGGCACCACAGGGGTAACCGTCACAGCCGTCGGCGCCTCGTTTTCTTCCGGCAGTTCCGCCGGCACAAGCGTGACGTAGTCGATCCGGCCGAATTCGCCGCGATCCGCCTGCACTTCGACAGTCAGAACCGAGGTATCCGTCACCCCGAACGGCGTATCAAGTTCGAGCATCCGGTAGTTGCCGGGCTGCGCGAAATCACCTTCAAGTGCTCCAGGATCGAGCTGTTCGCCATTGGTGCCGTCAAACACCCAAGTTCCAAGCTCCACTCCATCAACAAGAACGCGTGCCGTTGCCGTGCCGTCGGTTTCGTCGATAAACGTAACGGCGATCTTGTAGCTGTTGCCCGCATATTCAGAAAGATCATGCGTAACAACGCCTTGCGTGAGACCATCAATACGGATGATCTGCGAACCCGAAGCGCCTGAGAGGTTGTTCACCTCGTAGTTTTGGGCCGTCGGGAGGCCGGAGAAGTCTTCTGCTTCGATCTGCACGGGGTCAGTCGGCACGGCGAAGTTATCCACATCGATTGTGAACGGCGCCGCGGCGACTGAGAGCCCTCCATCGTCCGTTGCCGTGACGACGACCGACAGCTCAACATCCGCCGGCGGTGTGCCGGTCAGCTCGCCCGTAACCGGATCGATCGAAAGCCATGCTGGCAGCGGATCGCCGTTTGCAAGCGTGGCCGTGTATTCCAACGTATCGCCGAAGGGCACGTCGGGATCGACGAAGGCATCCGCGGGAAGAACGTAGCTGAACGGCTGCCCGGCAACCGCCGCCTGATCTTCCAGTGCCGTGCCCAACGTGGGTGCGTCGTTCACGTTTTCGACGGTGACAAGGAGTTCTACCGAACCTTCTACGCCGTCTAGATCGGTGGCGATAACGGTGACGGGAATGTCCGTGCCGATGTCATCCGGGCCCGGGGTGCCCGAAAGCGCCCCAAACTGATCGATCGTCAGCCACGTCGGCGCCCCTTCACCAAGGCGGTAGGAAACCGTGCCCTGCTCGGGATCGGTGAAGGTGACGGATTCCTCCAGTAGCTCACCCTGATTGACCGAGATCGGGCCAATTGGGAAATCAAGCACCGGCGGCAGGTTAGCCGGGATTTCGACGCTGATCGTGAAGGTCGACGTCGCGAGAACACCCGGGTTATTCGCCGCATCTTCCGCGGAAACCGTAACCTCGAAATCGCCTTCCTCGGTCGGTGTGCCCGACAGATCGCCCGTAGCGGGGTCAACCGTCAGCCATTCTGGGCCGGTGACTAGCGCGTAGGTCAGCGCGTCCCCATCGGGATCCTGGAACCCATCGGCCACGTTGCCAACCACCTCGACAAGGCCCGGCACATCGACGTCGCCCACACCATCAACCGTCTCGCTTGGCGCAAAGTTCGGGTTGCTGATAACCGGCACAAGCTCGATGTAATCAACGCGAAGGTACTCGAAGAGATCCGAGACACCGTTGAGTTTGATCTCGTCGCCATCTGCGATGGTGATCGTGCCATCCAGCGTTTTGACGCGGAAGCTCGGATCATCTGCTGCCGCAGAACTTGTGGCATCATCGTCCAGCACGAAGCTTTCGATCAGCGTTTCAACTCCGCCCGAGAGCAGCGAAAGGCTAAGCGTACCCGCACCATCGGATTCATCCCAATGGGCGATCCGCAGCTGGTATTCGCCCTCCGGTACGTCGGTAAGGTCGAAGGTAGCTTCGCCCGAGCCATCGATGAGCACGCGGATG
The DNA here is from genome assembly GCA_039208375.1 of Pseudomonadota bacterium. Taxonomy (GTDB): domain Bacteria; phylum Pseudomonadota; class Alphaproteobacteria; order Rhodobacterales; family Rhodobacteraceae; genus JANQPC01. Next base: position 40,116 of record JBCCRC010000002.1, on the reverse strand, counting down.
CGGTCTGTCTCGGTTTGCGGAACGAAAAAGCCCGAGTTCAGCGTCGCATCTTCCGCCTCGAGCCGGATAGGATCGCGCACCTGCTGATCACTGACGTTGAAGAGGAAGGTGTCAGAGGCGCTTTCGCCGTCGGGATCGGTAGCCGTTACGGTCACCTGGAACGATCCTACCGCGTTAATCGGCGCACCCGTAAAGACACCTGTGTCTTCGTCAAATTCGATCCCTTCCGGCACGTTGCCTTCAATCGAGAAGGTGAGATCATCACCATCGCCATCGAAGAACGCCGTGCTCGCGTCGAGGTTTACGGCCTCGTTTAGACCGATGAGTTGATCGGAAATCGGTGCCGACAGTTCCGGCGTTTGGTTGATATCGGCAACCGCGAGCGTGAAGGTAACCGGCTGGCTTGCGAGGTTGCCGTCTGAGGCAACGACAGTGATGTCGTAGTCGCCCGGCACAGTCGGCGCACCGCCGAACACGCCGTTGTCAAACGTCACCCCATCGGGCAGCGCGCTCGTCACCAGGAAGGTGAGTTGGGTGAGATCCTCAAGCTCGTCATCCACGAAGAGATTGCGGATATTCAATTCGAACGCGCCTAGTTCATCGACCGCCTGATCAGCAATCCCGAACGGTGCATAGGGCGCCGTGTTGCCCGGGATGATACCGCCGAAATCGAGGAACTCGATGTAGTCGATCCGAACGAACTCACCCTTGTCTTGGGTGCCGGTTAGCGTGAGCACCCCGTTTTCGCCGACTTCCACGTTGGCATAGGCCTTTGTGCGGAAGCTTTCTGCCTGCGCCGCATCGCCGCCTGTGGGATCGTCCATGACAAATGATGCGGAGAAATCTGCGCCCGTGTCTGACGTTATCGAGAGGCCAACTGGGCTTTCACCATCATCTTCATCGAAGTAGCCGATCACCACTGTGTAGGTGCCCGGCGGGATCACACCGCCAAGGTTGTAGGTGGCCTCGCCTTGCGTTCCGCCGAAGGGCAGGAAGGCGACGTCGCCATCCGCAGCGCCCTGGCCTTGGGTGTCCCACCCCGTAGCCGCATCGAAGTTCTCGGCTTGGATCCGGAAGGTTTGCAGCGGGTCCGCCGTGATCGACAGAATGCCGTTCTCGAGCGTCGGGTTGAGATTGTCCTCCGCGTAGATGATCGTGATCTGGTCAGTCGTCGTAGACGTGTCGCCGTCGACATCGATCAGAACCTCTGTCGAGCCTTGCTGAACATCAACGATCACTGCGTTTTCGCCGCCTACGATCACAACCTGATCGTCGTCTGACGCGTTGGCGATCTCGGTACCGTCCAGCGCGTCCGCGGTGCCAGTTACCGTGTCTGCGCCGCCGTTGCGCTGCAGATCCACCTTGTCCGGGCCATCGCCCAGCGTGAAGGTGTTGTCTTCCTCGTTGCCGACAAGAGTGGTCGGCTGGTTCGAGTCAGATGTGTCAATCGTCTCAACACCTTCCGGCAGCTCGTAGGGATCTGCCGCGCTGCCCACCGGGATGTCTTCGTCAACTTTGATGTCGAGCGTAACGAGGTCGTCCTCGATTACCCGGCCCGCAGCTTCCGAGGCGCCTGCCGAGGTATCCACTTTGAAGCCAGGTGTCGCAATTGACACGAGTGCCACGTCGGTGAACTCGTCCGCACCAACCTCGTCATCATTGGGCACATCAACGGTGAGCGATGCTTGACCTTGGGCATCAAAGGTAACCGTTGCAGTCACCTCAACACCATCGACGGTGTAAGTGACCTCAACCTCCCCTTCCGTTGCCGGGAAGACGGTGAGCGGGAATACCAGCGAGACGAAGCCGGTATCGCCAGTTTCAACCTTTGTTTCCGCGTCCGCGATCGAGACAAGCGCGGCGTCAGATACCGTCACGGTCGCCGAGCCTTGCGCGGCGTTGCCGGCGGGATCTTCTACTGTGTAGTCGAAGACGATATCGCCGACGAACCCGCTTGTTGGCGTCACCGTGACGGTGCCATCAGGGTTCAGAACCACACCAGCATCGATCGGCGAGACAACCGTGGCCGAGGTGACCGTCAAAAGCGACGGATCGGTATCGGCATCGGTATCGTTAAGCGCCGGGTTGAAGGTGATCGGCTGATCTTCAACCGTCACAGCAGTATCGGCTACCGCAACGGGCGCGGCGTCGTCTTCCGCAACGGTCGTTTCCGCCGCGGTTGCGTCCACCGTCAAGAAGCCATTGCTGGCGCCGGTGAGAACAACCGTAACGGCTTCGTCGCCATTGGCGAGATCATCATTGGCGACCTCGACTGCAAGCGTTGCCACGCCGTCCACAAACTCAACCGCTGCCGCCGAAAGCGGCGCCCCATTGACGGTAAAGTCGATGTCGAGCAACCCGTTGAACCCGGGCGCGCTCAGGGTGAACGCCACCGATGTTGTGTCGGCATCGCCGCTTTCGACGACAGGATCGACAGGTGCGGCCACGCTGAGTGTAGCCTCGTCGAGCGCGCGGATTGTTAGGAAGTCGTAGTTTGCGGTGATGGTGTTGGCCGCACCTCCAGCCCATTCGGACACGAAGACGCCGTAGGCTAGGCCACCGGCACCACCGGTCAGCGGGTTGGCGCCATCCATAGCGGCAATAAGGCTGCTTCCCGCGGCGATGTTCGCAGGCGGAACATCGAAGCTTTCCAGAAGCGCGCCGTCGGCCGCCGCATAGAAGTTCACGACACCCGAGACCTGACCATTGTCGCCGGCGGAACGGTCAACAATCAGGCGGAACTCGTAGTCGCCCACAAGGCTAAGATCCACCGTTGGGCCATCAGCAGTGCCGATCCCGTAGTTGACTTCGCCGCCTTCGAGCGAACCGTTGTGCGCAAGTTGTACGCGCACGATGTTGTTGCCGCCTTGGTTGGTGTTGTTGTTGTCGCTGATGACGAGTTTGACGAAGTCATCAACTCCGCCCGCACCGAGCGACACGCCGAACTGTTCAAAGCCGCCGGAGTTTGCGGTCGTGGATACAAACTGGTCGCTGCTGGCGCGAGAGACGACCTCGAAACTCGTGAGCGCAGAGACATCAACGGCAGACTGGTAGCCATCCGCCAGCGTGTTGTTGTCACCGGTTCCTCCAGCGAAGGCGTCCAACTCCCGCGAAACAATGTTCAGTCTGCCGCCCGAGATATCAACGCCAGGCGCTCCGCTCGTGCGATCGCCGTAGGGATCTTCTTCGGAGCTTCCCGGGTAATCAAAGCCTTGGTTGACGAGGATACCGCTGAAGCCGCCATTGGCATCGAACGGATCCGTCGTATCGGTGTTGAAGTCCTGCGTGAACTCGCCGCCAACGGAAAGAACACGCCCGGCCCCATTGGTGGCATCGTAGGCAAAGGGATCGTCAATGTTGAGGATGCCGTCACCGTCGATATCCGCAGGATCGACAAACTCATCATCAAGGATGGTGACGGTGGCATCGCCATCGCCCAGTTGAACCGGGCCGCCAGAGGGCACAGTCGCGTCGGTGATTGTGACATCGAAGGTGAGATTGCCCGAGACGGACTCCTCCCCGTTATCGATCAGATCGACCGGCACGGTTGCCTCAGTTTCGCCGATGCCGAAGGTAACCGTGTTGCTTGCCGGCACAGTATAGTCCGTGCCCGCAATGGCGGTGCCGTCGCTCAGCGCGAAGGTGATCGTGAGTGCCTCATCGGTCGGACCGGTCCGAGTGAAGACGATGTCTGCAGGCCCGCCATCTTCTGCGGCCTCGATGTCGGCAACAGAAACGACCACGTCCGTGGATGGAACGAGATCATAAAGCGCCAGAGCAGAAATTTTTGCATTGTCTGCGCTCGGGTCCCCCACAATGGTAAGAGTGCCAGTTCCGTCGCCACTGTCCTCAATCGTAACCGGGATATCGATATCCAAGGCGGCGTACTGGCCGACCTGGGACCAGATATCGAGATCAGTGATAACCTCGACGCCGTTCACCGTGAATGTCGCAACCCGTGCGCCGGCTTCATCAGCAAAAATCTCGGCGAATTTGAGCGTAAGGATGTACTCGCCGGCATCGATGCCGGAGCGCGTGAAACTTAGGTTTGGCGACGTGTTTCCGCCAAAGAGTTCGCTGTCGTAGAGTTCGTCGTCGTTGTCGACGTCGCCATCTCCGTCATAGTCGAGCTCATTTGCAGCACCTGGTGCAAACGGGTTACCTACCCATTCAGTCTCTACAATGGCATCGTAGGTGTTGCCGTTCGTGTCGACCACGGGCCCTTGGCCAACCGCGCCCGCGTTTATGCCGAAGATAAAGTCGCCCTTGGTTGGGCCACTCGTGCCCCCATCATCCTCTGTCACTACAGACGCCGTGCCATCGCCCGCGTCAGAGATCGCAACCGTCAGCGCACTGGTTAGGTCTGTGCCCGAGACGAGTTGGACGAGCGAGATTATATCGTCGCCATCATCCACGTTGTCGTTCGGAACGTCGACCGTCAGGCGCCCTACCCCATCGACGAAAGAAACGGTCTGGGTGAGGCCTGTCTCCGTGAGCAGGTCATACACCACCTCAATATCGCCGTTGAAGTTGTCCGACGCGGCAAGGTCGAAGCCCAATTCGGTGGTTCCGAAGTCGCCGTTTTCGAGGACGGATTCCCCCCCTGTCACCTCAATCGTCACTGAAGTGCCGGGCACCTCCGTGACCAGGCGAAGCGTGGCCGTCGAGATGTCACCGCCCTGGTTCAGCCAGATCGTGTACTGGCCCGCCGGAAGCGGTGGCGTGAAGCCGGAGCCATCGCCGAACTGAACGCCTTGCGCACTGCCCGCGCCAAGCGCTTCCACCGTCAACAGATTGCCGTCGTTGGAAGTGGCCGGATTCTCCTCGTCGCCCGAGTTGTAGATGTATCCACCGAGAAGGTCGCCGGAATTGTCGAATGTCACGGGGTCCGTGGTTACCTGACCGCCGGCTTGAATGCCGATGAATGCCTGGGCTGTACCGCCCTCCGCGGTTACCCAATCCTGCAGGATGATGCCTGTAAGCACCTCGCCCTCGGCCACCGTGAAGGTGAAGTAGTCGCGCTCGCGGCCGCCAGGGGCACTATCGCCCTGTTGGCTGGCAACGATCAGCGTGTCGCCGGTGGCGAGCGTGCCAAGGTCAGTTGGCGTTAGCCCGTCATCGGAGAAGTCGCCTTCGATCGTCGGAACCCCATCCACGCTGTCGACCGGGCCGTCATTAGCCTCGATCGTGGTCGTGACCGCACCTGCGGCGCCCGAAGTGACGGGCAGGCCCGACATCGTGACGTCGAAGGTCTCGTCGAGTTCAGGCAGCGTATCTTCGCTGATGTCGACTGTGAAATCCTGCGACAACGCCCCGCCGGGCTCAAAGGTTAGGGTGATTTGCGTGCCACCCCCCGTCGCCTCCGCATCACCGGGTACGTCAGCGGAGCCAGACGTTACATCGATGGTGACGTTGGTGGTTTCGGTCGGATCCTCGCTTAGGGTTACCGTGTAGGTCGCAGTGCCCGCATCTTCGGCCACCGTCGCATCTCCGGTGATCGAGGCCGTCACGCCGGCCTCTGGCACCCGGACGACGAAGGCAGAAATCTTAGCGTTGTCCGCGCCATCACCGCCCACCGTATCGAGCGCTATGGTCAGAACACCGTCAACAACCTCGGCCTCGTAGGATTTGATGATTTTCGTTGCAGGCGCGCCAGCGCCGTTGCCCAAAATGCCATCCCCATCGTCAAAGAGATCGTAGTCATCAAGAACGGTCTCGCCTTCAATGCTGACATCGAAGATCCGCGAGCCCACGCCACCGGCCAGGCCGCTGCCCGGCAGACCTTGAAAGGTCTCTGCAAAGTAGAGATCGACGATGTAGGTGCCATTTGCGAGCGGCACGTCATACTGGAAATCGTTGCCCCAACGCTCGGAGGTGAAGACGGTATCGGGCACCGGCACGCCGTCGAACGGTACGTCGTCGGCACCACTGTTGTTAGTATTGTTGCCACTACCAGTGGTCGTGTTGGAGACGTCAACGGTCGGATGCGGGGCCGCCGCGGTGTCGGCCTCAAACGTCACACCGGGCAGGCCATAAGCAGCGCCATCTACTGCTACACCGCCGGCATTGACAGCGAGAACCACTTGGCCCGGCTGCGCGGGCTCTGCAAAGGTGAAATCGAAGCTAGCGGCCTCTGCATCATTTGCAGCGGCATCGAAGAACGTGTTTGCCGCAACGGCCACGCTGAACGTGCCAGTAGGCCAAGCGTTCGTGTCACTCGGCGGATCGATCGAGTAGACCAGCGTTGCCGTTTTCTGGTCGGGCGACAGGGTGATCAGCGGGGTGCTGACACCTGCCGGCGTAATACCGGTGAAGTCCAGTTCCGTGCCATCGAGCCCCGAGAAGGTCGCGATGTCGAACGCAGTTTCGTCCGTAAGCGTTACCGTCACGTCGCGCGGGCTATCCTGATCAGACAGGCTGTCTTCCACCACGATGCTGGCCACCACGGGCGGCGTAACGTCTTCGACCGGCGCGGAGAGGCCCACTTGCGTGATCTCGATTGCATTGATCTTCGGGTTTTGAACGCCGGTGAGCGCATTGTGCTGCCACGCGAGGCTTAGCACGTCATCGGTCGCCGTGTAGGTGAACTCTTTCTTGAAGGCGACGCCAAGATACGGCTGCTTCTCGTCTTGCGTTCCGTTCGGGAAGCTTGGCAGCGGTGCGCCTGCGCCATCAACAAAGTCAGTGGCTTCGCGAAGTGGATGAATGTCGTTGAATTCAGCAGGAACGTTGCCTTCAACGGCCACGTCGAACACGCGTTCGGGCGCCGTGAAAATGTTGTTCCAGTTCTCGGTGAAGTAGAGCGTGATCTTGTAGGTTGTGCCAGCCACAACATCGAAGTTGTAGGTCATCTCGGCACCGCCCGGAGTATTCTCCGAACGCTCGTTTACAAAGAGCTCCCAAGGAACAACTGTCCCGTCGACGTCCGGTGCAAACTCGATCTCGTCCTCGGAGTCGGTCAGAGCGTTCGTGAAGGTCGAGCCAGCGGTGTCGGTGATATTGACCGGGCCGCTTCCGTTAAAGAAACCGGCATCACTTTGCCAATCCGGGCCATCATCCAAGGCCGTAATCGTTTCGCCCCCGGCGTTGACGCGATAGACGACCTCTTCGAGGTCGGCGCGCGTGATTTCAAGGCCCTCGTCGGTTTGCGCGAAAGCAAAGATCTCGGGGCCGGTGGCCGGATCGAACGACTCAAAATCAGGGCCCGAGAACGTGATCGTCGTTCCGTTCACGTTTAGAATGGCGCTTCCGGCGGTGTAGATGACATTGGTTGCGTCGGCGAGCGAGCCGTCTTCAATAACAACCGTGTCGCCCGCCGCGAAGTCAGTCACCTCGTCGCCATCGAGCGAAGATTTGGTGCCGATCACGCGGTCAACGCCTTCGCCAGTGGTGACGACGTTTGCGCCCTCACCGACCGTGATGTCATTGTCAGCGGACGTGCCGACGAGATCCCAATCTGCCGCCGAGCCGGATCCATCAAAGTTTTCAACGCTATCGTCGAGATCGATGGTCGCTTCGGGCCCGGTGTAGAGAACGGTATCGTCGCCCGCCGTACCCGGCGCCTCGGCAGCCGCCTCGTCGTTTGCGACGATCTCATTGCCGATCCCCTCGATACGGATCACGTCGAAATCGACCGTCGTGAAGGAAACGCCGTCATCCTTCTCGGCAACAATGCCGATTGCGGCGCCAGAGGGCAGCGTGGTGTCATCGTCGGAAATTGTGTACGTCCCGTCGAGCACTTGCCGCAGCACTCCCTCGGGAAGCGTCGCGGGCGAGAGCGGCACAGACGTAAAGTCTGTCTCACCGTTCACTTTGAAGTTGGCGGTAATGTCGTAGCCGCCGCCAATGTCAGAGATTTCGAGCTGAAGCGTAACCTTCTTCTGGTTCGCCGTGGCGCCCCCGCTTTCCAACGCGTCAACAAAAGCAGTGTCGGCCGACGTGCCCAAGACGACGTAGTTGTCGTCCGTTTCGAGGCCAACCTCGAGGCCCAGATTTCCACCCCCGATGTCGCCGAACACGAAACGGAGGAAGTTTGACTGTGTGCCATCGCCGAAGGTGATGCCGCTGATGCGGCCGCCCCCAGGCTGGTCGGCCCACCAGTTGAAAATCTCCACCTCGGCCACGAGGCGTTGCACGTCATCGGCAAGCTTCACACCGGTGTGCAAGCCATCGCGCAGGGTATTGGCAGTGCCAACAGCCGTGCCGTCGACCACGGACTTGATCTGCAGGATTGGCGCATTGCCGCCGGGGATGATGTTCCCCGCGTTGTCAAAGAGGCCGTCTTCAAGATCGGCCGGATCCGTAAAGCCATCGGCAAGCGTCTTGGCATCGCGGTTGGGCGTCACGCCATCTAGCGCGGCGCCCATAAGGCCGGTATCGCCGATCGTGCCCGAAAACTCCGGGATTCCGGCAAGGTCTACCTGGCTGAAATTGAGCACATAGGTTTCACCAGCGGCAAGATCGACGCCGTTATCTGCATCGAATTCAAATGGGTCGTTGATATCATCAACGCCGTCGAGATCGTTATCTGTCGGGTCGGACGGTTCTTGGCCTGCATAGTTGTTTACGCCCAGAAGCGGATTGTCCTCGGGATCACCCGGTTGGAAGATCTCGATAACCGGCCCGTTCTGTTTGTAGATTGCGGCCCAGACCGTGCCGCGGAACGCGGTATCACCGCCGTGCGGGATAAGATCGTCCCCGATAGATGCCAAGCCAAGCGGCGCACCGCCCGACTGAAGGAAATCTTTATCATCGGCAACGGTGCGCGGGGTGCTGCCAGCCCCGCCGTTGCCCGACGTCGTCGTTGCGGTTTCAACGACGCCGCCGTTATCCATATCGCGGCCGATAATGTAGTACTGGCCCTGGTTGAGGCTTGCTGCGAAAAGCGCGCCCTGCATCTGCGCCTGACCTGCATCATCAAAGATGGTGGAAGTGTACTCCGTCAGGCCGTTGACCGAGCCCTTGCCGGTATCGAGCGCGCCGTCGGTGAAACCGGCTTCGAGGTAGTTGCCTTCAATCGGGTTCACCGCATTCACGATTTCGCCGATATCAGCCGGCAGGCCAATCGGGCCATTGGCGTCCTCTACGAGCGAAAACACGTCGGTTGTCGTCGGGCGGCCCGTGGGGCCCGCTCCGCCAAAGCCAGGGGCAAAGGTGTCGGAATAGGTCACGCCGGGATCAAGCGCCACAACGGTTTCGTTGATGAATGCGTCACTGTATCCGATGCTCGACAGCCAATCGACGACCTCGAGGAAGTCACTTGTCAGCGTGCCCGTGCCGGAGCCGTCATCGACGCCCACGTTCGACACCATAAGCTTGGCATTCCCAACGCCAGATTCCGGCGAATAGAGAATACCGGCTCGCGCGCCTTCGGCACGCGTCGGGTTCGGGTGGCCGCCATAAACCAGTGTGAGCTGGCCAAGGTCGGGGTGATCCCAGAGATACGTCTGTGCGCCGCCCTCGCCTGCGGACAGGGAGCGGCCGTTCAGATCGTCAGACCGGGTGACTTCGTGAAGCTGGTCCCAGTTCTGCGGATTGAAGTTGCCGTCAATTTCTTCGTTGTCTTCTACAAACAGGTTGGTGGAGATATAGCCGGGAGGTGTGCCGCTTTCGACTTCCACCGAGTCAACGTCACCATCCTGATCTTCACCAGCCGGGCGACCGCCCCAGTTATTGTTGGCGCCATTGTCATATGTGAAGACGCGGCCGTCTTCGGTTACCTCAACATCGTAAGCGTTCCGGTAGCCTGCCGAATAGATCTGCACGGGGCCGTCAGCCAGCAGCTTGGCGCTATTCAGGCCATCGTTGCCGCCAAAAGGATCGCCTTCGGGCTCATCACGAGTAGGGTCGTCGAGCGTAGGCATGTCATAGACATACTCGCGCCCATCATCGACCTTCGGGCCGTCGGCAGCTTCGATCGCCCGGATCTCCAACAGATCGATTTCGAGGATGGCCGCCGAATAGGGCTGTTCCTGTTGCCCGGCAAAGTTGTTCGACGGAGCACCGGTGTTGGCATTTCCGCCGCTGGCCACGATCATACGTTCGCTGATCAGCTGCCCGTTGCCATCAACCTCTTGGATAACCTCAAGGCCATTCGTGGCGTGGTTTTCTTCTGAACGCGGCAGGCCGCGCACGATGTCAACCGCTTCCCAGCCGCTTTCAGTTTGCGTCAGGCGCGTGATTACGCCCGAGTTGGTGTCGATATTTGCATCATTGCCGCCGCCGCCGGCGCCAATGCGGTTGTCGGATGAGGTGACATACATAACAACGGCGGGTACGCCGTCAAAAAACACGGGGTCGCCGTTGGCGTCGTACTGCTGCGTGACGTCGATACCAGTAACCTGGCGTACGGTAGAGCCACCGTCCGAGCCATCGTCGTTATGGTTGGGAACCTGCTTTACCAGCGTGTTGAGCTCGAAATCCGACACGTAAAACGAGTTCGTGGGATCGCCATCGGTTGGATCCTTGTCACCAAATTCCACTGTAAGGATCTTAATGTCACCATCTTGTTCGGTGACATAAAGCCGGCCGTCCGGGCCCCAGACCAAAGCTGTTGGGGAGCCAATGCTGTTCCCGTTAAGATCGAGTTCGCTTGCAGAAAAATCGTTCGTGACCGGCATAACCGTCCCCCGTACTCATACAAAGCGGTATTACACCGCTCACACTAAACAGGGCTGGCCGGGAATCGCCGCGCACTCAAAACGTAGCACGAGCCGACGATCAAACGGATGCCCCTCACCCAAGGGAAACCAATCACAGGATTTCTCTATTAGGCAACTGTTAATACTGACTATGCTCTTCTCCGCGCCAGGCTGGCACTATCGGCATTTCTTAGCGGCAGTCGGAGGTCACAATAACTCAAAAAAACATATATTTTTCAATTATTTATATTACTTTCTATAGTTCGAAAAAGTAGTATCCTTAGTTGATTTTTCTACTAAGACGGGAAATCTCTGCCTTTGTCTGCTGCCTGCAAAACTTGAAAAACATTTTCCATGGACAAGAAACAATGGCGAAGCTGTAAACTATGATATTTCAAGGACTTGTCCAGAATCCCATACAGTCTTCTCGCTATTTTTTCATGCCGTAGATGATTTCAAATGTGTATGGGACAACGATAACTGCCCCGTCTCGCGGCAATCCAGAGCCGCAAAATTTGGGGTGCGAAGCAGAGTTCAAAATTTCAATTCACGAATTCAGTGTAAAGCTGTGAAATCCAAAACTCATTCTCAATAAATCCGACCCTAACCACGCATTGCCCGACTGAAATAGTCGGTCAGTGGAGAAACAAGGTAATCCAGCGGCGTTCGATCATCAGTGCGAATAAAGACTTCTACTGGCATACCAGGAATGATGGATTGCCCGCCCAGCTTCTCAAGCTCTGTTTCTATGGGAAGCAACTCAACCGCGTAGTAGCTCAGGCCGGACGTCGCATCAGTGCTCGCGTCAGCCGAGACCTTTGCGACTGCTCCGTTCAGAACCGGCGTTACGCTTTGGTCTAGAGACGAGAAGCGCAACGCGGCTTCCTGCCCAAGCCGAACCTGATCGATATCGATCGGCTCTACCCGCGCGGCAACCACAAGCGGCTGATCCTGCGGAATGATGTACATAATCGCCTGCCCGGGTTGTACGACAGATTTTACCGAGAATACCTGGTTCTCAAAGACATAGCCGCTCACGGGCGATCTCACGTCAAGCCGAGACAAGCGTTCGAGCAAAGCAAAGTTCCGCTCCGCCAATTCGATCTCGCGCACTTGCAGATCGCGCAACGCAGTGATCGCCTCTTCCCGCCGGGTGGTATCAAGCTCAAGTATTTCGATATTTACGCTTGCAGCAGAGCCCTTGAGCTGCGCAATGCGCGCCTCAAGTTCGCCAATCTCCCCGGTAAGGCGAATATCATCCCGTCGCAGGCCCGAGATATCGTTGAGCGAGATCAGGCCTCGCTTGAAGAGTGACTCGCGGTCTTCCAGCTCGGCGGCAACAAGCGCTGCCTCGTCCCTCAGTGAAGCGAGTTGTGCCCTAACGCCATCAACCTCTGCAGACAGCTGAACGAGCTGTTCCTCGAACTGCTCGATCTCTTTGCCCATGCGCTCAATCTTGGCGTGGAACAGGCGGCGTTGACCCGAAATCTGCTCGGCAATGTCAGGGTTGGTCTTGGCCTTTTCCAACAGTTCAGCGGCGAAGCTCAAATCCGTGCTACCGTCGCGCTCGGCCTCCAGGCGGGCGCGCCGCACGCGGAGCTCGTTGATCTGGCCTTCGACAATCGCCTGTTCTGACTGGATCAGCGTGCCGTCGAAGCGCAGCACCACTTCGCCGGCCTCAACGAAATCGCCATCGTCGGCAAGGATTTCACCAACAACGCCGCCCTCGGGGTGCTGCAGGACTTGGCGGTTGGTTTCTACCTGTATCTGACCTGACGCAATGATCGCGCCGGCGATGTTGGTTGTAACAGCCCAATAGCCGAACCCGCCAACCAGAATTGCGATCGCGGCAATTCCGAACGCCATTGGCACGCGTGTTCGCCACTTCGGCGCATCTGAAGGTTGCTGCTGCATCATGCTCCGCCCTTCTTGCGTTTGGGCTGTTCTTTCTCAGTGGTGCCCGCCGCAGCGCCCGCGGCTGGAGCGTCCGCAGCCTGCGCCCAGTTGGGCACGCGAGATACAGAGGCCACATTCCGCTTTCCCCGTTTCGGGGCGTTCGCGCCCCCACCTGGTTTAACTGGCATGACCTGCGCGGCATTGCGAAAGTGCCGCTGTGCAATCTCATCGCGCGGGCCCATATCATGCACGGCGCCGTCTTTAAGGATCACGAGCTGGTCGCATTCGGAAATGGCCATGGGGCGATGGGTCATCACGATCACGGCGCGCCCCGCTTTCTTGAAGGCCGAGATCGTGCGGTTCAACGCTTCTGATCCAGCCAGATCGAGCGCGGAGTTCGGCTCGTCCAAGATCATCACCTGCGGGTCGGCATATAGAGCCCGCGCAAGGGCAATGCGCTGGTTTTGGCCGCCCGATAGCGTGTTGGCATCGCCGTCGATAAACGTGTCATAGCCTTGGGGCAGCGACACGATCATGTCATGGGCATTGGCCGCTTGCGCCGCGGCGACGATCCGTTCGGGATCAGCTTCAAGCGACATTCGGGCGATGTTTTCAGCCACGGTGCCGCTCATCATCCGCACGGATTGCGGAAGATAGCCTATGTGCTGCCCCAAGACATCGGGATCATACTGATTCAACGAGGCGCCGCCGAGCCGGATTTGCCCGGTGGCCAACGGCAGAAGGCCAAGAAGCGCGCGGGCGAGCGTGGTTTTCCCAGATCCGCTTTTTCCGATCACACCGACGGCCGTGCCGGGCGCCACGCTGAACGAAATCTGTTTCAGTAGCGGCGGCTGCGTGATGTCAGAGAAATAGGTGATGTTTTCCACGTCGATCCGGGCCTCGGGCACCGGAAGCGGCGTGGGCGGTTGTGGCATCATCTGTTCCTCTAGCGCCTCGTTCAACGCGACCCATGCCTGGCGTGCGCGCTGCAGGGCGGACCATTGGCCGAGCGATTGCTCGATCGGTTGCAGGGCACGCCCCAACAGGATCGAACCAGCGATCATTGCCCCGGCGGTCATCTGCCCCTGGAGCACGTAATAGGCACCGACCCCCAGCATCGCCGATTGCAGGAACAGCCGGAACGATTTGGTGAAAGAGGTGAAGCTTCCCGTCCAATCGTTTGACGAGATCTTCTCGGACAGCGCTGCATTGCGCTGTTGGCCCCAGCGCGTGCGTACGGCCGTGCGCATCCCTTGGCTGCGGACGACCTCTGAGGCCGATTGCGCCTGATCAGCCATGTTCTGGGCGTGCTCTACAAGCCCATTGGCGCGCTGCACCTTCTTGTGGGTGACGATCTGGTTTACCAGCGTCAGAACCAGAAGCGTCGTGGCGCCCGCAACGGCCAGCCAGCCCAGCATCGGGTGGAAAATAAAGATGCCGGCGATAAACAGTGGCGACCAAGGCAAATCCATGATCGCGAGGATCACCGGCGACGCAAACACCGATTGGATCGATTCCAGATCCCGAAGCTTCGCGGTTTTCGAGATGCCCGGCGTGGCTTCCGCCGTTAGGGCGGCGTCGAACACAAGCGGGTCCATCGACGACTGGAACTTTGCGCCGAAGCGCGCCATCAGCCGGCCGCGCGCGAATTCCAGGATCGACATCATCATGTAAAGGAAGGCAACAAGCACGAAGAGCGCCGCGAGCGTTTCCTCTGACCGAGAGCCCAAAACCCGGTCATAGACCTGCAGCATGAAGAGCGGGCCGGTCAGCATCAGCAAATTCACGAAGATACTGAAAACGAAGGAAGCGGAAATCAGGTTCAGCCCCCGATTGCGCGCAGCACGAAGCGCCTGAGCCTGCGTCATGCCTTTCATGCCTGGGGACCCCGCACCAAACCAACTCACCAAAACACCCAGCCAGAGCGCGCACACAGCGCCCAAAGCCCCTCACTGCTACTTTAGCCTTGGAGGGAGTGGAAGCCTTTTATACCATTGTTTCCTTTGCGAAAATAAAGGCCAGTCGAAGCGTTCGTCTGTTCATTGACGCCTTGGCCCGGCGCTCTGGGCACGGGCGGGGCCTTTGTGGCCCAATAGATGCTACCGCATCGGTCGGATGCTGCGCAGCGCCTTGCCCCTACACTAGCGCCAGAAAACGGACGTAACCCCGGCGCTCGCGGCGACTGTTTCCGACGCGTCCGCAAACCCTGCGATCTCTGTGTGTCGCGCGAAGGATGCGGTACGCATAGATTGGAATGGAAGCGATATACGATACCACCCTTGCTGGGCAGGCCCGCACCGCCAAACGCCCCCAAAAAGCAACCTCGGTCGCGGCCGACGCCGTGCTCGTGGGGTGGCTCGTGCTCATCTCAATGCAGCCCGCGGATATCGTTTTCGCTGCAACGGCGCTTCTTGCGCTCATTGGCCTCGTGACGAGGGCGCCAACAGCTCCGCGGCTTTTCGCATTTCTCTGGCCTTTTCTGCTTCTTACGGTGGCGGGGGCCCTTGTTGGCGCCGCATCACGCACATTCGAAGCCTGGCCATTCGTGCGGGATCTCGTCTACTTCACCAAGGCCCCGCTAATCCTGCTTGTGGCATTCGGGCTGGCGCAATGGGTGGGCGAGTTTGAGCGCATCCTGCGCGCGATCTTCTTTGCAAGCCTCTTTCTTGCGGCGTCCTACCTCGCTGAATACGTCATCGTCGGCGGGTGGGAGTTTGATCGACGCTCGCTTCAGCTGACGGTGGGGCGGGCCTATTACCTGATGTTCTTCGGGCTTCTCGTCGCAATTCTGCGGCCCAGCGCCATCGCCGCAAGTGTGCCGTCCCAGGCGACCCTCGCGTGTCTGGGCAGCGTTGTGATGATTGCGGCGGCTGTCGCGTCAACATCGCGGGGCATCCTGCTATGCCCCGCCTTCTTTCTCATTTGCCTGGCGCTTCACAAGATGCGGGTTCCTTTCCGGCCCGTGCTTATCGCGTCAGTTGCCATTGTCACGTTTCTCAGCATACCGCCCTTCTACGCCACGATCAGTGGCCTGATCCACGTGCTCGACAGCCCAGGCATTAATGAAGTCTTTACCTCAGACTTCGGCTCAGAGGCGCAAATCCATAGCGCATTTCGATCCTACGAAGCCCATCTTGCGTGGCAGCAATACCTCAACTTAACCACGTGGCAGCAGCTGTTCGGTAAAGGATTTGGAAGCCTTGTTGAACTCACGATGGCCGTGGATTTAGGCGTAACAGCCGAGAGCAAGACAACGCTGACGGCAGTGCCGATCACCCATATCTCGCTTTTGACGGCATTATTGAAGTTCGGGGTCTTCGGTGCAGCAATCTATACACTGAGCCTTCTTTTTCTGGCAGTGCGCCGTGACGAGTGTGCAGACGGGCTTGCGGTTCTTTTCAACCGTACCGCAGTGATGCTTGCGCTTTTCGTCGTGTGGGCGTTCCAGGGCTACTTTTCCACACTGGATATCATGAACGTCGCCCTTGCGATTATCGGCGCAACGCAGGCTATGGCTGCGAAGCGGCATCACGGGGCGGTGTAAATGCGATTGAACAGCGCCTTCGCCAAGCCGATCGGCAAGTTCGCCGCGGGATCCGCCCTGTCGCAAGTGATCGTTGCCCTGTCGATCCCGATCGTGGCGCGGATCTATGACCCTATCGTTCTGGGCAGCTTCCTTATCCTAGACGCGTTTTGCGATATTTTCGCCTATGGTGCGACACTGGCGTTGGACAAAGCGATTTACGTCACCCGGTCCGCAAGAGGCGTGCGCGATCTGATCGCCGCAACGCTTATATCGATCAGTCTCGTGGCAATCCTTGCGGGGGCGCTGTTCTGGGCCGCAATAAAGGCGGGTCTGGTACCTGAGATGCTGGCGCAGACATGGCTTGTCGTCGCCGTGATCGTCGTAGTGTGGTGCCGGGGCGCCTACTATCTGTTCCAGAGCCTAACCATCCGGGCGTCGCGCTTCGGAACGTTGGTTCTGGCAGAAAACCTTCGCGCCGCAACGCTTGTTGCCGGGCGCATCGGCCTCGGCCTCAAGGGCTTCGGGTTTGCCGGCCTCGTCGTTTCGTCTGTGCTAGGCGCGGCGATCGCGGCAATCGCGCTGACGCGGCGGACCTGGGCGGATCTTGGCCGAGCCAGGCGCAACCTTGGCGCAGCGCAGTTCCTGCGCACTCTGAAACGGCACCGCGAGCGCATTTTATACGAGGGTGGCGGGCAGTTTCTGAGCCAGTTTCCAATGCGTGGCCCGGTCTTCGTAATCACGATATTTTTTACCGCTGCCGGCGCCGGGATCTATGCCATCGGCTTCCTGCTGGCCTACCGGCCTGTGGAGTTGATCGTGCGCTCGACAACAGAGGTGTTACGCGCCTCGATCGCGCAGCATATCCGCGACGGCAACCTGCCCGAGGCACGGCGTTTAGGCATTGCGCTGATCCAAAAGCTCACGCTTTCGGCGCTCTTCACCTCGTTCAGCGTTGCTACGCTTGTCTACCTCACCGAAGGGATCCTCTTTCCGCCGGAATGGAAGGGAGTTGGAGCCGTTTGCCTCGCCAATGCGCTGTTCGTTGCCGGCCTTTTGGTTCTGCGGCCCGTTCAGATAATTTTCTCGCTCTACGGGCGACAGCGCATGTCGCTTGTCTTAGAGGGCAGCGCGGTGGTCGCCTGTTTCGGGGCGATCGTTATTGGCGGTTCGTTCGGCGCCTCGCTGGAGGTTGTGTGCCTGCTCTCCGGCCTCGCCATGGTGGGCGTTTTGCTTCCGCTTGCGCTCGTCGCCCTAAGCACGCTGAAGGCGGCGTGATCGCGTTGTCTCGCGCGGCTCGAGATCTGCAAATGCCTGAAGAAACGCCGCATCGCATGCATCTTGCGTGAAGCGCTCGAGGTAGCGTTGGTGACCGGATGCGCCGTGCTGGCACACCAATTCGGGCGCAGCGCTATAGGCGAGAAGCGCGTCTTTCAACCGATCGGGCTTGGCTGGGGGGATGAGCTTGCCCGTGCGCCCGGCAACGACAATCTCGCGAAGTCCGCCGTGGTCTGAGGCTACCACCGCGCAGTGATGGGCCATCGCTTCGATTGCAACCCTGCCGAAGGGTTCGGGCTGAGTGGAGGGCACGACGACAACATCCGCATTGCGGTACAACCCAGAAGGATCCCCAACCGACCCGATGAGCCGGACCATGCCGCCGAGGCCATTCTGCGCAATCGCAGCAATCAGGCGCTGCCGGAAGTGCTCTTGCCCACCATAGACGCCCCCCACGATTTGGACGTCAAATCGATGGCGCACTGGCTTGGGGATTGCGGCACAGGCCTCGACTAAAGCATCCTGACCCTTCCATGCGTTGAGCCGCCCGATACACAACACGCGCAGCGGGCGATCCCCAGTATAACGCTCTTTTTCGAAGCGTGCGGGCTGCGGGTAGCCATTGTGAACGATACGCTGCGGCTGTGCCGCGGGCAATTCGAATGCTGCCGCGGTAGCTTGTGAGTTGAAGATCACGCCAGCGTGCGACACGATGAGGAGCCGCCGCAACACCGCAAGTGCCAACCCAGTAGGGATTTCTCTAACGTGGACGATCAAACGCCGCCCTATGAGGATTGAGGCGAGCGTAAAATCAAGCACAACGGCGGTGTTCACATAGACCGTCTTTGCCCGCCTGAGATCGCGGATCGCACGGCGCAGAGCGGCAATATTCCGCGGCAGGCCAAGTGACATGTCGCATAGAAGGCCCGCTTTCCGCAGAATCCAAAGATGCCTTACCGTTGGGCCGTTAATACCGGCCTGCGCTAACAGAATTTCAATCTCGCCACGCCCCGGCAGCAAGACTTCAGGCTGCCCCTGCCCCGAGCTTGCAAGCGCAGAAACCGCATGCACAAAACTTCGGTCAGACCCGTAGAACTCTGTGCCCTGATGCACGCACAGGATGGATTTTGCGGTGCCGGATCCCATCGTATGTCCGCCTACAATCGCGTCTGAAGACCGTACTTGATGCCGGGGACCCGGATCTTCTGATACTCTTCGGCGAGCAGCCCTTCATAGGCCGAAAGCACATCGTCCCAGCGAAATGCCCGAGCGTGACGTGCGCGCGCTGCATTGCGGGCCAGCGCGGTAAGCGCATCGTCCGAGCAGAAACGATCAATTGCGCTGCGAATTCCACCTTGGTCAGAAAAAAACAACTGGCCGTCACCGGCCGTCCAACGGTTAAACGGGTTGTCGTGAGCGATTACCGCATTGCCGGCCCCCAGGGCCTCCACCAGCGACGGATTGGTGCCGCCCACCTGGTGACCATGTAGGTACGCACGCGCAAAGAAACGAAGCGCAGAAACCGTTGTCGGATCATAGATCCCACCAGGGAAAATCACCTGGTCGCTCGCTGCGGCCCGCAGCCGCTGATGGTAGCTGTTCGTATCGTCTAGGTTGCCCAAGACAACCATTTTGAACCCTTCGGGCATCGCATTGGCGGATTGCACAAGCTCAAGAATTGAGTTCTCGGGCTCAATCCGGGCGATCGAGATCAGGTACTTGTCCGGCGTCAACCCGAGCGGCTCTATCAGAGAAGGATCAGCCCGTTCGATAACATCGCCGCCATAGGCAATCACCCGGGGCGATTTCAGGCAGCGAAAGCGGAAGTGCCGCTCCATCTCGGGGTGATCAGCAATTATGGCGTTGGCTACGTTCGCACCGATCAATTCGTTGAGAAAGAACCATGCCTTCGGCAACGGGCCCCACTTGGACCGCATCCATTCAATTCCGTCCATGTTCATCACGGTGCGCCGACCGCTCAGCCGCTGAAGGAGGGAAAACACTGCGGTGTTGTAGCCCAAAACCAAGTCGATCCCCGGCATACCCAAGGCATGGCGCACCGATTTGAGATCGAAGTACATCGTGCCGAGCGGCCCGGCGAACCGCGGCTGGAAATGCGTGCGGGTGATCCCGTTCCATTCATCTTGCGCCCCGTCAGCAAAGGCCGCATCGTCATCCTGGCAATAGACGTTCACAGACCAGCCGCGCTTCACGAGATAGGTCGACAACACAAAGGCGAGCGTTTCGAATCCGCCATGGGAAGGCGGCAGGCCGCGACAGCCCAGAATGTTCACTTCCATACTCGTTACCCTTTGGTTCGGTACGCGGGCGCGCGCGCACAACTCTACGCACCCGTTTCACGGTGGTATGAGGCCGCTCTGCGTCCTGTCAAAACCTGCGGGGCAAAGTGCCGTGATCGCTCAACAATGCGCCGGCTGGCCGAAGTTTGATCCGGCTTGGACAAGACGTTCACATTAAACGGAACGAGTTTGGACGGATACGAATTGAGTGTATGCGCATAGGGCGCCACGACACGGGCGGCACCCCTCACCGGGTCGCACCAGGCGTCGGGCTTGGCTAGTTGGCGCTGACAGCGACGGCTTGCGCAAGCTCTTGGGTCGGAACGCTCGAAGGCTCGCCTGAAACGATTGCGAGCGCCACAGTGTCCATCGCCTGGGCTGCATTACGGTCCTGCATCTGCGGCGAAACTTCGTTGAGGATCACTGCGCCGACGGCAGCAGACATCTCCGTGCCCATAGCACCTTGATTGGAAATCGCCCCAACCTCGGCCACAAGCTGGGCGAGTTGCGTGTCTGTGGCGACCTCGTTGCCAACCGTGCGCGCTTCGACAATGACACCCAATGCGGTGCGTAGCGCGGCAACACAACTATCGCTTTCACCGCCTTCTGAGCAGGCCGCCCGAACGTTATCGAGAAGCCCGTTCATTTCACCATCTGGCACAGCGGCATAAGCCGGAATTGCGAAAGTGATCGCCGCGGCACATGTGGAAAGAAACTGCTTCATGGTACCCACCCCCAACAAACTCATTACGCGCAACCAATGGGCCAAACCTGCCCCGCGCAGTTTACGCCCCGCAACTTTGCACGGCGCAGTAGAGCTAGCATGTTTTTTCTTGTGTGTGAATAGGTTAGAATTAATTCTTGAAAGGCAACAATAGCCGAGACTGGCAATGGATTGGGTACACCGCGCTGTTTTTTTGCTCGCCGCCATTAGCCTTGTGGCGGCTCTAAGCGTGGTTGGAGCAGAGCGGAGTAGCGCTCGTTTGGCTGAGCGTCCTGCTGACCGCTGGTATCTCGCGCCCACTTCGGAAGAGCCGAAAGCCTTCAGCGCAGAAGCACAATTCGGCGTTCTGATAAGTTGCAGCAATGCGATCACCTCTCCGACCGCGCGGATGATGCCTCAAGTGCGGCGCAGAACGGTTTCGAATGCGTGTCTCGGCATTGCCAACCGCGCGCTCGCCGCATCGCCGGGGTTCGGAGCCGCCCACCTGGTGCGCGCCGGCGCTCTGGCTGGGCTGGGCGCGTTTGATGATGCAGCGGCCGCGCTCACCCAATCAGCCGAACTGGCGCCGCATCTTGACTGGATGGCACTGCACCGATTGGCCGTTGCCCGCCAGATTGGTGTCGGAACCGGCACCTACCCCGCACTGACAATGGCTGCTGATTTGGAACAGGTGCTGCGAAGTGATCGTGGCAGCCAGGCGGTTGCGGCCTTCTACAGTGCCCATAAAGATCTTCAGGAGCCTCTGATTTCGATATTGGAAACGCTGCCGTCCGACGCCCAGACCGAGTTTCTGCAGGCGCTTCGGGCTCAGGACGCGCGCCGTGCCCGCTAGCCGCGGATCGGCCATTCAGCCAGCAGCGGGGGGCTTGGATTAAATGACTGGCTCCTCTCGGAAAAACCGTAAGCTTCTGCGCTGGACAGGGTGGTTCGTTGCACTGGGTGCAACGGCCGCTGCGATCCCCCTGGGCCTCAACCGCCCCGTCTATTGGCTGACTTTCGGCGTAATCGTAGCGATCTGGACGATCGGCTTCATTCTGCTCGCCCACCGCGATCAGGCGCGCCACATTACGCTTCACCGAAGCAACGCGTGGCTTCTTGCAATTGCAGCCATTCTCCCGGCCTGGGCCCTTGTACAATCGGTTCCACTACCGTTCGAACATGTTGGTCCGGGCGGATTGGCCCTCAGCATCCTACCCTCCGCGAGCG
Source organism: Pseudomonadota bacterium (assembly GCA_039208375.1). Classification (GTDB taxonomy): domain Bacteria; phylum Pseudomonadota; class Alphaproteobacteria; order Rhodobacterales; family Rhodobacteraceae; genus JANQPC01. The sequence continues at coordinate 18,549 of JBCCRC010000002.1, read as the reverse complement.
CGATGGGGGCGCTACGCTTCACGATTTACATTTTGTTCTTCTATCTCGCGCTAATCGCTGGCGCGCGCGAAAATCAGGCGCACCGAGTTGCGATTTTGATGTTTGCCGGCGCCGTTGCTCACGCGGCGTGGGGTCTCGTGGCCCTTAATCTTCTTGGGGATGTCGCACTTTGGGGGGAAAAGACGGCCTACCTTGGCTTCGCTACCGGCACATTCGTCAACCGCAACTCATTTGCCACCTTCCTGAGTATAGGTTTTTGCCTGGGCACCGCGCTGCTGTTCGACACAGGCGCGGCATCGCAAAGACGGCGGCGCGGCGCACGCACCGGTCTCGACGAATGGCTGAACCGTGCCTTGGTCCTTTTGGGCCTTGTCGTGATCGGGCTCGCGCTTTTTGCAACACAATCGCGGCTCGGCGTGGCAGGGGCGCTTATTGGCGCTGTGATATGCTTTGTTTTGATGCGCACAGGAGCGGCGACACCATCTTTGCGGCGGTTTCTAGTCACGTTCGCGATCGCAATTCCGGTTTTGGCCGTGGCGGCTACCGCATGGGGCGTCGGCCTGCTAGATCGCGTGATCTCCATTGAGGAAAGCGTCGCATTCCGCCTCGTTGCCTATGGTTACGCGCTTGAGTTGATCCACGCCGAGCCCCTGCTGGGCTACGGCTTTGATACCTTTCGCCTTGCTTTTGAGAGCGTGCACCGCCCGCCGCTCCCCGGCGATTTTTACTGGGATCGGGCGCATTCAACGTATCTTTCCAACTGGGTAGAGCTTGGCGTTGTTATTGGATCTCTGCCGGTTTTGCTCGTAGCAGTGGTCTGTTTGCGCCTTGCGAAATCTGTTTATTCATCTTCCGAGGGTGCTATGCTGCCCGCCGCTGCATTTTCGGCGATTGTAACCGCCGCGTTCCAAAGTGCTGCGGATTTCGGCCTAGAAATCCCTGCGAACGTTATTCTTTTGCTGGCTCTTTCCGGGCTTGCCCTGGCCTCTTCGGGGCAAGCGCACGCACGGCGCACCTAGCCTATTGCGGCTTAGGCACGTCGGCCAGATCCGCAGTGTTGATACAAGCTTGGCCAGTTTTGCCTGATCGCACGCTTTACGGCGGAATTCAAAACAGTCGCCCCGCGAATGCGCCACATCCGCCCACAATCGTTGATTGCGGCGCATGGCATCCTTAGGCGTGAAGTGTGTTTTTTTGTGTCGCCGAGCGCTTTGCAAGCAGAGCCGTGGTTTTTGAGGGTGCTCATGCAGGATAACGATTTCAATCTGCGCGATCTCGTCGGCATTCTCCGGCGCCAGGCAAAGATAATCTGGCTGTGCACCGCCCTTTTTGTTGGTGCGGCCCTGATCTTTGCGATGACTGCAACGCCGCTTTATCGTGCAGAAACACTCGTTCTGGTGAATCCGGTCGAACAGAACGTCCTGAACCCAACGCAACAGGCCGCGCTTGGCAGTTCGCTGCTGAATGCGCGGGTTGAGAGCGAAGTTGAAATCCTCGAGTCGCCCACAATAGCCCTCGCGGTGATCAGAGACGCCAACCTGATCGCCGACCCGGAGTTCGGGCCGAAGCTGTCAACCGTCGAGCGGATCATGCGCGCTCTCGGCATGGAAGCCAACGCGCAAACCTTTGATGAAGAGGCGCTGCAGGGTGTCGTCGATCGCTTTATGGATGCGCGAACGGTTTCCCGGCGCGGGCTTACTTTCGTTGTGTCTGTTAGCGTGGAAAGCGCCGATCCGTTCAGATCGGCCGAGCTTTCGAACGCCCTCGCGCGCAGCTACATAGAAAACCAGGTGGATGCGAAAGTCGCGAATTCGCTCGCGGCGCGCGACGTTCTTCAACGGCAAATCACCGTGGCGCAGGGCCGGCTGGCCGCGTCAGAAGAGGATCTGAACGGCTTCATCTCTGACAATCTCGAACGCCTCGATAATGAGGCGCAAAGTGAAACACTCTCTGCGCTGCGGGCCAAGCTTGAACGGATCGAGGCAGAGCGCGAGAGCGGTGCAGACCTGAGCGGCTTGGCGAACGAGGCATTGGAGTCGCGCGACTGGGCGGCGCTTGCCCGGCAGTTGAAGGACGAGTCACTTGCGCGCCTTGCCACCGAGCGCTCAACCCTGACAGCGCAGCTTGGAAATGCGGGGGCCGATGATGGCCGGCAATCAGAACTTAGGACTGCGCTCGCATCGCTTGAGAGCTACCTCGAAAACCGCAGCGCGGAGGGCGTTGCAGAGTTGCAGGATCAGGTCTCTCGCCTCGATGACGAGATCAGCCAGACACAGGAAGACATCAGGGCAGCGCTGCTTCGGTCTGATCTGAGCTCACAGACGCTCGCAGAGGTGTTCGCCCTGCAGCAATCGGCAGAACTGAGCCGCCAACAGGTTCAAGTGCTTCTCTCGCGCCTTTCTGAGCTGGAATCTCAGGCGGCCGTGCAGATCGCCGACAGCCGCATCGTTTCGGAAGCGATGCCGCCGCAGGACGTAAGCTTTCCCAACCTGCCGGTCCTTTTGTCGCTGGCACTTGTTGCGGGGCTGTCCGCTGGTACCGGGCTTGCCCTAGCAAGCGAATTCTATGTGGGGGGCGTGTCATCGGTTTCGCAACTTGCCAATGTTGCGGCCGTGCCGGTAGCCGCCGAGGTGCCGCTGCAGTCGGAAGAGCGGGGCCAAGCTTCGATTGCGGACAACATCATAAACAAACCTGTATCGGCTTATTCGGAGGCGCTGCGCCATGCTGTGGCGACGATTTCGCAACGCCTAAACGCCACGGCTAGCGAACCGATGGCCACACCCGGCACGTATTCGAACGCGCATGGCATTGTTATCCTGGTGACATCCTCGGTTCCCGCTGAGGGCAAGACAACCTCCGCCCTGTCGCTCGCCCGCACCTATGCGGAATCGGGCCAGAGCACACTTCTAATCGATGCCGATATGCGGAAGCCTTCGCTTGCCGAACACCTCAACCACAGCTCAAAAACCGGGCTGGCCGAGCATCTGCGCCGGAAGCTGCCCAAAAGCCCGGTCGAAGATTTCGTTACGCACGATCCGCAATCAACGCTCGGCGTGATTTTGGGCGGATCGCGCAGCACATTCCCGACCGACCATCTTTTGGCATCGAACCGCTTCCATACAATGCTGGAAAGCTTCCGCGCGCAGTATGACATCGTGATCATCGACAGCCCGCCGATCATCCCGGTGGTCGACGCACGCTACATCGTGCCTCATGCGGATGTCGTTTTGCTTGTTGCCCGATACAACAGCACGCCCCAAGGCGACATTCGCCAATCGATGTCTCTGATCAAAGAGGCTGCACGACCCGCAACAGAGGTGTTCGCGCTTTTGAACCAAAAGGATTTCGGGCACGATAACCGCGGGTATTACAGCTACTACCAGAACGAATAGGGTTTCTTCGCACAACGCCCTCGTCGTGCGTCTGGAATACGGCAATTCGCGGTTGGCGCACCAGCCCACGCGAGGTGTAAGCGCAGCCCCCTGGTCAATTAACAACGGTTGCACCCATTCTGCGAGGCATCCTCTTGGCAGAGTTGCGTGCGCGCGCCCTGCTAGCTACCCAACGGCTATGGCTATGAAACCCCTTGTTCTAGGCATGGCTGTCGGGCTCGCGCTGCCACAGGCGGGCTTGGCGCAGCACGCAGAGCTTGATCCGCTCGTGGTTCAGCCGTCAGGCGAGGCTTATCTTAGGGCTACCCGGCTGCGGGGACTGGATCGCGAAGTTGCCTACTTCGATCCGACGCGTCCGCCCCCGCCTCTTGAAACCAGGCAATCGGTGGAAACCGCCCGCGATGGTATCAATCCAAACGCATCGAATGGGCTGCAAACCGGCGCCTTGGTGGCCGCCAGTGCCATCATGCTCTTGGTGGCGTACCTGGTGATTACATTTGCAGGCGGGTTCTCCGTATCGTTCGCACGCGGGCCCGAGCGGGGCGATGGGCGCCGGCGCAGGCAACAGAAGGGCACGGCAGAGATTGGCCCAGCGCCCATGGGCCTTGATGCCATTGTCAAAATGTCGGATCGGCGCGACGCGATCGTGGCGCTCTGCAAAGCGCTTCTGGCCCGTGTCGTGGGTGCAGAGGGCGTTCTTCTTGATGGGAGCTGGACGGATCGAGAGACGCTGAGCCGGGTGCCGCATGGCCACCCTCACCGCGACGCGCTGCAAGAGCTTGTTTTCGCCTCTGAGCGCGTTCAGTTCGGCGGGCGCGACGTAACGGAGGATGAGTTCATCGCCCATGTCTCGCGTCTGCGCCCGCTTTGGACGGCGGCGGCAACATGACGGATGCATCGCGCGGCGCGCCCGAACCGCAAAAGATCGGGGCCAATACGATCCTGTTGAGCCTCGTGGCACTCATCGTAATCGCCGCCTTTGGCTACGTTCTGTCGCAGCGCAAACCAGAGTTGCGTACATCGCCTGTCGGGATGGACGGGCTGCGGATCTGGCTGACATCGGAAGGTCAAGATGCGCAGAGTTTTCTTGGCGGCTGGCCGCTAGTGGCCGACGAGATCGGGCTGCTAATCGTTCCAATCTTCGATACTGCGCTGGAGGAGGATCGAACTCCCCCCACAACGAAAGAGGAACTGATCAGTCAGCAGGACGAGTACGATCTCGATCTTAGAACAGTTCAAGCGAAAGCGCGGCGGGTGCCAACGCTGGTGGTGCTCCCCAAGTGGCGGAGCGGTATGCGGCTTACCCGGATTGCCCACCCGATCCTGCGCGCTGATACGCGGCGCATCGCCCGTCTGGGCGATGATCTGATCAACGGCAACGGGTTTGAGATCAAGAACGCGCGGCGCCCGTTCCTGAGGCTCGGCTATGATGGCCCCGACGGCGCGCGCCGCAATGCTACGATCTACGCCGCACAGATGTTTTCCGCGCCCCAGTGCCGCCCGATCATTGGGGATGAGGATGGGATGATCCTGGGGGAATGCCCACTTGCGGTTACAGACGCGCAACGTACTGCCTTCGTGCTGTCTGACCCCGATCTGCTCAACAATCACGGTCTAACGCTGGGCGACAACGCCTTCATTGCGCGCGATGTTGTGGATGACATTGCCCGCCCCGGCCGGATTATCGTGGATTACAGTAGCAGCAACTGGCTTGTGTCTGGCGCAGAGGCGTCAACGCGCGAACGCACTTGGGCCGACTTGCTGCGCTTCTTTTCACCACCCTTCACGCTGATTTGGGTTGGCGTTGCGATTGCCTTTACTCTGCTTCTATGGCGGTCCGGCGTGCGGTTTGGCCCGCTGTTGCCCGCCCCCGCCATCGGCGGCGCGAGCAAAACCATGGCCATCGCTGCAAGGGCCCGGCTGATGCTTCTGTCGGGCCGCGACGGGGCTTTGGCGCGCGATTACATGCGCGCTCGGCTCGCCGCGACGGCCAGCCAACTCTTCGGTCATGCCCATGCGCGCCAACTTGCGGGCCCTGACGCCTTTCTGGCCTACACCAAACGGCGGCACCCAGCGCTTTCGAGCAAACTCGCGGAAAGCCTGAATGCGATCGAGTCGCTTCCCGCGGCGGCCACCGCCCGCCATGCTTTGGCCACGTTGAACAATCTAGATGATGTATTGGAGCAGATCACCAATGACACTCGAGGCACTAAGCGCGCAAGCTAATCGCCTGCGCGCTGAGATCGGCAAGGCCGTGTTGGGGCAGGAAGCCGTCGTGGACCTGCTTCTGATTGCACTGTTCGCCCGCGGCCACGTTCTTCTGGAAGGCCCTCCGGGCAGCGCGAAAACGTTGCTGGCGCGCACCTTCGCGGCAGCCCTTTCATTGCAGTTCGGGCGCATCCAGTTCACGCCTGATTTGATGCCCGGCGATGTACTCGGCACCTCTATTTTTAACTTTCAGACCAATGACTTCATCCTCACCAAAGGGCCTGTTTTCAACGAGGTGCTTTTGGCGGACGAGATCAATCGTGCGCCCCCAAAAACGCAGGCTGCGTTGTTGCAGGCGATGAATGAGCAAACAGTGTCGATCGATGGCACCAACCATTCGCTTGGCGAGAACTTCATCGTCATCGCCACGCAAAACCCCATCGAGCAACAGGGCACCTACCCTCTGCCTGAAGCGCAGCTTGACCGGTTTCTTTTCAAAGTCATGGTCGATTTCCCGCCAGAAGACGTTGAGATGGCGATCCTCAGACAGCACGCCGCGATCCCGGTGCGCGGCGGTGGGGAAACGGATGCAGTGCAAACAGTGCTCGACAGCGCGGGCCTTGCAGAATGCCGCGCTGTGATTGATGGGATCATTCTTGAAGACGAGATCCTAGCCTACATCCTGCGCCTCATTCGCGCGACGCGTGAGACTTCAGACATTTCGCACGGTGCCTCCACCCGCGCTGCCGATGCTCTGGCGTTGGCGACGAGGGCATCTGCGGCGCTTTCGGGGAGGGATTTCGCAATTCCTGACGACGTGAAACGGCTCTACACAGCAACTTTGCGGCACCGAATTGTGTTGGGGCCCGGCGCAGAGATAGAGGGGCGTTCGCCCGATCTCGTTCTTGAGGGCATTCTCAACCAGATCGAGGCGCCGCACTGATCCGCCCATCCCGCAGATCCCTCGCACTGGCGCTGGCGGCCCTTGTTTTCACACTTGTTGTGGCGGTGTTGGGCGGCGCACTCAGCGGCCTCGCGCTTTTCCCTTGGGCGGCACTTGCGCTGGCCGGCATGGGTGATCTTGTGATGTCGGCCCGCCGAAACCGGGCGTTGGGCTTCGATGCCCCGCGGGAGGTTTTTGTGGGCGAAGACTCAACTATCACCATACGGGATGAACACCCATCGCCTGGGCAGCAGGCGCGCTTCTTCTGGCCCCTTGGGCTGGAAGGCCCGGTAGATGTGGCGTTTGCCGGATCCGGCGAAATCACGGTTTCGTTCAAGGCAAAGCGCCGCGGCGTTTGGGCGATCAACCACGTTTGGCTGCTATGGCCCTCGCGCCTTGGGCTTTTTGAGTTTGTGCCCAAAGTGAGGCTTGGGGCCGAGGTGCGCGTCGTTCCAAACATTCGCGTGGTGCAATCGGGGGCGCTGACAACGCAGGTGATTAGCACGCTTTTTGGCGTGAAAGAAAATCGCGCGCTCGGCGACGGGTCGGAGTTTCACCAGCTTCGCGAGTTTCAGTCGGGAATGGATGTCAAATCGATCGATTGGAAGCGTTCGGCGCGCAAACGTGTGCTGCTGGCCAAAGAACTGCGAGCCGAGCGCAATCATCACGTGATCCTGGCGATGGATAACGGGTTTCTCATGCGCGAAGAAATCGCCGGACTGCCCAAAATCGACCATGCAGTAACGGCCGCGCTTGCCGTGGCATGGGCTGCGGCTGTGGGGGGAGACCTTGTGGGGCATTTCGCCTACGACGTACGGCCGCGATCATTTTCCCTGCCCGAGGCAGGCCGGGCAGCCTTTGTGCGGATGCGAAGCTGGGCCGCGGAGCTGGATTATGTGGACCGCGAAACCAACCATACGCTGGCGCTGACCGAACTGAACGCCCGCACCCCCAAGCGCAGCCTAATCATCATTTTCACGGATTTTGTCGACACAACCTCGGCCGAGTTGATGCTTGAAAACATCAGTATCCTTGCAAAACGGCACCTGATCATCTTCGTTGCGATCCGCGACCCCGAGATTGAAGGCACCTTGCTTGCGGCGCCAGACGATATGTCGGAGGTCGCCACGCTCGTCGCCGCCAACCAATCGATATCCGAACGTCGGCTTGTGCTCGAGCGGCTAAACCGCCTTGGTATCACCGTGATCGACGCAAAGCCCCAACAGGTGACCGGACGCTTGATTTCAGCCTATCTAGACATCAAGGAACGGGAGCTCATCTGATGTCTGACGATGCCGTTCTGATCAGATCTGCCCGATTTCGCCAGGAACGCGAGGCCGACTGGGTTCGGCTTGAGGCGCTGGTCGTAAAGGCCGAAAGGCGTGGCGCGCAATCGCTTGATTTCGAAGAAGCGCGTGATCTCGCCTCGCTTTATCGTCAAGCCACCACATCGCTAGCTATCGCGCGAGAAATCTCTCTGGATCGCGCGCTTCTGAATTACCTCGAAGCCCTCGCCGCGCGGGCATATCTAAGCGTCTACGCGCCGCAAGAACGGCTCGGCGGGGTTATCACGCGGTTTTTTACGCAAAGCGCCCCACGGGCCATGCGCCAGTCCTGGCTCTTCGTTCTGATCGGCTTTATCTGCCTCGGGCTTGGCGCTCTGGTGGGATACATCCTTTATTTCGAAAGCGCGGATTGGTTCTACGTGTTTATCCCGGCCGAACTAGCGGGCGGGCGCGGGCCAGATGCCTCAACTGAATTCCTGCGCGGCGTGATCTACGAAGACGATCCCGACGCAACTGGCCTTGGGGCCTTTGCCACATTCCTGTTCTCCCACAACACACGGATTGCGATCTTCGTATTCGGCCTGGGCGTATTCGCATGTCTCCCCGCGGTGCTACTGACCTTTTACAACGGCCTGTTGATCGGCGCGTTCGTGGCGTTGCACGTCGATCGTGGTCTGGGGTGGGATATCGGCGGCTGGCTTTCGATACATGGCGTGACAGAGCTTGCGGCGATTTGCATTGCTTGCGGCGGCGGGCTGAAATTGGGGGCCGCCGTGCTGTTTCCCGGGCAAATGGCACGCGCCGACGCGCTTCGGCACGCTGGGCGCGATGCCCTGAAACTTGCCTTGATCGCTGCCCTTATGCTTTTGGCAGCCGCGTTTCTGGAAGGGTTCGGACGACAACTTATTCAAGACATATCAACGCGCTACGCGGTGGGATGGGGCGTTGGCCTGATGTGGTTGGCATGGTTCGCTCTCGCCGGAAGGGCGCGGACATGAGCGCAAAGGCGAACGGGGCCAGCAGCCGCAAGGCCCGCCGGGCGGAACGGCAGCGTGCAGCAAGCCGCATCATGCCGCCTGAAGGGGTAGAGCTTGCGTTGCCGATTGCGGGCCTTGGCGCCCGGATTGGGGCACAGATCGCCGACATTCTGATAACCCTCGGCTTCGCCATATCGCTTCTCATTCTCTTGGTATTCAGCGAAGTGGCCAGCGCGAGCACTCTTACAGTGATCGGATCCTTGCTCTTCTTTTTGATCCGGGTGCCCTATTACATTTTGACCGAGCTTGCGTGGAATGGCCAAACGCTTGGCAAACGGCTGATGAAGATCAAAGTCGTCTCGCATTTCGGGGGGCCGCTCACGACCCACGCGCTTGTTCTGCGTAACATCCTAAAAGAGGCCGAGGTCTTCCTGCCAGCGACCCTTGTTCTCACCCTGACGACGGAGAACCCGATTGCATCATGGCTTGCCCTGGCCTGGGTTGTCATGGCGCTCGCAATCCCGCTCTCCAACCCCCACCGGATGCGCCTTGGCGATATGCTCGCCGGCACTCATGTGGTGCACCTCCCAGACCCGATCCTGCTGTCTGACCTGGCAACAACGCATGTTGAAGTTGCCACGGCGGAAGACGCGCAGATCACCTTCCTGGCGCATCAACTTGATCACTACGGGCGATTTGAGCTTCAGACCCTCGAAGCGCTTCTGCGTGTTCAGGATGGGCGGCTGGAAGCAAACCAAGAGGCCCGAAATGCGGCTACGCTGGCCTCAATCGTTGAGCGTATCCGCAAGAAAATCGGGTATTCTGATGCAGTGGCACCGGAAGGCCACGTGGCCTTCCTACGTGCCTTTTACAACGCCCAGCGCGCGCATCTTGAGCAACGCCAAATCTTCGGCGATCGGCGTTCTGACAAGCATCACCGCGCAGAAAGTGATGGCAACGCCCAATAAACGTGCGGCTTTTGCCACAGCGCGCGGCGCCTTGGCTCAAAACGCCAAAGAACGCTTGCAGGTTGGCGGGTTTGCCAGCCATCAGTGGCCCGGGCTGCGATTTATTGAAGTGCTCCACTGTTTTTGCTGGGTCAGTGGAAACGTGAGGACGATGACGTGGCAGACATCAGCATGACGGAATCGAAACAGTCTCTCGGCGTGGGTTCAATCCTATCCGAGTCGTTTTCGATCTTTTTCTCGAACTTCTTAAAGGTGCTCCTTCTGGGCGCATTTGGCGCTCTACTAGGGGTGCTGATCAACACCATGTTCCTGGGTTTCAACGCGGCCGTTGGCGTGGGTGATCCGAATATAACAGACCCTTCGGCCGTTATTACGGGCAGCGTGCTGTCGATTGTTGTCAACACGATGATCTACGGGCTTGTGACTGCACTCCTGATCCAGCTCGCCTATGATGCAAAGCTTGGCCGCAGCAACTCGCTTGGCACCTATTTCAATGCCGCAATTCCGGCCGTTGTCCCTATTGCGGTGCTGTCCATCGTTGTCTTCGTTCTGATGATGATCGGTGCTGTCGCGCTCTTGATCGGGATGCTTTGGGTTTATGCCGTCTTCTACGTCATGCCCCCGGTGGCCGTGATCGAGCGGGGCGGCTTTGGATCGCTCGGACGCAGCGCGGCTCTTACGAAAGAGTATCGCTGGCCGATTGTCGGGCTCTTCATTCTGATCATGATTCTCACCATGGTGGTGCAGGTGGTGGCGACGTTCCTCGTTGGCGTGTTGATCGCCATGGGCGGCGCCTCGCTGGCCGGGCCCGTGCTTGCCGCCATTGCGTTTGCCGTGATCTCCGGGATTTCCTATGCCTTCGGAGGGATCGCGATCGCCCTTGTCTACGCCCGCCTGCGGGAGATCAAAGAAGGCGTGAATGTCGACCACATTGCGTCAGTCTTTGACTAAGGCCCTACGTTAAACCGAGTCTGCGGCGCCCGATGTGTGCCGCAGGCTTTCATTCCGGCGCCATCTGTGGTTTTGATTGACGTACCTCAGGCGCGATCATACGCTTCCCAAATGAAGGCCGCGATCCCGAAACCGACGGTGCATGACCTCGCCCGCGAAGCCGGAGTCAGCCTTGCCACGGTAGATCGGGTGCTGAACGAACGCCCCGGCGTACGGGAAAAAACCGTAGAGCGTGTCAAGGCAGCCGTCGAACGCATCGGATATGTCCGCGACACCCATGCTGCTAACCTCGCCCGCCGCCGCCAGTATCGCTTTGCTATCGTATTGCCAGAGGGCCCCAGCCAGTTTGTCGATACCCTGCGCAGCGCCGTGCGGGAGGCTTCGGGCGCGCAATTCGCCGAGCGTGCGCTGGTGGAAACCATCCCCATCCCGTCGCATGATCCCCATGCTGTGGCCCGCACCCTGAACGGGCTCAACACGGCGCGGCTTGACGGCGTGGCGATCATGGCGCCGGAGACGCCCCAAGTGCGCGATGCGGTAGACCGGCTAAAGGGCGAAGGCCTTGCGGTGGTTGCGCTTGTGTCCGACCTGCCAAGCTCTGACAGAGACTTTTTCGTGGGCATCAACAGCTTCGCAGCGGGCCGAACGGCCGCGGTGCTCATGGGCCGGTTCTTGCGTGGCCTAACGGGCAGAATCCTTGTCGTAACCAACACGATGCAGGCACGGGACAGTATTGAACGGCGATTTGGCTTCGATGCGGTGATGGCCGATGAGTTTCCCGCGCTAGACGTCCTACCTTCGATCGAGTCTCATGACGATCCCGAGCGGATGCGCCGGTGCGTGGGCGAGGCGCTGGCGAGCTACGGTGATATCCGCGGCGTTTACTCGATGGGCTCCGGAAACACCCCACTTTTGGAGGGGCTGCGTGGTGCCGGCGATCTGACAGACCGCGTCGTGATCGCCCATGAGATGACACCTGTGACCCGCCAGGCCTTGCTCGACGGAGAAGTGGACGCCGTGATCACGCAAAACGTGGGCCACCTCGTGCGCAGCGCTTTGCGGGTGCTAAGGGCCCGGTGCGACGGAGTAGAAATCTTCGAACCGCAGGAAAGGATCCGGATCGACATCGTGATCCGCGAAAACCTAACCTGACGCAAAAAACAAAAGACGACCCATGGGAGGACAGAATGAAAACGATGAAGGGGCCAGCGCTGTTTCTTGCGCAGTTTGCAGGCGATGAGACGCCGTTCAACAGTTGGGACAGCATCACTAAATGGGCTGCCGACTGCGGCTATGTTGGCGTTCAAGTGCCCAGTTGGGACGGTCGGCTGATTGACCTTGAGGCCGCAGCCACGTCGAAAGACTACTGCGACGAATTCAAGGGCGTAGGCACGGCAAATGGCGTGGAGGTCACCGAGCTTTCCACCCACCTGCAAGGCCAGCTCGTGGCCGTACACCCCGCCTATGATACCGCGTTTGATGGGTTCGCCGCCGAGGGCGTGCGCGGCAATCCGAAAGCGCGGCAGGAATGGGCCGTCGACCAAGTGATGAAGGCCATCCGCGCAAGCCGCAACATGGGGATTGGCGCGCATGTCACCTTCTCGGGCGCACTGGCCTGGCCGTACGTCTACCCATGGCCACAACGGCCCGCCGGCCTTGTCGAAGCAGCGTTTGATGAGCTGGCGGCGCGCTGGCGCCCGATCCTGGATCATGCCGAAGAAAACGGGGTTGATATCTGCTATGAAATCCACCCCGGCGAGGATCTGCATGACGGGATCAGCTTTGAGATGTTTCTCGAGCGGCTGGGCGGCCACGCGCGCTGCAATATGCTCTACGATCCTTCGCACTACGTGCTTCAAGCTCTTGATTACCTTGACAACATCGACATCTACCAGGAGCGCATCAAGATGTTCCACGTTAAGGATGCCGAACTGAACCCCACCGGGCGGCAGGGCGTGTACGGAGGTTACCAATCCTGGGTAAACCGTGCCGGGCGCTTTAGATCGCTGGGCGACGGGCAAGTGGACTTCGGCGCAGTGTTCTCGAAGCTCACGCAATACGATTTTGATGGCTGGGCTGTGGTGGAATGGGAATGCGCGATGAAGCATCCTGAAGACGGCGCGCGCGAAGGGGCGGCGTTTGTCAAAGATCATATCATCCGTGTCACCGAAACCGCGTTCGATGACTTCGCGAGCGGCGGCACCGACGAGGCCGCGAACAAGGCCATGCTTGGCATCGGCTGACCGGTCAGGGGGAGAATACCAATGGCAATCGAAGGCAAGGCCGATGGCCATGTAGGCCGCATCCGGCTTGGCATGGTAGGTGGCGGGCGCGATGCGTTCATCGGCGGCGTGCACCGGATCGCGAGCCGCATCGACGATCACTATGAGCTCGTGGCGGGCTGTTTCAGCTCCACACCCGAAAAATCACAGGCGTCCGGCGCCGATCTTGGGCTCCCGGAAGATCGGGTTTATGGCAGTTTTGACGAGATGGCGAAGCGCGAGGCACGGCTTAAGACAGGCATTGATGCCGTTGCAATCGTGACCCCCAACAACGTGCACTATGCGGCTGCGAAACCGTTTCTGCAGAGGGGAATTCACGTCATCTGCGACAAACCACTGACTTCCACGTTGGCCGAGGCCAAGCGTCTGGTCGCCGCCGCGGAAAAATCCGATGCGCTCTTCGTGCTAACGCACAATTACACGGGCTACCCTATGGTGCGGCAGGCACGGGAAATGATCGCAGCGGGCGAACTTGGCGAGATCCGCGTGGTGCAGGTGGAGTATCCGCAGGACTGGCTTACGGAGGCCACCGAGGCCACCGGGCAGAAGCAAGCGTCTTGGCGGACCGACCCTGAGCAATCGGGCGCAGGCGGGTCGATCGGCGATATCGGCACACACGCTTATAACCTCGCCTGCTTCGTCACCGGCCTCACGCTCTCGGAGCTTGCCGCGGATATGCAAAGCTTCGTCGACGGCCGCCGCGTGGATGACAACGCCCATGTGATGCTTCGCTTCGACGGCGGCGCGCGCGGTATGCTCTGGTCCAGTCAGGTGGCGCCGGGGAACGAGAACGCCCTGCGACTACGCGTCTACGGCACGAAGGGCGGGCTGGAGTGGGAGCAGGAAGAGCCCAACACACTGTGGCACGCGCCTTTCGGCGAACCACCCCGCCGCCTAACCCGCGGCAATGCCGGCAGCGGCGCCGCGGCGGGGCGCGTAACACGCATCCCACCCGGGCATCCGGAGGGCTATCTTGAAGGCTTTGCCAATATCTACACCGAAGCCGCGCATGCGATTCGAGCCAGGGCTTCAGGGCAACCCATTCCCCCAGAGGTCACTATGCCGACGGTGCAGGATGGGCTTGCCGGTGTCGCGTTCGTGGATGCCTGCGTGCGGTCTTCCAGGCGGAACGGTGCGTGGGTTTCACCAAGCATCTGAAACAAAATAAAAAGTCTTGTGCTTTCGGCGAACTAGCTTTCAAGCTCGTAACACTGAGGGGCGTACCTCAGGATTTTCACTTTACTTGAGGGACGTACCTCATTTACGCTTAAGGCAGCCCGGAAAAGATCACCAAACGGGCCCGGCCCTCGGGCCAAACAACTGGGAGGAACTAAAGACATGAGACACACTAAGATCGTGGCGGCCGCCGCGGTCGTTGCCGCATCGGGTATCGCGGCAACGTCGGCACAGGCCGAGGAGCTGACGCTCTGCTGGGCCGCGTGGGATCCGGCGAACGCGCTTGTCGAACTCAGCAAGGATTTCGAGGCGCAATCGGGCCACACAATGAATTTCGAATTCGTGCCCTGGCCCAATTTCGCCGACCGGATGCTGAACGAGCTAAATTCCGGCGGCCAGCTGTGTGATCTGCTGATCGGTGACAGCCAGTGGATCGGCGGTGGCGCGGAGAACGGGCATTACGTGCAGCTGAACGATTTCTTCGATGCCGAAGGGATCAGTATGGACGATTTCGCGCCGGCGACCGTTTATGCCTATTCCACCTGGCCCAAGGGCGAGCCGAACTACTACGCCCTGCCCGCCATGGGCGATGCCAATGGCTGGTTCTACCGCCGCGACTGGTTTGAAAACGAGGAGATCAAGGCCGCCTACATGGAGGCCACGGGCCAGGAATTGCGCGAGCCGCAAAGCCAGATGGAGCTCATGCAAATCGCCAAGTTCTTCCAGGAACGCGAGATCGATGGGCAGACACGCTATGGCGTTTCGATCTTCACAGAACGCGGCTCCGAAGGCATCACGATGGGCGCGACGGGCGCGCTTTACGCGTGGGGCTTCAAGTATGAAACCGAGCCGGGCACCTACCAGATGGAAGGCGCGGTCAACTCGCCGGAAGCC
Source organism: Pseudomonadota bacterium (assembly GCA_039208375.1). Classification (GTDB taxonomy): domain Bacteria; phylum Pseudomonadota; class Alphaproteobacteria; order Rhodobacterales; family Rhodobacteraceae; genus JANQPC01. Next base: position 3,472 of record JBCCRC010000002.1, on the reverse strand, counting down.
ATTGAAGCGCTTGAGTTCTATAAGGAACTCTATGAGTGCTGCACGCCACCGGGCTACACCGATGCCTATATGGAGCAGTCGCTGGACGCCTATAAGTCGGGCCAAGTGGCGATGGCGATGAACTGGTTTGCCTTCTTCCCGGGGCTCTATGCAGACCCGAACACGGGCGGCGATACGATCGGCTTCTTCGTAAACCCGCCGCAGAACGTCGCGGCCTCCACGCTGGGTGGCCAGGGCATCTCGGTTGTCTCTTATTCCGACAAGCAGGATGCGGCGCTCGAGTACATCAAGTGGTTCGCTCAGCCCGAAGTTCAGGCGAAGTGGTGGGAGCTTGGCGGCTACTCCGCGCACAATTCGGTTCTGAACGATCCGGGCTTTGTGGAGAGCGCGCCCTTTGCGGGCGATTTTCTGGACGCCATGGGCGGCGTGCAGGATTTCTGGCAGGAGCCGGCCTATGCCGAACTGCTGCTGGCGATGCAGAAGCGGCTACATGACTACATCGTCGCCGATGTGGGCACCGCCGAAGAGGCGCTCAACAAGCTGATCGAGGATTGGACGGAAACCTTCGAAGACGAAGGCAAGCTCTGATCCTGGCCTGGCCGGGGCCGGCATGATCGGCCCCGGCTGCCCTGCCCCACCAGGCAGGCAGCCAAGCACCCGAACACACGTGATTTTCCCAGTTGTCTTGCGGACGCGCTCATTTCTTGCGGGAAGGATGATCGATGGCGAACCTCGCTGAAAGCGCCGCGCGCGCAACGCCGCCCTCCATGGCCCGCCGCGTGCGCGGCCTCTCTGACAGGGCAATCGCCTGGATCTTTGTCGCGCCCACCATCTTTCTTCTGCTGGCCGTCAACATCTTCCCACTGATCTGGACGATCCGGCTGAGCTTCACCAACTTCCGCGCCAACCGGAACCGGGAGGTGGAATGGGTTGGCCTGCGCAACTACGAACGCATCCTGACCGATAGCGATATCTGGCTCACGATGCAGGCCACGGCGCATTTTCTGATCTGGACGATCGTGTTCCAGGTGCTGATCGGCTTCACGCTTGCCTGGCTCATCAACAAGAACTTCCGCGGGAATGATTTTCTGACAACCATGATTGTGCTGCCGATGATGCTGTCACCCGCGGTTGTCGGGAATTTCTGGACCTTCCTCTACCAACCGCAGATCGGGCTCTTTAACTACGTCATCTCGTTTTTCACCGGGGTCGATCCCTCCTCCTTCGAGATGATCGGATCGGTGAACCTCGCCCCCTGGGCCATCGTGATCGTGGATACATGGATGTGGACACCGTTCGTGATGCTCATATGCCTGGCCGGGCTCCGAAGTATTCCCGACTACATCTATGAGGCGGCGGAGATCGATCGCGCCTCGAAATGGCGGCAGTTTTGGACGATCACGATCCCCATGGTGCTGCCATTCCTGATGCTGGCGGTGCTGTTCCGCGGGATCGAGAACTTCAAGATGTTCGATCTGGTGGTGCTGCTCACGGGCGGCGGGCCGGGTTCGACGACAGAGCTCACCTCGATCAACCTCAAACGCGAGGCGTTCGAGAAGTGGCGCACGGGCTACGCCTCGGCCTACGCGATCATTCTTTTCGTCACCGTTTTCGGCCTCGCCTCCATCTACGTCAAAGCGCTGAACAAGGTGAAAGAGAGATGAGCGCCTACTCCGTCACCGAACCAACGCTGCGGGCGAAATGGATCGCGGGCCTTCTCGTGGCGCTTTACGCGCTTGTGACGATGATCCCACTTTTGTGGATCATTGCGACCGGGTTCAAATCCCCGGCCGATGCGATCAGCTACCCGCCGAAGGTGGTGTTTGATCCCACGCTCGAAGGCTACGTGAACCTGTTCACGACCCGTACCCGGCAGACCGACGAGTTCCTCGCCGCCAACCCGCCGGAAACTTGGTATGAGGAGATCGTGCGCCAGTACGATATGGTGATCGTGGGGCCCAGCCGATACGGCGAGCGGTTCCTGAATTCGATCATCATCGGCTTCGGCTCCACCTTCCTCAGCGTCTTCCTCGGCACCCTCGCGGCCTACGCGTTTTCGCGCTTCAAGATCCCGCTGAAGGACGATCTTCTGTTCTTCGTGCTCTCCACCCGGATGATGCCGCCCATCGCGGTGGCGATCCCGATCTTCCTGATGTTCCGATCGCTGGGGTTGAGCGACACCCATGCGGGCATGATCCTGCTCTATACCGCCGTGAACCTCAGCCTCGCCGTCTGGCTTTTGAAAGGGTTCATGGATGAGATCCCGCGTGAGTACGAAGAAGCGGCGCTGATCGATGGCTACACGCGGTTTCAGGCCTTCTACAAAGTGGTTCTGCCCCAGGCGACAACGGGGATCGTGGCGACCGCGATCTTCTGCCTGATCTTTGCGTGGAACGAATACGCCTTCGCGGTGCTGCTCACCTCCGGCAACGCGCAAACCGCCCCGCCCTTTATCCCCACGATCATCGGCGTGGGCGGGCAGGATTGGCCGGCGGTGGCTGCGGGGGCCACGATCTTCCTCCTGCCCGTACTGGTGTTCACCGTGCTTCTGCGCAAACACCTCCTGCGCGGCATCACATTCGGGGCGGTGCGCAAATGAAGGGCTTTTTCAGCGGATTGGCGCGCCTGCGCCGGGGGCCTTGGGAGATGGTGGCGAGTATCCTGATCGGGGTGGGCGTGGTGATGCTGATGCAGCCCTATGTGCTGTGGCTCTACACCTATTCCTTCATCGTCACCCTGGTGGGCACGGTGATGTTCATCGTTGTCAGCCATTTCCCGGAGGATGACTGATGGCAGAAATCCTCATCAACAACCTGCGCAAGGAATTCGGCGATTTCACCGCCGTGCAATCCTCATCCTTCAAGATAGAGGATGGAGAGTTCTTCATGCTTCTGGGCCCCTCGGGCTGCGGGAAGACAACCACGCTGCGTATGATCGCGGGGCTGGAGCTGCCCACCTCGGGCGAGATCTACATTGATGGCGAAGAGGTGGGGCAGAAGCCGGCCTCCCAGCGCGATATCGCCTTCGTCTTCCAGATGTTTGCGCTCTACCCCCATATGAATGTGCGCAAAAATATCAGCTATCCGCTGATCAGCCAGGGGATGAGCCGGGCGGATGTGAAGGCCAAGGTGGCCGAAGTGGCGCGCATCCTCGGGATTGAAGGGATTCTCGACCGGCCCGTGGGCGGGCTTTCGGGCGGGGATAGGCAGCGCGTGGCCCTGGGCCGCGCCATCGTGCGCAACCCCAAGGCTTTCATGATGGATGAGCCCCTTGGCGCGCTGGATGCGGAGTTTCGTGAGCATATGGCCGAGGAGCTTCGCGCGCTGCACGATAGGATGGGCGCAACCACGGTTTACGTGACCCACGATCAGCTCGAAGCCATGCAGATGGGCGATAAGATCGTGGTGATGAACCACGGGGTGATCGAACAGTTCGGCACACCCCAGGATATCTACGACAAGCCCGCCACGAT
>JBCCRC010000001.1:0-130992 GCA_039208375.1 Pseudomonadota bacterium | reverse complement strand
TGGGCCGGTGAGATCGGGATGGTGCAAATGCTGCCGGGCGACATTATTGAAAACGGGGTGGACGGCGATGGCGATGGCCGTGTGAGGCTGAAAACCTCGCCCGAAGATGCGCTGATGTCGGGCGGCAAGATGCTTTCATCTTTGGGATGGCGGCCAAATGAACCGTGGCTTCAGGAAGTTACTCTGCCTGATGGGTTCGATTGGGCGCAAACCGGGCTGACGACGAAGAAAACCGTGGCGGAATGGGCTGCATTGGGGGCGGCGCCCCGTGCCGGCGCGCTCGGCCCCGCAAACCTGCCCGCATCGATCCTTCTGCCCCAAGGGCGGAACGGGCCCGCCTTCATCGCCTACCCCAATTTCGAGGTCTACTTCGAATGGAACAAGAGTTTCGTCTATGTCACGACAGCCGCATATTTCGCTACGCGCCTGCGGGGTGCGCCGGTTTTTGATGCCGGCAACCCAAGCCCGGCCCTGGCTGAGGCGCAGATGAAAGAGCTTCAGCAGAAGCTCACGGAGCGTGGGCATGACGTTGGTGGGATTGACGGGATCCTCGGTGCAATGACGCGTCGTGCCGTCCAGCTTGAACAGGCGCGGCTCGGCCTTCCCGCCGATGCCTGGCCGACGGTTGAACTGCTTCAGCGGCTCTGAGCGCCGCCACCCTCCGTTGCACCGTGGCGGCGCACGGGAAACCGCGTGCCGTCATCGATAATCAGCGTGAGCCGCTCGCCCGCCATCACGTAGGTGTCGCAACGCGCAAACCCGTTGTCGAACACAACGCACACTTTGCTGTCTGGCGCCGTCTCGTACCGCCCGGACCAGACAGGGCCGTCATCGGTGTAGGTATAGGCGTAGCTGCCGTCGCCTGCATAGCGCGCCTTCGACCCATCGAAGAACTCTACCGTGGTGCCCGCAAGCGCCACGGCCAGGTCCTCCGGTGCAAACGGGGTATCGCCAGGCCGAAGGTCTTGCGCAGCGGCGGGACCAGTTAAAACAATAAGCGCAAGAAGGGTCGATCGCATGGGGAGCCTCCGTTTTGCGACGGTTAGCATGGCTCTCACACACGGCCCGGTCAGAACCCCGTGATCGCGTTCACGCGACGAGTTGTTCGGCCTTGTTGAGATCCACCGAAACAAGCTGGCTCACGCCCTGCTCTGCCATCGTCACGCCAAAGAGCCGATCCATCCGTGCCATCGTCACAGCGTGGTGAGTGATGATAAGAAAGCGCGTTTCCGTGCGATGGGTCATCTCGTCGAGCAAATCACAGAACCGGGTCACATTGGCATCGTCAAGGGGCGCATCCACCTCGTCGAGCACGCAGATCGGCGCAGGGTTCGCCAAGAATACCGCGAATATCAGCGCCAGCGCCGTGAGCGTTTGCTCACCGCCCGAAAGAAGCGAAAGCGTGGCGAGTTTCTTGCCGGGCGGCTGGCACATGATTTCAAGGCCGGCATCGAGCGGGTCATCGCTTTCCACCATCACAAGCTTTGCCTCGCCGCCCCCGAAGAGGTTTTTGAAGAGCGTGGCGAAATTCGTGTTGACCTCTTCAAACGCCGTGAGCAGCCGTTCGCGGCCCTCGCGGTTTAGGCTTGCGATCCCACTGCGGAGCGCGCGAATCGCCTCTTCTAGATCCGCCTTCTCGGCCACGAGAGCATCATGTTCGGCCTGCACCGATTTCGCATCTTCCTCGGCGCGCAGGTTTACCGAGCCAAGGGCATCCCGTTGACGCTTGCAGCGGTTGACTTCGGTTTCCAAGGCCGACGCGCTTGGCATGGCATCGGGATCGCATCCAAGCTTTTCGAGAAGCGCCTCCGCGGTCGTATCAAGATCCTCGGTGATCCGTGCGGCAGCGGCTTCCACCGCAAGCCGGGCTGCGTCGCTTTCGGCCTCGGCACGTGCCCGCGCCTCGCGCGCCTCCGATGCTGCACGCTCTGCAGAGCGCTCATCGGCCACCGCCTGCCGGTGTGCGGTGTCCGCGGCGGCGAGCGTGTCGTCGGCAGCTGACCGCCGCGCCTCGGCCTCTTCCATCGAGCGCGCCAGTTTCTCGCGGGCCCCCGCCAATTCAGCCGGTTTGCGCCGCGCCTTTTCAAGGTCCGCCTCGTGGCCCGCGCGCCGTGCCGTAAGCTCTGCCACGCGCGCATCCGCCGTTTCAAGTCGCGTGCGCCATGTGGCAAGCTCGTCCTCGGCCTCGTCCAGCCGGGCCCGGCGCGCTTCCCCGGTGCGGCGGATATCGTCGTGCTCGGTACGCCGCGCGATCATTGTGAGCCGCGCGGCCTCGACCGTAAGCTTGACGTCTTCAGCCGCGGCGCGCGCGGCGTCCAGATCCTCCAGATCTGAGAGCGCGGCTTCCGCCTCGGCCAGCTCCGCTTTCGCGTCACGCGCGGCATCATGGTGGCGCGCCGAGGCAAGGCGCAGGCTTTCGAGCTTGCTTTCCGCGATATTGCGATCTGCTTCGGCCCGAGACACTGCACGCGTGGCTTCCGTGAACGCAACATCAGCCGCGCGCCGCGCCTCACGAGCTGCCGTGTCGTCAGCCGTAACTTGGGCAAGTTCGGCCTTCAGATGCTCATGCGCGCGCGCTGCGCCGTCGGCCCGCGCGCGCGCCTCCACCAAATCCTGCTTCAGTTCTTGCAGCCGGTTGAGCTGCTGTAGCCGAAGTGCCGCCGCGGAAGGCGCGTCTTCAGCGCTGGCGCGAAATCCATCCCACCGCCAGAGATCACCCTCTTCCGAAACAAGCCGCTGGCCCGGGCGCAAATCGGGCTGGAGCCGAGCACCATCATCGCGCGCCACAAGCCCAACCTGTGCAAGGCGGCGGCCCAGAACATCCGGCGCCTCGATACTGGTTGCCAACGGCGTTGCGCCGCTCGGCAACGGCTGTGCCGTGCCATAGGGCGGAAGCGCTACCCAGCCTGTGGCGGCGCCGTTCGTGATGGCGGGTGCGCGCAAGTCATCGGCGAGCGCCGCGCCGAGTGCCTTTTCAAGGCCCGGTGACACCGTGAGCAAATCGAGGATCTGGCCGCCCTCCGCCGTATCCCGTTCGACCAGCCGTGCAAGGGCGTTTACTTCCGCGGTCAGAGCGCTGACCTCGCCCTCGGCCTCCGAGCGGCTCGCGCGCGCATCGGCTTCGCGCGCTTGCGCGTCCGCCCGCGCCGTATCGGCTGCCGCGAGCCTTTCCTCGGCGGCCTCCGCGCCGCCGCGATGTGCATCAAGCGCTTCATTGGCCCTTTCAACGGCCGCCGCAGCCGTTTCAGCCGCGTCTTTCGCGCTGTTTGCCGCTGCATCCGCCGCGTCCGCTTCCCCGACACTTCGGTCAAGCATCCGGCGCGTATCGTCCCGCAGTCGCTGGGCGGCGTGGTGCCGCGCGCTGAGACGCGCCACATCTTCGGTAAGCTGCGCAAGTGCGGTCTCGCGATCCTGCAAAACCGCAGCAGCATCGCGGGCCTCGTGCGCTGCGGCCTGCAAAAGTTCCTCATGCCCGTTCGCTTCGGCCTGAAGACGCTCGATTTCCGCGTCAAGCCGCGCGATTGTGTCAACCGCGTCGCGGTTCAGGGCATCCTCACGCTCTAGGTCAGCGCCCTGCTGTGCAATCCGGCCCTCGAGCGCCTCAATCGCCGCCTGCGCGCGGCGCTCATCACCGGTGATCCCGTCACTCTCCACCGCAAGACGCTGCAGGATCGCCGCCGCGACGGTGGCCTCTTCGCGCAGCTCCGGCAACGCCTCGTCGGCCTTGGCCCGCACAGTGGCCGCGGCCCGCGCGGCGCGCTCAGCCTCCGATGCCTCCGTGACGCATCTCTGCAGCCGCGTATCGGCGGCCATGAGCGCATCATTGGCTTCCCGCCAGCGGCGGTAGAGCAGCTGTCCCTCCGCGGCCCGCAACGCTTCGCTCAGCTCGCGGTACCGCCGCGCCTGGCGCGCCTGGCGGGCAAGCTGCGCCAATTGCGCCGCAAGTTGCTCGATCACATCATCAACGCGCGCCAGATTCGTCTCTGCCCCGCGCAGCTTCATCTCCGCCTCGTGGCGGCGCTGGTAGAGGCCGGAGATGCCAGCGGCTTCTTCAAGAATTCTGCGGCGCGCTTTGGGCCGCGCGTTGATCAGTTCAGAGATCTGGCCCTGGCGCACGAGGGCAGGGGAATGCGCACCGGTGGAGGCGTCGGCGAACAGCATCTGCACATCGCGTGCGCGCACGTCACGGCTGTTTACCTTGTAGGCCGAGCCCGCATCCCTTGTGATCCGCCGCGCCACATCGAGGATTTCGCTTTCGTTGAAACCCTGGGGGGCAAGCCGCTCGCTATTGTCGATCGCGATCGACACTTCCGCGAAATTCCGCGCCGGGCGCGAGGCCGCGCCTGCAAAAATCACGTCTTCCATCCCGTCGCCCCGCATCGCGGTGGGACGGTTCTCGCCCATGACCCAGCGCAGCGCTTCAAGGAGGTTGGACTTGCCGCAGCCGTTCGGCCCGACAACACCGGTCAGCCCGTCGGCGATTACCATCTCCGTCGGGTCCACAAAGCTCTTAAAGCCGTTAAGCCTGATTCTCGTGAATCTCACCTGCTTGCTCGCCTCGGTGATTCTTGATTGCGTTCCAGCATTCTCGGCTGTGCCAGCTGAGTCAACGCGACCGCACAGAATTTGGCCACCTCGGCCGACTTATCCCCAATATCTTGATTTCTTCTCAGTCGAACTTTGCCGTCCGCGCCGCGAAAACACGAAAAATCTTGATTCCGTGAACTGTGAATGGACAGGGTGACAGCGGCACCGCGCTGCATGGGTGTCGCCGTGGGGATGCAGGTGCAGCAAGAACGGCCGAATAGGCCAGATTGCGTGCATACACCCCTATAGATTGACGGAGCTGGGGGATCACAATGCTTGACGTCGCGCCGATTGAAATCACCGTTGAGTCGCCCAACACGCCGGACGGCAGTGGCATGATCGCGCGGGCCGAACGGGGCCTGGCACAGGATGCAGGCGGCGTAACGGCGGAAGAACTTCACGGGCCGAATGTTGAATTCCTTGTGGCGCGGCGCAACGGGCGGCCTGTTGGTTGTGTCGCGCTCGTGGATCAGTTGCGCTACGGCGAAGTCTCGCGCCTCTACGTGGATGAGAGTGATCGTGGCACCGGCATTGGCGCGGCGCTCATGGACGCGCTCGAGCAGGCGGCATCCGAAATCGGGCTGCGATCCATTCGGATCTCTGCGGCAGAAACGATGGGCGATGTGGTGACATTCTGCCAGCAATTCGGCTTCACCGACCAGCCCGCCGCGGCAACGGCACCGGGCGTCAAAACGCCCACGTTTCTCGAAAAAACGATCTAAGCCCGCTAGGGGCAATCAATCGACGCCCGAAGGATGGCTTGGTCGCCGGTAAGGGACCGGGGGCGCACCGGGCAACCCGTCACCGCCTCTATGGCGGTGATCCCGCGTATAAACACGTAGCGCTGGCGTGGCAGAAACTCGGGGCTAACGCGATGCACCTCCACCTCGTCACCCAGCCGGAACACGATGAAACGGCTCCCTTCCACCGTCACCTCCTGACGCGCCGCACCGGCAAAACGCGGTGAGGGGCTGGTGCAGCCCAACACGATGAGCGCGCAGGCGATGATAAGAAAAATGCGCATCGCGTAAGCTAGTCACGCTCTTGGTTAATTCTTCGTTAGTGTGGGCGTCCATCCGCCTTGCCATTGGGGCGGCACCGGCCTAGCTGGCGCGAGGCTGGCGAAGAAAGGAATGTTCCCAATGCTGCTTGGAATTTGCGGGGCGCTGCGGGCCGCGTCCGTCAACCGGATGCTGATGCGTGAGGCGGCGCGGCACTATGGCGGGCCGTTTACCGAGGCCGATATCAAGCTTCCGCTCTACGATGGTGATGTTGAAACCGGCATGGGCATTCCCGATGCCGTTGCATATCTTGCCCGCCAGATCGACGAGGCGGAGGCCGTGGTCATCGCCAGCCCCGAATACAATCAGTCGATCCCTGGCGGCCTGAAGAATGCGTTGGATTGGGTGAGCCGTGTCGACGGCGCGCCATGGCGCGGCAAGCCGGTGGCAATCATGTCCGCCGCCGCGGGCCGGGCGGGCGGCGCGCGGGCAAACTACGCGCTGCGGCTGGCACTGAACCCGTTTCGCCCGCGCCTGCTCACAGGCCCCGAAGTCTTGGTCGCCGAAGGCGCCAAGCAATTTGATGGCGAGGCGCGTCTCATCAACGAGCGCTACACTACCGCACTGGCCGAGCTCATGACGCTTTTGAAAGCCGAAGCCGCGCAGTAACGCGTTTTGCCTCGCGCGCAGCGATGGGTTAGCGTCGCGCGCGATGGGGGAGGCGCAAACGATCCAGAAGGTGGCCGACCGGCTGGACCCGGGGCGCGCAGCTGCATTGCACGCCGCCCTGGGCCGCTCGGGTGCTGCGCCGGAGGTTGGCGAAGCCTTGCCCGGCTTCTGGCATCACATCTATTTCTGGGATGTCGCCGCGCCCGAGGCGCTGGGGGCCGATGGACACCCTGTACGCGGCGGTTTGATCCCCGATCTAGGGTTGCCGCGGCGCATGTGGGCCGGCGGGCGGCTGACGTTTCACGCACCGCTTTTGTGCGGCGTGCGGGCGGAGAAGCACACCTCGCTGAGCTCCACCGCCCGAAAGGCCGGGCGCAGCGGGGCCCTGGCCTTCGTGACGCTCCGCCATGAGATCCGCCAGCGTGGCGCGCTGGTGCTGAGCGAAGAGCAGGATCTGGTCTACCGCCAAGCCGATGCACCCGCTGCAACCCCGCCCGAGCCACCGCCAGGCGGCGCGCTCTTGGCCACCTTTCAATTCAATAGCACAGTGCTCTTCCGCTACTCGGCGCTCACCATGAATGGCCACCGCATTCACTACGATGCGGATTATGCGCGCGAGGTGGAAGGATATGCGGGCCTTGTCGTTCACGGCCCGCTGCTGGCCCAGATCCTGGTTGGTTTGGCGGAGGCTGCGCTCGGCCCCCTTGCCTGCTTTTCGTTCCGGGCCACCGCGCCTGTTATCGCCGGTGAAGACGTGCGGTTCTATCGCAAGGAAGGCACATTCTGGGCCGTGGCGCCGGGTGGGCGACTGGCGATGACGGCAGAGGCGCGCGGGCGCTAGAGGCTCGCCTCCACGCGGAACGGCTCGGGGATCGTATCGCGCCCTTCGCAGAGCAGATCGGCCATCACACGCGCCACGGCGGGCGCCATGCCAAAGCCGATCTTGAAGCCGCCATTGGCAATGAAATGCCCCGCCCGCCCCGGCCAGGGCCCCAGCATCGGCGCGCGCGAGCGGGCGCGGGGGCGCACGCCCGCCCAGCGCTGGATCACCTCAGCACCGTGAAGGATCGGCAGCGCATCCACAGCGCGTTCAACCAACGCCTCTGCCTGCGCGTCCGTTGTTGTTGGATCGTCAAACTCACGTTCTGATGTTGACCCAACCGCAACGGTGCCGTCGGCATGGGGCACGATGTGAAGCCCGTCGCAAAAAAGCTGCGGCGCGCCCAGGGGCGCGGCATGCCGGAGGAGCACCGCCTGCCCCTTTACGCCGGTCCCGACCGGGCAGTTGAGCGCAGCGCTCAGGTCCTTAAGCCCGCACCAGCCGGTGGCCCAAACGACTGCGCCTTTGTCTTCACCCGTCTCCAGAACGGTTCCGCCTCGCGCCCGGATGGCCGCGGAAAGGCTTTCACAGGCACGGCGCGGATGAAGCCGCGCGGTAAGCGTGTCTTCGATCACCTGCCCTGTGGGCGAACGCGGGCCCCAGCCTTCAGGCGCTGGGATTACTCGCCACGTTGCCGCACCGCGCCATAGCTCCTGCGACGTCTCAGCCCGTGCGCAGGCCAACGCGAGCGCTCGCGCATCCTCGATCGGCTGTAATCGCCCCGTGCGCCCATAGCCCGATGAGATGCCAGAGGCCGCTTCCACACCGCGCCAAAATCCATCCGCCGCCAGCAGGCTCTCGAACTGAAACCCCTTCTTTTCATTCCAGTTTTCCGGCGTATGCGGGGCGAGCGCGCCCACGATGCCGCCCGAGGCCCCCGCGCCTACCCCAGCCGGATCGATCACCTGCACACGTGCTCCGTGGGCCAGGCAAGCCCAGGCCACACTCAATCCGAAGATACCGGCGCCCCGCACCGTGATGTCAGCCGCAAGATCTGACGTTGCCAATTCCCAGGCCCTCCGCCACAGTCGCCCCGCGCGGATCCGCGCCACCTTCAGGCACCCGACCATGGCTGAGAGCACCCCGATTGTCGAATGGCGCGATGGCGTGCCGATCTCGATAGAGTTCGACGATCCTTACTATTCGCTCGGCGATGGCGCCGCCGAAAGCGCGCACGTCTTTCTGGCCGGCAACGGCCTGCCAGAGCGGTTCCGGCCCGGCTTTCGGATTGCCGAGCTTGGGTTCGGCACGGGGCTGAACCTCATCGTCGCGGCCAAAGCATGGTGCGAGAGCGGCGTAGACGGCCCGCTTCATGTGACAAGCTTCGAACAGGCACCGCTGCGCCCGGCAGAGATGCGGCAGGCTGTCGCCACCTTTCCCGCCTACGCCGCGATCGCCGACGCGCTGATCACCGCGCTTGAGGCAAGGCCGGAACGGATTGACCTGCCCTGGCTGCAATTCCGCCTGATCAACGGCGACGCAAACAACACGTTGCCCGCCTGGGGCGGCGCGGCTGATGCGTGGTTTCTCGATGGGTTTTCACCGGCGAAGAACCCATCGCTTTGGGGCGAGGCGCTGATGGCAGAGGTTGCGCGGCACACTGCGCCGGGCGGAACCGCGGCCACCTATACCGCTGCGGGCCACGTGCGCCGCGCGCTGTCTTCGGCAGGTTTCACCGTAGAGCGGCGCGCGGGCTTCGCGCGGAAGCGCCACATGACGGTGGCATGGATGGCATGACGGCCGGAAACACCCGCCTCGGCATCCTGTTGATGGTGGCCACCACCTTCGTGTTCGCGATGCAGGATGGCATCTCGCGCCACCTTGCCGGGGAATACAATGTTCTGATGGTGGTAATGATCCGTTACTGGTTCTTCGCCGCGTTCGTGATTGCACTGGCGGCCCGGCGGCCGGGCGGCGTTCGCGCGGCTGCACGCACCCAGCAGCCAGTGCTTCAGGCGTGTCGCGGGTTGCTGCTTGCTGCTCAGATCTGCGTGATGGTTCTGGCCTTCGTGCTTCTGGGCCTCGTGGAAAGCCATGCCGTGTTCACCTGCTATCCGCTCCTGATCGCCGCCCTTTCCGGCCCGATACTGGGCGAGGCCGTTGGCTGGCGACGGTGGGTGGCGATTGGCGTGGGGTTTTTGGGCGTGCTGATCATCCTGCAGCCGGGCGTGGCGGTGTTTTCGGCCACGGCCCTCATTCCGCTCCTTGGCGCCGCGATGTTCGCGCTCTACGGGCTTCTGACCCGCTATGCCGCCCGACAAGACAGTTCGGCCACGTCGTTTTTCTGGACGGGCGTTCCGGGCGCCGTTGCCATGACGGCAGTGGGCGTTTGGTTTTGGGAGCCGATGGGCGCGGGAGACTGGCTTTGGATGGGCACACTGTGCATGACAGGCGCGCTCGGGCACTGGCTGCTGATCCGGGTCTACGAGGTGGCAGAGGCCAGCGCGGTTCAGCCTTTTGCCTACCTTCAACTGGTCTTTGCAACGGCGCTCGGTGTTATCGCCTTCGATGAAGCGTTGCGGCCCAACGTGGTGGCCGGTGCCGCCATCGTCGTCGCGGCCGGTGTGTTCACCTTGCTTCGGGAACGCCGGGCGCGCGCGTGATCACTGCACAAGCTCTTCCGTAAGTCGGATCTCACTTACCTCGCCCGAAAGCCGGGCGCGGTAGACAGGCAGGCTTTCCATCACCCGCATCACGTAGTTGCGGGTTTCGCGGAACTGGATGTGTTCGATCCAATCAACCGCATCCACCTGGCTGTCGCGCGGATCGCCCAATTCGCCCATCCAGCGGATCGGGCGACTGGGCCCGGCGTTATAGGCGGCAGGGACGAGCACCATGTTGCCATCGAAGCGGCGGATCAGTTCTTCCAGATAGGCAAGCCCGATGCGCGCGTTATACACCGGATCGCGCTGCAGCTTGTCGGCGCTGTAGCGCACATCGATCTTGCCGGCGACCTCGCGCGCGGTGCGGGGCATCACCTGCATCAGGCCCACCGCGCCGACCCCGCTGCGCACCGAAGGATCGAACTCGCTTTCCCGCCGTGCGATCGCAAGGGCCAGTTCTTCGGGAACCGGCATTTCTTCCACACCGAAATCAACGACCGGGAAGTAAGCGTGGGGCAGCACGACGCCCATTTTGGCGGCCTGCTTGGCGATCATCAGCGCCAGATGCGGCTCTTCGAGCGACAGCGCGAAATCGGCGAGTTGCCCAAGCTCGGTATCGTCCAGCCCCTCCGCGAGATGCACAAGGAAGCGCTCTGTCAGATCGCGTTCCCCGGCCCGGTGAAGCAGCAGCGCCGCCTCCAAAACGGAAGAGGCCACAAAGGTTGCCCCCGCCCAGTTGGGATAGCGCTGAGTGCCGGTGAGCGCGGGCTGCATCGGCAGGCCCGCCCGTTCGGCGGCCAGAAGGCCATAGAAGCTTGTCTGGTATTCCGCGCCGAAGGCGTAGGCCATCGCAGCGTTCTCGGCATCGCCCAGCGCCTCATAGGCGCGGCCTTCCCAGTAGCCGCCGCGGCCCAGGCTGATGGGGCTGCGCACAGATACGCGGAAACGCTGGAAGTGGCGCAGGGCGCGTTCGGGATCGTCGAGGTAACGCAGCGCCAGGTAGCCCGAAAGCCATTCGAGATCGGCGAAGTGAATGCCGCTGTCGAGCCCGTGGGCGGATGCGAGCGCATAGGCCGTTTCCCCATCCCCCTTGCGCATGGACCAGCGCGACAACACGCGCCGCCAGTTGGCCCAGCGCGCGGGCTGGCCCAGCGCGGCTTCGGTGCCCGGCAATTCGAGGGCAAGCTCGATCGCGGCCTCGTTGCGGCCCTTGCGAGCGCGCCACTGGAACCGTTCGAAGACAAGACCGGGATGATCGCGCATCTCTTCAGGCACCGCGGCGATCAGGGTATCGACGCCGCGCTTATCTTCGCGAAGCGCTATGCGGGCTCGGGCGAGCTTGCGCCACGCCTCCGGCACCCTCGGGATCATCCGTTCCGCAGCAGTGTCTCGGCCGGCCCACAGAAGACGGTCCATCCGCGCAATGTGGTGGCCGGAAAGCAAATCGCGATACCGCTCCATCAGATAGGCTTCATCGCCAGTGGAGAGATCGAATTCCGTCCAGGCCCGAATGATCAGATCGCGCGCCGCATCGGTTTGCCCGAGCCCTTCGTGGGCGGCGGCCAGCACGATCACGCCCGCGCCCGTTTGCGGCGGATTGGCCGCGAAGTAGCCGATCACCTCTTCGGGTCGCGCGCGGTAGGGCACAGAGCCCTCGCTGCGGCGCTTGAGATAAGCCAAGCCCGGCCAGTCTGGCCGGCGTTCGAGAAAGGTGCGCACCTCGCCAAAACGCCCGCGGCCGGCGCGCAGGCGATGCCATTCGATAATGTCCTGGCCAATGCCGGTCGTGCGTTCGGCAGCTTCGAGCGCGACTTCCCAGTCACCGCCGCGAATTGCCGTCATGGCATCCGTAAAGGCCTCTACTTCACGGGCATTTTGAGCGGTCGCCGACACGCTCGAAGCCACGCAAATGTAAAGGAACCAGCAAAAAACTCGAACAAACCGGGCAGGTATCATGAGTGCGACCCTATTGCCCCCCGTGAATGTTCCAACACACAAACTTGGCATTAGCAAGGCATGGCTATAGGGTCCGCGGCGGTTTGAACGGGGCATTTAGCCCAAATTCGAAAGGATGGGCGCGATGCTCAGAGGCTCCATGCCAGCGCTGGTCACCCCGTTTCGCGACGGTGCGGTGGATTTCGAAGCGCTGGGCGCCCTTGTCGATTGGCAGATCGGTGAGGGCAGCCATGGTCTGGTGCCCGTTGGCACCACTGGTGAAAGCCCCACGCTTTCCCATGAAGAGCATGAGCAAGTCGTTGAGTTTGTTGTGAAACGTGCCGATGGCCGGGTGCCTGTGATCGCTGGCGCCGGATCAAACAATACCGTTGAGGCGATGCGCTTCATGCGCCATGCGGAAAGCGTTGGTGCGAGCGCCGCGTTGGTTGTGACCCCCTACTACAACAAACCTACGCAAAGCGGCCTGATCGCCCATTTCCGCGCGCTGCATGACTGCTGCAACCTTCCGATCATCATCTACAACATCCCCGGCCGTTCAGTGGTGGATATGAGTCCGGCCACGATGGGCGAACTGGCGAAACTGCCCCGGATCATCGGGGTGAAGGATGCGACCGGCGACATCACCCGCGTTTCCCACCAAAGGGCCACCTGCGGGGCCGATTTCATCCAGCTGTCCGGCGAAGACGCCTCGGCGCTGGGGTTCAACGCCCATGGCGGCACCGGCTGTATCTCCGTCACCGCCAATGTGGCGCCGCGGCTATGTGCGGAGTTTCAGGAGGCTACGCTGGCCGGCGACTACGCCAAGGCGCTGGCCTATCAGGATCGGCTGATGCCGCTGCATGAGGCCATCTTCCTCGAACCGGGGCTGGCGGGGGCCAAATATGGCCTCTCGCGCCTCGGCCACTGCTCAGAGGAGGTGCGCCTGCCGCTGGAGGGCGTGAGCGCGGGCACGAAGGAGCGGATCGACGATGCGATGCGCCATGCGGGGCTCTTGAACTGACGCCGAAAGATGATTTCGGGAAATCGCCGTTTTTCAGGGGCTTGCGAAAGATTGCCATGTGGCAATCGCCGGGGGTGGTGGACGCCCGCGGCCCCCGCGCTTAGGTAGTTGCCATGGCCAAGCCCAAGGATAACCCCAACTACAAAGTTGTCGCCGAAAACCGGCGCGCGCGCTTCGATTACGCGATTCAAAGCGATATCGAATGCGGGATGCAGCTTATGGGATCGGAGGTGAAATCTCTCCGCGAGGGCCAGGCCAATATCGCCGAAAGCTATGCCAGCGTGGAGGATGGGGAGCTTTGGCTCGTCAACAGCTACATCGCCCCCTACGATCAGGCCAAGACCTTCGGGCATGAGGATCGGCGGCGGCGCAAACTGCTTGTCTCCCGCAAGGAGCTTTCCGATCTCTGGAACGCCACCCAGCGCAAGGGGATGACGCTGGTGCCGATGGTTTTGTATTTCAACCATCGCGGGCTGGCGAAGCTCAAGATCGGGATCGCGCAGGGCAAGAAGCTGGCCGACAAGCGCGAAACGTCGGCCAAGCGGGATTGGAACCGCCAGAAGGCGCGGCTTTTGAAGGAACACGGGTAGCCGCGCGCCACGGGCTGGCTTGGTACGGGCCGGCTTGGTACGGGCCTGCTTGGCACAGGAAGGTGGCATGGGCGCATCTTGCCACCCGTCCGGTCCGGCGCTAGCACGGGACCACCCTCTGGTGCGGAGCCGATCATGCCCGATGATCCCAAAACCCTTGTATCCACCGATTGGCTTGCCGCCCACCTGCAGGATCCCGATCTGCGCATCCTCGACGCTAGCTTTTACCTGCCCGATATGGGCCGCGATGCAACGGCGGAGTATCAGGCGGGTCACATTCCCGGTGCGCGCTTTTTCGATATCGACGAGATTAGCGATCACCGTTCTGATCTGCCCCACATGGTACCGCCTGTTGAAAAGTTCATGAGCCGGATGCGTGCCATGGGCGTGGGCGATGGTCACCAGGTTGTTGTCTACGATGGTGCGGGGCTCTTTTCGGCGGCACGGGTCTGGTGGCTGTTCAAACTGATGGGCAAGGCGGATGTCGCCGTGCTCGACGGCGGGTTCCCGAAATGGCGGGCTGAAGGGCGCGCGGTGGAAGATATGCCACCCATCGTGCGCGACCGGCATCTGACGGCCACCCGGCAGAACCATATGGTGCGGGATGTGACCCAAGTGGCCGCCGCGGCCAAGCTGGGCGATCATGAGATTGTCGATGCCCGCTCGCCCGCACGGTTCTCGGGGTCAGAGCCGGAGTCGCGCGCCGGGCTGCGCTCTGGCCACATCCCCGGCTCGAAGAACGTGCATTATGCGACCCTTCTGAACGCGGACGGCACGATGAAATCCAAGGCCGAGCTGCGCGCTGTGTTCGAGGCGGCGGATGTGGATCTTGAGAAGCCTGTGATCACAACCTGCGGCTCGGGCGTGACCGCCGCAATCCTCTACCTTGCGCTCGAATTGCTCGGCCACCGCCGCGTTTCGCTCTACGACGGCTCCTGGGCGGAATGGGGCATGTATCCGGGGCTGGAGGCCGCAACGGAATGACCGTTCTGCCCGCCGGCACCGAGGTGGATTATCAAGTCACCTGGCTGGAGATGGCGCGGCGGCCCGAATACCCGTTCCCCCACCTGCCCGCAACACACCCCGCCACGCTTCTTCGCGCCGAAGCAGCGCCCCGGTGGTATTTCCTTTCGCTTTACGATGCAGTGGGGCGCGATTACGCTTGGGAAGATGCACATGATCGCGATCCCGCCGAAGTGCAGGCCTGGCTCGATCAAGATGAGGTCGATCTCTACACGCTTCTCGCCCATGGCTGGCCGCACGGCTTTTTCATGCTCGACAGTAGCGAAACCGGCATTTGCAACTTGGCCTATTTCGGCCTTGTGCCCCAGGCGGTGGGCCAGGGCCTGGGTAGCTTTCTGCTCCGTACCGCGATCCTGATGGCGTGGGAGCGGCCTGGTGTACAAAAGCTTACCGTCAACACTTGCACCCTTGACCATCCTCGTGCCTTGCAGACCTATCAGAGGCACGGATTCGAACCGGTGCGCCGCGAAAGCTTTACGCGTGTATTAAAGCGCGATCGCGATCTCGCACGCATCCCCGAGTGAAAGGCCACCCCATGCTGACGAACCTCTCCGAGCATCCAGCCGACAAGATCCTCGCCCTCGTCGCGGCGTTCAAGGAGGATCCGCGCGACCAGAAGGTGGATCTGGGCGTAGGCGTCTACAAGGATGCTGAGGGTCGTACCCCGGTGATGCGCGCCATCAAGACCGCCGAGAAACAGCTTTGGGAGGCGGAGACGACCAAGGCCTATGTGGGGCTAACGGGTGATCCGGCCTTCAACACCGCGATGCGGCGGCTGATCCTGGCCGATGCGGTGGACGATGCGCGGCTGGCCTCGGCGGCCACGCCGGGCGGCACCGGCGCCGTGCGCCAGGCGCTAGAGCTTGTGAAGCTCGCCAATCCCGACGCCACGATCTGGGTTTCCGATCCCACCTGGCCGAACCACCTGACCATCATCAAGTATCTCGGCCTGCCGATGCAAACCTACCGCTATTTTGATAGCGATACGCGCGCAGTGGACTTCGCCGGCATGATGCATGATCTGCGCCATGCCAAGGCGGGCGATGTGATCCTGCTGCACGGCTGCTGCCACAACCCATCGGGCGCCAACGTCACGCTCGATGAATGGGGCGCGGTGGCCGATTTCATCGAAGCATCGGGCGCCACTCCGATGATCGATATCGCCTACCAGGGGTTTGGCGATGGGCTCGAACAAGATGCGGGCGGCACGCGCCTAATGGCGAGCCGCGTGCCCGAGCTTGTGATCGCGGCAAGCTGTTCGAAGAATTTCGGGATCTACCGTGAGCGCACGGGGATCCTCATCACGCTTGCGGAAAGCTCAATCGTGGCGAAGGTTGCCCAGAACAACCTCACCTTCCTGAACCGCCAGAACTATTCCTTCCCGCCCGATCATGGCGCACGGCTCGTCACGATGATCCTCGAAGACGAAACCCTGCGCGCGGATTGGGAGGCAGAATTGGAAGAGGTGCGCCTCGGCATGCTGGGCCTGCGCGAGCAATTGGCGGCAGAGCTGCGCCAGCGCACTAATTCCGACCGGTTCGATTTCATCGCGGCCCATCGCGGCATGTTCTCGCGCCTCGGCGCCACGCCGGACCAGGTGGCGGCCATGCGCGCCGATCACGGCATCTACATGGTCGGCGACTCGCGCATCAACGTAGCCGGGCTGAACGCCAACAGCGTGCCCGTGCTGGCCAAAGCTATCGTCGCCGCGGGCGTTTGAGCCGTTAGACAGATGCGGTAGCGTCGCGCCATGTGGCCCCGACGCATAGGTTTGCTTCTGGCCTGTCTTGCCATCATCGGCGTGGCAACGCTTCAGATCAGCGGCCTTTTCGCGTGGAAGCGCCATATTGGCTATCTTGCGCCCGTCTGGGGCGAGGATGCGCAGACCATCTATGCGATCCGGCGCGACACGGGCGGGATCGTCTGGGGGCTGGGGTGGGAATTCTTCACGGGCCCAGCCAACGCGCTCGTTCTTCGCGACCGCTACACGCTTCTCAGCATTGTGCCGGAGACCGGCATATCTGAGCCGATTGCGGCCTGGGGCGCGAGCCCGCTCCTGGGCCAGCGACTGCGCACGTATCGGGGCCGCATCTTCACGCAGCCGGGCGCGCGGATCCTGCCGGTTGGGGGCGGGCTTGACGTGCGGCTCAGGGTGTCGATCCCGCGCGTGCCGATTTCCGAGGTCTGGCAGTTGGATGCCATCTACACCGCAGGTCAGCCTTTCCCGGCGCAGTGGGCCGAAGGCGGGCGCGGCGGGCTGGCCCGGCCCGCCGCGGTACTGAGAGGCGGGCGTGAAGTGATGCTGCTGCCCGGCCCGGAAGGCTTCAACAGCGCGATTGCTGTCGTGTCGGCAGACGGCGCGCATCAGATTGCGCGCGCCACGACGGCCTTCGAACGCCGGTTCCCCGACGGGGTCCCCGCCGCATTGCTGACAGAGCGCTCTGCCCGAGCGCAGATCGAAGACCGCCGCGCATTTCGGGCGCACCGGGAGGCGTTGCTGGCGGGCTTTAGGGCGGCAGGGCTGACGGAGACCGAGGCGTTGCTGCGCGCCAATGACATGCTGGAAGCCGAGGGCCTTTTGCCCGCGCGCCCTCGCCTGATCGCGCAGGAAGTTCAGGACGTGCCCGAAGGCGTGGCCCTGTTCGAGGTGCCCCAACGCTATCTCGATGTCGGCCTGATGCAGGATATCGCCGAAGCCATCGCGCTGCCGGGCGAGGCGGTGCTCAGCAGGTCCGGCGGTTACCTCGTCTATGCAGGAGATGATCTCGCGCCGCGTATCCGAGCCCAGCGGCAGGCCGACGGGCGCGTGGCGGTTCGGGTGGGCGGGCGGCTTTTTCTGATCGAGGACCAATAAAAAAGCCCGGGCGCGAACGCCCGGGCAAGTAATGAAGACTGATTAGGAAGGGAGATCAGCCTTTCGAGAAGTCGGGATACGCCTCCATCCCCATTTCGGCGACGTCGAGACCGTTGATTTCCGTCTCTTCATCCACCCGGAGGCCCATGATGCCTTTGATGATGATCCACACTACCGCGGACACCACGGTAACGAAGACACCCACCACGACGATCGAGATGATCTGCACCGAGAAGCTCGCATCGGGGTTAGTGAGAACCACCGCGATGGTGCCCCAGATACCGGCAAAGAGGTGAACCGGGATCGCGCCGACCACATCGTCGATCTTCAGTTTGTCGAGGAACGGCACACCGAACACCACGATCACACCGCCGATGGCACCGATGATCGTTGCCATGCCCAGCGAGGGGGTCAGCGGCTCTGCGGTAATCGAAACGAGGCCCGCAAGAGCGCCGTTCAGCAACATCGTCAGGTCAGGCTTCTTGTAGAGCACCTGTGTGAGGATCAGTGCAGTAACTGCACCGCCGGCAGCCGCCGTGTTGGTGTTGGCGAAGATACGGCTCACGTCGGCCACGTCGCCGATCGAGCCCATGGCAAGCTGCGAGCCGCCGTTAAAGCCGAACCAGCCGAGCCACAGGATGAACGTACCCAAGGTGGCGAGAGCGAGGTTCGAGCCCGGCATCGGATTCACCTGACCGTCTTTGAACTTGCCCAGGCGGGGACCAAGGATGATCGCGCCCGCCAGAGCGGCCCAGCCACCCACCGAGTGCACAACCGTGGAGCCGGCAAAATCGAGGAAGCCCATCTCATCAAGGAAGCCGCCACCCCACTTCCAGGAGGCCTGGAGCGGATAGATGATGGACGTCAGGATGATAATGAAGATCAGGAACGGCCACAGTTTGATGCGTTCGGCCAACGTGCCCGAGACGATGGATGCCGTCGTCGCACAGAACATCAACTGGAAGAAGAAGTCCGACGCGGTCGACGCATAAGCGTAATCGTCAACGGCGTCTGCCGCGACGCCGACACTTTCAAGTGCCGCTACGGCCGGGAAGAGCGCCGAGAAGTAGCCTTCAATCGCCCAATCCCCCAGCGGATACATAAGGTTATAGCCGATCAGGTAATAGAAGATCGCGGCCAGCGAGTAGAGCGCGATGTTCTTTGTCAGCTGCATTGTCACGTTCTTCGAACGCACAAGGCCCGCTTCGAGCATGGCGAAGCCGGCCGCCATCCAGAACACAAGGAAACCGCCCACAAGGAACAGAACCGAGTTAAGGATCCAGACCACATCGGTTGGTACGGCCGCCGGCACTTCGGCGTCCTGTGCCAGGCCCAGCGTCGGCACGAGCGCCAATGCCGCAGCAGCCGTCATTAGTTTGGTGAGTTTCATGCGTAAAGTCCCCTTACTTTCGCAGCTCAGAGCGCGTCTGCATTGGTTTCGCCGGTGCGAACGCGCATCGCGCTTTCAACATCCAGAACAAAGATTTTACCGTCGCCGATCTTGTCGGTCTTGGCGGTGGAAGCGATCGTTTCAACCACTTGATCTGCCATCGCCGCCGTCACGACGATCTCAAGCTTTACTTTCGGTACGAAATTCACGGCATACTCAGCGCCGCGATAAATCTCTGTGTGGCCGGATTGCGAACCGAAGCCCTTGATTTCCGTAACCATCATGCCGCGTACGCCGATCGAGGTGAGCGCTTCGCGTACCTCTTCCAGCTTAAACGGCTTGATCGCTGCAATGATGAGTTTCACTTGCATCCCCTTCCGTAGTGCGAGGTCCGCCCCCGCGGTTCCACGCGCAGAAGGGAAGGCAAGGGGCCGGGAACTCAAGCAACCGCACGCTGTAGCAGCGGGCATTTGGACGCCAAGTTGCACATTTTTTGCACAATCACCCATCTGCGCCTAATTATTGCGCAGATGAAAAATTCTTGATGGCGCATTCGCGGGTGCCCTTTTGGGGCAAAGCGCAGTAGATTTGCCGCAAAGAGCAGGCATCAAACAGAACAGAACCATGGCCGGGAAGCGGGAAACGCCGCCACGCCTTGTGGCAGAAAAGCGTTACAAGTCAGAACCAAAGGCACAACGACGCAAACCACCGAAATCGCGCGGCCGCCGCAAGGCCCGCCCGCGCACCGGCGGATCGCTGTTGTTTTGGCCGCTCCTGGTTCTGGCGCGTCTCATCTGGTGGCTCGGGGTGCGGGCCACGGGGCTGGCGCTTGTGCTTATTGCTTTGGCTGTGGGCTATTATGCCGCAACTCTTCCGCCCGCCACGTCATTACTCGACGCGCGTGCGCGCGGATCGGTCACTCTTCTGGATCGCGATGGGCAGGTGTTTGCGTGGCGCGGGGAGCAGTTTGGCGGGCAGATTTCGGCCGATACCGTTGCACCCCCCCTCAAGAACGCAATCATCGCCACCGAGGACAAACGCTTCTATCGCCATTTCGGGGTTTCGCCACGCGGGATCTTGGGCGCAATGCGGATCAATCTGCGCGAGGGGCGCGGCCCGCTTCAGGGCCACGGTGGCTCGACCATCACACAGCAAACTGCAAAACTGCTATGCTTGGGCACACCGTATGATCCCACGTCCGGGATGACGGAAGCAGAGTACGAGGCCGACTGCCGCCGCACCACCATGGCCCGCAAGGCAATCGAAGCGGTCTATGCCATGGCCTTGGAGGCGCGCTTCACGAAAGATGAGATCCTGACGATCTATCTCAACCGGGCGTATCTTGGCGCAGGCTCCCGCGGTTTTGAGGCCGCCGCACAACGCTACTTCGGCAAGTCGGCGGCAGAGGTTAACGCGGCAGAGGGCGCAATGCTGGCGGGGCTTCTCGTGGCGCCGTCGCGCTTCGCGCCTACCGCAAACCTGGAACGCGCGCAGAACCGCGCAAACCTGATTGTGGGGCTGATGGAGGGTCAAGGATATCTCAGTCCCGGTGAAGCCGCCGATGCTCGCGCGAACCCCGCGCAGCTTTCTGCGGCAGCCGAACGGCGTGCAGGCGGCTACTTCGCCGATTGGGTGATGGATCAGGGCCCGGCGTACCTGACGCGGGAAACCACCGAAGACGTGATCGTTGAAACCACCTTCGATCAGCGTATTCAGACCGCGGCGGAAGAGGCGCTCGCATTCATATTCGACACCAAAGTGCGCCCGGGAAGCGAGGCGCAGGCGGCCATCGTTGTGATGAGCGCCGATGGCGCTGTGCGCGCGATGGTGGGCGGGCGGAAAACCCGCGGCGTGGCAGGGCAGTTCAATCGGGCGATCCAGGCCAAGCGGCAAACCGGATCGGCGTTCAAACCCTTCATTTTCGCCACAGCGCTTGAGATGGGGTATTCGCCCAACGATATGGTGCGGGATGAACCGCTCACTCTCGAAGTGCCCGGCTCGGGCCCTTGGACGCCACGCAACTACACCAATGAATTTGCGGGCCCCGTAACGCTTACATACGCGCTGCAACAGTCCCTTAACATCCCAGCGGTGCGGGTGTCGGAAACGGTGGGGCGGGAGAACGTCAAATCGGTGGCCGAAGGCTTCGGCATTGTGTCGGACCTTGCAGACGGCCCCTCGCTTGCCCTTGGCGTGTCGGAATCGACGCTTCTCGAGATGACGGGCGCTTACGCCGGTATTCTCAACGGCGGCTTTTCCGTCACGCCCTACGGGCTGAACCAATTGCGTATCAAAGGGGATGAAGAGGCTTTGATCGGCCAAGAAGGTGGCATGGGCGCGCGCGTGATCAGCGAAGAGGCCGCGCGCCAGCTTGTTTACATGATGAATAAGGTTGTCACCGAGGGCACGGGCCGGCGCGCCACACTGCCCGAACGGCAGGTGGCCGGGAAAACGGGCACAACCCAGGCTGCGCGCGACGCTTGGTTTCTCGGCTTCTCAGCCGATTACGTGGCCGGCGTTTGGATGGGGTATGACGACAATACGCCACTTACCGGCGTCTCCGGCAGCGGGCTTCCCGCGGAGATCTGGCACGAAACGATGGTTCGAGTGCACGAAGGCCTGCCGCCACGCAGCCTTCCCATGTCTACGCCCGAGCCGCCAAGGGTGGCGCAGGACACGCAGCGCCGCACGCAGCCAAGCGGGACTTCGGCAACCGAACAGCTGATCATCGATGTTCTGGATGCAATCTTCGGGCGCTCAAACTAGCACCCGAAGCCCTCTTTCGGTCGATTAGGCCGCCTGCGGCAGATCGGCGATCAGTTGGTTGAGGTTGCCGCGGCGCTGGTCGAGCATCGCTCCAATCTCTTCGCGCTCTACCAGCCCAAGGCTTATCCCTTCGATAACAATGTCATAGAATTTGGGCTGGCCCCCAATTTCAGCCACCCGGAACATCACGCTAAACGGTGCCTGCCCACGCAAGTTGGCTTGGGAAATGACCTCATAACCGCGTCGGCTATCCCTAGTGCTTTGGACTTCAATGTTGCCGCCTGCAAACTCCTTAAAGCGTCGACCGTACTTCCGCGCGAGATACACTTTCAACGCATTAGAAAACGCGCGCTTTTGTTGCGTGCTTGCGCTCCGCCACTCGGTTCGAAGTATTCCTTGTGAAATCATCTCAACCGCCGCGTATCTCTGAAAGATCACCTCGAACTGCGAAAGAATTGCCCCTTCGGACCGGCCCGAATTGATGGCGCCGTTGATCTCGCTCACAACCTGGTTGACCAGTTGCGTGGCCTGCGCCGTGGAAATGGCGGCCATCGCCGGCGCTGCAGCACCGATGCCGCCCAGCGCGGCCAGGCCGGCCACAACACTTCGTCTATCGATCTTACTCATCGTCGAAACCCTCGAATGGATCGAATGCAAACTCATCGTCTACGCCGCCGGTCAGTTCAAACCGCCGGTTCTGAAGATAAAGGCTGCGCGCGGCCGTGTAACTGTCAGCACTTTCATAGAGCAGCCCATCCACCGTGTCCGAAAACTCATAGCGCGCGCCAAGCCGGTCAGCCACGTTGGCGGTTGGCGGGATCCACCTTTCGCCACTTCCAAAGATCGGGCTGATTGGGTTCGATACAAGATCGACAACCGTGCCCACGGCATCACGTTGGTTTGAAGGGCCAAAAACGGGAAGCTCCACATAAGCGCCCTCTTCGTTGCCCCAAACAAAGAGCGTTTCCCCGAAACCAGTGCGCCGGGTTTCCAGCCCGAAAGAAGTGGCCGGATCAAAGAGCCCGGCGAGCCCGAGCGTGGAGTTTACCAGAAACCGCATCGTGTTGTGCCCGGCATCGAGGATGTTGCCCTGCAAGACGTCGTTCACCACGAAGCGCGGCGTATCGAGATTGTTTGCGAAGTTCGACACGCTGCGCCGCACGGGCTGCGGGATTACCGTGCCATAGGCGTTCGACGTCGGGCGCACCAAGGCACGGTCCAGCCCGACATTGAATTCGTGCACTTGCCGGTTGGTTTGCTCATAGGGATCGAACACCTCGGTGGGCGTGTCTGGTGTTGCGCAGGCCGAAAGCAACAAGGCCACGGCTGGAAAAACCGAAAATGAGAATCTGGGCTTCATGGGGATCAAATCGACGGCATACCTAGGTTGCGTAACACATAGCGAAGAGGGCGTGAAATCCTATCATCGAGCAAGGTAACGGTTCTCAATGTGGCCGAAGCGGAACAAATGCCGTGCATTCCTGAGGCAATCGGCAACAAATCGCTCTTTCAGCACACACATGCACCGTTTAGCGTGGCTTTAACGAAACATTGGAGCGGAACATGACCATTGAAGCCAACCTCGCCGCGCTGGGTGTTTCACTGCCCGATGCGGGCGCGCCGCTCGCAAATTACGTGCCCTACGTGCAGGTGGGATCGCTGCTGCATGTGTCGGGCCAAATCCCGATTGGCCCCGACGGCCCCATCACCGGAAAACTTGGGGACACGATGAAGACTGAAGAAGGCGCAGAGGCCGCCAAAATCTGCGCGATATCGCTTCTTTCGCAGGCGAGGGCAGCCGCGGGGGGCGATTTGAACCGCATCAAGCGGCTTGTGAAGATCGTCGGCTTTGTAAACTCGACACCCGATTTCACCGATCAGCCAAAAGTCGTCAACGGCGCCTCGGATTTCTTCGTGGCTGCGATGGGCGAGGCTGGGCGTCACGCTCGCTCTGCGGTGAGCGCGGCCTCCCTGCCCTTCGGCGTAGCGGTCGAGGTTGAAGGAATATTCGAGCTCGCATGACCCCGCCGCTTCCGGCGGCATTCCTTGCCGCGCCCCTTGCCCATCGCGCGCGTCACGATGGCACCGGGAACTGCCCCGAAAACTCACTTTCTGCGATCCGCGCCGCGGTGCGCGAAGGCTATGGCATAGAGGTTGATCTTCAGCTTTCGGCCAGCGGCGATGCAATTGTGTTTCATGACGCCACATTGGCGCGCCTCGCCGGCGACCCCCGTGCCGTGCGGGACGTGGAGACGGCTGAGTTGCGCGGGATGGCGCTTTTAGACGGGTCAGACCTGATCCCGACACTTTCGGATTGCCTGGCCGAGATCGCCGGACGCGTGCCAATTCTTATCGAGATCAAGGATCAGGATCGCAGGCTTGGCCCCGCCGTTGGCCCGCTTGAAGCCGCCACTGCACGGGCACTTGAGGGCTATGAGGGGCCGGCGGCGGTCATGTCCTTCAACCCGCATTCCGTGGCCGAGATGGCGCGCCTCGCCCCCGATACGCCCCGTGGCCTGACCTCGGGTGCGTTTTCCGAAAGCTTCTGGCCCGACGTTTCGCCCACGCGCCGCGCAGCGCTTGCGGAGTTGTCTGATTTCGAGAGCGCAGGGGCGCGCTTCATCAGCCATGACTGGCGCGCACTTTCGAATCCGGCGGTGGCCGCGCTGAAAGCGCAGGGCGTGCCGATCCTGTGCTGGACGGTTCGCAGCGCAGAGGATGAGCGTGCTGCTCGCACCGTGGCCGACCAGATTACCTTCGAAGGCTACACCCCCGCTTGACGGCGCCGCGCCCCACCCCACCTATCCCGCATCAACCAGCGACGCGGTGATGACGCACTCCCAGATCGAAATCGAAACACTCGGCAACCTGGCCGAGATCGACCCAGCCGTGTGGGACGCCTGCGCTTGTCCGGAGGCTGCGGATGGCGGGCGCCCGAATGACCCGTTCACTACGTACCGCTTTCTCAAGGCGCTGGAAGACAGCCGCTCTGTCGGCACGGGTACAGGTTGGCAGCCGCGTTATCTGATCGCCCGTCAGGGCGGCGAGGTGATCGGCGTCACCCCACTTTATGCGAAGGGCCACAGCCAAGGTGAATACATCTTTGATCACAACTGGGCCCATGCCTACGAGCGGGCGGGCGGGCGCTACTACCCCAAGCTACAGATTGCGGTGCCGTTCACGCCCGCCACGGGCCGCAGGCTGCTGACAAAGCCCGGGCATGAGACAACGGCGCAGGCCGCACTGGTGCAAGGTGCCGTGCACGTAGCGGCGGAAAACCGGCTTTCCTCGCTTCACATCACCTTCTGTACAGAAAGCGAAGCGGCGGCG
This sequence comes from Pseudomonadota bacterium, assembly GCA_039208375.1. Taxonomy (GTDB): domain Bacteria; phylum Pseudomonadota; class Alphaproteobacteria; order Rhodobacterales; family Rhodobacteraceae; genus JANQPC01. The sequence goes on along the minus strand of JBCCRC010000001.1, from coordinate 106,343 downwards.
GGGCGCGAGATGGGGCTGATGCACCGCACCACGCAGCAATTTCACTGGGAGAACCGAGACTACAGCGATTTCGAGGGCTTCTTGGCCTCACTTTCCTCCCGCAAGCGGAAAAACATCCGCAAAGAGCGAGCCACGGCCCAGGGCTTTGGCGGTGAGATCGTGCAGTTGACGGGCGATGCGATCGAGCCCGCGCATTGGGAGGCCTTCTGGCACTTTTACCAGGATACAGGCGCGCGCAAATGGGGCACGCCCTACCTGACGCGCGCCTTCTTCGATTGTGCGCAGGAAAGCTTGCGCGACGATATGCTTTTGATCCTCGCCTACCGCGGCGGGCGCCCGATTGCCGGGGCGCTGAACTTCATCGGGCGGGAGACGCTTTTTGGCCGCTACTGGGGCGCGATCGAGGATCACCCCTGCCTGCATTTCGAGGCGTGTTACTATCAGGCGATCGATTTCGCGATCGCTGAGCGCCTGGCGTGTGTTGAGGCGGGCGCGCAGGGGGCGCACAAGCTAGCGCGGGGCTATCTGCCGGTGACCACTCATTCGCTGCACTGGGTGGCCGATCAAGGCTTTGCCGAGGCAATCGAACAGTACCTCATCGCCGAGCGGGATGCCGTGACCGAAGAGATCGAGGTGCTTACATCCTATGGACCGTTCAAGAAGGTTATGGCGGAGGACTGATGGCTGAGAAACTAAATGAAGACGACCGCGAAGCGGCGCTTGAGCCGCTTCTGGCGGCGGGATGGGCGCATGACGCAAACCGCGATGCGATCACGAAAACCTTTCAGTTCAAGGATTTCACGGAAGCGTTCGGATGGATGGCGCAAATCGCCATCACGGCGGAGAAGATGGATCACCACCCCGAATGGTCGAACGTCTACCGGACGGTGGAGGTTTTGCTGACGACCCATGATGCCGACGGGCTGACGGCGCTCGACGTTAAGCTTGCCACGGCAATGGACGCGGCGGTCTAGACTTGACGTAGTGCAGTAAGGCAAGCGGCCCTGGGCGGGGCCGCTTTATGGGCCTAAAGCGTGGCCAACAGAGCCTCGCCACCGCTCACCTCGCAGGTGCCGGGGTTCTCTTCTCGGTGGAGCGTTGTGACCACGCCATCTTCAACCACCATCGCATAGCGCGATGAGCGGGCATGCAGGCCTGCCGGTGGAGCATCGAAATTCATCCCTATGGCAGTCGTGAAGCTCGATGCGGGATCGGAAAGCATGGTGATCCCTGCGGCAGCCGCACCGGTCGCTTCCCCCCAGGCCTTCATGACGAACGGGTCATTCACGGCGATGCAAATGATCTCGTCCACGCCTTTGGCTGCGAAATCGTCTTTGGTGCGCATGAAGCTTGGAACGTGGGCTGAATGGCAGGTGGGTGTAAAAGCGCCCGGCACAGCGAAGATCACGACTTTGCGCCCCGCAAGCAGATCGCCCAACGCAACCGTTTCCGGCCCCGCATCGCCGAGCCGCACCATATCGGCGGTCGGCAGCTTATCTCCTTCATTCACACCCATGCCCAGCTCCTTCTGCAAGATTGCCATCGGTTCGGGCCTGCATATAGGGTCACCCAAAACCGGGGGCCAGCGGAAAGGGACGGAATGGCTGGGATCGTTGTGATTGGGGGCGGGCAAGCCGGTGCTGCGCTAACAGCCAAACTGCGGGCACTTGACTACGCAGGCCCGATCACCCTGATCGGAGAGGAATCTGCGCCGCCTTACCAGCGCCCTCCACTTTCAAAAAAGTACCTCTTGGGTGAGATGGGGAAGGAGAGGCTCTTCCTGCGCCCTGAAAGCTTCTATGCAGAGCACGACATCACCTTGCGTACCGGCCTGTACGCGAGCGCGATCGATCCGGCGGCGAAAACCGTTGAAGTGGGGGGGCAGGCCCTTTCTTACGATCACTTGTGCCTCACCACGGGCTCTATCCCTGTGCGCTTGCCCGACGCGATTGGCGGTGGGCTCAGCGGCGTTCATGTGGTGCGCACGCTGGCGGACATCGATGCAATGGCGCCCGCGATGGCCGATGGCGCGCGCGTTTTGATTGTGGGCGGTGGGTATATCGGGCTCGAAGCGGCCGCCGTGGCCGCCCAGAAGGGCCTCGAGGTGACCCTCGTGGAACAGGCCGAGCGCATTCTGCAGCGTGTCGCCGCCCCCGTGACTGCCGACTATTTCCGGCAAGCGCATCGCGCGCATGGCGTTGACTTGCGCGAAGGCTGCGCGGTGCGCCGCCTCTTGGGCGAGAGCCATGTCACCGGGGCCGAACTGGCTGACGGAACGATGCTTGAGGCGGATCTCGTGATCGTCGGCATTGGCATCCGCCCGGCAACGGCGCTCGCCGAGGCAGCCGGGCTGACGCTCGACAACGGCATCGCAGTTGATGAGATGGGGCGCACCTCAAACCCTGCGATCTGGGCCGCGGGCGATTGTGCCTCCTTCCCATGGCGGGGGCAGCGCATCCGCCTCGAAAGCGTGCAAAACGCGATTGATCAGGCGGAATGTATCGCAGCAAACATTCTTGGGGCCGAGACCGTTTACGATCCGGTGCCCTGGTTCTGGTCAGACCAGTTTGACATCAAGCTGCAGATCGTGGGGCTCAACACGGGCTATACCGAGGTGGTGGCGCGCGATGGCGGACGGCCCGGGAGCGTCAGCCATTGGTACTACCGCGGCGCAGAGCTTTTGGCGGTGGACGCGATGAACGACCCACGCGCCTATATGATTGGCAAGCGTCTGCTAGAGGCCGGAAAGTCCCCGGCGCCCGGCGCGGTTGCCGATCCAACGCAGGATCTCAAAGCCTTGGCCGCCGCATGAGGATCATCGGCGGTACATGGCGCGGCCGGAAACTAGCCGCAATCGCGAAAGGCGATACAGTCACCCAACTCAGGCCCACCTCCGACAAGCTGCGTGAAAGCCTTTTCAATATTCTCACCCATGGCGCGGTGCAGCACCCCATAGAGGGCGCTCGGGTGCTGGATCTCTTTGCGGGCACAGGGGCGCTTGGGCTTGAAGCGCTGTCGCGTGGCGCTGCGGAGGCTTACTTCGTCGAAAACGCCCGTGGGGCGCAGGAGCTGATTGCACAAAACATCGCCATGCTTGACGCAGGCCCCCGGGCCCGGATCGTGCGCCACGACGCCACGAAGCTGGCGCCCTGGACGCTGGACAAGTTCGATCTTGTGTTCCTTGATCCGCCCTATGGGCTGAACCTCGGCACCCGGGCGCTGACGGTGGCGCGCGACGGCGGTTGGCTGGCCCCGGGCGCGCTGGTGATTTGGGAGGAATCGGGCACACAGGCGGCGCCCCCGCACTTTTCCGCTCTCAGCACACGCAATTCCGGCCAATCCTGGCTTACCTTCCTGCGCCATGCCTGAAACGCTGGCAGGCCGCGCCCGAGCGCGTTACGGTTTGCCCATGGTGGCCCAAACCGCAGATCCAATAGCCCTCACCGGGCGCGAGGCAGAGCGCAAGCCGCCGCGCACAAGCTGGGCGCTGATGGGCGATATCGGTGCGGCGCGCGGTGGGGTGCCGGAGATCCTGATCGAATGGCGGCGCGCGCGGGGGGAAGACGATCCCGCCCCGCAACTGCCAAGCTTCCTGCGCTAGGCTAGGGCCTCGGTGGCCCAGGTGGGATGGAAGCGCCCGCCGGGCGACTGCGTGAAGATTTCGCAGCCGTCGGCCGTGACGCCCACGGAGTGTTCGAACTGGGCGGAAAGGGATTTATCACGCGTCACCGCAGTCCAATCATCCGCGAGAACTTTGGTTTCGGGACGCCCGAGGTTCACCATCGGTTCGATGGTAAAGAACATACCTTCTTCAAGGATCGCGCCCGTGCCGGGGCGCCCGTAGTGCAACACGTTGGGGGGTGCGTGGAACACACGGCCCAATCCATGCCCGCAGAAATCACGCACGACCGACATGCGATTACCTTCCACGTAGGCCTGAATCGCTGCGCCGATATCGCCGAACGTATTGCCGGGGCGCACGGCCTCGATCCCCTTGAAGAGCGCATCGTGAGTGACCTGGATCAACCGCTCCGCCTTACGGCTGAGCTTGCCGGCCACGTACATTCGGCTTGAATCCCCGTACCAGCCATCCACGATCACGGTCACATCGATGTTGAGGATATCGCCATCCTTCAGCACCTTGGGGCCCGGGATGCCGTGGCACACGACATGGTTCACCGAGATACAGCTTGCGTGCTGGTAGCCTTTGTAGCCGATGGTGGCCGAGGTTGCGCCCGCCTCATCGACCATACGGGTGATAAGATCATCGATGGCCGCCGTGGTCTGACCCGGAAACACCTCCGCCGCCAGTGCATCGAGGATACGCGCAGTCAGATCGCCGGCCTTGCGCATGCCGGCAAACTCGCTCGGATCGTGTATCCGTATGCCGTCTTTCGTTAAACGGCTGTTGTGCCGATCGTCCACGACAAGCTCCATCATCTCACGCGCCTTAAATAAGTCACACGCAGGCATTCTGCCAGTCACGCGCGATCACAGGCGTTTTTTCACCGCTATCGGGCCGCCCAGCCAAACGCCTTCCGGCGAGATGCGGGTGCCGTAGGCGATCATCTCAACACCCGCCACCACTGCCTCATCATAGGCCGCGGCATATGCGGGATCGAGATCGTCGGCCAGCGCAAATGCGGTGCAATCGGTGCGCTGGATCAGGTAGAACATCACCGCGCGGTGGCCCGCCGCCACCATGTTGGACAGTTCTCGCAGGTGCTTTGCGCCGCGGGATGTGACGCTATCGGGAAACTCCGCAAGCGTGCCGTTGCGGCGGAGGTGGACGTTCTTCACTTCAACATAGGCGTCTGGCAACCCCGCCTGCCGCAACAGAAAATCCACGCGGCTCTTTTCGCCGAACTTCACTTCCGGGCGCACTGTTGCGTATTCCGCCAGCTCCGGCACGGCGCGCGCCTCAAGCGCTTCGCGCACAACCCGGTTGGGCACGCCCGTATCGATGCCAGACCAGTGTCCGGCCCCCAGTTCCACCAGCCGCCAACCGTATTTGAGCTTTCGTTTGGGGTCATCATTCGGCTCAAGCCAGACGCGCAGGCCCTCATCCTTCAGCCCCATCATGCTGCCCGGATTCGGGCAATGGGCCACCACGGCTTGGCCGCTCTCAAGCACAACGTCGCTGAGAAACCGATTGTAGCGGCGGATCAGCCGGCCGGGCACGAGGGGGGTTGGAAAGCGCATGGACGGCGACCTATACCGCGCGTCAATGCGGAGCAAGGAGCGCGAGATGGGCAATCCAACGGCGGCAATGCTGGTGATCGGCGACGAAATTCTTTCGGGCCGCACGCGCGACGCCAACATGCATCACCTTGCCCGAGAACTCACCATGCATGGCATTGATCTGCGCGAGGTGCGAATGGTTGCAGATGAAGCCTCCGCAATCGAAGCCGCGGTGCAGGCTCTGAGCGCGGCCTTCGATCACGTCTTCACGTCTGGCGGGATAGGGCCCACCCATGACGATATCACCGCCGATTGCGTCGCCCGTGCCCTCGGCGCACCAATCGACGTACGCGATGATGCCCGCGCCCTGCTCGCAGCGCATTATGAGCGCCAGGGCACGGAATTGAATGCCGCGCGCCTGCGCATGGCGCGCGTCCCGGATGGCGCGGCCCTGATCGAAAACCCGATCTCTGCCGCGCCGGGCTTCACCCTCGGCAATGTGCATGTCATGGCCGGCGTGCCTGCGATTTTCGAAACCATGGTTGCAAGCGTGCTGCCCACGCTAACCGGCGGGGCACCGCTTCTGAGCGAAACGCTGCGCATCAATCGCGGCGAAGGCGATATCGCGGGGCCGCTGGCCACGCTGGCCGCCGCGCACCCTGAGCTTTCTTTCGGATCCTACCCTTTCATCCAAAATGGCGCGTATGGGGCGAATATCGTCGTGCGGGGTACGGAGGCCAGCGCCGTCGCGGCGGCTACCGCCGAACTCGCCGCGCTTTTCCCAGACGATGGCGCATGACCGGTCTGTCGCCCGCGCGGCTTTACGCTGCGATAGAGGCCACCTGGCCAGCGGCTTCCATTACCCGGCTCGGGCCATGGGCGATTCGGGACGGGCAAGGCGGGGGAAAGCGGGTGTCTGCTGCCTCGGCAGAAGACACCTTCGGCGCGGGCGATATTGCGGCAGCGGAAGACGCGATGCGCGCGTTGGGGCAAAGGCCGCTCTTCTGGATCCGGCAGGGCGATGGCAGGGTAAACACAGCGCTGGCGCTTCGGGGGTATGATCGGATCGATCCGGTTTTACTTTACGCCGCGCCGGTGGGCCGGCTGGCGCACCTGCCCCCGCCCGTTTCCGCCTTCCTGATGGAGGCGCCCCTTGCGATCATGGAAGAGATCTGGGCGGAGGGCGGCATCGGGCCCGCGCGGCTTGCCGTGATGACGCGGGCGTCCGAGCCCAAGGTGATGGCGCTGGGCCGCGTGGCGGACCGCCCGGCGGGCGTTGGCTTCGCCGCAATGTTCGGGGATATCGCCATGGTCCACGCCTTGGAAACACGCACTGCACTTCGGCGCAAAGGTGCTGGGCGCTACATGATGCAGGCGCTGGCGGTTTGGGCCGAGGAACAGGGCGCGCAGCACGTGGCCCTGGCCGTAACGCACGGCAATACGGCCGCGAGACACCTCTACCAATCGCTTGGAATGGAGATCGCCGGACGGTATCACTACCGCATCAAGAAAGGGTAGCCCCGTGCGCGCAGAGGATAAGCAACCCACCGCCCTCAACCTGCCGATGGCCGATCCGCTGCCCGAAGAAACGCAGCGCTACTTTGATATTTGTGCAGAGAAGCTGGGCCTCGTTCCCAATGTGTTGCGCGCCTATGCCTTTGATGTCGCGAAGCTTGATGCGTTTACCGCGCTCTATAACGATCTAATGCTAGGTGAGAGCGGGCTTTCGAAGCTTGAACGTGAGATGATCGCCGTTGTCACCTCTTCCATCAACCGCTGCCACTACTGCCAGGTGGCCCATGGCGCGGCTGTGCGGGCGCTTTCGGGCGATCCCGCGCTAGGCGAAGCGATGGTTATGAACTGGCGGGTGGCGGCATTGAGCGATCGCCAACGCGCAATGCTGCTGTTTACAGAGAAACTGGCCAGCGCCAGCCACGCAGTGGAAGAGCCCGATCGGCAAGCGCTTCGCGATGCCGGGTTTTCGGATCGAGACATCTGGGATATCGCCTCGGTTGCCGGGTTTTTCGCAATGTCGAACCGCGTCGCCTCGGCCACCGGCATGCGCCCCAATCCCGAATACCACGCCGAGGCGCGATGAGGCCGGCGCATGCCCTCGCCGTTTTTGCCCTGATCACTCCGGCCACGGTCGTCGCAACCCCAGTTGAATTGCCCGACGCCGCGCGTTTGACTGCGGCGGACGAGGTGGACGGCACAGCGTATCGCCTGCCCGTTGCGCCTTGGCAAACAGGCAGGGTGGAAGAGATCCTCGCCGAAGGCATCGTTCGGCGCGAAGCCTATGTGCTGCCGGACACAAGCCTGACGCCCCTGCAACTGATCGAACCGATCCGCGGAGAGCTTGTTGAAGCCGGATACAGCGTTTTGTTCGAGTGTGCGGATGCCGCTTGTGGCGGTTTTGACTTCCGCTTCGCCCTAGATCTCTTGCCGGAACCCGACATGCACGTGGATCTTGGCAACTACTATTACCTCGTGGCCGAAGCCCAGATTGAGCAAATTGCCCTTGTGGCCAGTCGGGGCGCAACCGACGGGTTTTTGCACATTACGCGGATCGGCCAATCAGCCGCCGAACGTGGGGCACCTGCCCGGCCAAGCTTTGCGCTGCCACTGGCCGAAGCAACACCGAACCAATCGATTGAACAAGCGCTCGATGTCACGGGTGGCGCACTGCTGGGCGATCTGGTTTTCCAGACAGGCTCGTCGGAGCTCGACACCGGCCCTTTCCCGTCGCTGACAGAGCTTGCTGCCTATCTCAATGAGAATCCTGGCTCCGAGGTTGTGCTTGTCGGCCATACCGATGCAGAAGGCGCGCTTGATCAAAACATTGCGTTGTCTCAACGCCGCGCCGAAGCCGTACGCCAACGTTTGATCGCGGCGCATGGGATCGCGCCGGGGCGGCTGCGGGCCGAGGGTGTTGGATACCTCGTGCCGCGTGCATCGAACCAGACTGAGGATGGGCGCGCGGCGAACCGGCGCGTGGAGGTGATCAAGACAATCACGGAATGATGCGGGCAAATATGCGAAAAGGGCGCCCGCAGGCACCCTTTTCAACGACTGTCCCGACCGTCGTATTCCGATCTTACCAGGCATCCGGCCCCTTTTCGGCGAACGCGTGCACAAGGAAATCAATGAACGCGCGCACCTTTGGCTGGGTGAACCGGCCCGGGGGGTAGACGGCGTAAACACCTTGCGTTTCCACCGGCAGATCCGGGATGGCCACTTCCACCTGCCCTGCTTCCAGCGCCTCGGCGTAGAGGAAGCTCGGCAGATAGGCGATACCAAGGCCCGAGATTGCGGCGTTGAGCAGCGATTGGCCATCATTCACCGTCAGCCAGCCTGTCGTACGGACCTGACGCTTCTCGCCCGAGGGCGCCGTCAGCTTCCACACATTGCCGGAAGACTGGTTTGAGTAGTGCAAGAGCTTGTGCTCATTTAGATCATCGATCTTCGCGGGCCGGCCATATTGCTCAAAATATGCAGGGCTCGCGATCATGCGTTTGGTGGTCTCGCACAGTTTTCGCGCCCGAAGCGTGCTGTCTTCCAGCTCGCCAATCCGGATCGCCATGTCGAACCCCTCGGAAATGAGTTCCACATATCGATTGTTCAGCACCATGTTCACCGTGATCTCAGGAAACTCCTGAAGGAAGTCTCCCAATACCGGTGAGAGGTGATTAACCCCAAAATCCGTGGCCACCGAAATCCGCAAAAGGCCCGATGGCGCCGATTGCATCGACGTTACAAGCGCATCCGCCTCGCCAGCATCGTTCAGAACGCGGCGCGCGCGGTCATAGTACGCCAGCCCAATCTCGGTGGGGCTCACACGGCGCGTGGTACGATTAAGAAGGCGCGCCCCCAGACGCGCCTCCAGCGAGGACACATGTTTGGAAACGGCGGACTTCGAAATCCCCATCTTCTTGGCAGCATCCGTGAACCCCCCCTGGTCCACGACCGTTGCGAAGGCTTCCATCTCGGTCAAACGGTCCATTCATCAACCTTCTTTACCCGTTACCCTCCAGCCAGGCCGGTATGAGAACGAAATCGGGCGACAATGGGGTTGGGGACCGACAATCTTGGGGTAAGTTGAGGATCGTTTTTCGCTGTGAAACGCGATTTGGCAGCTTTTCGGCAACAGATGCGGTGCAGTTTTGCCAGAATCCGGGCCGCGAGGGCCAGATTTCAAAGGCTTGCGGCAAGCCGGGTGCCTTGATCGATGGCGCGTTTGGCGTCGAGTTCCGCCGCCACATCCGCGCCCCCGATTACGTGAACAGTTTGCCCAGCGGCGGCAAGATCGTCCGCAAGCCCTCGCGCGGGCACCTGCCCGGCGCAAAGCACGATCGTATCGGCAGCGATCACTTCGGGCCGTTCGCGGCCTTCACCAAAGGTGATATGCAAACCATCGGCATCGATCTTCTCGTAGTTTACGCCGCCCAGCATGCGGACATTTTTCATTTGCAGCCCGGCGCGGTGGATCCAGCCCGTGGTCTTTCCAAGGCGCCGCCCAAGCTTTTCAGCCTTGCGTTGCAGGAGCGTCACCTGCCGCGACGGCGCCGTAGTTTGCGGGCCCGCGGGGCTCAGGCCGCCGCGATGCTCCGCCGGGTCGGCCACCCCCCATTCTTCAAGCCACGCGGTAAGGTCTTCGGTAGGGCTCTCTTCGGTGATCAAGAACTCGGTGACATCAAAGCCGATCCCGCCTGCACCCACGACTGCTACGCGGGGGCCAACTGCAGCGCGTCGCGCCAAAACATCTATGTAGTTCAACACGTTCGGGCCATCCTGCCCCGGGATCACCGGATCGCGTGGGGTTACCCCCGTGGCAATAACCACCTCATCGAAGCCCGCAAGCTCGCGGGCGCGCACCTCATGGCCGAGCCGCACGGTCAGGCCGGAGGCAGCAACAGCCCGCCGATAGTAGTCAACGAGCCCGTGAAACTCTTCCTTCCCCGGAATTCGCCGTGCCATGTTGAGCTGCCCACCGATGTCGCTTGCCTTGTCAAAAAGTGTCACAGCATGCCCACGTTGGGCGCATGTGAGGGCGGCCGAAAGCCCCGCCGGCCCCGCGCCCACCACCGCCACGTGCTTTGGTGTGTCAGCCGGTGTGATCACAAGCTCTGTCTCATGGCAGGCGCGCGGATTTACGAGGCAGCTCGAGATTTTACCGGAGAACGTGTGATCGAGGCAGGCCTGGTTGCAGGCGATGCACGGAACGATCTCGGCCCCCCTGCCCGCACTTGCCTTCTCCACGAAACGGCTGTCCGCCAGAAAGGGCCGCGCCATCGAAACCATATCGGCGCAGCCTTCGGCCAGCACGGCTTCGGCCACTTCGGGCGTGTTGATCCGGTTCGATGTGATCACAGGAATCGAGACCGTGCCAATGAGCTTTTTCGTGACCCAGGTGAAAGCCCCGCGCGGCACGCTCGTCGCAATGGTTGGAATGCGCGCCTCGTGCCAGCCGATGCCGGTGTTGAGGATCGTGGCGCCCGCGGCCTCGATGGCATGGGCCAGGGTGACCACCTCATCCCAGGTGGAGCCGTTGGGGATGAGATCAATCATGCTGAGCCGGTAGATCACGATGAAATCATCGCCCACGGCAGCGCGCACCCGGCGCACCACCTCCACTGGCAGGCGCATGCGGTTCTCGAACGATCCGCCCCAGCGATCTTCGCGCGTGTTGGTGTGGGTGACGAGGAACTGATTGAGGAAGTACCCCTCCGATCCCATCACCTCCACCCCATCATAGCCCGCCTCCCGCGCCCGTGCGGCGGCGGTGGCGATATCGGCGATCTGCTTTTCGATGCCCGCCTCATCGAGCGCCTTGGGCGCAAACGGGGAAATGGGGGATTTGATCGCCGAGGGCGCCACGCATTCGGGCCCATAGGCATAGCGCCCGGCATGGAGGATCTGCATCGCGATCTTGCCGCCCGCGCCGTGCACGCGATCCGTAACCCCCTGGTGGTTGGCGATATCATCGGCGGAGAAGAGCCCTGCGGCGCCGGGGAAGACGCCGCCCTCGCGATTGGGCGCCATGCCGCCGGTGACCATCAGCGCCACGCCGCCCGCCGCGCGTTCGGCATAGAAGGTGGCGACGCGGTTCCAATCCTTCGTCTCCTCCAGCCCGGTATGCATCGAGCCCATGAGCACGCGGTTGGGCAGCGTGGTGAAACCCAGATCGAGCGGGGCGAGGAGGTGGGGATAATCGGTCATGGCGAAAGCCTGCCCCGGCGTGCCCCCCGATGTCACGGGGGAACGCCGCGTCAGCCGGGCAGCGCGCCCGTCAGCACATAGCGCAGGATTTCCACCACCTGCCGCGGCTCTTCGGCCACGGCGAGGGCGGCGGCATGCACCTCCTTGAGCGCATGCTGATGCTCCGGCGGGTTCAGCACGATGATCGATTTGCCCAGCGCCGCGGCATAGCCCGCATCGAAGGCCGCGTTCCATTGCTTATACTTGTCGCCAAAGCGGACAACCACGATATCGGCCTCTTCCAGCCCCTTGCGCGTGCGGATCGCGTTGACCATGGCGCCCTTGTGATCGTGCCAATACTTGTTCTGTTCCGCCCCCAGGATCGCCACACCGCAATCATCGGAGGCCGCGTGATCCGTCACCGGGCTGGCAAACGCCACATCGAGCCCCGCGGCCCCTTCGATGATCTGTTCGCGCCAATCGGTGTGGATTTCACCGGAGAGGTAAACTGAAAGGGTCATATCGCGCTCCATATCCTGCGGTCTTCCGCGACCTAGCACAGGCCCGCTGAAGATACAGGCTTAGCTCCGCAGATCGAGGCGCCAGAACAGCGGCCCGCCCCGCCCGCGCAACGCCTTGAGCGCCTTGCGGCGGGGGCGCTGGAGGAAGGCGGGCGCATCGCGCTTGGGCCGGAAGCCGAAGGATTTCGGCAGATCGCTGTAGAGCGATCGGGGCGGATGGGTGCTATGGATATGCTTCAGAACCGCGCCGGGGCCGGGCTGGTGCATCCAGATATCGCGCACGGCGAACTCATTGACGAGCAGGCAAAGCGCTGCAAGCAGCGCCACCTCGGCCCAGCCCTTGGCGTAGGCCGCGCGAAGCCCGGCTTCGTAGCCTTCCAGCGTTTTGAGCTGCCGCGATTGCGGATCCCGTTCGCGCAGGTGCTCCGCCTGCCAGCGCACTTCGCGCAGCCAGTCGCTTTGCACCTCTTCGATCAGGGCCACACCTGAGGCGAGATCGATATCAAGCCGCACCCAGGCCAGGGTCGGGCGCCCCTGTTCCCGGATCGGGTGGCTTGGCACCTCGAAGGTCTTGCGCACGGGCGCGCGGAAGTGGCGGCCCAGAATCGCCGCGTGTTCGGACGGGAAGCCAAGCTGCATCACGAGGTTCCCGCCCGGGCGGCTAATCTGATGCCAGGCCCAGTTCGGCCCGGTGCCCCAACTGGTGAAGCTCAGCTCATGGTCACGCCAGACGCCGGAAAAGGCGGTTTCAAGCGCGGCCATCGCGCCGGCGGAAAGCCCCGCCATCTGCACCGCGCGGCCCGCATGGGCGAGGGCGATAACATCGCGCTGGCGCAGGGTGCCGCCGCATCCCGCCACGGCAGGCCGCAGCAGCCGGCGATCGAGAAAGCGCGCCACCCGGCTTTGCCGCAAGGTGCGCACGGGGCAATCGCCCGGCATCGCCGCGCGAGGAGCCACGCGCTGTGGCGATCGGGGTAGTGGTAGAATGGCATCGTCTCCGGCAGCACCTGCCGGAAAAGGGAAATGTCTTCGGGCGTCATCGGATCAATCCACGGGGTAAGGAACCGCCCGCGGACCGACGCCGCGGGCAATCAGTGCGGCTTAGGCTGCCGCAACCATGGATATTTCATCAGGCGCATCTGCCCGCTCCGAGATTGCAAGGTGGCTCGCCTATCGCCTTGCCCGATTCGGATCAAGGCACTAGCCGCGAAGCACACCGCCGGTGGATTTTCTGACCTTTTCCACGATTTTGGCCGATACCGCCTCGATATCCCCTTCGCTGAGGGTTTTCTCGGTGGGCTGCAGCCGCACTGCGATCGCGAGGGATTTCTTGCCCTCGCCCAGCGCGCCACCCACGAATTCATCAAACACACGCACGGTTTCGATCAGCGACTTGTCGGCCCCGGCGGCGGCATTGGCCACGTTGATCGCCTCCACATCGGCATCGACGACGAAGGCATAATCGCGTTCCACCGCCTGCAGATCGTTGAGATGCAAGGCGGGGCGCGTGGCGCTGGTGTTGCGGGCGGCGGGGATTTCTTCGGGCCAGATCGTGAAGCCCACGGCGGGGCCTTTCACATCCATCGCCGCCAGCACCCTGGGATGCACCTCGCCGAAGACGGCAAGCACCTTCTTGGGCCCGAGGCAGATCCTACCGTGGCGGCCCGGATGCCACCAATCGGGCGCGCCGCGCAGGATCTGCGCCTTTGAGGGCGCGCCGATGGCGGCGAGGATCGCCTCGGCATCGGCCTTGGCATCGTAGAGATCCACGGGCCGAGATGCGCCGTGCACATCCTTGGGCGCCGTCCGCCCAACGAGTAGGCCGCAAAGCTGCATGTGCTGCTCTTCGGGCTCACCACCATGGAAGGCGGGCCCAACTTCGAAGAGCGCGAGATCCATGAAGCCGCGGGCCTGGTTCTTCGCCGCAGCCTGCAGAAGGCCGGGCAGAACGGCGGGCCGCATATGGCTCATCTCCGATGAGATCGGGTTTTCCAGCCGCGTCTCATCCGTTCCACCCGAAAAGAGCGCTGCGGCGCGGGCATCGATGAAGCTATAGGTCACGCATTCGTTGTAACCCAGGCCCGCGGCAGTGCGCCGTGCGATCTGTTCGCGGCGCTGGAGGGGCGTCAGCACAGGGCGCGACACACCGCTAGACATACGCGGCATCGGCTTTGCCCGGAGCTTCGTGAGTGAAGCGATGCGCGCGACTTCTTCAACGAGATCCGCCTCGCCGAGAATGTCATGACGCCAGGTGGGCGGGCTTGCCATGTCGCCCGACAGTGTGAAGCCCAAGCTCTCAAGCGTGCGACGCTGTTCATCGGCGGGGATGGTCATTCCGACGAGCGATTGCACATGATCGGTATCGAGCCGGTAGGCGCGAGCCAAATCCACGGGCGCGCCATCCTGCACCACCTCCGAAGGCTCACCGCCGCAGAGATCAAGGATCATCCGGGTGGCGGCTTCCAGCCCCGGCAGCGTATGCGCTGGGTCCACGCCCCGCTCGAACCGGTAGCGCGCATCAGAATTGATCTTCAGCGCGCGTCCAGTGCGCGCAATCCTCACTGGATCCCAATATGCGCTTTCGAGGAACACGTTGACCGTATCCTCCGTGCAGCCCGAGTGCGCCCCGCCCATGATGCCCGCAATGCTTTCGGGCGCCGCGTCATCCGAGATCACCATCATCCCCGGCTCAAGCGCATACTCCTTCTCATCAAGCGCGAGGATCGTCTCGTCACCCTTGGCTGGGTGCACGCTCAGATTGCCCTGCACAATATCGGCGTCGAACACGTGCAGCGGGCGGTTCTGATCGTAGGTGAAGAAGTTCGTGATATCGACGAGGGCTGAGATTGGGCGCAGCCCGATGGCCTTCAGCCGGTCCTGCAACCATTGCGGTGAGGGGCCGTTCTTCACGCCGCGGATCACCCGGCCGGTGAAGTGGGGGCAGCCGCCGGCCTTAAGGGACTCTTCGATGGTGACGGTGATGGGGCTGTCGAAGACGCCGGGCACTGGCGTGATGCCAAGCGGCTTCAGCCGCCCAAGCCCCCGCGCCGCAAGATCGCGCGCGATGCCGTGCACGCCCAGCGCATCCTGCCGGTTGGGCGTAATCGCGATTTCGATCACCGGATCGGCCTTGGCGGGATCGTTCGCAGCGAGCCAATCCACGAAGCGCGCACCAACCTCGCCCGAGGGCAGTTCGATGATCCCATCATGTTCATCGGAAAGCTCCATCTCGCGTTCCGAACACATCATGCCGTGGCTTTCCACGCCGCGGATCTTGCCCACCTGAATCGTGGTATCGATGCCCGGGATATACGTGCCGGGATGGGCGACGACGACGGTGATGCCCGCCCGCGCATTGGGCGCGCCGCAGACGATCTGCTTCTCGCCCTGGTCGGTGGCCACCTGGCAGACGCTCAGGCGATCCGCATCGGGGTGCTTTTCGGCAGAAATCACCTTGCCGATGGTGAAGGCGCCAAGCCGATCGGCGGGGTTGAAGATACCTTCCACCTCCAGCCCCAGATCGGTGAGCGTTTCGCCGATATCGGCCAGATCGGCCTCGGTTTCGAGATGGTCTTTCAGCCACGAGAGGGTGAATTTCATCGTTGCTGGCCTCCGATCAATTGGCTCCCGCCCGGCGGCAATGGCCGGGTATGAGGGCGGTTTGTTCGCAAATCAGGTGTGGGCGCGGGGCAAAGTTGCCCGCAGCACGCCGCCCGTGGCATCGCCTGGGCCGAGTTACGAGTTTGGTGTTTGTCATGTGTTCTTCCCGTACGCTGCGCTCGGCTGTCTTGGCCGCCGGTTTCAGCGCCGTCGCCCTGCCCGCCGCGGCCACGCCCGGCCTGCCCGCCGCACAGCCGCACTTTTTGTCCGACATCATCCGCCTGTGCGCCACAGGGAAGGACCGCGAGGAAAATCCGGCGATCTGCCAAGTCTTCGCGCGCGCCACGCTGGCAGGGGCCACGGGCTTTCTGCGCCCGCCGGGCAAGTAGCATCAGCCGTCTCCCGCCATCGCGCTAATGCCCACGAGCATCGACATCGCGAAAAACAGCACGCAGGTGATCACCGTCAGCATGATCACGCGATTGAAATAACGCACCTGCTTGATCGCCTCGATCTGCAGCGCGTGGTCGCTTTCCACCTCGCGCATCTCAAATACATGGCGCAGGCGGGGCGAGGGCTCGTAGATCAAGCAGCGCAGCAGGAACAGGATCGAGATCGAAACGGTCACCACCTGCCCGAACATCAGAACGAGCGTCAGCCAGCTTTGATCGAGCGAGAATATGAAGGCCGAGGTGGCGAGGATGATCGCCAGAACGGCGAGGAGCGCGGAGGATTTCGCATCGATCTCGCCCATGATCTGGCGCGCCTCATCGGCCTCCATATTCGCGATGCCCACATCGGCCTCCACCGCCAGGCACACCGGCGTGAGGTTCAGATGATCCGCATCGGGCATCAGATGGCGATCCATGAGGGCCACCATGGCCTGGAGGGAGGGGGCGGATTTCATTGCGCTAGCGCGAGAGCCCCCCATGCGTCGTCGGCTGGTCGAGCCCGACGAAGCCGTAATGCTTCAGCCAGCGTAGATCGCTTTCGAAGAAGGCGCGCAGGTCGGGGATGCCGTATTTGAGCATCGCAAGCCGGTCGATGCCGAGGCCGAAGGCGAAGCCCTGCCACTCGGCCGGATCGATATCGCCCGCTTCAAGCACCTTGGGGTGCACCATGCCGGAGCCGCCGGCTTCCAGCCAGTCATCACCCTCACCGAGCTTGAGTTGGCCGCCTTCCCAGGAGCAGCGGAAATCGATCTCCGCCGAGGGTTCGGTGAAGGGGAAATGCGAGGCGCGGACTCGCACCTCGATCTTATCGACCTCGAAGAAGGCCGCGGCGAATTCCTCCAGGCACCATTTGAGGTTGGCCATGGAGATATCGCGATCAATCGCCAGCCCCTCGATCTGGTGGAACATCGGCGTGTGGGTCTGATCGTAGTCCGAACGATAAACGCGGCCCGGGCAGATCACGCGCAGCGGCGCGCCCCGCAGCTCCATCGCGCGGATCTGCACTGGTGAGGTGTGGGTACGCAGCACATGGGGCGGGCGGTTATCGCCCTCGGCCCGGTGCATATAAAACGTATCCATCTCGCCGCGTGCGGGGTGGTGATCGGGGATGTTGAGCGCATCGAAATTGTGCCAATCGCTTTCGATCTGCGGGCCCTCGGCCACGGCAAAGCCCATATCGGCGAAGATCGCGGTGACCTCTTCAGTCACCTGGCTAACGGGATGCACGCTGCCCGCCCCGCGGGGGCGGGAAGGCAGGGTCACATCAAGCCATTCCTCCTTCAGCCGGGCATCGAGCGCGGCATCGGCCAGCGCGGCCTTCTTGGCGGCCAGGGCCCCGTTGATTTCATCTTTTAGCGCATTGAGCGCGGGGCCAGCGACCTGCCGTTCCTCCGGCGTCATCTTGCCCAACTCGCGCATCTTCAGGCTGATCTCGCCTTTTTTGCCAACGGCCTGCACGCGCAAATCCTCGATCGCCGCCTCATCACTGGCGCCGGCGATCGCCTCAAGATATTTCGTCCTCAGATCGTCCATCCGGACCCCCTTGGTATCGTTTGCGCCCTGCTACAAAGCAGGGCCTGAAAGCACAAGAAGCCGCGAGACCTCGCAAGGTCCGCGGCTTCCTGACTGTCCCCCGTTTGAATGGGGCCCCGGTTGATCCGGGTGTTACGCGAGCGCGGCCTTCGCCTTATCGACGATGGCCGTAAACGCATCGGGTTCGTTCACGGCGAGATCGGCAAGCACCTTGCGATCCACCTCGATGCCCGCGAGCGTGAGCCCGTTGATGAAACGCGAATAGGTGAGGGCCTCGTCATGGGCCCGTACCGCAGCGTTGATCCGCTGGATCCAGAGCGCGCGGAAGTTGCGTTTGCGCTGCTTGCGATCGCGGGTTGCATATTGGTTCGCCTTGTCCACCGCCTGGGTGGCGGTCCGGAAGGCGTTGCTGCGACGGCCATAGTAGCCCTTGGCGGCCTTGATGACCTTCTTGTGGCGGGCGTGGGTGACCTTACCGCTGGTAACTCTCGACATATCCGTTCCTCCTCAGCGGTCGTAGGGCATGAAGCCCTTGACGATTTTTGCGTCGGGCTCGCTCAGCGTCGTGGTGCCCCGCGCGTTGCGGATGAATTTGTTGGAACGTTTGATCATGCCGTGGCGTTTACCAGCCTGGGCAGAGACGACCTTGCCGGTCGCCGTAACCTTGAAGCGCTTCTTAGCGCTCGATTTCGTCTTCATTTTGGGCATTTCCGTCTCCTCGTCTCGGGCGGTCATAGCGCGACTCGGCATGCCACACCGGCCGGACGCGCGTTGAGAGCGCGTCGTATATGGGCGCGCGCGGGCGCTGGCAAGGGAAAAGTCAGAAGCTCAGAACGCCGCGGGCGGTGGCGAGGAAGAGCTGCGGGATTTCCGCCATCTCGTAGCCATCGGGGTTGAGCTGCAGCGCCGCAAATACAAACACCAGTGCAAGGCTGCTGCAAACGAACACCGGACGAAACGTCATGTTCGACGAGGAAAAGGCCGAGACCGTGAAGCCAGCTGCTGCGATAGCCGCTAGAACACCCAGCACGATAAGGAAATCGGGGTCGATCACATCCGTGCTCCCGCCCCCGCCACTCACACGTTAGCCCGGATCGGTTGCGAAAATCAATCGCTCCTCGCACGGGGCAATCCGCAAGATGTTCGTGGACCCTGCAACGCTGAAGGGCACGCCAGCGATAACAACAAGCTGGTCGGCTTCGGTGGCAAACCCATCTTCGCGCGCGGCCCGCGCCGCATTCACCACCGCCTGTTTGAACCGTTGAAGCGAGCCCGCCATCACGCAGTGGGCCCCCCAGCTAAGGCAGAGCCGCCGCGCCGGTTCCCGTTGGGCTGTCATCGCCACGATGGGCACGCGCGGGCGTTCGCGGGAGACTAGGCGCGCCGTGGTGCCCGACTCCGTGTAGCAGCAAATCACCTTGATATCGGTCGTTTCCGCAATTTCTCTTGCCGCAACGACGATGGCGTCGGCCGTGGTTTCACGCTTGCCGCCGCGGCTGGCATCGATCACGTCACGGTAAGTGGGATCGCTTTCCACCTCGATTGCCACGGCATTCATCGTTTGCACCGCTTCAATCGGGTAATCCCCGGCAGCGCTTTCGGCCGAGAGCATGACTGCGTCGGCGCCTTCGTAGATTGCGGCAGCGACGTCAGACACTTCGGCGCGCGTGGGCATCGGGCTCTCAATCATGCTCTCCAGCATTTGCGTGGCCACGATCACCGGCTTGGCCACCGCACGGGACTTTCGCACCAAACGTTTTTGGATCGGGGGCACGTTCTGCACCGGTAGCTCAACTCCGAGATCGCCCCGCGCCACCATGATCCCATCCGAGGCCGCAAGAATCTCGTCGAAGGCCGTGACAGCGGCGGGTTTCTCAATTTTTGAAAGGATCGCGGCGCGGCCCTTGGCAAGCGTGCGCGCCTCTTCAACGTCAGATGGCCGCTGCACGAATGACAGGGCGAGCCAGTCAACGCCAAGCTCGCACACAAACTCCAAATCCTTGCGGTCCTTGTTCGAAAGGGCGGCGAGCGGCAGAACGACGTCGGGCACGTTCACACCCTTGCGGTCAGATATCGTGCCGCCAACGGTTACCTTGCAATCCGCGAAGTCTGCACCGCAGTCTTCTACCTTGAGACGGATTTTGCCGTCGTTGACCAATAGGGCAGACCCCGGCGAAAGCGCTTCAAAGATTTCTTTGTGCGGCAGGCAAACCCGGGTGGCATCACCCTCGGCCTCATCAAGATCCAGCCGAAAGCTCTGACCAATCTCTAACTCTTCCGCACCATTCTTGAACGCGCCGACCCGCAGCTTCGGCCCCTGCAAGTCTGCAAGAATTGCAATCGGGCGCCCGAGTTCTTCCTCGATCTGCCGGATGATCTTGTGCCGGCCGCCAATATCGTCATGGGTTCCGTGGCTCATATTAAGCCGGAAGACGTCAGCCCCCGCCTCAAAAAGGGCACGGATGGTCTCATAGTCGCTCGAAGAGGGCCCAAGCGTTGCGACGATCTTGACGTTGCGGAGGCGTCTCATTCTACGTAATCCCCAAGAGTTATCCGCACCGTTTCGTGCGCTGGCCAGCCTTCGGCGTTATGGCTGATAACGCTAACATTTACAACGGCGCATTCCCTGCTGTGGTGCAGACAGATGACATTGCGATGACCAGCCCGCCCTATGAAATAATGGGGCGTGATCGCGATAGTGCGTGGCTGATTGCCTGCGATCATGCGTCCAATCACGTCCCGCCCGAAATCGGCGGTGGTTCTCTTGGCTTACCCGCCGATCAGATGTCGCGGCACATCGCCTATGACGTGGGCGCCGCTGGCGTCACCCGACATCTTACGGAACGTCTAGGCGCCCGTGCCATCCTTGGCCAGTTTTCCCGCCTGGTGATCGATCCCAACCGCGGTGAAGATGATCCCACCCTCATCATGCAGGTCTATGACCACACGATTGTGCCGGGCAATCGCGGGCTTTCCGATGCCGAGCGGATGCGCCGGCTCAACAGCTACTATCGCCCCTATCATGCCGCCTATGCGGATCTTGCGGCGGACCGAAGCGATACCATAATCGTCGCGGTTCACAGCTTCACGCCACGGCTGAACGCCCGCTCGAACCGCCCCTGGCATATCGGGATACTCCATGCCGAAGATCAGCGCCTGTCCCGGCCGCTTCTGGAACGCCTGCATGCCGAAACCGATCTTTGCGTTGGCGAGAACCAACCATATGCGGGCCATTTGCCGGGCGACGCCGTAGATCGCCATGCACTGATCCCGGGGCGCCCGAACGCGTTGATCGAGCTTCGTCACGATCTGATTGAAACTGAGGCGGCGCAGGCCGCATGGGCCGACCGGCTTGCTCGGCTTCTTGAAGCCGCACGTGCCGACGCCAATCTCTAGCAGACAAGTAGGAAGGGACTATGGACGAGACGACACGAACCGAACTTGAAGCCGCCGCCTTTCGCCGGCTGCTCGCCCATCTTGGGGAACGCACCGATGTGCAGAACATCGATATGATGAACCTCACCGGCTTCTGCCGGAATTGCCTGAGCCGTTGGGTGCAAGAAGCCGCCGACGCGCGCGGCATTCCGCTGACGAAGGACGACGCGCGCGAACACGTCTACGGCATGCCTTATTCCGAATGGAAAGACCGGTATCAAACCGAAGCAACCGCGGAGCAAAGG
Organism: Pseudomonadota bacterium; assembly: GCA_039208375.1. GTDB lineage: Bacteria > Pseudomonadota > Alphaproteobacteria > Rhodobacterales > Rhodobacteraceae > JANQPC01. The sequence continues at coordinate 85,181 of JBCCRC010000001.1, read as the reverse complement.
GCCGCCTTTGAGGCAGCCGACAAGGCCCATGGCTAGGCCGCAAAATCTCGTGATTTGCGGGAATAGGGTGCCGTCCCTACATTACCAGGATGGATAGGAAACTCCGCTTTGCCGCTTTGGCGGCCGCAATTCTCGCCGCGATGCCAGCTGGCGCGGCGCCGGGAGCCCAGCTTTTGTCACAGATCGACAAGGGGCTTTCGCGTTTCAATCTTGAAACCAACACTGCGGCGCTGACCACCGCACAAGCGGCGCAGTTGCACCTCATTCTGTCATCCCCCGAGAAATCCTATTTCGATACGCGCAGCCGGCTGAAGGCCGTGTTACGCCGCGTGGATGGCGCCGGATCGTGATCGCCCGCAGTCTTGCGATCGTAGCGGGCATTGCGCTTGCGCTGCCTGCCGCGGCGGAGCGTTCGCAAATTGCCCAGTCAATCGCCCGTGACGTGGAGCGGCTGAACCTTGGCGTTACCGTCGACGATCTCGACAGCACGCAGGTGGCCGCGCTCCACGCTATCCTGAATTCAAATCGATCGGAGTCTGACAAACGCGGGCTTGCCAAATCGGTGATCGGTGGGCGCAACTCGTTGAGAGACTTGCTTTTCGGGAACAGGTAGCATCGGCCTGACCTCCGGGCGTTGACAGACCAGACGCTTGGTACCAACCCTAGCCGCCAACAACCGAGTAACGGTTGAAGCGCAGGCAGGTCATGGAACTCATTTTTCTTTCTCTCCTTCTCGGCGTTGGCGCTGTCGTGGGCCTCTTGGGCGGCGGCAATAGCGATGACGACGGTCCGGCGAATGCCGGAGATGACACGATCATCGGAACGGCACTTGCCGATCGCATCGAGGCAGGCGCGGGCAACGACGTCGTCAATTCACTCGAAGGCGACGACCAGCTCTTTCTCGGAGTTGGGGATGATACGGCGAATGCGGGCCCCGGCGAGGACCGGATCTTCGGCGGCGGTGGCAAGGACGACGTACAGGGCGGGCCGGGCAACGACACCATATCGCTCGATGGCGGAAACGATCGCTCGGTTGGCGTAGATCTCGGCGGCATCCCGCAGGATGGTGGAGACGATACGATCCGCGGCGGGCCGGCCAACGACGTGATCTTCGATCGCCTCGGCACAAACCGCCTGTTCGGCGACGAGGGTGCCGATACGCTCAATGCCGTGGATGATCCCGGCGACAACACGCCAGATGAGCTTTCCGGCGGCTTCGGAACGGATACCCTCATCGGCGATGACGGTGATCAGTTCGCCGGCAACGACGGCCTCGACGCCTTCACCGGCGCATTCGATGAGATCGGCGAGGATCCGGTGCGCATCAGCGATTTTGACACGGCCAACGAAACACTGCGCCTGCAATTTGAGGACGCAACATTTGCGCCGGTGTCCAATGGAGACCTCAGCTTCAACACGCTGAACGCGCCTGATCGGGTGGAAGTTCTGGTCAATGGCACCGTTTACGCCGTGCTTGAGGGCGCAACAGCCCCGCCCGCCAACGTGACGGTCGAGATGGTCTAGACCGCAGCCTTGCGCATTTCGTCGAGGTAGATGTCGCGCAGCCGCGTGGCCACGGGGCCCGGGGCACCATTGCTCAGCGCCTGCCCATCGATTTCCACCACCGGCATGACGAAGCTCGACGCCGATGTGACAAAGGCCTCATCGGCCGCCTTCGCCTCATCAATCGTGAAGGCGCGCTCCTCCACCTCCATTTGCGCCTCGCGCGCAAAACGCAGCACTGCGGCGCGCGTGATCCCATGCAGGATCTCATTGCCGAGGTGGCGGGTTACGATCGTGCGGCCTTTGACGATATAGGCATTGTTAGACGTACCCTCGGTGACTTCCCCATCCTCAATCATCCAGGCATCGTCGGCGCCCGCCTTCTTGGCTGCCATCTTGCCCATTGAGGGGTAGAGCAGCTGCACCGTTTTGATATCCCGCCGCCCCCAGCGGATATCGGGGATCGAGATCACCTTAATCCCGGCCTTGGAGGCAGCGCTTTCGGCAAGCCCAGGTTTGGCTTGGGTGAAGAGCACGATAGTGGGCTCCGCCCCATCAGGGTACGCGAAATCGCGATCCGCCGCGCCACGGGTGATTTGAAGGTAAACCAGCCCCTCGTCGATCCCGTTCCGCGCCACAAGTTCGCGGTGGATCTGAAGCAGCTCATCCGCTGTAACCGGGTTTTCCATCTCCAACTCACCGAGCGACCGCTCCAGCCGCTGCGCGTGGCCCTCGAAGTCAATTAGCTTGCCATCCAGCACGCTTGTCACTTCGTAGACGCCATCGGCGAACAGGAACCCGCGATCGAAGACGGAAACCTTCGCCTCTTCCTCGGGCAGATACTCTCCATTGACGTAGACAGTGCGGCTCACAGGCTCTCCCCTTGCATCAGGTGCATCGCTGCGTATTGCAGCAAGATGACGGTCTTGGCGTCGCATATCCGGCCATCGCCCACCATCGCAAGGGCCTCGGCCAGCGGCAAATTGAGTACTTCGGTCTTCTCACCCTCTTCGGCAATGCCGGCAAACTTCTGGGTAGCGTCGGCTGCGCTGTACTCGGCGACGAAGAAATGCAGCCGTTCGGTTACCGAACCAGGCGACATGAAGAGCTCGAACACCTTCCGGGGGTGAGCGACTGTGATGCCAAGCTCTTCCTCCGCCTCGCCCTTGATGCGCGTTTCGGGATCCTCGGCATCCAGCAGCCCCGCGGCGGCCTCGATCATCTGCGGCTCGGCCCCCACATAGGCGGCTGGCCACCGGAACTGCCGCGCCAGCAGAACATGGCCGCGCGCGGCATCGAACGGCAGGATCACAGCGCCATCGCCCCGATCGTAGGTTTCGCGCCATTGATCGGAGACAGTGCCATCGGGAAAGGTCAGCCGCAGGCGCGTTGTCTTAAGCTCGGCCCAGTTATCTGACAGCAGGCGGGTTTCGAGAACTTCGAACTGTGTGGTCATCCCCAAAGTCCCGCTTCGGGCGGATGCACCCCCGCCGCATCGTATTTCAGCGGCACCTCGCGATCTTCAGCTAGAAGGAGCGGGCCATCGAGATCGACGATCTGCGCCCCTTGTGCCAGCAGAACCGCAGGTGCCATGGCGAGGCTTGAGCCCACCATGCACCCCACCATGATGCCGAAGCCCCGCGCCTGCGCCTCGGCCTTCAAAGCCATGGCCTCGGTCAATCCACCCGCCTTATCAAGCTTGATGTTCACCATGTCATACTTGCCGGTCAGCGCGTCGAGCGTCGCTCGATCGTGGCAGCTTTCGTCGGCGCAGACGGGCACGGGCCGCGCGATTTCGGCCAGCATTCCGTCTTCGCCGGCCGGTAGCGGCTGTTCGACAAGTACGACGCCGAGGCGCTCAAGGTGCGGCGCGAGATCGGCATAGATCTCCGCGCTCCAGCCTTCATTTGCATCGACAACGATCTTTGCCTTTGGCGCCCCGGCGCGCACCGCTTCGAGGCGCGCCATGTCGTCCGCCGTGCCGAGTTTAATCTTCAGAACCGGGCGGTCGGCATGTCGCGCCGCTGCCGCGCGCATGTTTTCGGGTGTATCAAGCGATAGAGTAAAGGCCGTCACTTCCGGGCCGGGCGCCGCCCACCGGGCCACCTGCCACACCCGCGCGCCCGCGCGCTTGGCCTCTAGATCCCATAATGCGCAATCAACAGCGTTGCGCGCGGCACCTGCTGGCAGAAGCCCTTGCAGCGCTTGCCGCGTCACGCCTGCCGGCAACGCCTCAACCGCGGTCGCAACGCTCTCCATCGTCTCGCCGTACCGGGCGTAGGGAACGCATTCGCCCCACCCCTGTACGCCATCAGCAGCCGCGACAACTGTAAGCACTTCGGCTTCGGTTTTGGTGCCGCGCGATATGGTGAATGCCTCCGCAAGGCGAAATCTCTCCCGCTGCACGCTGAGCGTCATTGCTGCCTCTTCGTTTGGTTTCACTCACGGCCGTCGTGGCCTGCGTGCCGCGAGGCCTACACCGCCGCCAGCGCGTCCACCAGCCGCGCAGCGCCCTGCCGGAACGGGTCTGCCGTCGGAAGGCCAAGGCGCGCTTCAATTTCCTCTAGGCACTTCAACGCGTCATCCTCCCCTAAGGACTTGGTGTTCACAGAGACGGCCACCACCTGCGCACCAGGGTTTACAATCTGCGCCAGCGAAAGAGAGAGATCGCGCACCGCTTCAAGCGCCGGAAGGCCATAATGCGGCAAGCCGCGCATATGCGTGCGTGTCGGCTCATGGCTGAGGATCAGCGCATCGGGCTGGCCGCCATGGATCAGCGCCATCGTTACGCCGGAAAACGAGGGATGGAAAAGGCTACCTTGCCCTTCAATCAGATCCCAATGATCGGGCGCGTTTTCCGGTGACAACCATTCCACCGCGCCAGCCATGAAATCGGCCACAACCGCATCGAGCGGCACGCCATCACCGGTGATCAGGATCCCGGTCTGCCCGGTGGCGCGAAAGGTGGCTGCCATGCCGCGGGCAAGCATCTCGCGCTCCATCGCCAGCGCAGTATACATCTTACCCACCGAGCAATCCGTGCCGACGGCGAGGCAGCGCTTGCCGGATCGGCGGACTCCGTTCCCGATAGGGTATTCGACACTCGGCACGCGCACGTCGAAAAGCTGACGGCCATGAGCCTCGGCGGTGCGGACAAGATCGGCCTCGTCGCGCAGCAGGTTGTGAAGGCCACTGGCGAGATCGAAGCCCTGTTCGAGCGCGGTGTGGAGTTCCGCTTTCCAGCTTTCCGAGATTACGCCACCGCGATTGGCTACCCCGATCACGAGGGTCTTCGCGCCTTTCTCGCGCGCCTCGGCTAATGTGACATCGGGCACGCCGACATCAGCCAGGCAGCCGGGCAGCCGGATTTGGCCCACCACGCTTTCGGGCCGCCAGTCGCGAATGCCCTGGGCCACCTTAGCGGCAAGTTGATCCGGCGCATCGCCAAGAAACAAAACGTACGGCGCTTCGATCATCGCAACCCCCCGAGGCTTTTGGGTAGAATGGCGCGGCCGTCGCGAAAAACGCTGCGAATTCCTGCGCGATACATGACTGTTAACGCAAGAATCTCTGAAAATTCAGGCAGTTTACGCAAGAATGCCTGCGCCACAGGCAGGGCCAGAGGAACCTGCTTCTGCTGCAGGTGCAAAATGCGCTTGCAGCATTCTGAGCAATATCCTAATGCGCGAGCGCAAGTTCACGCAATATCGTTACCAAGGTGCGCCCAATGTCCTTCCGCGTTCAACCCGCTGCGCCAGCCCGGCCCAACCGTTGCCAGCTCTTCGGCCCAGGCTCGCGCCCTGCGATTTTTGAGAAGATGGCGGCCTCTGCGGCAGACGTCATCAATCTTGATCTTGAAGACAGCGTTTCGCCCGATGACAAGCCCGAGGCGCGCAAGAACATCATCGCGGCCATCGGCGATATCGATTGGGGCCCCAAGCATCTTTCGGTACGCATCAATGGGCTTGATACGCCCTACTGGTATCGCGACGTGATCGATCTTCTCGAAAACGCGTCAGACCGGCTTGATCAGATCATGATCCCCAAGGTGGGCAATGCGGCCGACATCTATACCGTCGATGCGCTCGTCACGTCGGTGGAGGCCGCGAAAAGCCGAACGAAACCAATCGCGCTTGAGGTAATCATCGAAACCGCGGCGGGGATCGCCCATGTGGAAGAGATCGCCGCCGCCAGCCCGCGCCTGCAGGCCATGAGCCTCGGCGCCGCAGATTTCGCAGCCTCCATGGGAATGCAGACAACCGGGATCGGCGGAACGCAGGAAAACTACTACATGCACCGCGAGGGTGAGAAGTACTGGGCCGATCCCTGGCATTGGGCGCAAACCGCTATCGTTGCCGCCTGCCGCACCCATGGGGTGCTGCCGGTCGACGGCCCCTTTGGCGATTTTTCAGACGATGACGGGTTTCGCGCACAAGCGCTTCGCTCGGCAACGCTGGGCATGGTGGGCAAGTGGGCCATCCATCCCAAGCAGGTGGGGTTGGCCAATGAGGTCTTCACGCCTTCCGAGGCGCAAATCACCGAAGCGCGCGAGATCCTCGCGGCGATGGAACAGGCCAAGCGCGACGGCGCTGGGGCCGCCGTATACAAGGGGCGCCTCGTCGATCTTGCGTCGATCCGCCAGGCTGAAGTGATTGTGCGGCAGGCAGAGATGATTTCAGCCTAGGCCTAGGCCATGCCTACCAACTCGTCATGGTGGGCAATTGCATCGTCGATCGACTCGTGCCACGTGGCCGCGCCCTGATCCAGCACCACCCCGCTTTGGCACAGGCGGCTCAGCTGCGGCGTTGCGTGGGTCACGATAATCGCCCCGGACCGTTGCAGCCGTTCGGCCAGCACCGCGGCGCTTCGCGCCCGGAAAGCGGCATCGCCAACGCTTGTCACCTCATCGACAAGATAGGTGTCGAATGGCAGGCCCATCGACACGCCAAACGCCAGCCGTGCGCGCATGCCAGACGAAAAGCGCCGGAATGGCCCATGGAACTGCGGGCCAAGATCGGTAAAGCGCGCAACGAAATCACACAGCGCATCGGCGTCGGCGCCGTAAATCCGCGCGACAAAACGCACGTTCTGCGCCCCGGTAAGATCGCCGTGAAAACCACCGGCGAACCCCACTGGCCAGGACACGCGGCCGTCGCGCAAAACCTGCCCGCGATCGGGTCGCATGGTGCCCGCGATTAGGCGCAGAAGGCTTGATTTTCCGGCCCCGTTCCGACCGAGCAGCGCGATTGACCGGCGCGCGGGAAGGCGGAGCGAAATCCCGCGGGCCACATGAACGGGCCCCTCCGGCGCGGGAAAGGACTTCCAAAGGTTCTCAAGCGTGACGGCCATTCCGAGTTAGCGTCGGTCGCGCAGGCTTGCCACTACAAGGGCGGCAAGCCCCCAAGCCAGTACCAGAAAAAGCGCGGCCATCCCCAACACCTTCGGCGCATCTGGCCACGTCGCGCGCTCCGCCCGCCCAGGGCGAATGTGAACGGCAAGGTATCGGCTTTGTCGTCGAGCCTCGGCCCGCGCCGTTACCTCCGCCGTTCGCGCCGCCGCGTAGGTTTCTTCGGAAAACTCCACATCCGCGCGCAAGCGTTCGTAGATATCAAATGTTGCGGCATAGCCCCTGGCCCGGGCGCCGCTGGCAAGCTTCGCACGCTCCTCCGCGATGCGCGCTTCGATCACCTCAATGCGCCGGCGCGATTGCGCGAGGCGCGGCCCGTCGGCCGTGGCCCCCAGAGCAAGCAGGTCACTGCGGATCAGTTCGTTTGCAAGCTCGGTCTGCAGGTTTTCCAGCACGCCCATATGGCCATTGAGATCGGCCTGCGGATCAACGATCTGGTTGGCTTCCCGAAAAGCCAGCAACGCGCTTCGGGCCGCCTCAAGCCGCTCGGCGGCCCCCGCCACTTCGCGCGACGCATGCCCAAGCGTGTCCTCACGCGCCAGATCCGACAGGCGGTTAACCAGAACATCCGCAGCCGCCAGCGCGGAGACGGCGATCACCTCTGCATCTTCGGGCGTGAATGCCCGCACCCGCATTTCGATCACTCCGGTGCCAGTGTCTTGCGACAGGGCGGTCATCCGCCCCCAGAACCGGGATAGATCTTCAATGGTTGCCTCCGGGGGCAAGCGGAAGACGCGGTCTTGCGGCCAAACGCGCCCATAGCGAGCGCGCAGGTTCACGGACTCATCGAGCAAGGCCACTAGATCGCGACTGCCGAGATACCCATAGAGCACTTCTGCGTCGGGCGTGCCCGTGCCCAGAACCCCGTTAAAACCGCTCACGCCCGGCGCTGCGGCAGGCGCATCCTCTTTTCGGACGGAGAACGCGGCGACCGTTTCAAACTGCGGCGTTGCAAACCAGGCAAGGTAGGCGGCGATGCCAGCCAGCGGGCAAAGAACCGCAAGGCAAAACGTAACGGCAAGCCAGGGGCGCGTGCGCCTGTCGGGCCCCACGGGCCGCGGCACGGCAATCTTGGTCAACCGCGGGCCGGGGGCTGCGGCCGGCGCGGCTGGCGGCGGCTCTGTCACCGGCGAAACCGCCATGACCGTGCGCACGGCAGTGGCGCGGACGAAAACGGCTTTCCCACCCCCCTCACGTTGGCCGGGCGGCGGCATCTTAGCACTCACAACGCGGGCCTGTCCGGTCACACGGGGCTCCTTACCGATAACGGCCAGTTAACTCTGTTTGCTTTAGGGTGCTTAGGCGATCGCCCATGAAGAAATCGTTTCTCTCCCGCCCAGCCGCCCTGGCCCCAGCGCCGCGCGCCATCACCGCACTGATGCTGCGCGAGATGGCCACGTTTTATGGCCGCTCACCGGGCGGGTACATTTGGGCCATTGCCGAGCCGATTGCGGCGATTGCGCTGATGTCGCTCGCCTTCTCCGTTGCGTTCGACGCCCCGCTTTTGGGCCGAAGTTTCGTGTTGTTCTACGCCACGGGGTACTTGCCTTACATGATGGTTCAGGATGTCAGCTCAAAGATTGGCCAGGCGATCCGCTTCTCCCGCCCGCTTTTTGCCTACCCCGCGATCACGCTGGCTGATGCTCTGATCGCCCGTTGGGCGCTGAACGTCGTAACGCATGTGGCAGTCTTCGCTTTGATTCTATGCGGAATAGAGGCGATTTACGTCACGGGCGCGCTTTACCGGCTTGATGTGATTGTCAGCGCGCTTGCCATGGCGACGGCACTTGCTTTCGGTATTGGCACCTTGAATGCAGCCCTTATTGCGTTTGTCCCGGTTTGGGAGCGGGTTTGGCAGATCGGCACACGGCCACTTTTCGTAATCTCCGGCATCTTCTTTTTGATGGAGATCCTTCCGGCCGAGCTGCGCTCAGCGGCGTGGTGGAATCCCCTCATTCACGTGACCGCAGAGATGAGGCACGGCACCTACGCCAATTACGAAGCGGGGTTTGTGTCGGCGCCCTATGTCTATGCCGTTGCTTTGGCTTCTGCCTGCCTTGGATTCTTGATCTTTCGCGCGATGCGTTGGGATGTAGGGCAGACGTAAGCGCCCCTAGCCCTCGTCGCTGTGGCGCGGATGATCCTCGGCATCAAGGCTCGCGCGGCCGATCATATGGGCCGCCAGCGGCGCAGTAAGCAGCAAGAAGAGCACCGCTGCCACGCACTTGGCCACCACGCTCAATTCTTCGAAGTGAAGCGCAACCGCCACAAGGATCAGGCTTGAGGCCAGCGTGCCCGCCTTCGTCGAGGCGTGCATCCGGGTCAGAACATCCGGCAACCGGATCACCCCAAGCGAGGCGATGATCGCGAAGGCCCCGCCGACCAGCACCAGCATACCTGCGACAACCTCTGTCATAGCTCGTCTTTCTCTTTGCCGCGCAACACGGCGCGTTCGGCGAAGCGGGCCAGCGCCACGGTGGCAAGAAAGCCGATCAAAGCCACAACAATAGCCACATCGAGAAACGCATCGAAGCCCGACGAAATCGCAAAAAGGCCACAGAACGCCACGATCGACACAGTCATCATATCAAGCGCCACGACGCGGTCGGCCAAGCTCGGCCCAACCGCGATCCGATAGAACGCAAGGGCGATGGAGATCATCACCATCACAAAGGCTGCATCGACTGACCAGGCAAGGAACAGGCTTGGCGTCATTCAAACACCTCCTTCACCATCCGCTCCATCCCGTTTTTGAGATCGACAACAAGCTGATCGGGATCGTCTGCAAACATGGCATGCACGATGAGGCAAGACCGATCTGGCGTAACGTCCAGGCTCAGCGTTCCGGGAGTAAGCGAGATCAGATTGGTTACCAGCAAGATCTCGAAGTCGGTCTTTACGTCAAGCGGCATGCGAATGATCGCAGGATTACTCAGATGCCGGGGGGTCACCACATCCCACGCCACCTGGAAGCTGGACACCACGAGCTCGTAGAAGAAGAACGCGATCAAACGGACAACGCGGAACGCCCGTTTGAAATAGGGGCTTGGCTGGTCGAATAGAGGTTGCGCCAACCACAGGGCTGCAAAGCCCACGTGAAAGCCAACAAACAGTTGGAAGACCGAGAAATCGGCCCAGAGCGACGACCAGACAACCGCGAGGGCGATGTTAAGTGCGAAGAGATTCATAGCGCCGCCCCTCCCAACACAGCCCGCACATAAGCCTCGGGGTTCAGAAGCTGCTCGGCCGAGCGTTCGGCAAGTTGCACGAACGGTTCGGGGCTGAGGCCGATGATGATCGTGAGGGTTGCCAGAAGCGCGATCGGCAGCACCAGCGGAAAGGCTGCGGTGCGATCCATCCCTCGCAACTCAGGCTCCACTCCCGCCGGATGCGGCTTCCAAAACGCCTCGCCCCAAATCTTCGTCATCGAGAAGATCGTCAAAAGCCCCACCGCAAGCGCCACGAAGGCAATGAACCACGCCTCGATATCAAGCGAGGCTTTGACAAGCAGATATTTCGCCCAAAAGCCCGAAAGCGGCGGAAAACCGGCGAGTGAAAAGGCGGGGATCAGGAAAAGCGTGCCCAGAAGCGGGGATGATTTGTATAGCCCGCCGATTTGCCGCAAGTCGGTCGAGCCCGTAAGCCGCTCGGCCACCCCCGCCACAAGGAAGAGGTTCGCTTTCACAACGATATGGTGCACGAGGTAGAACACCGCACCCACGATCGCGAGTGGCGTATAAATCGCAAGGCCCAGGATCATGTAGCCGATTTGGCTTACGATATGAAAACTGAGGATCTTACGAAAATCCTGCTGTGCCGCAGCGCCCAAAACGCCCGTTACCATCGTCAGCGCCGCCACCCAGAGCAGGATCTCGTGCGTAAAAGCAATGTCATGGTCAAAGACCAGCGTGAACATCCGTATCAGCGCGTAAACGCCCACTTTCGTGAGCAGCCCCGCGAACACCGCAGAGACGCTGAAGGCGGGGGTGTGATAGGCGGCCGGCAGCCAGAAGAAGAGCGGGAAGAGCGCCGCCTTCACCCCGAACGCTATCATGAACATCACGGCGACGACTGTAAGCAGGCCCTTATTTTCGACCTCATCGACCGCAAGGCTCAGGTCGGCCAGGTTCAACGTGCCCGTCATTCCGTAGAGCAGGCCCACGCCCGATAGGAACAGGATCGTTGAGACGAGATTAAGCGCCACGTATTTGATGCCGCCATCGATCTGTTCGCGGCTGCCGCCCAGCACCAGCAGGCCGAAAGACGAGATCAGCATCACTTCGAACCAGACGTAGAGGTTGAAGAGATCTCCCGTAAGAAACGCGCCTTGCACCCCGGCGATCAAAACCTGAAAGAGGGCGTGATATCCAAGCTTCTCCTTAGCCTCGTCGATATCGGCGATCGCGTAGATGGCCACGGCGAGGCCGGTGATTGCGGTAATTACCACCATCACCGCGCTTAGGAGATCAGCCACCAGTGTGATGCCGAAGGGCGCGGCCCAGTTGCCCATTTGCGCGGCAACCACGCCCTCGCGTAGCACGATGACCATCAGAACGATGCTCGCGAAAAGGGTCAGGATCGACCCGAGAAGCGACCACCAGCGCCCGGCGCTTCCGTCCTTCGCGAGATAGGCGATCACCGCCGCAAAGAACGGGATGATCAGTGGAAGGGCGAGAACCCACGTCATCGCTTGTCCTCAACCGGTTCGGCCACACGCATCTCGTCGCTGTCGAGGGTGCCCAACGCCTCGTATGCGCGGAACACAAGCACGAGGGCGAACGCGAACAGGCCAAAACCGATCACGATAGCGGTCAACACAAGGGCTTGGGGCAATGCATTGGCCACAAAGCCCGCGGGAGCCTCTGCGCCGTCAGGAATGAGCGGCGGTGCGCTCGTTGTCAGCCGCCCCGCCGTGAAGATCGTCAGATTTGCGGCGTTCGAGATCAGGATGAGGCCTAGGAGAAAGCGCAGCACATTGCGCGCCAGCATCAGATATACAGCCGCGGCGATCAGCACGCCCACCAGAACGGATAGCATCACTTCCATTAGACGCTCTCCTCCAACGCGAAGCAGATCGTCAGGATTGATCCCAGCACGACAAGATAAACGCCCACGTCAAAGACGAGGACAGATGACAGGGGCAGGCCCTTGTCATCTTCCGTCTCACCGATGAAGAGCCACTGGCCAGTAAAAAAACCATCGCCGAAGAACACCGCCATCACGCCGGCAAAAAGTGCGATCCCAAGCCCCGCCATGGCGATCTTTTCAGGCGCGAGACGCAGCGCGCTACGGGCCGTTTCGGTCCCGCAGGCAATGGCATAAACCACAAAGCCCGTCGCACCGATCAGCCCACCGATGAAGCCACCGCCGGGCGTATTGTGGCCGCGCAGCAGCATGTAGATGGAGAACACCAGCAGCAACGCCACCAGAAGCCGCGTGCCGGCCAGAAGAATGATAGAGTTCATCGGGGCTCATCCTGCTTGCGGCCTTTGAGAAGGGCGAAGGCACCAAGGGCGGCGATCACGACCACCGCGATCTCGCCAAAGGTGTCGAGAGCGCGGAAATCAACAAGGATCACGTTGACGATGTTGCGCCCAAAGGCTTCCGGCCAACTGGTTTCTTCGAAGTAGGTGGTCAGGCGTCGGTCGAGCGGTCCGGCCGTAACCTGTAGCATCACCAGTGTCACAATCGCGCCAACGCCGACGGCGAGAAGTGCATCGAGTGGGCGGTGCGTTTTCCTCCCTGAGTCATCCAGCCGAGGCAGTTTGAGCGCGGCGACGCCGAAGAGAACCACAACGAGCGTCTCCACCAGAAGCTGGGTGATCGCGACGTCGGGTGCGCCGAAGATGATGAAGATCAGCGCCACGCCGATGCCCACCGCACCGAGGCCCGCGATCGCGGCAATGCGAGAAGACGTGGTAAGCGTCAGCATCGCGCCGGCGACGATTAGTGTGATGACGACCCAATGCTTCAACAGAAGATCCGGCCATGCGATCTCCACCGAAAGAGCACCGCGCGCGACGATCGTGCCGCCGATGCCCACGAAGAGCGTAAGGAACGTGATGAACAAATATCGGCGCAGAACACCCGATTGGATGAGGTCGGTCTGCCACGCGGCAAGCCACTTGAGGCCGTCCAGCACCCTATCCCACCCGCGGTCGAAATTCACGAGCCGCTCGCCCAGTGCCCGCAGCGCGTCGCGCAGGCGCTGGCGATAAACATATATGCCGATGCCCAAGGCGAAGGTCGCCAGCGAGAGGATCAGCGGAAGGTTCACCCCGGCCCAGAGCTTTAGCTGCGCAGGCTCCACCTCCGGCCCAAGAATCGCGGCAACTCCGGGATTTACCAGCGACAGGGCCAAGAGATCCGGGAACAAGCCGAACAGCGCACCGAGCGAGGCCAGGATCACCGGGCCCAACAGCATCGGCCAGGTCCCTTCATGGGGCTTCAGGTCGTCGGCCAGATGCTTGCGCCTCCAGAAGGGCGAGAACGAGACAATACCGGCAACGGCCAGCATCAATGCGTTGGCAAGAAGCACGGCGGCTGCCACTAAGACCGGCTCTGACTGAACGGCAAGCGCGCCGGCATATTTGATCTCTTTGCTGATGAAGCCGATGAACGGCGGAAAGCCGGCCATCGACAGTGCTGCGATACCCGCCGCAAACGCGGTTATCGGCATCGCGCGCGCCAGGCCGCCGAGTTTATGCACATCCCGCGTGCCCGTCGCGTGATCGATGATCCCGACCACCAGGAAGAGCGTGGCCTTGTACAGCGAATGCACGATCAGGAATGTCATCGCCGCGGTAATCGCATAACCGATATCTGCGGCAAGGAAGAGTGTGAGCGTGCCCAGAGCCATAAGCGTGGTGTAGGCCAGCGATTGCTTAAGGTCGGTTTGCTTAAGCGCCATGAAGCTTGCAAACACGGCCGTGACAGCGCCGAAGATCGTCAGCGTCCAAAGCCACACATCGGTGCCGCCAAGGTTGGGGTGCATCCGCGCCAGAAGGTAGATGCCCGCCTTCACCATCGTGGCGGAGTGCAGGTAGGCGGATACAGGCGTGGGCGCGGCCATCGCGTTAGGCAGCCAGAAATGGAACGGAAACTGCGCCGATTTTGTAAACGCCCCGGCCAGCACCAGGATCAGGATCGGCAGATACAGTGCGTGATCCTTCAATACGTCGCCCTGGGCGCGGATTTCACTTAGCTCAAACGTGCCGGCCACCGTGCCGATCAGGATAAAACCGGCCAAGAGCGCGAGGCCGCCCGTGCCAGTCAGTAGAAGCGCCTGCAGGGCGGCGCGGCGTGCCTTCGACGTTGCATGATCAAACCCGATCAGGAGATAGGAGGTGATCGTGGTCAGCTCCCAAAAGACAAACAGTGTCAGCAGGTTATCGGCAAGCACAAGCCCGAGCATCGAGGCCATGAAAAGCACGAGGAACAGCATGAAGCGCGCAAGGTGCGGGTGCCCTTGCAGGTATTTAGACGCGTACAGAAACACGAGCGCACCGATCCCGGTAATCAGCAGCCCAAAGGTAAGGCTCAATCCGTCAATCAGGAATGACAGCGCGATGCCAAGCGAAGGAACCCAATCCCAACTGTAGCGCACAACCTCACCGGCGCTGATCGGCGGGATCGCCTGCCATAGCCATGCAAAGAGAAGCGCTGCAATTGCGACGGGCACAAGCCCCTCGAACGTGAGCCACCGCGCCCCGGCGGCCCCATCAGTCGTCGTCTTAGCGCCCATCCCGTCAGACCTAGTGCAGTTTGTCCTCCGGGCCCGTACGAGGCGCCGAATTCCGTGAAAGGGTGCGCAGTCGCGCATTGATCCAACGAAGCCGCGCGGATGGCGGGCGGGCATCGGTTTCTTCCACCGACGTGCCAACGGCCGCGAGGATTGGATCCTCGATGAGCCGTTCGGCCCATTCAGAGGCCGCGCGCCGCTGAACGACTGCCGACGTACGTGATGCGCGCGCCGCCTCTGTCATCGTATCCAATGCCGCACTTATTTCGCTCAGAACCCGCACGAGCCCCGTACGCACGGTATCGCTGAACTCGGGGGCCGCGGCAAGCTGTCGCATCAAATCTTTCACAGCGGCTTCAAGATCATCCATCCAAGCGTCGGCACGGCTCAGGCCGGCAAGATCGCTGTTATGGGCTGGGATCGCTTGCGCCAGGGCGTCGACAAGACCGGCTAACTCATCATCGAGAAACCCATGTGGGTTCTCTTCCTTGAGCACAGTCTCGGCAACCGAACATGCGCGTTGCAGCAGCGCGCCGCGTTCCAAGGTTGCGCTTCGAATAAAGTCAAGTTCGTCCCGGCCGGTGGCGATCCGGATCTGCAAAGTGGCCAATTCTTCCATCACAAGAGTGCTGGAATTGGCCGACAGCTGACGGGCGCCGCCCTTGCGCACGCAAGAAACGAACTCCGCCAGGCAACGTTCGGCCTTTTCGGTTCCGTAAGTCTCGAGAAATCCCATCGTGCCCTGCTCAGTCCTCAAGTTCCACTGGCGTTTCAAATCCTGGCGGTTTGATCGTCATGACCGAGCAGTGCACGGCACCGAGGATCGTTTCCGCCGTATTGCCGATAAACAGGCCACGGATACCCGCGCGCCCCAGAGTTCCCATAACCACTGTGTCGATGTTGGCCGCGCGGGCGTATTCGGGGATCACATCGCCCGCAAAGCCTTTCCGCAGGATCACCTCGCGCCGCTTCGCGCCCTGGGGGAAGCGCTCGAGAAATGCATCGAGGCGGGCCTGGGCTTCTGCCTGCTCGCCCGCAAGGATCGTCGCAATTTCACTGTCCGACATCGCGAAGCGCCCGCTGCGCAATGTAGTTTCTTCCTGAAGCCGCCACGCGTTGATGACGTGAAGTTCGGCCTCGTCGCGTTCGGCGAGCGACGTGGCAAGTTCCATAGTCACCCGGTTCAGCGCGTCGCGCGTCGGGTCCAGCGGATCGGGGTCGATCGCTGCCAGAATGCGCTCGGTACGCCGCGGCTGATCTGCCTTCAGCATCCAGACCGGGCAGGGGCACTTGCGCAATATGTGCATGTCGTTTCCGGCGAAAAGCCAGTTCGAGGTGCTGCTCGGACTTGCGTTCTTAACGATCAAATCATGGCCGTTGCGCAACACGGCACGTATGGCCTCGATGAAGCCCACACCCTGCACAACTTCCACGTCCACCGCCACGCCAGCGTCTTCGAAGTCAGCCGCGCGCGCCCTCAGGCGATCAGTATAGTGGATAAGGATCTGATCTTCGATCTCACTCGCACGCGCTTCGGGAAGCGAGGCGAAACTCGCGCCCAAAGTCCCCTTCGACGTTTCTATCACGTCGAGCAGCGTCGCACGGGCGCCGTTGGACTTGGCGAGCCACAGGCCGCGCTCCACCGCAATCTCTGCGTCGCCATCTTCGTCACAGACAATGAGTATATTTTTGAATCGCTTCACGCCTGACCCTCGTTGGAACGCGATATAAAAGCCGGTCCCTGATTGTTAAAATTGAAAATTCACTATATATCGATAGAGGATTTCTATCGTTCTTTAATTTTTGGCGAGATCCCGTGCCCACGCTCCAGCAGATGCGCTACCTCGTGTCCGTTGCCGATCACCTGCATTTCCGCCGGGCGGCAGAGGCCAGTAACGTCACGCAGCCCACGCTGAGCGCACAACTCAAAGAACTTGAGTTGCGCCTCGGCGTTCAACTCGTGGAACGCGGGCGCAGCCGGGTAATCGTGACGCCGCTCGGGGCCGAAGTTGTTGCCCGCGCCCGCCGGGTGTTGCGGGATGTCGAAGAGATTCGCGATCTTGCACGGCGCGGCCAACGCCCCTTGAGCGGCACGATCCGCCTGGGCGTTGCGATGTCACTGGGGTCTTATCTGCTGCCCGTGATGATCCCCGACCTCCAGCAAAGCCACACGCGCCTGCGCTTTTATATGCGCGAGGGCCTGCCAGACGCGCTGGTCGATCAGTTGGAAAACGGCAAGATTGACCTGCTGTTCTGCCCCTTGCCGGTGGAAAACAGTGATCTGGTTGTCAAGCCGCTGTTTGTTGAACCACTTCGGCTTGTTGTTCCCACCGATCACCGATTGGCGCAGAAAGAGGTGGTCGATCCCGCAGACCTTGCTGGCGAGACGCTTCTTACTCTTGAGCCTGGCCACAGGTTATACGAACAGATATCGAGCCTATCCGTCGAATATAATGCGCAGATCAGCCCGGATTTCGAAGGCACAAGCCTCGATACGCTGCGCCAGATGGTTTCAATGAAACTTGGGATTTCGCTGCTGCCAGCGCTTTACATCCGCTCGGAAGTCGCCCGTGAAAAGATGTTGGTGGATCGCCCGATAGCCGGTACGGAACCCGCGCGAACCATAGGCATGATCTGGCGGCGCGGATCCGCGCGCCACGAAGAGTTCGCGGATTTGTTTGACATCCTGGCCGGTATCCTCGCTGCACGCGCCCCAGAGGTGCACGTCGTCGCGGATGAGGCGCCGCCACTGTAAACCCTGGCCTTATCGACCCTAGCGAACTGGACATAAAGAAAACCTTGGAATGACAGGCCATTCCCGGTTTAGCCTTGGCCCTGTGGGAGGGAAGGAGCCCACGCCATGGCTTCTGACGCACCGCTGCTCGACACATCCCCAAGAGTCTCCGACGAGATCCGCCAGACCACATGCTACATGTGCGCCTGTCGCTGTGGAATTAACGTGCACCTAAAAGACGGCGAGGTGGCGTATATCGAGGGCAATCGCGACCATCCGGTGAACCGCGGCGTGCTCTGCGGCAAGGGCGCGGCAGGCATCATGCAGGTCACGGCGCCCTCGCGCCTGCGCGCGCCTCTGAAGCGCGTTGGCCCCCGTGGCTCGGGCGAGTTCGAGGAAATCTCGTGGGACGAGGCGCTTGAAATCGCCACAGGCTGGATGAAGCCCCTTCGCGAGACCGCGCCGGAAAAGCTTGCCTTCTTCACCGGGCGCGATCAGTCGCAATCTTTCACCGGGTATTGGGCGCAGGCCTTCGGGACGCCCAATTACGCCGCCCATGGCGGCTTCTGCTCCGTCAACATGGCCGCGGGCGGCATCTACACGATGGGCGGCGCGTTCTGGGAATTCGGGCAACCAGATTGGGAACGCACCAAGCTATTCATGCTGTTCGGCGTGGCTGAGGATCACGATTCGAACCCGATCAAGATGGGGATTGGACGGTTGAAAGAGCGTGGCGCCAAGGTGATCGGTGTGAACCCGATCCGCACAGGATACAACGCCGTGGCCGACGAGTGGGTGGGGATCACGCCCGGCACCGACGGCCTCTTCATCCTGTCGCTAGTCCACTGCCTACTAAAGGCAGGCAAAATCGATCTCGATTACCTGGCGCGCTACACCAACGCTCCGTGCCTTGTGAACATGGATCCCGACTCCGATGAGTTTGGCCTGATCCTGAAGGATGATAACGGGCGTGATCTGGTGTGGGATCGCCGCGAAAAGCGCCCGCGCTGCTATGACAAGCCCGATGTGTTGGCCGATCTCTCCGGCACGTGGCGCCATGCGGGCGTCACCCATGTGCCCGTTTTCCACCTGATCGCCGAGCGTTATCTGTCGCAGGAATACGCCCCAGAAACCGTGGCCAAAACCTGCGGCATCCCGGCGAAGCGCATCCGCGCCATCGCCGCAGAACTGGCGCATGTGGCGTTCGAGGAAGAGATCACGATTGATCGGGAATGGACGGATTTTCGCGGTGAGCGCCACAGCAGGATGACCGGGCGCCCAGTGAGCTTTCACGCCATGCGGGGGATCTCTGCCCATTCGAACGGGTTTCAGACGTGCCGCGCCTTGCACCTGCTCCAAATACTGCTGGGATCGGTCGAAGTGCCCGGCGGCTTCCGCTTCAAGCCACCCTACCCCAAGCCCGCGACGGCGCACCCGAAACCCCATGCCAGCGTCACGCCCGGCCAGCCGCTTGCGGGCCCGCATCTGGGCTACCCCCAGGGCCCCGAGGACTTGTGCCTGAACGAAGACGGCACGCCCCAACGCATCGACAAGGCCTATACCTGGGACAACCCGATGTCGGCCCATGGGCTGATGCATATGGTGATCGCCAATGCCCATGCGGGCGATCCCTACAGGATCGACACGCTGTTTCTCTACATGGCGAACATGGCGTGGAACTCGTCGATGAACACTGCCGGCACGATGGAGATGCTCACGGATACCGATGAGGACGGAGAGTACGTGATCCCACGCATCATCTATTCTGATGCCTATTCGTCCGAGATGGTGGCCTATGCCGATCTCGTGCTGCCGGATACGACCTACCTCGAACGCCACGATTGCATCTCCCTGCTCGACCGGCCCATTTGCGAGGCGGAGGCGGCGGCCGACGCGATCCGCTGGCCCGTGATAAGGCCCGATCGCGATGTGCGCGCCTTCCAGTCCGTTCTCTGCGATCTCGGCCACCGGCTGGGGCTGCCCGGCTTCGTGGCCGAAGACGGCGGTGCGAAATACGCCGATTACGCCGATTACATTATTCATCACGAACGGCGCCCGGGCGTCGGCCCGCTCGCCGGCTGGCGTGGTAACGGTGAGGGCCGGGGCCGAGGCGCCCCAAACGAAAGCCAGATAGACCGCTATATTGAGAACGGCAGTTTCTGGATCGCCCACATCCCCGAAGAGGCCGAATTCTACAAACCCTGGAACGCGAAATACCAAGACTGGGCGGTAGAGCTCGGGCTCTACGATGCGCCCGCACCCTACATCTTTTCGCTATACTCCGAGCCTCTACGCCGCTTCCAACTGGCCGCGGAAGGCAAGGGAGAGCGTCAACCGCCCGATCACCTGCGCGCGCGGATTCGCGCGCAGCTCGATCCGCTGCCGCTGTGGTACCCCGCGGGTGAAGCCGACCCCCAATACCCAGTCCACGCGCTCACCCAACGCCCGATGGCGATGTATCATTCCTGGGGCACGCAGAATGCCTGGCTGCGGCAGATCCATGGGCGCAACCCGCTTTATGTGCCCACCAAGATCTGGCAAGACCACGGGTTCGCCGAAGGCGATTGGGCGCGCCTTACCTCGCCGCACGGATCGATCGTGGTGCCGGTCATGCAAATGGCGGCGCTGAACGAAAACACGGTCTGGACATGGAACGCGATCGGCAAGCGCAAAGGGGCGTGGGCCCTTGGCACCGAAGCGCCCGAGGCGACCACGGGGTTTCTGCTCAATCACCTGATCCCCGAAACGCTGGCGGGGGAAAACGGCCAGCGCCGCTCGAACTCAGATCCCGTCACCGGCCAGGCCGCTTGGTTCGACCTCAAGGTAAAGATCGAGAAAGCACCTGCGCCGGCCGAGGCACAACCGGCCTTCCCGCCGATCAAGTCACCAGTGCCACCGGCACCCGCCACTGTCGCGCGCAAGGTCGGCCTATGACTCACCCACCCCTTCATCTTGGCCCAAATACTGCCGCCGCATGCATCGCGCCCGTTGCCCGGAAGCGCCGTCGGAGCCGCAGATGACCAGCCTACCCTCGCACACCGAAAAGAGGCTCGGCCTCGTCATAGATCTCGATACCTGTGTTGGCTGCCATGCCTGCGTGACCGCCTGCAAAGGGTGGAACACCGAAAACTACGGGGCGCCGCTTGCCGATAACGATGCCTATGGGGCCAATCCCGTGGGGAGCTTCCTCAATCGCGTCCACTCCTTTGAAGTACAACCGCAGGAGGGCGCCGCCCAGCTTGTTCACTTCCCGAAGAGCTGCTTGCATTGCGATGACGCACCGTGCGTCACGGTCTGCCCGACGGGCGCGAGCTACAAGCGGGTGGAAGACGGGATCGTGCTTGTCAACGAAAGTGATTGCATCGGCTGCGGGCTTTGTGCCTGGGCCTGCCCCTACGGCGCGCGTGAGATGGATCCAACCGAAAAAGTCATGAAGAAATGCACGCTCTGCGTGGATCGCATCTATAACGAGAACCTGCCCGAGGAGGATCGCGAACCCGCCTGCGTGCGCACCTGCCCCACCGGCGCGCGGCATTTCGGCGATTTGTCTGATCCCCTCAGCGCGGTGTCGCAATTGGTGGCCGAGCGCGGCGGCCGGGATTTGATGCCCGAACAGGGCACGGCGCCCGTCAACAAGTATCTCCCGCCGCGGCCGAAGGACGAACCCACCGACGTACTCGCCCCGCTTCTCGACGTGACGGGGGAGGATCCAAAGGGTTTTCTCGGCTGGCTAGACAAAACGCTCGAAAAACTCGGATAACATGCACCCAGCTCCGTCAATCATCCTGTTTACAGTGCTCTCGGGCCTGGGCTTTGGGCTTCTCACCTTCCTCGGCCTCGGCATTCCCGCCGTCACCGGATGGTCGGCCTTCGCCTTCTTTGCGATCGCCTATCTACTTGCGGTCGGCGGGCTTGCCGCCTCGACCTTCCACCTTGGCCATCCAGAGCGGGCGCTGAAGGCGTTCACGCAATGGCGTTCCAGCTGGCTAAGCCGCGAAGCATGGCTCGCGGCGATCACGCTTATCGTCATGGCGCTTTACGGCGCGGGCCTTGTGTTCTTCGGCACCCGGATCGCGCCACTGGGCTGGCTGGGCGCCGGGCTTGCAGTGGCGACAGTCGCGGCAACCTCGATGATCTACGCCCAGCTCAAAACCGTTCCACGTTGGCATCACTGGTCAACCCCGGTGATCTTCCTCGGCCACGCGTTGGGCGGCGGCGCCCTTCTTGCGGGGGAAGTGCGGTTCGCCGCGGGCCTTCTGCTTGTGCTCGGCGGCCTTCAGATCTGGGCATGGGTGCAAGGCGACGGGCGCTTCGGTGCGGCGGGCACCACGATGGCAAGCGCCACCGGGCTCGGCGCAATCGGGGGCGTGCGCGCATTCGAGCCGCCGCACACAGGCACGAACTATCTGCTAACCGAGATGGTCCACGTTGTTGCGCGCAAACATGCAGTCAAGCTGCGCGCCATTGCCTACGGGCTGTTTTCGATCCTGCCCTGGGCAATCCTGACGCTACTGCCGTTCTCCCACACCCTCGCTGCCATCGCGGTGCTGAGCCATATCGCAGGCACGCTCACGGCGCGCTGGTTGTTCTTTGCAGAAGCCGAACACGTCGTGGGCCTCTATTACGGCAAACGCTGATGCCGTTCCGCCCCGGCTTCGATGAACGCTGGGCTTCGGAGGAAGACTTCATTCTGGGCATCACACGGGAGATCTGGGAAGACCGCGGAATCCATACGCTTACACATTACTATGGGCCGGGCCTGATCGTGCGCTCTCCGGCCTCAGTCGTGCGAGGCAATGGTGGAATAATCGCCGGCACCCAGGCCACACTTGCGGAGTTTCCTGACCGGGAGCTGCCCGGAGAAGATGTGATATGGGCAGAGGTTTCGCAGACAAGCTTTCTATCCTCTCACCGCCTTTATTGCACCGCGACGCATACCGGCCCCGGGATGTATGGCGCTCCCACGGGACGGCGGCTGGCCTACCGAATTCTTGCCGATTGCTTTTGCGAGGGAAATGCGGTTGCCGATGAGTGGCTGGTGCGCGATCAGGGCGCAATCGTGCGTCAGATGGGGCAGGATGTGGTGGGGTGGACCCGTGCGCTGATCGAACGCGAAGGCGGGCCTGACGCCTGCGTGCGCCCGTTCACGCCAAAGAATGACATCCCCGGCCCCTACACCGGCCACGCCAATGACAGCCCTTGGGGCGCGCGGCTGGCCGATCTTCTAACCCGAATGATGCATGCGGAATTCTCAGTTGTCTCAGGCGCATACGATCGCGCTTGCGAGCTGGCCTATGCCGGGCACGTGCAGGCCCACGGCCACGCCGCGGCGGATGCGCATTGGCTGGGCCTTCGCGCGGCCTTCCCCTCCGCGGCCTTCCGGATCGAACATGCGATCGGGCAGGAAAGCCCGCGCATGCCCCCGCGCGCGGCCGTGCGATGGAGCCTTTGGGGCCGCCACGAGGGCTGGGGAAGCTTCGGAGTGCCGAGCGATGCCGAGGTCTACATCATGGGGATCACCCATGCAGAGTTTGGCCCGCGCGGACTGCGGCGTGAGTGGACGTTAATCGACGAAACAGCCATCTGGAAGCAAATCTTGCTGGCGACAGGGTGACAGTGTTCACCTAGAGATTTCGCCGAAGTCTCGGCTAGCCCACTGTCGAACCGCGCACGACAAGTTCCACCGGCAATGGCTTCGGCGCCACCGCGGTGCGCCCTTCGATCTTTGCCACGATCAAATCCGTTGCCGCAGCCACCATCGCGCTCGCATCTTGGCGCACCGACGTGAGATCATAACTGGGCCAGGACGATGTCGGCACATCGTCGAACGAGGCGACGGCCACGTCGCCAGGCACATCCAGCCCAAGCTCCGAACGCAAAACGTCCATCACGACAAACGCCATGTAGTCGTTGGAAACAAAGACGGCATCGGGCCTGTCAGGGCCCGCGAACATGCGCCGTGCCGCCGCCTGCGCGAGTTCGGGGCGAAAGTCCCCGATGTCACGCGCGGACAAGGTAGCCCCAGCCGCGCGTAACCCGTCCAGAAAGCCCGCCTCGCGATCGGCTTGCGTCGAGGCGCCACTCCAGCCCGCGATATGGGCGATCCGTGTCCGGCCCAGCCCCAGCAAATGCTCAGCCACCATCCGCCCGCCCGCGTAGTTGTCCGACACGACAGCAAGCTCCCCCACCTCGCCCTGCCGGCGGTTGAAGAGCACAACAGGCACGCCAGACGCCTCGCACCGCGCGGCGATGTCAGACGTCATCGCAACGCTCGCCAGGATCATCCCGTCGACCTGGTAATCGAGGATCTCCTCGGCGACCCGGTCAAGATCCGGGTCCGCCTGCGACGCCATGAAAACAAGAACGTGGTAGCCCCGCGCCTGCAGCGCGCTGGAAAGCTGCTCCAGCACGATGGGGTAGAAGTGATTGTCGAGATACGCAACGAGCAAGCCGATCATGCGGCTGCGCCCCGTCATCAATGAGCGTGCTAGCACGTTCGGGCGATATCCCAACTCGTCAGCCGCACGGCGGACTTTCTCTGCCGTTTTCTCGGAAACGCTGGCGCCCGGCGTAAAGACCCGGCTTACCGCCGAACGGCTGACGCCCGCGCGCTCGGCCACCTCCAAGGAAGTGACCTTGCCCGCGGGGCGTGTGTCAGCCTTTGACGGCACCGGCAGTCAGCCCGCTTACAATCTGGCGCTGGAAGACCATCACTAGAAGGAAGAGCGGTGCGGTGATCGACACGGCCGCTGCCACGGCTTCCACCTGATCGGTCGTCGTCGTTTCGCGGTTGAAATAGCCAACGATGCCCGGGACCATTGTCTGGTTCTGCGCGTCAAGGAGGAGCGACGTTACGAGGAAGTCGTTATAGGCGAGAAGGAAGCTGAAAAGCCCCGTCGTGATCACCCCCGGCCACATCACCGGCATGATCACCCAGCGGAAGGCTTGGAAGTGGGTGCAGCCATCTACGCGCGCGCTTTCGTCCAGATCCACGGGGATCGACTGGAAGAACGAGCGCAGCATCCAGATCGTAAAGGGCTGGTTGATCGACACGAGGACCGCGATCACAGCGAGCGGCTGGCCGTAAAGCGTAGGCGCCGAATCGCCCAGGATCGGGCGTAGGATCTCAGCCGAATTCACGAATACGGGCAGGTAGCCCGCCACGAGAACCGAATGCGGCAGCGCACGGAAGATCAACGCGATGATCAAAATCCAGAACGCGATGTTCGAGCCCGATCGCGCAAGGCCGTAGCCCGCGAGCGTGCCTACCGTGAGTGAGATGGTGACAACGCCCGTGGTGACGATCAGCGAATTCACGAAGTTACGCCAGAACTCGTTCTCGAACCATACCGCCTGGTAGTGTTCAGTTGTCAGGCCAATGATCGGGGCGCCGAGCGGCCCGGCGATGCTGTTGAGCACCCCAATTATGGGGGGGAGGATCCCGAAAAAGACGATGACAAACCCCACCCCGAAGGCGAGCGAGGCCGCAATCCAGCCCATCGCCACCACGCCGTAGGGCGAGTACTTCGCCACCAGCGGCGAGAGATGGCGCATCGCCACGCGCGCGGCAAACCACAGCACCACCAGCCCCAGCGCGATGTCGAGGATCGACAGGCCCTTGCCGCGCGCCCGCGTTTCGGGCCCGAAGACCACATCGAAAGGGTTCGGCGCGAAGGCATCGACGGGGACCTTGAAGCTCATTACCCCGATCCAGAAGATCGGGAAGGCCGCGATCAGGCACCAAAAGATCAGGAAGGCAGCCGAACCAAGGCGCAGCGAGAACGGTTGCCGCAGGGCTTTGGGGGTGGACATTAGTGTGATCTCCCCTTGTGATCGCGCCAGGTGCGGCGTAGGAGCGGGATCAGAAGGATGACGATCCCGATCATCGTCAGCATGGCCGAGGCCGAGGCCCGGCTGATCGCCCGGTTGCCCGCATCATCGGGTTCCAGGAAATCGTAGGTGAGCCACTGCAGTGAAATCACATGCGCCTGGCTGCGGAAGCCCACGACCTCTTCGAACACCCGGTAGGCATCCATCAGATGGATCAGCGAGACGAAGATGATCAGCGGCATCAGGTGGGGGATGATCACGTAGCGCAACCTGTCCCACCGGCTGGCGCCATCGATGATGGCGGATTCAAGGGTATCCTGATTGACCGTTTGAAGACCGGCATAGAAGATCACGAAGGCAAACGGCGCCACGTGCCAGACCCGATAGAACAGCATTAGAATTTCGATCGTCCAGGCCTGGGCGAACATCGCGATATCGCGGCCGAGCCACCATTCGAGGCCCGCGGTTAAAATCCCATCCCCCACGAACAACCAGTAAATTGAAAGCGCCCCGATTACCGGCGTGATGATGAAGGGCAAAAGCGAGATGAAGATGATTTGCCCGCGGATCGCCTTGGCGGCGTTATTTACTGCGACGGCCAATCCAAGCCCAACGATAAGAATTAGAGGCAGGGTGACTAGCGTGAAGGTGAGCGTGAAGCGCAGGGCCTTCCAGAAGTCGATCGCCATGATCTGCTGCCAGCTGCCCGCGGCAAGGGCCGCGCCAACACGGTCAAGTTGCAGCACGCGCTGGTAGCTCAGAAGCCCGACCCATTCCGTTGTCGTCACCGGGGCCCCAAATTCGTCGAGCACCGGAACAGTTTTCGTTTCCGTCACGCAGGTTTGCTGCAGAAAACCCGGCGTGCAGGTTTCTACCTGCTGGGTCTCCACAACAGGCTGCGTGATTTGAAAGCTTTGCAGGAAAACGCTGACAAGCGGCGCCGCAATGAAGAGGATCATCAGAAAGATCGACGGACCAACAAACATCGCAAATGTGCGGAATTTCATGGGTGTCGCTCCGTCCGTTCCGCCCCCGAGTGGCCGAGGGCCCTAAGTACCGAAAAATCCGGGGCGACCTGCTGAGAGCCCGCCCCGGCAGGGAGAGTTACTCCAGTATGCCCGCTTCTTTGGCGGCGGTGATGTAAGCCTCTTCGATGGCTGCCAGCGTATCTTCAGCGCTGCGTTCGCCGGTGAAGAAGGCGGGAAGCTCGTTGCCAAGCGCCGTGTGCATGAGGCCCATCTGGCTCGTTGAAGGATATGAGGCCGGCGGCGGTGAGGCGGTCGCCGTTGCAATGGCGCCCTGGGCCAATCGGTTCGGTTCATAGCCCGAGATAAGCCAGATCGCCTCATCATTCGCGCCCTGCACCATCTCGGTATCGAGGCCTTCCATGGCCACCTTAAAGGCGGCTTCAGCCTCTTCATCAGTGATGTTTTTGGCGATCACGATGCCATCCCACCAAAGGGTGGTGGCGGGCGCGCCGCCATCGATGGCCAGCGGCGCGGCTGCGGCGTTCACAAGGCCCACAACCTGGCTTTCAGCCTCATTATCCATCGCACCGCCGCGGGAGGCCCAGAGGTTGGCCATCGCGATCTTGCCCTGTTGGAACTGCTGCTGCACGTATGTTGAGTCTGAGACAAGGAACTCAGGATCCATAAACGCCGTGAGCCGCTGCATCATCTCGAGCGCTTTCACACCGGCTTCGGTGTTGATCATCGGCATCGAGTCATCGCCCACAAACTGCCCGCCGAAGCCGAGGAACATGTTGTTGAAATCCTGCGCGATGTTCCAGCCAGACTTCATCGTGCCGCCGAGTGGATAGTCCACCACACCGGCTTCCTGGATCGCTTCGGCTACCGTGATAACTTCTTCCCACGTTGTGGGCACTTCGAGGCCCAGGTCATCGAAGATGTCCTGCCGATACATCAAATGCTGAGTGTTCACCATCATCGCGATGGCCATGATCTCACCGTCGATCCGGATCAGCTGATTGGGGCTGAGATTGCCGCCATGCGCCGCGACAAGATCGTCAAGCGGCCGTATCGTGCCTTCGTTGATCAATGGCGTCACCGTGCCATTTGAAACCCCACCGATCTGATAAAGCGAGGGGTTAGCCGCAAAGGCCGCAGGCTGCTTTGTGCGGAACTCCTGATCGAGCTCTGCTGCGAAATTGCCGCACTCGGCCATGGCGTCGGTGACAGATTTCCAGGCCTCGAACCCGGCCGACAGCGAGCTGACCGGCACGGTGTTTTCAAAGGCACATGCCCAGGCGCCGCCCGTCATCGCAAGCGAAGCCGCCCCTGCAAGCAACAGTCGTTTCATCATTTCAGTGATCTCCCTGATAAGTCAGGTGCGTCTTGCAAGGCCGCACCCCTTTTTTAACCAGCCGCCAGCGTCCCCGCGGCCGAACTGCCGGGCGTATGCCCGCCGATCCGTTGCCCCGTCTCCTGATCGAAGAGGTGGCAGATCGATGCCGGAACCGAGATCGACACATTGTCGCCGATCTCAGCCCGGTATTCCTTGTGCGCCTTCACGCTGACAAGCGCCCCACCGGCGCGCACCGTGATCATCGTCGCGTCACCTAGAAGCTCCATCGTGTAGACGGTTGCGCCGATCTCGCTGCCTGTCTCCACAACGCTCGCATCCTCAGCGCGGAAACCGAGCGTGACAGCACCGTCTGGGCCCGAAAGGCCATTAACCGTCACGTTGTCTCCAGTGAAGGTGCCACCCGACAGTGTGCCTTCCATCAGGTTCATCGCCGGATTTCCGATGAAGCCGGCCACGAAGGTGTTGGCGGGATTGTCGTAGATTTCGACCGGGGTGCCG
Organism: Pseudomonadota bacterium; assembly: GCA_039208375.1. Taxonomy (GTDB): domain Bacteria; phylum Pseudomonadota; class Alphaproteobacteria; order Rhodobacterales; family Rhodobacteraceae; genus JANQPC01. The sequence goes on along the minus strand of JBCCRC010000001.1, from coordinate 57,143 downwards.
ACCTGCTGCACCACGCCCTGCTTCATGATCACCACGCGATCGGCCAGGGTCATTGCCTCGATCTGATCGTGGGTCACGTAGATTGTCGTCACCTTCAGCTCGTGGCTGAGGTTTTTGATCTGCGCACGTGTCGAAACGCGAAGCTTGGCGTCAAGGTTCGAAAGCGGCTCGTCCATCAGGAACACGTTCGGTTCGCGCACAATGGCGCGGGCAAGCGCTACGCGTTGACGCTGGCCGCCTGAAAGCTCCGCCGGCTTTCGGTGCATGAACGGCTCAAGCTCCACCATGGCCGCCGCGCGCTTGACGCGGTCGTCATGCTCGCTCTCCGGCACTTTTCGCACTTTCAGGGGGAAGCGAATGTTGTCGTAGACGTTCATGTTCGGATAGAGCCCGTAGCTCTGAAACACCATGGCGATATCGCGGTCTTTCGGATCAAGATCGTTGACCACCCGGCCATCAATTACGATCTCACCATCGGTGGCTTCCTCCAGCCCCGCGATCATGCGCATCGTGGTGGTTTTTCCACATCCCGAAGGGCCGAGAAGAACGAGAAATTCCTCGTTGGCGATCGTCAGATCAAAGCTGTCGACACCCACGAAGCTACCCCAGCGCTTCGACACGTTGCGCAGTTGGATCTCGGCCATGGTGGCCACCCCCTGTTTTTGCGAAGTGTTTTTGCACACGTTTGCAAAAAGGCTAGACGGCGCTCGCTGGTTTTGCCAAGCTTTTTTTGCATGCGTGTTCAATATCGTGACGCACATCTAGGCAAATGTCTGATTACCGGCGAGAAATTCATCATTCCCTCAACGCGCTGATAGCGGCGAGTGAGGGTGACTTCGCGGCTCTTGCCACGCAACTGATTGCGGGCGACTCGGTTTGGGAAATCGCCCATCCGGTCAACCGGCTCGAAGGGCGCGCGGCGGTCATCGACGGTTTTCTGCGACCTCTTCGGGCCGCGCTTAGCCATGTTCGGCGTCGCGACGAGATCTTTGTCGGCGGCGAGAACGTGCGACGTGACGGGGGCACCTGGGCCGCCGCCATCACGCATTATGTGGGCACGTTCGAGGCGCCGCTTTTTGGGCTGCTTCCGTCCCGCCGTCTCGCCTTCATGCGATCGGGCGAGTTCTACCGCGTCGACAACGGGAAGATCACGCAGGCACACATCATCATCGACCTGCCAGACCTTGCCCGGCAGGCTGGCCGCATGCCGCTGCCCCCAATGCTGGGCACCGAGATGCTTTTTCCGGGGCCGGCGACCCATGATGGCGTCTTGCCTGAAACCGGCAATGGCACGGCAAGCCTCGATCTTGTACAAGCCATGCTCGACGACTTGCATGTCTACGATCCCGACAACGCCCATTCAAAGGGTCAGATCGGACATGACGGACGTTGGCACGACGATATGCTCTGGTACGGGCCGGCGGGGATCGGATCAAACTATCGCTGGGATGGTTTCGTTGCCGACCACCGCGCCGCCTTCCTTGCCGCCTTTCCCGATCGCAAGGGCGGCAACCACTACTGCCGCATCGGCGATGGCGACTACGCCGCCGTATCCGGCTGGCCTTCGATGACGATGACACACCAGGGACCCTACCTCGGTGTGCCGCCGACCGGCAAGGCACTGACCCTTCGGGTGATGGATTTCTACCGCTGCGATTTCACGGGTGCCCGTGGCAAGATCGCAGAGAATTGGGTTTGCCTCGACTACGGGGATCTCTTCCACCAGATGGGAATTGACCTTATCGCCAAGGCCAATGCGCTGGCCGCGGCGTAGGGCCTTCGCTTTTGTCGTTCCGCGCGCTACGGCGGGAATGGCAGCGGGTGTTAGCGCAGCCGCGCCTCACTTTTCGCATCGAAGTACATAGCGCGCGATGGCTCGAACGTCAGGCCAACCTTTGCCCCCGCCTTAGAGCGGTAGTCGCCGCGTTCTTCCACAATCAGCTTTTCGCCGTTCGGCGCGGTTAGGTAGGCATAAGACACACCGCCCAGCGCCTCGGTCAGTTCTACCGTATGGGTGTCGCCTGCCGGATCCACCTCCAGATGCTCTGGCCGTACGCCCACAATCACCTCCTGCCCCGTGCCTGGCAATGCCACGGCCGCAGGCACCGTGGTGGATAGCCCCGGCGCCTCAACACCACTGCCGTTCACCGAGCCCGAAAAGAAATTCATTGCCGGTGATCCGATGAAACCCGCCACGAAGCGGTTATCGGGGTCACGATAAAGATCGAGCGGTGCGCCCACCTGCTCGATCCGCCCAGCGCGCAGCACCACGATCTTGTCGGCCAGCGTCATTGCTTCAACCTGATCGTGGGTGACGTAGATCATAGTTGCGCCAATCTCCTGGTGCAGCCGCGCGATCTCTACGCGCATTTCCACCCGCAATTCAGCATCCAGGTTCGAAAGCGGCTCGTCGAACAGGAAGACTTCTGGCCCCCGCACGATTGCACGCCCGATCGCCACGCGCTGCCGTTGCCCGCCCGAAAGCGCTTTCGGCTTGCGCTTGAGATAGTCGTCGAGCTTCAGGATCTCGCTTGCGTTGGCCACTTTCTGACTGATCTCGGATCTCGGGTGGCCGTTCATCTTCAGGCCAAAGCCCATATTCTCTTCCACGGTCATATGGGGGTAGAGCGCGTAGGTCTGAAACACCATCGCCACGCCGCGTTCGGCGGGATCCTCCTTCGTGACATCCCGCTGGCCGATGAGGATCTGGCCATCGGTCGTCTCTTCCAACCCTGCTACCATCCGCAGCAAGGTTGACTTGCCGCAGCCCGAGGGGCCGACAAACACGCAGAATTCGCCATGTTCGATCTGAAGATCCACGCCATGGATCACCTGCGTCTCCCCATAACGCTTGATCACCTGGGAAAGCGTCACGCCTGACATTATACCACCCCCATCTGGTCTCTCATCGGTGCCTCCTCCGGGAAGCGCCAGCTTCCCACCTCCTCTGCGATGGCTCGGGCGGCCATTTGCAATTCGGGCGCAAGGCCGGCGAGGCCCGCAAGCGTTTCGCGCTCTGTTGACGTAGTGACCGAAAGTGCGCCCATTACCCGGCCCGAGCGCGCCAGAACCGGAACCGCCACGCAGATGATCCCCGGCTCATGCTCTTCATCATCAAAGGCAAAGCCACGTTCACGGATCTTCGCGAGGTCCGCCTTCAGCGATGGGGCATCCCTGTGCGTCCGCGCCGTAAAGGCGTGGAACGACTGCATCTCCAACGCATCTGTCAGCGACGTCGGCTCCAGAAAGGCCAACATCGCCTTGCCCACGCCGGTGCAATAGGCCGGCCCGATGCGGCCGGCATCGCTGAACATCTCCAGCGGCTCTGCGGCATTTCGTTTGTCGACGTAGAGCACCTGACCGTGATCGAGCTGCGCAAGATGAACGGTCTCCCCCACCCGCGCCGACAGCGCATCGATATGGGGGCGCGCGACAGGTGCGAGCGAGGATTGCTGCCAGGCGGCGTGCGCCAGCCTTACCAGACGGATGCCAGGCGCATAGGTCTGCCGATCGGGATCGTAGGCGAGCATGCCCTGGTTCGTCAGCGTTTGCAGAAATCGGTATAGCGTGGCCTTCGGGAACCTGCTCTGGCAAAGAAGTTCCGAGAACCGCACCGGCCGCCCGAAGGCCGCCACCTGGTCCAGCACATCAAGTGCCTTTCCGACGGTTCCATCTGCGGATTGCGCCTTGGCCATCCGATCCTCCCCTCCGCAGGAATTGTGATCTCGTTGTCACCCGCGGCTGTTGACAAGGCCTGCCACAGTGCGGTTATGATTTCAATATTCAAAACTGAGTTCCAGATAATGGAACTTGCTCCGGAATGGAACACCAGGGAGGATACCATGCGTTCCATCTACAAGGCGCCGCTCGCGGCGCTTGCGGCGTCTGCCGTGCTTGCCGGCCCGGCTTCGGCCGAACTGACCGGTGACCTCAATATTTTCCTCGACACATCTAACCCCGCGCCGCGGGCCACGATGGAAGCTATGATCGCCGATTTCGGGGAACTGCACCCCGATCTCAACATCGAGACGACGGTGATCGACCGAGAAGAGTACAAAACGCAGATCCGCAACTTCCTGACGGCCAACCCGCCCGACGTGGCCACATGGTACGCTGCCAATCGGATGCGGCCCTATGTGGATGCGGAGCTTTTCGAAGATGTGTCCGACCTCTGGGAAGAGCCGGAGATCGCAGAAAACCTCGCCTCGACCAAAGGCGCCATGACGATCGATGGCAAGCAGTGGGGCGTTCCCTACACCTACTATCAGTGGGGCGTCTATTACCGCAAAGATATCTACGAAGAGCTCGGCCTCGAAGAACCCACCTCGTGGGACGCGTTCAAGGCGAACTGCCAGGCGATCCTCGATTCAGGCCGCAAGTGTTTTACCATCGGCACGAAGTTCTTGTGGACGGCCGGTGGCTGGTTTGACTACCTCAACATGCGCACCAACGGCTTCGACTTTCACATGCAACTCGCCAATGGCGAAGTGAGCTGGGAAGACGACCGGGTGAAGCAAACCTTTGCAAACTGGCAAGAGCTCATCGACATGGGCGCCTTCATCGACAATCACCAGACCTATAGCTGGCAGGAAGCCCTGCCCTTCATGGTGAACGGCGACGCGGTGCATTACCTGATGGGCAACTTCGCTGTCGCGCCGCTGCGCGATGCTGGGCTGACCGACGATCAGCTCGATTTCTATCAGTTCCCAGCGATCACCGAAGGTATCGCGCTGGCGGAAGACGCACCGACCGATACGTTCCACATTCCCGCGAATGCAGCGAACAAGGAAGCGGCACGCGAGTTCCTGCGCTATGTGGTTTCGGCAGACGTGCAGACCGAGATCAACAATGGCGAGAACCTCGGGCAGCTTCCGGTCAACGCGCAATCCTCGGTCGATGACGACAAGTTCCTCAACGAGGGCTTTGCAATGCTGTCATCGAATTCACCGGGCGGCGTGGCCCAGTTCTGGGATCGCGATGCGCCGGCAGAAATGGCGAAGGCCTCGATGGAAGGTTTCCAGGAGTTCATGGTGAAGCCGGAAAACCTTGATCGCATCCTCGCCCGCCTCGAGCGCGCGCGGCAGCGGATCTACCAGTAACCAAGCGGGCCGCCCCCCATAGCGGCGGGGCGGCCTTAGCCCTTGCGGACAGGTCACGCGTGAAACACGCCGAGATCAGATACTCATCCCAGTTTCCCCGATCGCCGATTTCCGGCTGGATCGGGCCGCGGTACGGCATCTGGGTCCAGCACCGCACGGCGAGCGGGCAATGGCGCAGACCGCACTGGCAGCGGAGCCCGTTCTTTCAGAACCGCAAGCGTTGGGCGCAACTCATCACCCACCTCGACGGCGTGAACATGGTCTTCGCAACACCGCAGGAGCTTGATCACTTCATCGATGTGATGTCGCAAAACCCCCTGCCGAAGGGGCGGTCGCTAGGCGCCGATTACCCCGCCACCAGCCTGCCGAACAACCATTGGCTCAGCCGGTTTCCAGCCAGAGGTAAAAGCCGGAAGTTCCGCGAGAAGGCGATACGCTTCTTATCGTCTGACCGCCCGGCGATCCGGGAATTTCGCTCCTTCTACTGGGAGGTTGATTTTTCCGATGCCGAAGGCGTTTTTCCTGGTTCGCCAGTAAACGGACGCGGAACATACAACGCCCCCTACAGGTTGGCCCAATGAGCACAGCTTCCCTTCAAGACGCCGCAGCCGTTGACTCGCGTTCCTGGTTCCATCGCAATCAGATCGCGGTCACGCCTTGGCTGTTCCTCGCCCCGGGCGTTCTGTTCTTCTTGTTCTACGTGATCTTCCCGGTCTTCCAGAGCTTCAACATCTCGCTCTACGATTGGGATGGTCTGGGTGAGCCGCAATTTGTCGGCCTCCAGAACTACGAGGATCTCTACTGGGAATTCGTTGATCGCGACGCTTTCTACACATCGCTGAAGAACAATATCCTCTGGCTCTTCCTCTATCTCCTTGCGATCCCCGCGGGCCTTTTCATCGCGCTTTTTCTCAATCAGACGGTCGCGGGCATCCGCATCTACAAATCGCTCTTCTTCTTCCCCTTCGTGATCAGCCAAGTCGTTGTCGGCCTTGTCTTCACGTGGTTCTACGATCCCACCTTTGGGCTGTTGAACACCATTATCGGCTGGTTCGGCCTGGGCCCGATCAGCGTGTTGGGCGATGAGCGATACGTCACCTACGGGATCATCGCCGCGGGCCTCTGGCCGCAGACAGCCTATTGCATGATCCTCTATCTCACTGGGCTGAACGCGGTGGATCCCGAGCAGATCGAAGCCGGGCGGCTCGACGGCGCGAAGGGCTGGAAGATGCTGTGGTACGTGGTAATCCCGCAGTTGAAACCCGCCACGTTCATCGCGTTCGTCGTCACGATCATCGGGGCGCTGAGGTCGTTTGACCTTATCTCGATCATGACCCAGGGCGGGCCCTTTGGATCCTCGCGCGTGCTGGCCTTCTACATGTTCGAAGTGGCGCTTTCCGAGTACGGGTTCCGCATGGGCTACGGCGCGGCGATTGCCGTCGTGCTCTTCCTGATCATGCTGTGCTTCATCGCCTACTTCCTCTGGTCGATGTACCGCGAAGAGCGGGGGGCGCGCTGATGGCCAGGCGTGGACCCATAAGTCTTTCTGTCAAGATAAAGGCAGTTCTTTGCTCCTTGCTTCATCTTGGCAATAAAACTCCCGTCGGAGGCATCTGACATGTTTCCAACACCAATCGAAAAAACCTCGCGCAGCTGGCAGCTGACCTATCAGACGCTGCTGCCCTTGGCGCTGATCATGTGGCTTCTGCCCTTGCTGGCAGTGGCAATGTTCTCCATCCGCCCTGATGCCGATTTCACAGTGGGCAATTACTGGGGCATTCCATCCTCCTTCGAAGGCATCGCCAATTACAGCCGCGTGTTCTTTGAAAGTGACATGCCGCGCTACTTGCTGAATTCGGTTTTCATCACCGTGCCTACGGTGATTGGCGCGGTAGCGCTTTCCTGCATGACCGGCTTCGCGCTCGGCATCTACAAGTTCCGCGGCAACCTTTGGATCTTCTTCATGTTCGTGGCGGGCAATTTCGTGCCCTTCCAGATCCTGATGGTGCCGGTACGCGACCTCACGCTGTCAATGGGCCTCTACAACACCATCCCCGGCCTCGTGCTCTTTCACATCGCCTTTCAGACCGGGTTCTGCACTCTCTTCATGCGCAATTTCATCCGGGCACTGCCCTATGAGCTGATCGAGGCCGCGCGGGTGGAGGGGATCGCGGAATGGCGGATCTTCTGGTACGTCGTGCTGCCGCTGATGAAGCCCGCGATCGCCGCGCTTTCGGTTCTGATCTTCACCTTCATCTGGAACGATTACTTCTGGGCGGTGGTGTTGACGCAAGGCGTGGAAAGCCAGCCAGTGACCGCGGGCATCACCAGTTTCAATGCGCAGTACCGCGCGGCCTATCACCTGATGAGCGCGGGCTCGATCGTGGCCGCCCTGCCGCCAGTGCTGATGTTCTTCCTGATGCAAAAGCACTTCATTGCAGGCTTGACGCTCGGGGCCGTGAAGTAAGCCCCTTCGGAGACTTGAAAGAATGACGAAGATCGCCTTTATCGGCGCAGGCTCCACGATCTTCATGAAGAACATCGTGGGCGATGCGCTTCAGTTCGATAGCCTCCGGGGCGCGACCATCGCACTGATGGATATCGATACCGCACGGCTCGAAGAAAGCGAGGTCGTGGCGCGGAAGCTTGTCGAAGCCACCGGGGCCCCGGCGCGGGTGGACGCAACGACTGACCGGCGCCGCGCGCTTGAGGGCGCGGATTTCGTTGTCACGGCGTTTCAGATCGGCGGCTACCGGCCCGCAACAGTGACCGATTTCGAGATCCCGCGCCAATACGGGCTGCGGCAGACGATCGGGGATACGCTGGGCGTGGGCGGCATCATGCGGGGCCTGCGCACCGTGCCCCATCTCTGGGCCGTGGCGTCGGATATGGCGGAGCTCTGCCCGGGCGCGACGATGCTTCAATACGTTAACCCGATGGCGATCAACACGTGGGCGCTTGCAGAACGCTATCCGCATGTGCGCCAGGTCGGCCTTTGCCATTCGGTGCAGAACACGGTGGAGGAGTTCGCCCATGATCTTGCGATCCCGGAGGGCGAGATCCGTTATCGGGTTGCGGGCGTAAACCATGTGGCGTTCTTTCTTGAGCTGAGGCATCGGGGCCGCGATCTCTATCCCCTTCTTCGCGAGGGCTATCGGAGCGGACGCCTGCCCAAGGCGCCCCTTCACAATGCGCGTTGCGCCAACACCGTACGCTACGAAGTGATGGAACATCTTGGCTACTTCTGCACCGAAAGCTCGGAACACTTCGCCGAGTATGTTCCCTGGTTCATCAAGGACGGGCGCAGCGATCTGATCGACACCTTTGGCGTTCCGCTCGATGAATACCCCAAGCGGTGCGAAGAGCAGATGGCGGAATGGGGCGCACAGGCCGCGGCCTATCGCACCGCCGAACGCATCGAGGTAACGAAAAGCCATGAGTTTGCCGCAGAAGTCATGAACGCGATCACCACAAACACGCCATACGTGGCCTATGGCAACTTGCCAAACCGCGGGCAGGCCCCGCAACTGCCCGTGGGCGCGGCCGTGGAAACGCCCTGCCTCGTGGATGGAAACGGGCTTCAGCCAACCGTGGTGGATGATATCCCGCCCCAACTCGTGGCGCTGATGCGCAGCCAAATCAATGTGCAGGAACTGACCGTGCGCGCGCTTCTGGAGGAAAACGTCGAACACCTCTATCACGCGGCTTACATGGATCCTCACACCGCAGCCGAGCTCGACCTGCGCCAAATCCGCAGTCTCGTCACCGATCTGCTGGCTGCCCATGGCGATTGGGTGCCGGCCTGGGCGCGCGTGCGGAAGGCCGCTTGAATGGCGAAGCGGCGCTCTTCCCAATGGTACGGCAAGCTTGACAAGGATGGCTTCATCCATCGCTCGTGGATGAAAAACCAGGGCTTTCCCGATCATGCCTTCGATGGGCGCCCCGTGATCGGGATCTGCAACTCTTGGTCGGAACTGACGCCCTGCAACCACGGGCTGCGCACTCTGGCCGAGGGCGTGAAACGCGGGGTATGGGAGGCCGGGGGCTTCCCGGTCGAATTCCCCGTCATGTCGCTTGGCGAAACCCAGATGAAGCCCACCGCGATGCTCTTTCGCAACCTCATGGCGATGGATGTGGAGGAGTCGATCCGCGCCTACGGACTGGACGGTGTGGTGCTTCTGGGTGGATGTGACAAGACAACGCCGGCACAGCTTATGGGCGCGGCCTCCGTGAACCTGCCCGCAATCGTCGTCTCCTCCGGCCCGATGCTGAACGGTAAGTACCGGGGCGGCGATATCGGTTCGGGCACCGATGTGTGGAAGTTTTCCGAAGCGGTGCGCGCGGGCGAGATGACATTGAAGGATTTCATGGCGGCAGAAGCCGGCATGTCCCGTTCCGCAGGGGTATGCATGACGATGGGCACTGCCTCGACCATGGCGTCGCTCGTGGAGGCGATGGGGCTTGCGCTGCCCACCAATGCCGCCCTCCCGGCGGTGGATGCCAGGCGCATGGCGCTCGCGCATCTGACGGGCAAGCGGATCGTCGAGATGGTGGAAGAGGATCTCAAACCCTCCGATATCCTCTCGAAGGCAGCCTTTGAGAACGCGATCCTGGCCAATGCCGCCGTAGGCGGGTCAACCAATGCGGTGGTGCATCTTCTGGCCCTTGCGGGGCGTGTAGGTGTGGATTTGACGCTCAAGGATTTCGAGATCGGCGGGGAAATCCCTCTTATCGTCAATTGCATGCCATCGGGAAAATACCTGATGGAGGATTTCTGCTATGCGGGCGGGATGCCGGTTGTGCTGAGCGAGCTCGCAGGCCAGCTTAGGGCCGCAACAACCGTGCTGGGCGGCGATATTTCGGCCTATGGCGAAGGCGCGGAATGCTTCAACCGTGACGTGATCCACGCCTTCGATGCGCCAGTGAAAACGGCCGCAGGCCTGCGGGTGCTGCGCGGCAACCTCGCGCCCAACGGGGCGATCGTGAAGCCTTCGGCGGCCACCGATGCGCTTTTGGAACATGAAGGCCCCGCGCATGTGTTTGAGAATATCGAGGATCTGAAAGCGAACATCGATCGCGATGACCTGCCCGTGACGGCCGACACGATCCTCGTGCTGAAAGGATGCGGGCCGAAGGGCTATCCGGGCATGCCGGAGGTGGGCAATATGCCAATCCCGGCGCGGCTGGTGAAGGAGGGCGTGCGCGATATGGTGCGGGTTTCCGACGCGCGGATGTCTGGCACGGCCTATGGCACGGTGATCCTGCACGTCTCGCCTGAGGCGCAGGCGGGCGGCCCGCTCGCGCTTGTGGAAACCGGCGACCGTATTCGGGTGTCGGCCTCCGCTGGCACGCTTGATCTAAAGGTTAGCGATGATGAGCTTGCACGCCGCCACGCCGCATGGGCGCCCGAGGCCCCACAGTACACGCGCGGCTATGCAAAGCTTTATGTCGACCACGTGATGCAGGCTCATGAAGGCGCCGATCTCGATTTCCTGCGCGGGGCCGACCTGCGCATCCCATGGCGGGAGAGCCACTGATCATGTCGACTGAACTGCCCACATTCCCAGATCTCAACGGCGCGTCCGTCTTCATTACGGGCGGCGGTTCGGGCATCGGCGCGGCGTTGACCGACGGGTTTCTGGCCCAAGGCGCACGCGTGGCTTTCGTGCAGCGCTCCGACGCCAGCGATTTCGTGGCCGAGATGGCCGAGAAGCATGGCACCGGGCCGTTGTTTCTGCCCTGCGACATCACCGATATCCCTGCGCTGCAATCCTGCATCGTTCAGGCCGGCGAGGCGCATGGCGCCGTTACGGTACTCGTCAACAACGCGGCCAACGATAAGCGCCACGACACGCTTGAGGTCGATGAGGCGTTCTGGGATTGGAGCCAGGCGATCAACCTCAAGGCCTATTTCTTCGCCGCCCAGGCGGTGATCCCAGGCATGAAGGCGGCGGGAGGTGGCGCGATCGTAAACTTCTCTTCGATCAGCTACATGATGGGCAATGCGGGCTACCCGGCTTACACAACGGCGAATTCCGGTATCAACGGCATGACCCGCTCCCTAGCGCGCGAATTCGGGCCGGATCGCATTCGCGTTAATGCTCTCGCCCCCGGATGGGTGCTGACCCAGAAGCAGAAAGATATGTGGGTCACCGAAGAGGGGCTGGCCGCGCATCTGGCGCGCCAGTGCCTTAGCGATCCCTTGGAACCCGAAGATATCGTGGGCGGCTGCTTGTTCCTTGCCTCAAAGGCCAGCAAAGCAATGACGGGTCAGGCGCTGGTGATTGATGGCGGCGTGGTGGTGACGGGATGATCGACGGCCTTAACTGGATCGCGGTTGACTGGGGCACCTCCCGCTGCCGGGCCTGGGCCATAGGCGCGGGCGAGGTGCTGGCCCAAACGCAATCCGGCGACGGGATGGGCACGCTTGAGCGCGATGGGTTTGAGCCCGCATTGCTGCGCCTTATCGGGCCGTGGCTTGGCGCCGATCCCGTGGAAGTGATCGCCTGCGGCATGGTCGGCTCGCGCCAAGGCTGGGCCGAGGCGCCCTACCGCACCGTGCCCTGCACACCCACCGATGGCACCACAGCGCCGGCACCTGCGCAGGATCCGCGGCTGACCGTGCGGCTTATCCCCGGACTACGCCAGCTTGATCCGGCCGATGTGATGCGCGGCGAGGAAACGCAGATTGCCGGATGGCTTGCCCAGAACCCCGATTTCGATGGGATCCTCTGCCTGCCCGGCACCCATACGAAATGGGCGCAGATTTCGGCGGGTGAGGTCGTAAGCTTCCGCACCTTCATGACGGGCGATCTCTATGCGGCGATCTCGGACCATACTGTTTTGCGCCACTCGGTGGGCGATGGTTGGGATGACGGCGCATTCGCTGATGCGCTCGACACCGCGCTGGCAAAACCGGAAGCGCTGGCCACGCGGCTTTTTGCGATCCGCGCCGAAGGGCTTTTGGCGGGTGTTACACCCGGTGCCGGTGCGGCCCGCCTGTCCGGCCTGTTGATTGGGGCCGAACTTGCCGCGGCCCGGCCCTATTGGCTGGGCCAGAATGTGGCGATCCTGGGCGGCACCTCCCATGTGGCCCGCTATGCAACCGCGCTCAGCCATCAGGGCGTAACCGCCCGGGCCGCAGATGCCGATACGATGACGCGGGCGGGCCTTGCCGCCGCGCGCCAGCACCTTACGGAAAGCGCATGACGGGCCGACCGCTGATCGCAATCCTGCGCGGGATCACGCCAGATGAGGCCGCACCGATCGCCGCATCGCTTATCGAGGCGGGCATCTCGCGCATCGAAGTGCCCCTCAATTCGCCCGAGCCTTTCGCCAGCATCGAGGCCATGGCATCGGCCCACGGCAAAGAGGCGCTGATCGGCGCTGGTACGGTGCTGACTGTCGAAGACGTGGGCCGCGTTCAGGGCGCGGGCGGCGCCCTCATCGTTTCGCCCAACGCCGACGCCGCAGTAATCGCGGAAAGCAAGCGCCGGGGGATGCAGAGCTTTCCCGGTGTGCTGACCCCCTCGGAGTGCTTTGCGGCACTGGCCGCGGGCGCCGACGGGCTAAAGGTGTTCCCCGCCTTTCAGATGGGCCTCGACGGATTGATCGCAATTCGGGCCGTGCTTCCCGCGCTGACGCAAGTTTACATGGTAGGCGGCGTCGGGCCCGAGGGATTTGCGGAGTGGCGCCGCGCGGGAGCCAATGGCTTCGGCCTTGGCAGTTCGCTCTATCGCCCCGGCGACAGCACCGAGGACGTGGCGGCAAAGGCCCACGATGCGGTTGCGGCGTGGGAGGCGAGCGGCGGGTGAGAATGCGCGCCTTCGATGAAACGCCCTGCCATCTGGGCGAAGGCCCGCTCTGGCACCCGGCGCGCAGGCAGCTCTTCTGGTTTGATATCCTGCAACACCGGCTCCACACCCGCGAAGAAGGGCAAACACGCGCGTGGCAATTTGACGAACACGTCTCTGCCGCCGGGTGGCTCGACGCGGATCGGCTCCTCATAGCGTCGGAAACGAAACTCTTCGCCTTCGATCTCACCACAGGCACAGCCGAAGCCGTTGCGCCCCTTGAAGCCGATAAGCCAGAAACCCGTTCCAACGATGGACGCGCCGACCCCTGGGGTGGGTTCTGGATTGGCACAATGGGAAAAGCTGCTGAACCGGGCGCCGGCGCGATCTACCGCTACTACCGCGGAGAAGTGCGATGCCTGTTTGAGGGGATCACGATCACCAATGCGATCTGCTTTTCGCCTGATCGGCGTTTTGCCTATTTCACCGATACACCTACACAAAAAATCATGCGCCAACCGCTGGCGAACGCCGATGGCTGGCCAGATGGGCCCGCCGAACTGTGGCTTGATCTAGGCGGAACAGAGTGGCGCCCTGATGGCGCGGTTGTAGATGCCGATGGCAATTTTTGGAATGCACAGTGGGGCGGCTTCAGAGTGGCGGCCTACTCGCCTGAGGGCCAGTTCCTGCGCGCTGTTAAGGTGCCGGGCGCCCACAGCTCCTGCCCCGCATTTGGCGGCACGGACCTGAGCGATCTGTTCTGCACCACGGCCCGCGCGGGGCTTTCTTCCTACACCCTGGACCGCGAGCCCGATCACGGGCAAACCTTCGTGGCCGAGGGCGTGGCCCGCGGGCAAGCGGAACATCAGGTGGTGTTGTGACCCCCGAGCTTGGCGTCTGCTATTACCCCGAACATTGGGACGAAGGGATCTGGGCCGACGACGCGCGCCTCATGGCCAAGGCGGGTCTGAGATGGGTGCGGATCGGGGAATTCGCTTGGTCACAGATGGAGCCGGAAGAGGGACGCTACAGTTTCGATTGGCTCGATCGCGCGATCGAGCTCTTGGGCGGCGCGGGGCTAAAGGTAATCCTCGGCACCCCAACGGCGACCCCACCGCGTTGGATGCTCACCAAACACCCCGACATGCTGGCGCTCGATGCCGGAGGCCGTCCGCGCGGCTTCGGCTCCCGCCGTCACTACTGCTTCAGCCACCGCGGCTACCGGGCAGAATGCCGAACGATTGTGTCGAAGCTTGCGGAACGCTACGGGGCCAATCCGCATGTAGCGGCCTGGCAGCTCGACAACGAATACGGCTGCCACGATACGACGGTGAGTTACTCCCCGGCTGCACGCCACAGCTTCCGCGACTGGCTCGCCCAGCGCTATCAATCTATCGACGCGCTCAACCGGGCCTGGGGCAACGTCTTCTGGTCGATGGAGTACGCTGATTTCGATGAAATCGAACTTCCGAATCTAACTGTCACAGAGCCGAACCCGGCGCATGTGATGGCCTTTCGCCGCTTTGCTTCGGATGAAGTTGTGGCGTTCAACCGAGTGCAGGCTGAAATCCTACGCCGCCACACCCGCGCGCCGCTCATCCACAACTACATGGGCCGGGTGCTCGATTTTGATCACTTTGCGGTTGCCGCAGATCTCGACATCGCGAGTTGGGACAGCTACCCGCTCGGCTTCCCGCTGGATCGGATTGAAAGCGACAAGGTCTTCAAGCAGCAGTATCTGCGCCAGGGCGATCCCGATTTTCAAGCGTTCCACCACGATCTTTACCGTGCCGTGGGCCGCGGGCGCTGGTGGGTGATGGAGCAGCAGCCGGGCCCCGTGAACTGGGCACCCTGGAACGTGGCGCCGCTTGACGGCATGGTTCGGCTTTGGAGTTGGGAGGCGATTGCCCACGGCGCCGAGGTGGTCAGCTACTTCCGTTGGCGGCAGGCCCCGTTCGCGCAGGAACAGATGCATTCGGGGCTTTTGCGGCCCGACAGCGTGCCTGCCCCGGCCCTTGCCGAGGCGCAGCAGATGGCCGAAGAGCTTTACGAGATTGGAGAGATTGGGCCAGCCCGCGCACCCGTGGCCATAGTCTTCGACTATGCCTCGCAGTGGGCTTGGGAAACCCAGCCACAGGGCGCCGACTTCAGCTACTTCGCGCTCGTCTTCAGCGCCTACCGCGCGCTGCGCCGGGCCGGCCTTTCTGTGGATATCCTGCCGACCGAAACACGCGATTTCACAGGCTATCAATTTATACTCGCGCCCGGCCTCTTCGCCCTGCCCGATGGGCTGGCTGAGGCACTGTCGGGCAGTGGGGCGATCGTTCTGGTCGGCCCGCGCACGGGCTCAAGAACCGAGGAGTTCGCGATCCCCGTACCGCTCCCCCCAGCCCTCCCCGGCCTTGATGCCGTGGTGGCCCGCGTCGAAAGCCTGCCACCGGGCGATAGTGTTCCGGTTGATGGCGGCGGGGCGTTTGAGCAGTGGTTCGAACACCTCGAAGGCAATGCGGAAGTGGGGCTGACCGCCATCGATGGCCGGGTTGGCACAATGCGGGTGGGCCCGTTGACCTATCTCGCCGGTTGGCCCGACACCGCGCTTTGGGATCGGCTTGTCGCCACAGCTTGCAAGACCGCCGGGATCGCCGTCACGCCGCTCCCCGATGGCCTTCGGCTGCGCGAAACGGCGGCGTATCGCTTCGCATTTAACTACGGCGCGGGGCCCGTGGCCTTCGATGGCCAGGATATTCCTGCGGCGGGAGTTGCCTGGTGGCCGAAATAGCAGAATTCGGCACGGGGCAAGACGGATCGCTGGTCCACGCCATCACGCTCAAAAACGGCGCCCTCGAGGCAACTGTGCTCACCCACGGGGCAAGGCTTCACAGCCTGCGCCATGCCGGCTCGCCAAACCTCACCCAAGGGGCTGAAACGTTGGCTGCCTACGAAGGCACGGCGCTTTACAGCAATGCGGTGGTGGCCCCAGTCGTAAACCGCATCGCGGGAGCCGAAGTGCCGTTGGGCCGCGAGCTCTTGCTGCTGGAGGCAAACGAAGGGCCGAACTGCCTGCACTCGGGCTTTAGTGGCACGCAGGCTCTAACCTGGCAGGTTGAAAAGGCTACCAACGGTTTGGCCAAGCTGACAATCGCGCTTCCGGACGGGCATGGTGGATTTCCGGGCGCCCGAACTATTCGAGCGATCTTCGCGCTGGATACGGCGCATAGCCTGCGGATCACGCTTGAGGCGGAAAGTGACGCGCGCACCCTTTTCAACCCCGCTTTTCACGGCGGCTGGAACCTTGATGGCAGTGGAGTGTTGGACGGGCACCGCCTGACCGTGATGGCAGATCAATACCTACCCGTTACGTCCGATACCCTACCGACGGGCGAAATCGCCGACGTTGAAGGCACGCCCTTCGATTACAGACGACCGCGTGCGCCCGACCCACGGCTTGATCACAACTTCTGCCTCGCCCGTTCTCCGCGCTCGCTTGCGCCCGTCGCCCGCCTCACCGGTGCGTCCGGTCGCGAATTGACGGTGCAGACCACCGCTCCGGGGCTTCAGGTGTATTGCGGCAGCGGCGCAGGCGTTGCGCTGGAGCCGCAGATTTGGCCCGATGCGCCACATCACAAAGGTTTTCCGAGCATTATCGCCCAGGCGGGGGACGTTTTCCGGCAAGAAAGCCTCTATACCTTCGGCCCTTAGCCTTAGGGCTCACCGGGCCTGCGCGTTCTGTCGCACTATAGTTTCCCTCTTGCTTTCGCGGCCTACATGAGTTTCAGGAATTTCTGAAACGCGCGAACGGATCAGATATGCCAACGCAAACAGAGCAG
This sequence comes from Pseudomonadota bacterium, assembly GCA_039208375.1. Taxonomy (GTDB): domain Bacteria; phylum Pseudomonadota; class Alphaproteobacteria; order Rhodobacterales; family Rhodobacteraceae; genus JANQPC01. Next base: position 40,424 of record JBCCRC010000001.1, on the reverse strand, counting down.
GAGTTCATCCTGCATTTTGGCGAGATGGGCTCTCGCTGGGGAATAAACCGCACGGTGGGGCAGATCTATGCCCTGCTTTTTCTGTCGCAGCGCCCACTCTGCGCCGACGATATCGTCGAGGCGCTACACGTCTCCCGTTCCAACGTTTCAATGGGTCTGAAAGAGCTTCAGGCTTGGAACCTTGTCCGCTTGCGCCACCAGCAAGGTGACCGACGCGATTACTTCACCACGCCGGAAGACATGTGGGAAATCGTGCGCACCCTGATCGCGGAACGCAAGAAGCGCGAAATCGACCCGACGCTGACGAAACTTCGCGAACTCGAGCTGCAGGCGCCGGATGATCTCGACGATCACGCACGCACCCGCATGGCCGAACTGCGCGAATTGATCGAAGCGCTGACGGGCTTCTACGACGAGATGAACCAGTTAGAAACCGAACGTTTGGTTGGGCTCCTAAAAATGGGCGCCAAACTCTCAAAACTCGCTGTTGGCGCCGGAAAGGTGCTGCCGCTGAAAAACTCAAAGGCCTAACTCTATGGACACGCTGATCCTGTCGCGCATCCTGTTTGGCGCGAACATTTCCTTTCATATCCTGTTCCCGACGTTCACGATCGCCCTCGGATGGGTGCTGTTGTTCTTCAAACTCCGCTATCGGGCCACTGGCGCGGAAAAGTGGATGGAAGCATACCGCTTCTGGGTGAAGATCTTCGCCCTATCCTTCGCCATGGGCGTTGTGTCGGGCATCACGATGAGCTTCCAGTTCGGCACGAACTGGCCGGGGTTCATGGAAGCGGTCGGCAACATCGCCGGGCCACTTCTGGCCTATGAGGTCATGACGGCGTTCTTTCTTGAGGCTGTGTTCCTTGGAATCATGCTCTTTGGGGCCTCGCGAGTGCCGGACTGGCTTCATACGCTGGCCACCTTCCTCGTGGCGTTCGGCACAACGATGTCGGCCTTCTGGATCCTTGTGCTGAACAGTTGGATGCACACGCCGGCGGGCTTTGAAATTCGCGATGGCGTGGCGTTCGCCACGGACTGGTGGGCGATCATCTTCAATCCCTCAATGCCCTACCGCCTCACGCACATGCTGCTTGCGTCCGGGCTTACCTGCGCGTTCCTGATCGCCGGTATCTCGGCGTTCCGGATGTTGATCGGCGATCGGTCGGAAGCCGTACGCAACACGTTGCGTTTTGGCGCGATCATGGGCGCGGTGCTGATCCCTATTCAGATCGTGGCGGGCGACATGCACGGGCTCAACACGCTGGAACACCAGCCCCAGAAGGTTGCCGCGATGGAGGGCAACTGGGAAACTGGGCCCAACGTGCCGCTGCTGCTGTTTGCAATCCCTGACGAAGAAGCGCGGGAGAACCGATTTGAGATCGGCATTCCCAACGGCGCCTCGCTGATCCTGAAGCATAAGCCCGAAGGCGTCGTACCCGGCCTCAATGACTTTGTGGCCGAGGACGGCACTGTGATGCATCCGCGCGTAGCGCCAGTGTTCTGGAGCTTCCGCGTGATGGTGGCAACTGGCATGGCGATGTTGCTTCTGTCGTGGACAGCCTGCTTTCTTATGGCCCGCCGCGCCCCCGAAGGCGGGCGCCGTGGCGCGGCCGGCCTGCCGAAGCCTGTGCTCTTCGCCTTCGTCGCGATGGCATTCTCTGGTTGGCTGGCCACGCTCGCCGGTTGGTACACGACCGAAATCGGGCGGCAGCCCTGGCTGGTAGACGGCGTGTTGCTGACGAAAGACGCCGTAGCCGATGTGCCAGCACCGCTCGTCATGGGCACGCTGATCACGTATCTCGCCGTCTATGCCGCGCTGATCCTCGCCTACGTGGGCGTGATCTTCTACCTCGCGCGGAAAGCGGCGCGGGGCGAAACCGTGCCGACACGCGCAACGCCAGGGTCTGGCGCAGCAGAGGTGCAGCTCTTGCACCCGGGTGAATAGCGATGATGGAGCTTTTCGGCGATCCGGGTATCTGGCTACCCTTCACCTTCGCAGCCCTGATGGGCCTGTCGATCCTCATCTACGTCTGCCTCGATGGGTTTGATCTTGGGGTGGGCGTGCTTTTCCCCTTCGCCGATGAGGCCGAGCGCGATCGCATGGTCGCCTCGATTGGCCCGTTTTGGGATGCCAACGAAACCTGGCTGGTGCTTGCGATCGGCATTCTTCTGGTGGCGTTCCCCTCAGCCCACGGCGCGATTCTAACAGCGCTTTACCTGCCGGTGGCCATCATGTTGATCGGCCTGATCCTGCGGGGCGTGGCGTTTGAATTTCGGGCCAAGGCGCCGAAGGCGCAAAAGCGCGGCTGGGATACGGCCTTCTTTACGGGCAGTCTCATGACATCCCTCAGCCAGGGCTTCATGCTGGGCCTCTACATCGTGGGTTTGGAATACACGCTCGCCAGCACGGCGTTTGCCATGGTCACTGCGGTTTTTCTAACGGTGGGCTATAGCTTCATCGGCGCCACATGGCTGATCCTGAAAACCGAGCGCGGCCTTCAACTGAAATCAATTGAATGGGCCAAGGGCGGCATCTGGGGGCTTGTGCTGGGCCTAGGCGCTATTTCCGCCGCGTCCCCGCTCGTCAGCCCGCGAATTTTCGAGAAGTGGTTTACGTTTCCTGAGCTTATTTATCTTGCGCCGCTCCCAGTCCTCTCCGGCGCTTTGGTAATCGGGCTCTGGATTGGCCTGCGCCGCCTGCCTGCGCCGGGAGATGGCTGGGCTTGGGCGCCTTTTGCTGCTTCGATCACCCTCTTCACGCTCGCATTCCTAGGAATGGCCTACAGCTTCTACCCCTATGTGGTGCCTGAGCAGATCACGATCTATGAGGCGGCGAGCGCGCCCGAAAGCCTGATCATCATTCTGGTGGGTACGTGTTTCGTGCTGCCCGCGATCCTTGGCTACACGGCGCTTGCGTATGTGATCTTCCGCGGCAAGGCCACCGAGCTCAGCTACGACTAAATCGAATTGCCGATGCTTTTTGTCGGGATTGACGAATCCGACTAAACTGGTCAACATTGACGCAAGACCAAGCCACCCATGTTGGGAAGCCCGGGTTTCATACAGCTTCAGGAGTTGGCCTATGGGCTTGGATGATACCCTAGCAGACTGCGGACAGGACGAGCGTACCTACTGCCACACATGGCACGAGCTTTTTCGCTCGGTCTTGAGCGTGTTCCGATGGAAAGACAGTGGGCTTGATCGCATGATCGATAGGATCGAAAGGGTTTCCCGATGAACGCACATCCCGTTCCCGCCCTCCAGCCAAGCAAGCTGCCGGATGATGACGTGCCCGCATATGACGCGCGCGAGATGACTGGCGATGGTGTGCAGGCGCGGATCATTTTGGATGATCAGATGTACTGGCTTCGCATCACCAGAGCTGGCAAGCTTATCCTCACAAAATAGAGTCGCCGGGCCCACAACCCGCTCCCCAGGAAAACCCGCCACGCGCGCGTTGACCCAGAGACGAGAGAACCGATGGGAAAGAAAAAACAAACACCTTCGCCCTGCATCGATGTGTGCAAGTTTCGGCGAGCTGGTCATTGCATCGGCTGTTCGATGACCAAAGACCAGAAGAAGATGTTCAAGACGCTTCGAAAAGAAAGCCACCGGCAGGCTTTCGTTGAAATGCTGGTGCACCAGCAAATCAGCTTGGGTAAGTTTCGCCACTGGGCGCCACGTTATGCACGTAAGTGCCTGAAGCAGGGCGTGCACCCACCGGTCCGCGCGGTGGCGAAGGCCGGGTAACACCCCGGCCGTCGCGATGGGCTCATCTCATACGAGATGCGCGCGCAGCATCCACGCAAACTTCTCATGCGTCTGCCCACGGGCGATGCAGAGATCTTCCGTCAACGTATCGCCGTGGTTTGCCGCGAGTTCCCCGGCACCGGCGAGCGTCGCCGCCAGCGTTTCCTGCGCGGTTTTCATCGCAGCAATCATCTCTTGATCACTGGCGTGGCCGTTGTGCTCATCAACTTTCGATCGCTTCAGCATACCAGCCAATTGGCCTTCCGCGTGGCCATCGAGCGCTTTTATACGCTCCGCCAGATCATCCTGTGCCTGAAAGTGATCCTCGTAGATTTCCTGGAACAGCGCATGCAGGGGCCCGAACGCCATACCGGTGACGTTCCAGTGAAAGTTCTGGGCAAGCATCGTGGTAACAGCGGTTTCAGCCACTGACTGGTTCAAAGCCTCAACGATTTCGGCCTGCGCGTTGGTGGAAAGTGCCTCGGCGGTCTGGGTCATTGCAAATCCCCGCATGGAAGTGACATCGGCGGCTTGCTGGCGATTGCTGGCTGGCCTGCAGCGTATGTAACATTGTCGCAGCATTTGCCAAGCACAAATTAGAAATATTCTAAGTTGAAGTGTGGCGCAGACCCCAACATCGTCACAGATGCGCTCCGGCAAAGCCCTAGAAGCAGGGCCGCGCCTTATGCTCTACTCTATGCACTAAGCCTCGCATGATCGGTCTATTTCCCAATGACAGTCAACGAAATCGCCCGCGCGCTTCTGCTCGCCGCTCTCCTGCAAGTGCTGCCACATGCCCCGATTTTCGCGCAAACCGCTTCCGAAACCAACGCAACGACCGCCGAGATCGAGGTTGGCTCCCGCGCGGCCACCGACCGGGAAATTGCCGCGCGCATTCGGCAAGTGCTCAGTGAAATCGAGGGCTACGACCGGGTAGACGTTTCGGTGTCAGCCGGGGTCGTGACGCTTGCGGGGGAGGTGATCGACGGCGCGGCTGAAGATGAACTGACGCAGATCATCAGCCGCGTCGCAGGTGTGGTCGCGATCGAAAATGAGCTTCGCCAAAGCGGTGATCTGAACGAACGCCTCGCCCCGGCCATCGATCGGGTATTTGATCGTGGCGAAACTGTCTTGGTTAACACTCCAATCTTCCTTGTCGCTCTCGCCGTGTTTTTGACGGTTGCAGCTTTCGGCTGGCTCGTCACGATGCGGCTGACGCTCTGGAAACGCTTCGCCCCCAACAGCTTTATTGCCGAGATCTATCGGGCCGTAGCGCGCATTGGCTTCGTCATTCTGGGCCTTGTCATCGCCCTCGACATTCTCAACGCCACAGCGCTGATCGGCGCTGTGCTGGGTGCCGCCGGGGTAGTTGGCCTGGCCGTTGGCTTTGCGGTGCGTGATACGGTTGAGAACTTCATCGCCTCGATCCTGCTCAGCCTGCGCCAACCCTTCCGGCCCAACGATTTTGTCGAGATTGCGGGGGATATGGGGAATGTGGCGCGCCTCACATCGCGCGCGACGATCCTTATATCACCAGACGGCAACCACATCCGGATCCCCAACGCGACTGTCTTCAAAGGCAGGATCGTAAACTATTCCCGCGATCCCAATCGCCGTTTCACTTTCGATCTCGGTGTGGATGCCGAGAGCGATCTCGCCGCGGCCCTTTCCACCTCTGTCACAGCGCTGGAATCCCTGCCGTTCCTTTTGAACGATCCGCCGGTAGGCGCATGGATCGAACGAGTGGGAGACTCAAACGTCATTCTGACTTTTTCGGGGTGGGTGAACCAGCGCGAGACGGATTTTCTGAAGGCCCGGGGCGAGGCGATCCGGGTAACGAAAGCGGCGCTAGAGGCGGCGGGCTTCGGGCTGCCCGAACCAACGTATCGCTTGAAAGTGGATAGTGGCCGGCGCCCGCTTTCCGAACCGGAGCGCCACACCCCAGCCTTGGCGCCATCGCCGTTGGGCGAAGACGATATCGAGTTGCCCGCTGCCGCGGCCCCGGATGTTGTGGAGCAGGCCACGGAAGAAGCGGTTGACCGTGAGCGCCTTGCAAAGGACGGGTCCGCCGATCTGCTGAGCGAAACGCGGGGGCAGGAGTAGTCGGGGCGGTGCACCCGTTGCGACACATCACTGCAAAGGTCCCGACCAATGGGTGATTTATCATCCATTCTGGGGTGAAAACTAACTGCCCCATGTGAAGCATTTAACAAATTGAGAAGAATCGGTTGGCGCAGCACATTGGCTCCATCGAACACGCACTGTGGCGGGTTCGAGAGTAACACGTAAGCCGCGTATCGGCAGTTTGTAACGAGTGACGTGTTTTGCCGAAAGGCAGTAAGGGCCGGGTTTGGGCACGTGTTTTTGCCGCCCGGCGCGTAGTGAGTGTGTGAGTATGACGGACCCTGAGCATCGTCACTAGAAAGGCGGCGAATGCGCTCAAGGCGGCTTGGGGACCGGCGACTTCTGTCGCCGGCCCTTGGCGCCCCTCATGGAGTAGTCGCAATGCCGGATAGAGTGGATTTGCTCGCGCTTACGGGGCTAATCATCACGGTTTTCTGCGTTCTAAGCGCTGGTGCCACCGAGCACTACGTCGCCCTGCCGCCACTTTTTTTCTAAGCTATCTCGCCCGAGCCACCGCCATTGGCGACGAATTAGGGTGACCGCAGCCGCGCACCCGCTGCCCGGCATTATCCCAAGGAAGGCAATCGGTGCCCGCCGGCCAGTCGCGCAGCTCCGATGGCCGCTTCGGTAAACGCCGCTTCCACCACCGGAATACCAAGAACGCGCGCGCGGATGGCGGCCCACACCCTGTTCCCCGCGCCGCCGCCCGCCGTTACAATCCGGTCTGGCCGGGGTGCGCCATGCCCGGCCAGCACATCGTAGGCGCGGCGTTCGATGCGTGCGATCCCCTCCAGCATCCCATGCAGAAACACGACATCATCAGCGGGTCTCGGCGCGAGGCGCGGCTCCAAGTCGGGGTCGTTGATCGGAAATCGTTCGCCCGGCCGAAGAAGTGGGTAAAAATCTAAGTGGCTTTCAACGGCTGGGTCGATCTTGGCCGAGAGACGGCCAAGCTCAACCGTGGAAAAAAAGTGCTGCAGTACGCCCCCGCCGGTGTTCGATGCACCGCCGACCAGCCAGCCGTCGCCAACCCTGTGCGCGTAGAGACCAAGCCCCACATCATCGATTCGCTTTTCCGAGCAGAGTTTCACCGCAAGCGTCGTGCCGAGAGACGTAACTGCAGTCCCGGGAACTGGTGCCGCGGCTGCTAGGAAGGCCGCGATGCTATCCGTCGTTCCAGCGTGAACGGTGGTGTTGTCTGGTAAGCCCAGTTGCTGCGCGACCTCTCGCTTCACGGGCCCCAAGGTCGCGCCGGGCGGCACTGGGCGTGGCAGGAGGGTGGGGCGCATAGGTAACCGCGCCATCCATTCCGGCCATGCACCGGTCGCAGGATCAACACCCGTCTTCAAGGCGTTGTTAAGGTCTGTCCAACCGCCCTTTCCCAAAAGGCGCGCGGCAATGAAATCGGCCTGGTGAAGAAGATGGGCCGCCCTTCCGGCAGAATCCTCGTCTACAAGCTTCAGCGTGCGGGCCAACGCCGATCCCGGGCCACGCGCCACATGGGTTTCGGGGGCCGCACCGGCGATCAACCCGGCCTCACGGTCAAATCCCGCATCGTCATACATCAGCGCGCGCGTGACCGGGGCCAGGGAGGCATCTGCCAAGACAACACTGCCGGACGTGCCGTCCACTGCAACGCCCGTGATACCTCCAGGATCGGCGCCTTCATCACGCAACGCGTCCATCTGGGCTGTGAGGCAATCGGTCACCCCCGCCCACCATCGCATTGGATCGCGCCTGTCATCGATGCCGGGGCCGTAGCTGCCCCGGGCCATGGCGACGAGATCGCCGTTGGGATCGAGCACCGCAGACCGGACGCCGGAGGTGCCCAGATCTATGCCAAGGGCGAGGCCAGTCATTGCCGCGCGGCCAGGGCCTGGCGATATTTCTCGGCATCCCAATTCATCAGATCTGCCTCGGCTGCGGGCCCGATGGGTTCAGGCACCCAGTCCTCAGGCAGATGTAACAGAAAATCAGAGAGACAACGCAACATTGCGCGTTGCGATGGCGTCGCGCCGTTGCGGATCGCAATGCCCAAACCTTCGTGAAGCACTGCCGGGGCATCGCCCGTATGTGCCACTGGCAAGGCAGGGCCGAGGAACACGACGTGATCGGGGTAGTACGATCCTCCCACGGCAAGCTGCGTCGCCCATGCGTCCTTCGCGATCCAGCTTTCCTCTGCCCAGTCAAACCCATCGGGTGGCGGCGCGCTTTGCGAGACCGGGGCCAAGGCCCGCGGCGGCATGGCCAAACACTGTTCAACATCCTCTATCACCGCCGCTACCTCGGTCGTAGTCTGACCCGTCACAATCAGCCCGTGGTTCTCCAGTACGAAAACCTGCGTGTCCGGGCGCGCGCGCGCAACGATTTCGCCGGTCAGGGGAAGCCCGGGTTTGGCATAGGGCACAAAAACTGCGGGCAGGCCCGCAAGTTTCTCCCGCGCGGCCGCGCGGCCCGCGGGGCCAGCGGCATGTACCAACGTCGCAATCGAATGGGTGTGCGCCACGATCGGCCAATCGAGAGCGGCATGAAACGTCGTTTCGATTGATGGGCGCAGGCCGATCTCTGGGTCAACCACGGTGCCTTTGCAGCTGCCATCGCCTGACTGGCCGCGGGCTTCGGCAAGCGCCCGCACATGGTCCACCGGCACGAAAACGCTCCGCACCTCGGCGTCGGCCAATTCGGTGCCTGACGCCTTGATCCACATGACAGGCCCGTCTTTCAGCGACGTGTTCCCGCCCGGCCCTTGTACGCGCAGCGGATCTTTTCCAAGCCGCGCGGAGAGAGCGCGGAACGCATCAAAATCCGGGGGATGGCTCACGGTCATTGCAGCCTCGCAATACTATAGTCTGGCATGGGTGCCGCAGACGCTTCGGCAATGCGCGTCAGCGTGCCAACCGGATCGGTGCCCGCAAACTCTGCAGCATAAAGCCCGCCTTCCACAAAGGCGGTGGCCCACCCTGCGCTGTGCCCGCCTGCCACATCGTGCTCAAGGCTGTCGCCGACCATCAGGATTTGGGCGGGCGTAGCGCCGAGAGCTGCTTCCAGCGCGCGAAAGACCGGCAGATGCGGTTTGCCGTAAAAGCGCACGTCGCCGCCAAGATCCGCGTAGGCATGGGCCAGCGCGCCTGGGGAAACGACGATGCCGCCATCGGCGCGTGGCGACGCACGATCGGGGTTTGTGCAGATTACTGGCAATCTGGCTGCCCTCGCCTTGCCAAGAAGCGTGGCATAGGCCCCCTCCCCCTCCCCATCCGGCAAGCCCATGAGAAGCACGGCATCGGCTGCTGCGAGCGTTCCGGTAAAGGTTACGTTAAGCCCATCGGCCCAGGCCGCCGCATCGCCCTCAGCGCGTTCGATGGGAAACAAAGCGTGTTCTGTCACGCGGCCCTCTGCCACATCGCGCCAGAGTGCTTCACCCGACGTCATAACCACGTCAAACAGCGCCGGATCGAAGCCCATATCAGAAATCCGATCGGCATTTGACGCCGCTCGCTTACCGGAGTTGGACAAAACGGCAAGCCGCTGGCCCGATTGCTTGAGGCCACTGAGGCACGCCTTCGCGCCGGGGTAGGCGGCCGAGCCATCGTGCAGCACGCCCCATTGATCAAGTACGATGACTTCGAAACTGCCCGCGATCTCGGCAAGCTGTTCAAGCCGGCGGGTCATACCATTAGCTTTCAGCCATATCCTTGGGGTGCTTGAGGCCTGCAAGGTACGTCTTGGCTTCAGCCTCTGTCATCGCGGGCGCGGCGTGGGCCACGGTGCCCGCAGGCATGTCGCCGAAGTAAAACTTCAGCCCCGGAATGTGCTGGCGCCGTTTCCGGAGCGGCATGCCTTCGTAAGGGAACACATCGGATCGGGCATTGGCAACCTCATCGTGACACGGCAGCACGTAATCGGCGCGCTTGTCGATTTCTTCCACCGATTTCCAGCCTTCGTAGGAGTTTACGAACCGCGCCGGCACCCAGTAGCGCCAGCCTTCGTCGGGGTTCGGCTCAAGGTTGCGCTCTACGAAGATTGCGTCCCCCGCAAGCACGATATCGCCCATGGCCGTTGCAACCGTCACCGCCATGTGGCCCACGGAATGGCCCGGCGTGGGGAACATCGTAATGCCGGGCAGCACCTCGCATTCATCCGCAACGGCTTCAAACACGCAGCCGGTATAGGCCGGCTCAATGTCAAGATAGCCGCTTTCGTAGGTGCGGTAGTACAGCGGCAGCGGATTGAACGCCATTTCGATCTCGGCCTTCGGGGCGATGTAGCGGGCGTTCTTGAATTCCTTCATGTTCTGCACGTGATCCCAGTGCAGATGGGTAAACACGATGGCATCAATCTCATCGGGATGAACACCTAGCTTCTGCTCAAGATGCTCATGCACCTGCAGGCACCCGCGCTTGTCGCACTGGTGGTGGTAGGTGGTCGCGCGCTCTTCGTCGCAGAGCCCCGTATCGATCAGGATTTTGTGTTCGCCAGTATCCACGTAGTGGCAGTAGACCGGGTTCCAGTATTTCTTTCCGGCAGGCCCCTTCCAGAAAATGTAGGTGCCCAGGTCAGCTTCGAGCCAGCCTGTATTGATCGGATAAATCTTCGTCTCTTGAACGCCCATTGGGCCCTCCGCAGGTGGTGACTCGCATTTTGTATACAGAAGCACTCAAAAGAATGCAGTTGCAAGCCCTAACGCGGATCCAGACTTTAGTTCGCCTCCAGTGTTCGCAGGAAACTCTCCGTCATATGCGCGCGCATGCCGTCTGACGCGGCTTTCGAATCCTCCGAAAAAATATCGGCTATCAGGTCTTCGTGGCTCTTGGCCGAGGCAATAAGATCTTCATGCGTGGCGAACTTCTTTGCGCGGAACGGCCCCGTCTTTCGCCGGAACTCAGAGGCGATTTCGGCGATGTATGGGTTTCCGGTTGCCCGATAAATCGCTTGGTGAAGGCGTTCGTTGGCACGCATGTACGCCCGAAAGTCGCCACTCTCCGCCGCAGTAACGCACTCGGCCTGCGCCCGCTCAATCTCTGCCCGGCTGAGAAGCGTCAGGCGTTGTGAAGCGATACGCGCGCAAGTGGCTTCGATTTCATGCATGGCTTCAAAGATTTGCGCCAATTCCTCACGCGAATACTCAGCCACGCGCACACCACGCTTTTCGCCAAGAACCAGAACATCCTGCGCCGTCAACCGGGTCAGGGCCTCGCGCACAGGGGTGCGGGACACGCCGAACCGTTCTGTGAGCGACACTTCATCGAGGCGCTCGCCCGGCTTTAAGGCGCCGCTGGCGATATCTTCCATCAATGCCGCCTCAATGCGTTGAACAGCAGTGCCGCGGCCAGAGCGTGGGGATTGTTCATTCATAAAATCAAACCCTGCGAACGGGTCTAGCATACACATACTGATCGCCTAGCGCAATTTTGGATATTTACTTTCGGTTTTGGATACAGAAAACTGCCCATTAGGCACGGGGAGGAATCGATGCCCGAAATCCACCTGCAAAAACTGGTGAAGCGCTACGGCGCCGTTGAGGTGTTGCACGGGATCGATCTTGAGATGGGCGAGAACGAATTCACCGTTCTCGTAGGCCCGTCGGGGTGCGGAAAATCCACGACGTTGCGCATGCTCGCAGGGCTAGAGAGCGTGTCTGACGGCGATATCCTAATGGGCGGCGCATCGGTCAAGGATCTTGATCCCAAGGACCGTGACATCGCGATGGTGTTTCAGGACTACGCACTCTATCCGCATATGAACGTCGCCAAGAATATGTCTTTCTCGCTGCGTCTCCAGAAGCGGCCGCAAGGGGAGATCGATACCAAGGTGCGCGAAGTGGCTGCGATGCTTGGGCTGTCGGATTTTCTGGCACGCAAGCCAGGCGAGCTTTCGGGCGGCCAGCGCCAGCGTGTTGCCATGGGCCGCGCCCTCTGCCGAGATGCCAGCACGTTCCTGTTTGACGAGCCACTCTCGAACCTCGACGCCAAGCTGCGCGGCCAGATGCGGGCCGAGCTCGCGCTGATGCGGCAGAACGTTGAAAAAAATATGGTCTACGTGACGCACGACCAGATCGAGGCGATGACCTTGGCGGATAGGATCGTTGTGATGCACGGCGGGCATATCCAGCAACAAGGCACACCGTCGGAGCTGTTCAAGAACCCCGTAAACCGATTTGTCGCCGGGTTTCTGGGATCGCCCCCGATGAACTTTCTCGCCGCGTTACTGGAACACCGCGATGGCGCTCTTTTTGCCGTTGGCGAGGGTTTTTCGCTGCGGCTGCCTGAGGCCCTCGCCGCGCGCGCGGAAGCATCCGAAAGCCGTTCGGTAACCCTTGGAATACGCCCGTCAGACCTTGACTATCAGCCTGACGCGCCCGCGGAGGCCGCCTTCGACCTGAGCGTCGTCGTTTCAGAATATGTCGGCGCCCAGTCGGTTCTCATCTGCGATTGCGGGCCGGCTCGCGTCACCGTGGAAATCAAATCCGAAACGCCGATCGCCCTTGGCGAAACGCTTCGCTTTGCGGTGCGGCCCGAGGGGCTGCACCTCTTCGATCCAAAAACGGAAAAGGCGCTCTGACGCCGAAAATCAGCAACCGGGAGGAAACCATGCTGAAATTGCTAACGACAACGAGTGTGATGGCCGGGCTGGCGCTCGCCGGCGCCGTTCACGCCGAAGGCCATGGCGGGCCTTACGCCGAGTATGCGGGCACCACCCTCGTGGTCAACTTCCCCGCCCACCCGCACTACAACGCGGTGATGGAAGTGCTGCCAGAGTTTACCGCCCAAACTGGGATCGAGGTTGAGGTCGACATGCTGCCGTATCTCGACATGCGCGAGCGGCAGACGCTGGAACTGGCGCTGGATGAGGGCGCTTATGATCTAATCTCATACGTGGTGTTCTCGAAAGCCGACTATGTGTACGCCGATCAGCTCGAAAACCTCGCGAAATACTTCATGGACCCGCGCCTTGCGGACCCGAACTACGATCCAGAGGATCTGATTGACGGTTATGTGCAGAACATAGGCGTTGCAGGCGGCGAAAAGGGCTATCTGCCTGGCCCAACTGGTTCGCTCTATGGCCTGCCCTTCGGATCAGAGACGTCGGTCCTCTACTACCGCACGGACATTTTCGAGAAGCACGGCTTGGAAGTGCCTACGGATTACGACGCGTTCCTCGAGCTTGCCTGCCAGATCCCCGAGCTGGAGCCCGGCATGGGCGGTGTCGCCTCACGGGCGGCATCCGGCCACCAGGCGAGCCATGCGTTCCTCTTGCACCTCGCTCCCCTGGGTGGCCGTGTGTTTGACGAGGCATGGAGCCCGATCATCAACAACGAAGCCGGCGTTGCAGCCGCTGAGGCGTTGAAGCAGATCGTCGATTGCGGGCCCGAGGGCTCTTCGGCCTTTGGTCCGGCAGAAGCGGCGAACGCGTTTGCGCAAGGCCAGGCTGCGATGTTCCTAGACAGCATCGCCTTTGCCTCAACCTTCGAGGATGAAAGCCGTTCGACGGTTGCCGGCAATGTCGGCTGGGCCGCACATCCCGTGGGCACGCGCGCCGCGTCGCAGACCGGCGGCTTCGGGCTGGGCATTCCGGCCAATGCCGAGCACAAGGAAGCGGCATTCTTGCTGATGCAGTGGCTGACTTCGAAAGAGGGTGACCTTTTGACGGCAATGGCGGGCGGCAACCCTTCGCGCTTCTCAACCTACCAGGACGCCGATCTGAACGCGGCCAAGCCTTGGTCTGCAACGTTCGGCGAAGCGCTTGAATTTGCGGATCCCGATTGGCGCCCGATCATCCCGGCCTGGGGCCGGATCAACGACGATATCGGAACGACCATGAGCGAGGTGCTGACAGACGACCTGGATATCCAGGCCGCGCTGGACGGCATCGCGGAGCGTACACGCGCGCTGATGGAAGAGGAAGGCTACTACATCTGGCAGTGATGCCAGGTGCCAGCCCGCGCTGCATTTGCGGCGCGGGCCCCTCCCTCGCTTCCGGCCGGATACGTTTTAGCGGCCGGAAGCTGATTTCCGCGCAAGGAAGGCCAGCCCCGTGCCCCGCACCGCATTGAACCGCCTCACGCCCTACCTATTCGTGGCACCCGCCGGCCTGGTGATGATCCTCGCGCTGTTTTACCCCATCGGCTATATGATCTGGGGTAGCTTCCACGACTGGGATCCAAGCCAGAATTTGGGTGAGGCCGAGTACATTGGCCTGGGAAACTACATCAAACTGCTGGCCGACACCGCCTTCCACACAAGCTTCTGGATCACACTGGTTTTCGCGTTCACGGTTGTTGCCGTCGAGATGGTTCTGGGCGTTGGGCTCGCCTTGTTGTTGGACCGGAAAATTCGCGGCATGTCGGTTCTCCGCACGCTGTTCATCTTGCCGATGATGATCGCACCCGTCGTAGTAGGCCTTGTCTGGCGCTACATGTTCCATGCCACCTACGGCACGTTTAACCGCTTCCTCGAAAGTATCGGGTTACCGTCGGTGGATTGGCTAGGGCAGAACCCGCTTTTGTCGGTGATCATCGCCGATATCTGGCAGTGGACGCCCTTCATCTTCATCCTGTCGCTCGCCGCCCTGCAATCGCTGCCGCGCTCTACGCTAGAGGCCGCGCGCATCGATGGCGCCACAGGCTGGCAACAAATCGTGCACATCAAGCTGCCCCTCATGATGCCGGTTCTGATCGTGACAATGCTGTTGCGGCTTATTGATGCCTTCAAAGTGCTCGAAGTGATCCTTGTGCTCACCGGCGGGGGCCCTGGGCTTTCCACCGAAATCCTCGCCCTGCGCATCGCCCGCACGGCGCGCGAGTTCCGCGAACTTGGCGAGGCGGCCGCGATGTCAAACTACCTTCTAATGCTTCTGATGGTGCTCACGCTCGGCATGTTTGCCTTCACCCGCTGGCAAGAGGCACGCTCCCGCCGGCTCAAGTTCGCTGCGGAAGAAGAGGGCTAGCACGATGTCCGATACATCTCACGACCGCCAGAACCCGGCCTTCTACGCACTCATCGCGGTGCTGATCTTCATGTCGGTTGGGCCGGTCGTGCTTCTCCTGACCAACTCGCTCAAACTCGATGTCGATATCACCAGCGGGGCTGGTGGGCTCCTCTTCATGCCCACAATCCAGAACTATGAAACCGCGCTCTGCGATATCCTGTGGTACGAACCCGATCACCTGCGGTTCTGCCAAATACGGTTTGGCGGTGCCTTCATAAATTCGATCATCATCGCGCTGATCTCAACCGCGCTTACGCTGATATTCGGCTGCATGGCAGCCTATGCGTTGGTGCGATTCCGCTTTCTGGGGCGTGACAGCCTTTCACTGTCGACGCTCGCCGTTCGGATGATCCCGCCCGCCGTGCTCCTCGTCCCCGTCTTCGGCCTTTGGAACAATGCGTTCTGCCTCGACAACGATTTCGGACTTGGCGCGTGGATCCGCGATACGTTCGGGGGGCGCGGAGATGTCTGCCTCGCCGGCACGCATTCGGGCATCATCCTAATCTATGTCGCGATGAACCTGCCTTTCGTGATCTGGATATTGCAAAGCTTCATCGTGCAGGTGCCGCCCTCGCTGGAGGAGGCCGCGCGGGTGGATGGCGCGGGGCCGTTCCAGACGTTTTTCCTTGTGGTTTTGCCGCTGATCAAGCCGGGCCTAGCCGCAGCGTCGATCTTCACGTTCCGCATTGCCTGGAACGAGTACCTTCTCGCGTCGGCACTGGCGGATCGCGATACGATGACGGTGCCGATCCTGATCGTGAACAACGCCAGCGAATTCGACGGGCTTGGCACAATCTTTGCCACCGGCATGCTGCTGGCGATCCCGCCGATCCTGTTCACGCTTTTTGCCTCGCGCCAGATCATCACCGGGATGACAGCTGGGGCGGTGAAAGGCTGACGATGGCACGCGTCCTTCTGATCGGGACGGTGGAAAGCAAGACTGCAGAGTTGGCCTATCTGTCAGAGGCGCTGGCGCGCCACGGGATGGAGGCGGATCTGATTGACGTTTCGCTTGGCACCCGGGGCACGGCTGTTGGATCGGCTGAGAAGCTCTCGCGTATGCTCGCCGCAGGCGAAAGCGGCGGGCGCGCGGCGCAGGAGCGGGCAGCGGGCGCGATCGCGGCGGTTGCAATCGGCGGCGGCACCGGGGGCGAGATTGCGCTGGGTGCGCTAAAGGCCCTTCCCGCCGCGTTCCCCAAGGTCCTGATCACGACGATGGCGTTCGATCCACGGGCGGCGCTCGCCGATACGGCGATCACCCTCGTGCCCACGCTGTGCGATATCGAGGGCCTCAACCCTTTGCTGTGCACGGCCTTTGAGAATGCATCGGCGATGGTGGCAGGCCTCGCCCGCGCGGAAAAGGTGACGCGGCCCCAGCGCCCCAACGTGGCGGTGACAACCCTCGGCGCTACGGGCCCAGCCGGGGCCGCGATTGCACGTGCGCTACAAGCGGGGGGATACGATGCCACGGTATTTCATGCAAACGGCTACGGAGGCGCCGCGTTTTCGCGCTTTGTCTCAGAGGGTGGCGCGGCGGGCGTAATCGATTTGAACGTGCATGAGTTGGGCCGCCTCCGGCTGGCAGGGGCACATGTGCCGATGCCGCTGCGCTTCCGTAGCGCCGATGCCTTGCCGCGCGTTGTCTTGCCCGGCGGGTTGAACTTCATCGGTCTCGGCGCCTTGGCCACAATCGCCCAACCCTATCTTGCCCGGCGCCATTATCAGCACTCGGGTCACTTCACCCACGTCGTACTGACCGAAGACGAGATGGCCGATCAGGCCCGGGCCCTGGCGGCGGAACTCAACCATGCTCAGGCTCCCACGCACCTCATCGTGCCCATGGGCGGGTTCAGCCACGAAGACCGGCCCGGGGGCGCGATAGAAGCGCCCGAGTTGCGCGCCATTGCGACCGAGATCCTCACCGCCGAGGCACGCGCCTACACCTTGACCCGCCTGCCCCACCACATCAACGCGCCCGAAACGGCCGATGCCGCTGTGACCGCCTTGTTCGAAAGGATGCCCGATGCCCGAGACCTCACGCTTCCCTGATCTCAACGAGAAAATGGACGCACTCATCGCCACCGCGCGCCGGTGCTTTGATCGAGGGTTGCAGACCAACGCTGGCGGCAATCTTTCGGTTCGGTTGGAGGCGCGCGACGCGATCGTCATAAAACCGTCCGGTGTGGGCTTTGCCGAATGCAGCCGCGACAATCTTCAAATCGTCGAACTGAGCGGCAAGATCCTTCCTGGCCGCGAGGGGCTCAAACCGTCGAAAGACCTCGACTTTCACCTCGATCTCTACCGCATCCGTGACGATATCAATGCGATCGTGCACTGCCACAGCCCATGGGCCACGGGCTATGCCAGCGCAGGGCTCGAAATCCCCTGCCTTACCGTGCAGACAATTGAAAAGATCGGGCGCATGCCGCTCATCCCGCTTTCCGCAAATGGCGGGCCGCAAACCGACGTTGAGATCAGCCCGGTCTTCCGCGACCCCGCCATCCGCGCCGCTGTACTGGCCAATCACGGAACCATCGGCGTAGGGAAGACTCTGATGGCAGCGCAGTATCTTGCCGAGATCATCGAAGAGACCGCGCATATTGCTTACGTGCGCGACACGCTCATGGCAGCCCACGGGCGCGGCACCGCGGAATTACCCGTCTACGGAACGGCGGCAGATGCGAGATCGGCTGTGTAAACAGGTGTTTGGGGCCGCAATACCAACGGTCAACCAAACCGACGCGGGATATTTTCGGGGAAATGCGAAGTGTGGTAGCGGAGGAGGGACTTGAACCCCCGACACAGGGATTATGATTCCCCTGCTCTAACCAACTGAGCTACTCCGCCAGAAGCGCCGCGGTTGGTAGCCCGAAGCCCCAACACCGTCAACTGCCTTTCGCGCACTATTCGCGGGCGCGCAGCACCTGCGCAGGGCGCGCCGAAAGCGGGCGCCAGGCGAAGGCCAGGCCGGCCAGAAGCGTGAGCATCACGCCCCCCGTCACGATCGCAATCGCTGAAACCGGTTCGAACACATAATCGGTGCTCATCACAAAAGTCGTCACCGCCCAACCGGCCGTGCCGCCTGCAAAAATCGCCACGAGGCCGGCGGCGAGGCCGAGAAGCGCTGACCGCAGCGCGAAGTTTGCCAGAATGCTGACCCGCGTTGCGCCGAGCGTCTTCAGAACAGCCGCCTCATAGGCACGCGCGCGTTCGCCCGCTGCCGCGGCGCCAATCAGGACGATCCCGCCGGTGATCAGCGTGGCGAGCGCCCCGTACGTCACTGCGGCGGCGATCCCACCCAACACGCCCGTCACCCGCTCAATGGCATCTTTCACCCGGATGGCCGTTATGTTGGGGTAAGCATCGGCCAATTCGCGCAGGATCGCGCCTTCGGCTTCGGCGTCGGCATAGACCGTGGCGATGTGGGTGTGGGGAGCACCTGCTAGTGCAGTGGGGTTCATCGAAAGGATGAAGCCGATCCCTGCGGTGGAGAAATCCACTTCCCGAAAGCTGGTGACCTCGGCTTCGATATCGCGGCCCAGCACGTTGATGGTGATGCTGTCGCCGATCTCCAGGCCCATTTCGGCAGCCTCTTCTGCGGCGAAGCTGACGAGCGGCGGGCCCGCGTAATCCTCTGCCCACCACTCCCCGGCGGTGACGACTGCGCCTTCGGGCGGGGCGGCGGAATAGGTGATCCCTCGGTCGCCCTGCAGCACCCAGTGATCGCCTGCAGTTTCGGCCGCTGGGCGCCCGTTGATCTGGGTGATGATACCGCGCAGCATCGGCGCGCTTTCCACTGTTTCAACCGCGGGGTTGGCATCGAGCCGTTCGCGAAAGCCGTCAAGTTGATCGTTTTGGATATCAACAACGAAATAGGACGGCGCCACATCGGGCAGATCACGTTCTATGGCTCCGCGCAGGTTCGCGTCGATCTGCCCGATCGCGGCCAGCACGGAAAGCCCAAGCCCAAGCGAGAGTACAACGGAGGTTGTCTCGATCCCAGGGCCACCAACTGAGCCAAGCGCGAGGCGCGCCGTCGTGCGCCCGCGAAGCGCCCGGGCCCTGGAAAGGCGCCGCGCGGCGCGACGCGCGAGATCGGCGGCAACGATCAGCGCAACGAAGGCGCCCAGCATGCCGAGGGCCGACCAGAGCGTGAGAACCGCAAGCCCGGAGAATACCGCCGCGGCGCCCACCACCGCTCCCAGAAGCGCCAGTGTCACGGTGATCCAAACCGGGCGCGGCCATCCCGCCGCATGCAGCGCGGCATCGCGGAAGATCGCGGCTGCGCGCACATCCTCGGTGCGGGCGAGCGGCCAGATGGTGAAGAGAAGGGCTGTAAGCGCGCCGTAAAGCGCCGCTTCGGCGAGCGGGCCGGGATAGATCGCGAACGCGGCGGGCACGGGGAGGCGCGCCTCGATCACCGGCGAAAACGCCAACGGCACCAGCGCACCAAGCGCGAGGCCGATCACGAGGCCGAGCGCTGTGAGAACAGCGATTTGCATCAGGTAGGTTTGAAATACCGTGGCCCGATCCGCCCCGAGCGTTTTCAGCGTGGCGATCACGCCCGTTTTGCCATCGAGATAGGCGCGCACCGCGGCGGAAACGCCAACACCGCCCACCGCCAGGCCCGCAAGCCCCACCAGCACCAGGAAGGCGCCCAGACGATCGACGAATTCCGATACTCCCGGCGCGCCGTTACGCCGATCCTGCCAACGAAGCCCTGCGCCTTCGAGCTCTGCCTCCGCCGACGCCGCCATGGCGGCCAGATCGGTGCCGGGGGCGAGGCGCATGCGGTAGGAGGTATCAAAAAGCGTACCGGGCGCGAGAAGGCCGGAGCCGTCGAGCGCATCGGTGCGCACTAGTGTGCGCGGGCCAAGCCCGAAGCCACCTGCCCCGCTGTCAGGCTCGCGCGCGATTACGGCGCTAAGGCGAAACATGGCGTCACCCAGCCGAAAGCCATCTCCAACGGAAAGGCCCAGCCGATCCACCAGAACCCGGTCCATAACCGCGCCCTGCTCTTCAAGCGCCTCAGCCAGCGGCATCCGAGGTTCAAGAAGAACCTCACCATAAAGCGGATACGCATCGTCGACGGCTTTCACCTGAGTAAGCCCGCGCTCCACATCACCATCGCGCTCGACCACCGCCATGGATCGGAAATCAACGATTTCAGAAACCGCTTCAGATCGCGCCTCCATCCAGGCCCGCTCCTCCGGCTCGGCAAAGCGGTAGGTCAGCCCAATAGCCGCATCACCGCCGAGGATCACGGCACCCTCACGCGACAGCCCCGCTTCGATACTCTCCCGCACCGTGCCAACCGCGGCAATCGCTGCGACTCCCAGCGCGAGGCAGGCCAAAAACACGCGAAATCCGCGGAGGCCCCCGCGCAATTCCCGCGCAGCGAAGCGAGAGGCAAGGCGCAGGCTCATTCGGCGGCTCGTGCGGTGACGTCGCGCGCGATCTCCCCATCCGCAAGCCGGATGGTGCGATCACACCGCTCCGCAAGCTCCCGCGCATGGGTCACCAGCACCAGCGTGGCCCCGTGCCGGTCGCGCAGCCCGAAAAGCAGATTCATAATTGCCTCGCCGGTGGCGCCGTCGAGATTGCCTGTGGGCTCATCGGCCAGCAGAATGTCGGGGCGCGGCGCAGCAGCCCGCGCCAACGCCACCCGCTGTTGCTCCCCGCCCGACATCTGCGAGGGGTAGTGATCGCTCCGGTCCGCAAGGCCTACTTCGGCCAGTTCCGCGGCCGCTCGATCAAACGCATCCTCAGCGCCGGCCAATTCCAGCGGCGTTGCCACGTTTTCCAGTGCCGTCATCGTGGGGATCAGGTGGAAGGATTGAAACACCACCCCCATATGTTCCCGGCGAAAGCGGGCCAGCGCATCCTCGCCCAGTGCCGTCAGATCGCGGCCGAGCGCCGTGATCTGGCCGCCAGTGGCACGTTCGAGCCCGCCCATGAGCATGAGGAGAGACGATTTGCCGGAACCCGATGGGCCCACAAGCCCCACCGTTTCCCCCCGCAGGATTTCCAACGATATCCCCTTGAGGATATCAACGCGGCCCGCATTGCCGTCGAGTGAAAGGCGCGCGTCTGAAAGGGAAAGAACGGTGTCTGCCATGAATTTCCTGCCGGGTCGGGTGGTTTCACGGGCATATGGGGCGTTTCGCCGGGCGCGCAAGTTGGCGTTTGCGCTGATCCTCGCCGGAACGCCGATTGCAGCAGAGCCGGTGACGATCGCGGCCCTGGGCGACAGCCTCACCCAAGGGTTTGGCCTAGCGCCGGATCAAGGCTTCGTTCCACAGCTGGGTGGCTGGCTCGAGGAACAGGGCATCGAGGCGGAACTGATAAACGCAGGCGTCTCAGGCGACACCACAGCGGGCGGGCTGGCGCGGGTGGACTGGACGTTGACGCCGGAAGTCGACGCGATGATCGTGGCCCTCGGCGGCAATGATCTGCTGCGCGGAATCGAGCCGTCGGTTAGCCGCGCAAACCTGCGCGGTATCTTGGAGGCCGCAGGCGCCCGCGATCTTCCTGTGCTGCTCGTTGGGCTCGAAGCGCCGAACAATTACGGAGCAGAGTTCAAGCAGGCATTCGAAGCGATGTATCCAGAACTCGCCGCCGAGTTTGGAACACTTGTGTATCCCGATTTCCTCGCCCCGCTCAGGGCCGAAGCCGAGGATCCCACCGCATTGCAGCGCTTCATGCAAGCAGACGGCATTCACCCCAGCGCAGAGGGCGTTGCGCGGATCGTGGATGGGATCGGGCCATCGGTGGCCGCACTGGCCGGGGCGGCAGGGGACTAGCGTTTTGGTTTATCGTCGTAGTCTTTCGTCAGAATACGCCGGCTATCGCCTTCGGGATCATCGAACTGTCGGCTTCTGAGCGCCCAGAAAAACGCGGCCAGCCCCAGCCCGCCGAGAAATAGAGATACCGGGATAAGAAACACCAGAACATCCATCACCGAACCCTCAGTGCATTGAGCGAGACCGTGATCGAAGAGATGGACATTGCGAGCGCCGCTGCAAGCGGCGTTGCGAAGCCCAGAAGCGCAATCGGCACGGCGACAACGTTGTAAACCGTCGAGATCGCAAAGTTTTCCTGAATGCGGGCGCGCGCGCGAACGGCAGTGGCCTGAGCATCCCCAAGTGCCGAGAAATCGCGTCCGAGCGCCACGATATCAGAGGCCACACGCGCCGCATCGAGCGCGGTGGCAGGTGACAGCGAAACATGCGCGGCGGCTAGTGCTGCGGTATCATTCAGCCCGTCGCCCACCATCAGCACCTTTGCGCCACGCGCGGTTAGATCGGATACCAGTGCTGCTTTGCCCTCTGGCGCAACTTCGGCATGCACATCGTCGATCCCGATCCTTGCGGCGAAGGCGCGCACAGCTGCCGCCGCATCGCCGGAGACGAGCAGAATGCGCAGGCCGGCCTCGCGGAAGGCCTGAATCGCCGCTTCTGCGCCCGGTCGGAGTGTATCGGTAAAGCCGAAGGCCACCGGCGCTTGCCCGTTAACCGAAAGATACGTTGCGGTTCGCGCGATCGGGTCGGCCCCCACCCACGCCGCACGACCTAGCCGAACCAGGTTGCCATCATGGCGCGCCTCGATGCCGTAACCCGGTACTTCCGCCAGATCGCTAAGCTTGGCCGGTTTGGCGCCTGCCTCCCGCAGCGCACCAGCCAGAGACACAGCAAGGGGGTGTTGCGATCCCGCGGCCAGAGCCAGAGCGACTTCAAGATCGCCCCGTTCGTGGTCGCCCAGCGCATCGGGCTCAGGCAAACCCGTTGTCAAAGTGCCGGTCTTGTCAAAAACAACCGTATCAACCTCGGCGAGGCGCTCAAGCGCAGTACCGCTCTTGATCAACAGGCCCTTGCGGAAAAGCCGGCCTGACGCCGCCGTCGTCACCGCCGGCACCGCAAGCCCCATCGCGCAGGGGCATGTGATGATCAGCGTCGCAACGGCAATATTCAGAGAAAGCCGCCCATCACCGCCAGAGATCCACATCCACACCAAGAAGGCAGCAAGCGCGAGAAGATGCACTACGGGTGCGTAGGCCCGCGCCGCGCGATCGGCTAGGGAATTGTAGTTGGCGCGCCCGCTTTCGGCGACGGCCACAAGATCAGCGATCCGGTGCAGCGCCGTCTCTTGCCCTGCTGCGGCGACTTCGACGGTCAGCGGGCCTGTCAGGTTCACTTCGCCTGCATGAACCGTGCTGTCGGGGCCCGCAAAAACAGGCAGGCTCTCCCCCGTCATCAGCGAACGGTCGAGCTCGCTTGCACCCTCCACCACCCGGCCATCGACCGGCACGCGCCCACCGGGCCGCACCAGCACGCGCTCTCCGATCACAAGTTCTGAGACGCGCACGGTTTCTTCGCCCTTTGCGCCCAGCCGAACGGCGCGCGGCACTTCAAGTGCTGCAAGCTCTTGCGCGGCGGAGCGGGCTGAGGCGCGCGTCTTGTGATCGAGGTAACGGCCGAGCAGCAGGAAGAAGGTGAGCGATAGCGCCGCGTCGAAATAGGCGTGATGGCCGCTCAGCGACGTCTCCCAGAGCGACAACGCAACGGCGAGGATGATCGCCAATGAAATCGGCACATCCATATTGAGTCGCCCGCCCCGCAGCGCGGCCATGGCACTGCGGTAAAACGGCTGGCCGGAGAACATCACCGTTGGGATCGTGATCGCCGCGGAAATCCAATGAAACAAATCGCGCGTCGCCGCCTCTGCGCCCGACCATACGGCAACAGACAGAAGCATGACGTTCATGTTCGCAAAGAACGCGACCGCAAGGCACATGGTGAGGAACCGTCCCTCGGGATCGGCTTCGCTGGCGGCAAGCGCATCGCTATCAAGCTCGTGCGCTTCATACCCCAGCGCCTCAAGCCGGCCCACAAGCGCCTCGGCTGTTACGCCGGGATCGGCAGAGATGCTGACGCGCTTCAACGTGAGGTTCACCCGCGCATCACGCACACCTGGCGCACCGGCCAACCCGCGCTCGACACCTGAGATACAGCCAGCACAGTGGATGGTGGGTAGGGAAAGCTGGATTGACGCCGGGCCGTTATCTGACGCCTCGCGCGCTGCGATGGCCTTCGCAGAAGGCGCCACCGCGCACCCGGGGCAGGCGCTGGAGGCGTCAACCAGGCTCAAGAAGCTGGCCGCTGGTAAAGCGATATGCGTTGGCGGAATTTCCCGCCTTCACCATCAGTGGCCACGAAGCGCAGATTCCAGTTGCCGGGCCCGGCCTCAACCGGTGCCACATAGGCGCCGTTCTCGAAGGTGAAGGCGGGCACCTGATCGTCGTTCACGTGGGTCGCCCGCCCGAAGATCGCCTCAAGCGTGGCCACTTCCACGGGTGCGCCTTCGGAATCCAGGATCGTCAGGATGAGCATCTCACCCTCGATCCGAGCCCCCACATCCCAGCCAAGCGCCAGCTGCGCCTTGCGCTCGGCATCAAAGGTCTGGCTCGCAACGTAGCTGTTTCGAGCCTCGACACCCGGGAAGGTTGATACGGCCATATAGGCCATTGTGAAGTTCACGGTGATGATCACACCGAAGGCCGAGGCCACGATGAAGAAAAACTTCCGTCCGGTGAAAGGTGCGGTCGTCATTGGCCAACTCCATTGAAAACAGTGTCTTTGTGAACCCGCTCGCCGTTGCCGAGGTCTTCCACCCAGAAGCGGAATTCAGAGCGGTGGCTCAGCGCCGGGTCCGACGCTCGTGGGGCGACGACGTAGACGCGTTGCAGAAGCTGCTCATTCGCGGGCACGTCGACGGATTCGTAGGGCGATCCCTCAAGCTGAACGCGCAGCGACGGATCCCCGGTAACGGACACACGGAACGTTCGCGTTTCCCCATGCTTGTTCAGAAGGCGCACATCATAGGAGTTGCGAATTGAGCCATCCGAAAGCGTGACGAACGTCGGGTTGCGGATCGGCGCTACCGTGACATCGATCTCGGTACGGATGAAGAGCGCCACAACGAGACCAACGCCAACAAGCGACCAGAGCGTCGTGTAAAGCAGCACGCGCGGGCGGAGGATGTGCTTCCAGACCGAACGCGGCGCCTTGCCTTCGCGTTCGCGTATTTCGTCGGTCAGAGCGATGTAGTCGACCAGCCCGCGCGGTTTGCCGATCTTTTCCATCACATCGTCGCAGGCGTCGATGCACAGCGCACAGGTGATGCACTCAAGTTGCTGGCCATCGCGAATGTCGATGCCCACTGGGCAGACGTTGACGCAGGCATTGCAATCGATGCAGTCACCAAGGTTTTCGGCCCCTTGAGCCTTCCGGTGTTTGCCGCGCGGCTCGCCGCGCCAATCGCGATACGCCACTGTAATCGTGTCTTCGTCCATCATCGCGGCTTGAATGCGCGGCCAGGGGCACATGTAGATGCACACCTGCTCCCGCGCGATGCCCCCGAAAAGGATCGTGGTGCCAGTGAGGATGGCGATCGAGGTATAGGCGACGGGATGCGCGGTGAGCGTGACGATTTCGCGTAAGAGCGTGGGTGCATCGGCAAAATAGAACACCCACGCCCCGCCAGTGGCGAGGCCAATCAGCGCCCAGGTGAGATACTTTGATATGCGCAGCCGTACCTTGCGCAGATCCCACTTGGCTTTCCAGAGCCGCACACGCGCGTTGCGATCCCCCTCGATCCAGCGCTCTGTCAGAATGAAAAGGTCCGTCCACACCGTTTGCGGGCAAGCATAGCCACACCAGACGCGACCAAGGGCAGACGTGAAAAGAAAGAGACCAAGCCCGGCCATGATGAGAAGGCCCGCGACGAAGTAAAACTCGTGCGGCCAGATCTCGATCCAGAAGAAGAAGAAGCGCCGGCCGGCGAGATCCACGAGCACTGCCTGATCGGGCAGTTCCGGCCCCCGATCCCATCGGATCCAGGGCGTGAGGTAGTAGATCCCCAGCGTGATGCCCATGATCCACCACTTCAGGGTACGAAACGTGCCCGAGACCCGGCGCGGGAAAACCGGTTCGCGGGCCGCATATAGGGACGGTGGGTCGGAAGAACTCACCAGAGACACTCCGGAATATTTACCTGTTCGCCCAGTGTTTCTTCCATGGCGGGCGCGCGCGATCCTTGACGTGGATCAACTGCTTTCCGCGACACATGAAATGCAAGCGGCGGCGCTCGAAAGCACCGCCGCCCGCCTCACCAGGCCCCGATGAAACGCGCGAACAGGATCCGGGGCGCGCGGTGACGTGTTCGCTAATCCAAGAGCTATTCGCCTCCGCCCAATTGGTGGACGTAGGCCGCAACCGCATTAATCTCGGCTTCGGTCAGGCCCTGGCCCGGCCGCCACTCTTCTGCCCAAGCCGGCATAACGCCGAAACGGCTGTACGTGATCGTCTCGGTAAGGGTTTCGGGATCACCGCCATAAAGCCATATGGCGTCGGCAATATTTGGTGCGCCCTGGAACGGATCGCCCAGACCGGCCTCGCCATGGCAGGCAGAGCACTGATCCAAGTAAAGGGTCTCCCCGGCCGAGGCGAGCGCGGCGTCATGCTCCTGCCCCGAGAGCTGCAGGACATATTGCACGACGCTTGTGATCTCTTCCTCTTCAAGGATCTCACCGAAGGCTGGCATTTCCGACCAGTGCGTGTCCGGCGATTGCTCGTTTCGGATGCCGTGCGTAACCGTGTAGGCGATTTCATCAATCGAACCGCCCCAAAGCCAATCATCATCCAGAAGGTTCGGATATCCCGCTGCTTGCACCCCGGCAGCGCCGGAGCCGTGGCATTGCGAACAATTCGCGCGGAAGATCGCCGCGCCGCCGTTAACGGCGAAGTTCATCAATTCGGGATCATCGCCAAGAGACGCAAGTTCAACAGAAGCAAGCCGTTCGGTCAGCCCGGCGTTGCGTTCGTTCACCGCAGCAATGTCTTCCGCCACCTCGCCCCGGGTGGAGTAACCAAGAAGCCCCGGTGTCGCCCGCTCTATCAGCGGCCAGGCGGGGTAGGCGATCGTATAGAGGATGCCCCATGCGATGGTGGCGTAGAACGTCCAGAGCCACCAGCGCGGCAGCGGATTGTTGTATTCTTCGATCCCGTCCCAGACGTGACCTGTTGTGTCCACCTCGTGTTCTTCGGTGTCCGGCGTCTTGCTCATCGCGCCGCCTCCTCGCCTTTAGCCTCGGAGTGATCCGGGGCCGGATTGTCTTCATAAAGAAACGGGATATTGGCGGATTCCTCATGATCCTTTCGGCTGCCAGGCCGAAACGGCCAGAGAATGGCGCCGATGAACAGCGTGAACATCACCAGCAGCATCCAGTTGTCCGCCAACTCGCGCAGAAGGGTGCTTTCTTCCATGGTCCCCTCCTAGCGGCTCGGATCTGGCGTAAAGGTCGAGAAATCAACCAATGTGCCAAGCATCTGCATGTACGCGATCAGCGCATCCATTTCCGAGATCCCGGGCTGGCTGTCGAAGTTGCGCACCTGCGCGCCGGGATAGCGCTCAAGAAGCCCGTCGATATCGCCGAAAGGATCCACTTGAACCCGGAAATCGGCCGCAGCGTTCTCGATCATCTCATCGGTGTAAGGCACGCCCACGAAACGATGGGTGGCAAGAAGATCCTCGATATGCTCGGCGCTCACGAGGTTATCGAGGAGGTAGCCGTATTTCGGCATCACAGATTCCGGAACCACCGATTGCGGATCAGTGAAGTGATCGACATGCCAATCGTCGGAATAACGCCCGCCAACGCGGGCCAGATCCGGCCCCGTGCGCTTTGATCCCCATTGGAACGGGTGATCGTATTGCGATTCCGCTGCCAGCGAATAGTGCCCGTAGCGCTCCACCTCATCGCGCATCGGGCGGATCATCTGGCTGTGGCAGACATAGCAGCCCTCGCGCAGATAGATCTCGCGCCCCTGCAGCTCGAGCGGGGAATACGGGCGCATGCCCTCCACGTCTTCGATTGTGTTTTCGATGTAGAAGAGCGGCGCGATTTCCACGATCCCACCGATGGTGACCACCCCGAGGCTAGACACCAGAAGCAAGGTGGCGTTCGTCTCGAGCACCTTGTGTTTGTCAAGGATAGGCATTGTCTCCGACCCCCTTTATTCAGCCGGAGCCATCGCGGGGGCTTCGGCTTCTTTCGCCGGTGCCTTGCGGATGGTCATCCAGAGGTTGTAGCACATGATGATAGCACCCGCGAGGTAGAGCACCCCGCCCAGCGCACGCACCACGTACATCGGGAACTTCGCGGCAACGGTGTCGGCGAAGGAGTTCACGAGGAAGCCCTGCGCATCCACTTCGCGCCACATCAGGCCTTCCATGATGCCGGTCACCCACATCGAGGCCGCGTAGAGAACGATGCCGATGGTGGCGAGCCAGAAATGCCAGTTCACCATCGACAAGCTGTAAAGCCGCTGGCGGTTCCACAGGCGCGGCACGAGGAAGTAGAGGGCGCCAAAGGTGATCATGCCGTTCCAGCCCAGGGCGCCGGAATGCACGTGACCAATCGTCCAGTCGGTATAGTGGCTGAGCGAGTTCACGGCCTTGATCGACATCATCGGGCCCTCAAAGGTGCTCATGCCATAGAAGCCGATCGAAACGACCATCATCCGGATGATCGGATCGGTGCGCAGCTTGTCCCAGGCACCCGACAGCGTCATCAGCCCGTTGATCATGCCGCCCCAGCTGGGCATCCACAGGATTACCGAGAACACCATGCCAAGCGTTGAGGCCCAATCGGGCAGCGCGGTGTAGTGCAGGTGGTGGGGGCCAGCCCAGATGTAGAGGAAGATCAGAGCCCAAAAGTGAATGATCGAAAGCTTGTAGCTGTAGACGGGGCGCTCGGCCTGCTTCGGCACGAAGTAGTACATCATGCCGAGAAAGCCGGCAGTTAGGAAGAAGCCCACGGCATTGTGCCCGTACCACCACTGCGTCATCGCGTCTTGCACGCCCGAGAACACCTGCACCGATTTTGAGCCGAAGATCGACACGGGAACGGAGAGGTTGTTCACGATATGCAGCATCGCGACCGTGACGATGAAGCTCAGCAAGAACCAGTTCGCCACGTAGATATGCTTCTCCTTGCGGCGCATGATCGTGCCGAGGAAAACCAACAGGTAGGCCACCCAAACGATGGTCAGCCACAGGTCAACATACCATTCAGGCTCGGCGTACTCCTTGGCCTGGGTTGACCCCAGCAGGTAGCCGGTTGCCGCCAGAACGATGAAAAGATTGTAACCCCAGAACACAAACCACGGCAGGTTGCCGCCCCAGAGGCGTGCCGCCGATGTCCGCTGAACAATGTAGAACGAACTGCAGATCAGCGCGTTGCCCCCGAATGCAAAGATCACCGCAGAGGTGTGAAGCGGGCGCAGCCGGCCAAAATTCATGTAGCCCTGCGCCCATTCGAAGTTCAGCACCGGGAAGGCAAGCTGGAACGCGATGAAGACGCCTACGAGAAAGCCAACAACGCCCCAAAAGGCGGTGGCAATCACACCGGCGCGGATCACATCATCCATGTATCCCAGATCCGGCGCAGGCTTGGGCTCCCCCACCTGACGGATCGTATAAAGAAACATGCCGCCCGCAACGAGCATGATGATGATCGCATGCACCATATACGGCACATCGCGCGCGTAGTTCGCGGCGATTGCCGCGAAAAGCGCGATGCCGGCCAACGCGATCAGCTTAACCGTGTCCCACATCTTTCGTCCCCTTGTTCTCGGGCATCCGGGCATGCCAGCCGCCAAGCGGACACACCCCTCCCATGACACCTGATAGGATGCGGCGCGGCGTTGAGACCTTGATCCAAGTCAACCAAATTCGCCGCACCCGTTGACCCGCGTCAACGACACCGGGCCGCGTATGCTGAATCATCGCCGGGATACCGA
Organism: Pseudomonadota bacterium; assembly: GCA_039208375.1. Taxonomy (GTDB): domain Bacteria; phylum Pseudomonadota; class Alphaproteobacteria; order Rhodobacterales; family Rhodobacteraceae; genus JANQPC01. The sequence continues at coordinate 10,704 of JBCCRC010000001.1, read as the reverse complement.
AGACCCGGAAGGACAGGCCTAATGCCGTACAAATCGATCGTTACATTCGTAAACAGCCACACGGCCGATATGCCCACCGTGCTGGCCGCGGCAGGGCTGGCAGAACGCTACGAGGGCCACCTCACCGCGGTCTGTTTGGGGATCGATCGCACCAATGCTGGCGCTTACTACGGTGGCGCCAGTGCACTGGCACTGCAGCAATCGCTCGAAGAAGCGCAGGTTGAAGCCGTAGCCAACGAAAAGGCTATTGCGGCCAGCCTTGGGATCTGGAGCATTTCGAAAGAGGTGTATTCCATCACCGCGCAGGTGGGCGCCATCGCGCCGCTTGTGGGCGAACGCGCACAACTGAGCGATCTCATCGTGCTTCCAAAGCCGTACGGCTCAGGCCGCGGGGTGGAAGACGTTGTGATAACGGAAAGCGCGCTCTTCCGAACGCGTGTGCCCGTTTTGGTGATGCCGGCTGGCATGGACACTGCTGCAGCCCCGCAAAACGTAGTCATCGCCTGGAATGAAAGCATCGAGGCACTTGCCGCCATTCGCGCCGCACTTCCGATCCTGCGGGCGGCTGAGGATGTAGATGTTGCCATTATCGATCCGCCGATCCACGGCGCTGACAGATCCGATCCCGGTGGAGCATTGTCAGAGATGCTGTCGCGCCATGGCATCCGAGGCAACGTTTCGGTTCTCGCTAAAACGATGCCGCACGTCTCGGACGTACTATGCCGCCATTGCGAGGATCGCGGCGCTGATCTCTTGGTGATGGGCGCCTACGGCCACTCGCGGTTTCGCGAAGCGATCCTTGGTGGCGCCACCCGCAACATGCTGGAAATGGCGACGCTGCCGGTCCTAATGGCCCACTAGGCGAGCACGTTCAGCCTATACGAGCGGGCCGCCATCACTGTCATCCCCGGTCTGTTCCATCAAGAGCGGCAGGTTGGGGATGACCACACGCCGCTTGCCTTCCAACACGATGATCTTTTCGCGCTTTAGGCTTGAGATTTGTCTGCTCACCGTTTCAAGAGTCAGGCCCAGGTAATCTGCCATAGCCTCACGAGTCAGCGGCAAGTCGACGCAGAGCCGGCCCTCCGGCAGGGAATCCTTCAGCTCCGCATCCCGCCGGGCGATGATCGCGATCAGGCTTGCGATCTTTTCGCGGGCCGTCTTCCGGCCCAGAAGCAGCATCCATTCCCGCGCAGCATCAAGCTCGTCCAGCGCCATCTCAAGAAGCCGCTGGCCAATATGCGGCGTGGTGACAAGAAGGTTCTCAAACGGGCGTTTGCGGAAACAACACACCGTGATGTCTGCCACTGCAGTCACGTTGTAAGGCGCGATTTCCCGGCCCGGGCGGCCAATAAAATCAGACGGTAAGAGCAGGCCCACCATCTGGGTACGCCCATCTTCCATCGTTTGTGAAAGTGTCGCGACCCCCGTCACAACGGAGGCGACGAAATCCATACGGTCGCCAGCCCAGATCATCGTCTGACCTGCCGAATAGCTCCGATAGTACTTAATGCTTTCGAGTAGATCGAGTTCGTCTTCTTCGCATCGTGCACATACGGCGCGGTGGCGGATCGGGCACTCCGCACATTCTTTGAGTTCGACCTCGCTGTGCCGCACCACGCATCCTCCAAAGGGTTGATCGAAATCAAGGCATCGTCGGGCAATATGTCAATGCTACGTAACATGGATAGTGTCTCGCAACTGCGACGGCTGGGGCTCTTCGACGCACGTGTGCCGCGTTATACGAGTTATCCGCCAGCCAACCACTTCAACCGGGTCATCGGCCCGGTGGAAACGGCGCGTTGGATCCGCGCAATCCCTGAAAACAGTGCGATTTCACTCTATGTGCACATTCCCTTTTGCCGGCGGTTGTGCTGGTTCTGCGCCTGCCGCACGCAGGGCACCGCAACAGGCGCCCCCGTTCGGCCGTACCTCGAGGCGGTTAAGGCCGAGCTTCGCAGTGTGGCGGCTATTTTGCCGCAGGGGGTGCGCCTTGGCCGCCTTCATTGGGGAGGCGGCACCCCAACTCTGCTTGAGGCCGATCTAATCGCCGAACTGGCGACCGAAATAGCGAACGTCGCGGATTTCGCCGAGGGAGCCGAGTTTTCGGTTGAGATCGATCCCAATGAGATCGACGAGCCGCGGCTCGATGCACTCACCGAAGCCGGGATGAGCCGTGCATCGATCGGCGTGCAGGATTTCCATCCCGCTATTCAATCGGCCATCGGCCGCCCGCAAACCTTTGCAACCACCAAGTGGGCTGTTGATGCGCTGCGGGATCGCGGCGTCGACAGCCTCAACATCGATGTGCTCTATGGCCTGCCACACCAGACCGATGCGCGAATCGCAGACAGCGTTCAAAAGGTGCTATCGCTCGCACCCGATCGTGTTGCGCTGTACGGATACGCGCACGTGCCCTGGATGGCACGCCGGCAAGCAATGATCCCGACGGAAGCCTTGCCGCTGCCTGAAAAGCGGCTCGAGCTTTTCCAAACCGCACGGCGCCTGTTCGTGTGGGACGGCTACGAAGAGATCGGGATTGACCACTTCGCCCGGCCAGGCGACGGATTGGCAACCGCCCTTCGCGAGGGGCGTCTCAGGCGCAACTTCCAAGGGTATACTGACGATCCTGCCGACGTCCTGCTCGGGGTTGGCGCCTCTTCCATCTCGCAGTTTCCGCAGGGATTTGCTCAGAACAACCCGGCAACATCGGGTTACCACGAAACCGTTGTCTCCGGCGAGTTCGCCACGGTGCGCGGCCATGTGCTGGACACGGAAGACCGCATTCGCGCCGCGATGATCAATCAGCTTATGTGTGAGTTTCGCATCGATTTTCAGGCACTCGGCGAGGAACTCGGTGTGCCCCAACACGATCTTGCCGCGCGGTGGGATGGGGTGGATGACGTTTTTCCCGAGATGCTGTCGCTTGACGGCTGCGGGATTGAAGTTCTGCCAAAGGCGCGCCCGCTCACGCGGATGATTGCACGGTTCCTCGACACCTATGCCGAGAACAAGCAGGGCCACAGCTCCGCGATCTGAACACGGTCTTTACCGCCAATCAAAGAAGTTGGGGCCAGCTCGGGCAAGCAAATCCTGCGCGAGCGCACGGCCCATCTCGGCACCATCTTCTGCGGCACCCTGCACTTCGTCGGAAAACGCGGCACTGCCATCGGTTTTCAGGATCTCACCGCGCAGCCGCATCGACCCGCCCTCAAGCTCCGCCAAACCTGCGATCGGGGTTTCACAGGATCCATCGAGGGTCGCCAGAAACGCGCGCTCTGCAGCAAGCCGTGTGCCCGTTGGCGTATCGTGGATCGCTTCCAACATCTCCGCAGCCCGTGCGTCATCCGCGCGGCGCTCGATCCCGATCGCCCCCTGCGCCACTGCCGGCAGCATCTCGGCCGGCCCAATCGCGGCGCTCGCCACATGGGCCATGCCCAACCTGTTGAGCCCCGCCATCGCCAGAAACGTGCAATGGGCCACACCGTCTTCCAGCTTCTTGAGGCGCGTCTGCACATTGCCGCGAAATTCGACGACTTCCAGATCAGGCCGCTTGTTAAGTAGCTGAGCGCGCCGCCGCAGGCTGGACGTGCCCACTTTGGTTCCCGCGGCAAGCCCCTCAAGCGTGCCCCCCGCCGGCGAAACGAACGCATCGCGCACATCTTCCCGCGGCAAATAGGTCTCAAGCAAGAGCCCCTCCGGCTGCGCCACAGGCATGTCTTTCATCGAGTGCACGGCAATATCGATCTTGCCCGCCAGCATGTCTTCTTCGATCTCGCGGGTGAAAAGGCCCTTGCCGCCGATCTCCTTCAAGGGCCGGTCGAGTACCTTATCCCCCGTCGTCTTGATCACCACGATTTCAAATGCCGCTTCCGGCAAAGCGAAAGCCGCCATCAGCCGCGCGCGGGTCTCATGGGCTTGCGCCAGGGCCAGGGGCGATCCCCGGGTTCCGATGCGAAAGGGTGTGGCGGGGGTGGGCAGATCCAAAGGCATGGGTTCTGATTACCTGCGTCACGTAAGCCTGACAACACGCGCTGTCTTGACATTTAGACACAGGGGGCCGACCACCTAAGGGAATGAAACTGCGGGGAAAACGATGGGGCAGCCGAAGAAACTGATGCGTGCGCTGGCCGGTGAGGCGCAAGCAGTTCCACCGATCTGGATGATGCGCCAGGCCGGGCGCTACCTACCCGAGTACCGCGCCACCCGTGCCCAGGCCGGGGATTTTCTATCGCTCTGCTACAACTCCGACCTAGCCGCGGAGGTGACGCTTCAACCGATCCGCCGGTACGGCTTTGACGCGGCCATTTTGTTTGCCGATATCCTGCTGATTCCGGATGCGCTGGGGGCCGATCTCTGGTTCGTGACTGGGGAAGGCCCGCGACTTAGCACGATCAGCACGGAAGCTGATTTTGCCAAGCTGAAGGGCGCTGCGGATATCCACGACCACCTTGCACCCGTTTATGAGACCTTGCGCATCCTGTCCCGCGAACTCCCCGAGGAAACCGCGCTCATCGGCTTTGCCGGGGCGCCGTGGACGGTGGCCACTTACATGATTGCCGGGCGCGGCACGCCAGATCAGGGCCCCGCCCATGCGCTCAAGGGCATGAACCGGGCTCTCTTTGAGAACTTGATGAACCGGTTGACCGACGCGACCATCGAATACCTGTCGGCCCAGATCGAGGCGGGCGCGGAAACCGTGAAGCTTTTTGACAGTTGGGCGGGCTCGCTCAGAGGCGCTGATTTTGAGGATTTCGCCGTTGCGCCGGCGCGGCGCATCATCGCGGCATTGAAGGCAAAGCACCCCGATGTGCCGATCATCGCGTTCCCGCGCGAGGCGGGCGAAGGTTACATCGGTTTTGCTCAGGCCACCGGGGCCGATTGCGTGGCACTTGATAACTCGGTGAGTCCGGAATGGGCAGCAGAGCATGTGCAGGTTGATGGCTGTGTTCAAGGCAATCTCGCCTCATCTCACATGGTCACCGGTGGTGACGCGCTCGTGGAAGAGTCCCGCCGCATCGTGAAGGCTTTTTCCGGCGGCCCCCACATCTTCAACCTTGGCCACGGGATCACGCCCGATGCCGACCCCGAAAATGTGCAGTTGATGATCGATACGGTGCGCGGCGGTTAAAGCGCGGCAAGAAGGCCGAGGTAGAAGCCTACTTCGCTCAGTTGCTGCACGGCGCCGAGGCAATCACCAGTATAGCCGCCAAGCCGCCGTTCGAATGCGCGGCGCATCAGTACATGGCCAGCCGCGAGGCCGAGAAACCCGGCCAGCACCCCGGCCGGGGGTACGGTCACCACAAGGGGAACCGTCGCCAAAGCCGCAGCGCCAAGGGCCACGGGTAGGCTGCCGGACGCGCTTGCCACCGGCTTTCCCGCCCCCTCATCGCGCGCATAGGTGCTTGTTGCGATCACAACCACGGCAGACGCGCGGCTCAGGGCATGCCCGGCAATCAGGGCAAAGGGCACTACTGGCATCGCTGTTCCGGCAAGTGCGACGACCTTCAGGGCGATGATTAGTCCGAGCCCTAAGGCACCATACGCCCCCAACCGGCTGTCGCGCATGATCTCCAGCGCCCGCTCGCGCGACACAGCGCCGCCCAGGCCATCGCAGCAATCGGCAAACCCATCTTCGTGAAGGGCACCCGTGGCCACGACCCCAGCGGCCACCGCCAGCAAAACGGCGGCAAGCGGAGGCAGAACCAGCGACGCAAGCCAGAAGACCGCCGCCGATAGAGCGCCGACAAGCGCGCCCACGGCGGGATACCAGCGCGGTGTGGCCGCCATGCGCTCTGTGTTCCAGCCGGGATCGGCAGGTGTGGGCAAACGCGTGAGAAACTGCACCGCAAGAAGGAAGATGATCCATTCTTCGGCGAGGCGCGCCTTCATTCCGCCCGGCTCACCCCGGCGCTTTCAAAGCTGGCCATTTCGTCCAGCATAGCCGCCGCCGCCCGCACAAGCGGCACTGCCAGAAGCGCCCCAGTGCCTTCCCCAAGGCGTAGGCCAAGGTCGAGAAGCGGCGTCACACCAAGCGCCGCGCACACGCGCGCATGGCCCGGCTCTTCGGAGCAATGTGCGAAGACGAACGCGCCGCGCAGTTCCGGCCCAAGTTCCAGCGCGGCCGCCGCAGCGGCGGTGGCGATGAACCCATCGACGATGACCAAGCGGCCCGCCGCGGCCGCGCCGAGCATCGCCCCGGCCATCATTGCGATCTCGAACCCGCCGTATTCGGCCAACGCTTCAGCCGCATCAAGCCGCGCAGGCGTACGCGCCGCGGCCTGCTCCAGAACGGCGGCTTTCGTGGCAAGCCCCGCATCATCCAAGCCGGTGCCGCGGCCCACAAGGTCTGCAATCACAACGCCGGTGAGCTTCGAAGACAAAAGCGCAGCGGCCGACGTGTTGCCAATTCCCATTTCGCCGAGGCAGACAAGGTCAAACGCCCCCTCTGCCCCCAGGGCGCGACCGTGCGAAAGCGCTTCGGTCACTGTCTCGGGTACCATCGCCGGGCCATTGAGCGAATTGGCGGTTCCCGCCCCCAAACGCCGGTCAATCACTCCTTCGGCTTCAACAGGCGCAATCATACCGGCGTCGACAACGGCGAGCTCAGCCCCGACCTGGCGGGCAAACACGTTTGCCGCAGCGCCACCTGCAACGAAATTCTTAACCATCTCGCGGGTGACCGCTTGCGGATAGGCCGAGACACCGGCGGCCGCGATACCGTGATCGGCCGCGAAGATGATGTGGCGCACCCGGTCAGCGCGCGGCGCAAGCGTTCCTTGCAGCCGGGCCAACTGCTCCGCCAAGGCCTCGATCCGCCCGAGCGCCCCCAATGGTTTCGTCTTCCCGTCGATCGCCGCGCGCAGCGATGTTTCAAATCCGGGGCCGCGTTCCGTCATCTCAGATCCACTTCGCCAAGGGTGGTAGGCTCATCAGCACGGCATTTGCGTCGTGCCCGGTTTCAAGGCCGAACTTGGTGCCCCGGTCATAGACGAGGTTGTATTCGGCGTAGAGGCCGCGATGAACAAGCTGCACCTCCTTATCTGCCTCGCTCCACGGGGTATCGCGCCGTCGCTCCGTAACCGGCACGAAGGCCTTAAGAAACGCACGGCCCACATCCTGCGTGAAGGCAAAGTCGGCATCCCAGTTTCCAGTGTTGAGGTCGTCGTAGAAAATGCCGCCCACACCCCGCGCCCGGCCGCGGTGGGGCACATAGAAATACTCGTCGGCCCACGCCTTGAACTTCGCGTAATAGGCTTCCGAATGCGGCGCGCAGTGCTCTTCCTGCACTTTGTGAAAATGCGAAGTGTCTTCATCGTACTCGATGCAGGGGTTAAGATCCGACCCGCCGCCAAACCACCATGCCTGGGGGGTCCAGAACATCCGCGTGTTCATATGAACGGCGGGCGTATGCGGGTTTTGCATATGTGCCACAAGGCTGATGCCACTGGCCCAAAACCGCGGATCCTCCGCCATCGCCTCTAACCCAGGCCGCGCGGCCATCGCACGCTGCGCCCGTTCGCCGAGCGTGCCATAAACGGTAGAGACGTTTACGCCCACTTTTTCAAAGAGCCGGCCACCGCGCATCACGCTCATCAGTCCGCCGCCCGCATCCGATCCGTCTTCTGATGTGCGCCGGGTTTCGCTTACCTCGAAACGGCCGGGTTCGGCGTCAGAAAATGGCCCAGTTTTCTGGCTGTCTTCCAAGCCTTCGAAAGCGGCCACAATCTCGTCCCGAAGGCTGCGGAACCACGCCGACGCACGGGCCTTTCGATCGTCAAACTGTTCCGTCATGTGCACTGTCCTTTTTCCCTGACACTTCGCTATCAGTTTTACGGAACACCTGCCATATGACGCCGCACCCCATTCGCCCCTCTGCGACACTCTGCTAGCCTCTCGGCCATGAGCCGACTCTCGATTCGAAGCCTGCCCCTTGTCGCGGTCGCCACGCTGGTGGCCTGCGCGAGCCCGCAAGAGCGCTGCGTGATGAATGCCACCGAAGATTTGCGCGTCGTTAATGCGCTTATTGACGAGACAGAGGCCAACATCGACCGCGGATATGCGATAGAAGAGGAGCTGGAACCGCGCGTGGGCCTCAATGTTTGCACAGGGCGGCGGGGCAGCTTCGCCTTCTGCACCGGTACGGACTTTGATACGCGCGAACGCCCCGTTGCACTGGATCTTGCCGAGGAAGAGCGCAAGCTGGCCTCGCTGATTGAAAAGCGCCAGGAACTGGAAGTGCGCGCCCGGCGGGATATCGCTGCATGTGAAGCAGCAACCTAAGACGCGATCTAGGATGACGAGACTGGAATCCCCGCTCATCCGGGCGCACGGTTGCCGATCTTCTGTGCGTTCAGCACGCTGAGTCTATGGACCCAGGCATTGCGCCTGCTCATCGCATGAAGCTAAACCAGTCGCCGTGTTAAGGGCGGGGCTGGGCGCTGGCGCTGCAGCCTTCGGCCTAGTGCGCCGCCGCCTCTACCGCATCGACGAGGGTGCGCCCGCCATCAACCGTCAGAATCTGGCCCGTCATAAAGCCCGATCCGTCTGAGGCGAGGAACTGCGCCACTTCCGCCAATTCACCCGCGCTCGCGATCCGGTGTAGCGGCGTGTTGTCGATGATCTCATCGCGAATATCGCCGTTTTCCTTCAGCGCGCCCTGCAAGGACGCGCTCATCACGCTACCGAACGCCACGGCATTCACGCGAATACGATGCGGGGCCAGCGCCACTGCCAATGACCGGGTCATCTGATCAAGCGCAGCCGAGCTCACTGAATAGGCCAGAAGCTCAGGCCGCGTGCGCTGTGCCGCGATAGAGGATAGGTTGATGATCGATCCCACCGGCCCCTCGGTTTGCTCGGCCTTCTCAGCCTGGGAGATCATGCGCCGCGCAAACAGCTGCGACAGGCGAAGTGAGGTAATCAGGTTTTGGTTAAGAAGCGTCGTCACCGCATCATCTTCGGGGTTGAGCGGATCCGCTGTCATCATCTGTCGGCTGGCATTTACGAGAATATCAACCCCGTCAAACGCATCGATCGTGGCGGATAGTAGGTTGGCGATGGTCAGTTTTTGGCGAAGATCCCCTGCGAAGGATCGCACATTGCTGTCGTCGGCATTCTCGTTACCCACCTCTTCGATGAGCTTCTTTTCATCTATGTCCGCGAAAACGACATTGGCGTCGCGGTCGGCAAAGTGGCGGGCGATGGCAAGGCCAACGCCGTTCGCCGCCCCCGTTACAACGGCCGTCTTACCTGCAATTGAGAATGACATAGCTGCCCTCATATGCGCCGGCGCGGGCGCGCGGCTCGGTAAACAACGAAAGATCGGTCTGCCACAACTTCTGAAAGCTCGGCAAACCGGTCGGAGAGCGGTTGGTGGTAAGGAAGGTGGCGGTTGGCCACAAGCCAGAGTGCCCCACCGGGGCGTAGCCGATCCGCCGCCGCATGGATGAACGCAATACCAAGGCCGGGGTCAACCGCACGACCGGTGTGAAACGGCGGGTTCATCACCACCGCATCGTAGGGATCGCCCTCGTCAAGCCCACGCACATCGGCCCAGTGAAACGCGGCGCGCGGGTCATCAACATTGCGCCGGGCGCATTCAAGCGCGCGGTGATCGGCTTCGATAAGATCAAGCGTTTCCACGCCATCCCGCGACAGCACCGCGCGGGAAAGATAGCCCCACCCAGCGCCGAAGTCGGCCACGCGGGCGCCGAGCGTGCGGGGCATCACCTGTGCAAGCAGAGCCGAGCCCTCATCAACGCCGTCGGCCGAGAAAACCCCGACCCGCGTGACGAACCCACCAGGCAGGTGAATATCGCCCGGATCTTCCCATCCCGAAAGATCACCGCGCCCGGTGACAGCGAAAACCTTGCCATGATGCTTTGAATAGGCAGGGCTTACTGCAAGGCGTTTCTTGAGTTCGCGGTAGATGCTTTCGACTGCCTCCGTCTTCTGCCCATCCACCACCACGATGCCCGAAGATCGCTCCCGCGCCTCAGCAATCGTGGCGCGCGCTTCCGATTTCGAGCGGGGCAGAAAGATCAGGCTATCCACCGTACCTTCGGGCGGCGCCACATCTACCGTATGCCCCTGCGCTGCGAGCTGATCGTGATCGGGCTTCAGGCGCTGGACAAGGCAGGTCGAGCCACCCGGCAGCGCACTCAGATCATGGGTGGGGGTAGGGCCGTACACCGTAAGCGCGCCACCTGAAAAGGCGATTTTGCCGTCATTCAGTGCTAGGCTGAGGCGAGAGGTGGCCATAGGGGGCCGGGCGAACGCCCTATTCCCGTTCCATCGTGCATTGAAGCGGGTGTTGGTGGCGGCGCGCGAAATCCATCACCTGGCTCACTTTCGTTTCCGCAATCTCGTGGCTGAATACCCCCACGACGGCCACGCCCTTCTTGTGCACTGTCAGCATAAGCTCAAACGATTGCGCATGCGTCATGCCAAAAAATCGCTCCAGAACATGCACCACAAATTCCATCGGCGTGAAATCGTCGTTCAGCAAAAGCACCTTGTAAAGCGGCGGGCGCTGCGTGCGGGTTTTGCTTTCAAGCAAAACGCCGGCGTCGCCATCACCGCCGTCGGGCGGTTCGGGATCCGCCATAAGCTTCCAAAGAGGTGTCTGCACTACGTTTCGGGCCGCGGTCTTGTACCTGTCGAGCGCACAATATAACCGCTGCGTTTCATGTGAAAAGGCCC